>NZ_JBIBIB010000003.1:0-908622 GCF_042957345.1 Achromobacter sp. NPDC008082
GAAGACGAACGGGACCAGGAAGAGATCTACGTCCATGCGCAAAAAGACCAGAACATTCATGTGAACCACAACGAAACCACCTTCGTCGGCCATGATCGCAGCGAACAGGTGGAGCATGACGAAACCATCGTCGTCGGTCACGACCGCAAGGAAACGGTGGGCAATGACGAACACGTGCACATCGGGCACGACCGGCGTCACGATATTGGACAGGATGACTTTCTGACGATCGGGCGCAATCACACGGTGATGACGGGCAAAGACCGCACCGAACACGTCGGCAACAACCGGCGTGACAAGACTGCGGCCAACCACTGGATCGACACCGGCGGGAATGTGGAACACACCGTGCAGGGGCATCATCAGCTGCATGCGGGTCAGCGCATTGCGCGCAAGACGGTGGTGTATGAATTGCAGTCCGCCCAGCGCGCTGTCATTAAAGGGCCGGGCGGGACGATCACGATTGATGGTTCAGGCATTACGTTCGAGGGCGTGGCGATCCACTTGAAAGGCCCGATTTCGCAGTCGGGCGGCGGCGGCAATTCGGTTTCCATGGCGGGGCAGTCGGTCGAAGGCCTGTTGGCGGACTGCCAGGAGCGTTCGTGATGGCCACTACAGTCATCGCAGAACGAATCGCCGCGCACAGGGCGCCTGACGATTTCGTCTATTTGCTCGTCGACCCGCTGGCGGGTTGTGCGCCGGAGTATGCGCTAAGCCCGTCATCGCTTGCGGCCACGTTGGGCGAAGACGCGCTCGTCAGCGTCCCCAGGCCGGACCTGGCGCATACGGTTGGAGCGTGTCCGATCTTGGTCCGGTTGGCTGGGCCGGGCCACGCGCCCGATGCGGATCTTCTGGATCGAACGGAACAGCTTGCGCTGGCCGAGACCGGCCATCGCAAGCGATATGGCTGTGGATGCCTGCTGAGCCCGCTGTCCGCCGACGCCTTGGCCGAGCATATTGCGGCGCGCTGTTTGACGTTCTCGGCCAGCGCGTCGGGCGGCATGTCGCCATGGTTCGAGCCGTTGCGGCTGGAGCTGCTCGCCGCCGCGATGCCCGACACGCTGAGCAGTGCGTTGTGGCCGATCCGCACGTGGCTGCTGCCCACCAGCTGGGGAGAAATCGCCATGGTGAACGGTGCGCCGGGCGCGTCATCCCTGGTTCCCGCGATTGCGTGCGATGCGCAGAGGGATG
Source organism: Achromobacter sp. NPDC008082 (assembly GCF_042957345.1). Classification (NCBI taxonomy): domain Bacteria; kingdom Pseudomonadati; phylum Pseudomonadota; class Betaproteobacteria; order Burkholderiales; family Alcaligenaceae; genus Achromobacter; species Achromobacter sp. NPDC008082. The sequence continues at coordinate 1,192 of NZ_JBIBIB010000003.1, forward strand.
CAGCGCTCATCGCGTTGCTGTTGTCGGCATGGCGTCGAGCGTTGCAAGCGCCGCTGTCGTTTGCGCCCAGGCCATGGCAAGGCAGAACGCTGCTGCCGCCGCAGGCCGCCGCGTCGGCATTTCGCATGATCCGGCAGGCGCGTCAACGTGGCGTCACGGACAGCAAAGACCTGCTGGCACTCGCCCTGCATCAAGAGACGATTCATCCGCAGTTGCTGCGGTTTGAACCGTTGCGTGACGCATTGCATCGCGCGACGCCCGGACACGCATCCGGCGTACTGGCTGCTTACGGCAACGTGGCGTGGAGCCGCATCGCCGCCTACCTGAACGAAGCGGGGGAAGGCGCATGACGCTCAGCCAACAGCTTATCGACATCGTCGAAGAAACCATGCCCTTGCCGCCCGGCAGCTGCAACGCCTGCGAACGCAACGGCTTGCCGATCCTGCTGCTGCGCCCGGCGGTGGTGGCACAGAGTTCGTTCTTGCGCGCGCGCCATGCGCTGTCGCATCCCAGTCTGCAAGCGTCGCTGCGCATCTTGCGCAAGGGCTATGTCTATGTGCTGCTGGACCGCAGGGTCTGGCATGCCTATCAAGTCACTGACGCAGGCCATATGCGGCATTTCAATCCCTATGAAATGCCCCGCACCGAGCCCGCGCCGTTGGCCGAGCGCTGCATCCAGGCCGCGCACAATCTTCCGGCGTCATTCATCGGTATCGACATTGATAAGTACAAAATCGCCTGGATCGCGTATTCGCAAGACCCATGGCCAGCGGCCGTGCTGGACGCGTACAAGTCCGGCACGGGCTTGGCCGCTGATTACGCCCAGCGGTTTGTCATCGTCGACTTGCCGAAGCTGCGGGACGATCCCACGGCCGGTGGCACCGCGCTAGGCTTGGAACATACGCATCGGTTGAACGAACACGTGGCCGAATACGCCAGCGGCGTTGATGACTTCGGCAGTGTGCACGGCTGGTCATCGCGCGGGGAACAAGCCGCAGGCATGCGCAATTACCTGACGCTGATGGAACGGCAACACCGCTTGCCCCAAGGCGTAAGCGCGCTGATCCTGTCCGATCCCATCGGCATGGCGGAAGAGCTCAACAACGTCCGGCTCGCCGCCTACACGCAAAAGCGATTGTGGGCCGAGGCGCCGGAACGCCGGTACGCCTATTTGACCTCGCAGTGCCTGCTGGCGATTCAGCAACTGTACGCCGTACAGGCCGACGCCGAGACGATGGCTAGCACCGTGTCATTGATGGACCTGATGCCCAGCGAGTCCGGCACGCCGCCCGTGTTCCGGGACCCCGAGCTTGATCGGCAAGAGCGCATGCAAGCCAAGATCACCGACCGCGTCGAACGATTGAAGGAACGCTATTGGGAAACGAATCCGCCCACCGAACCGCGCCGCCAAGGCCGGGCAAGTTTTCAGGCGCGGTACGACCGGGACATCAAGCGCTTTGAAAACGACATCGACGCGTATGGCAAGGATTGGGCGCAGGTGATCGGCAGCGCGGCGTGGAAGCGCATCGTGGCGATGGATTATTCCGACACCGATGAACGTTCGCGGCAGTTGCGCTTGATGACGGTGAGTGCTTGTTTGGACGGCGGCATCACGGATGCCATGCCGGCGTCTGATGCCAAGTCGGATGAACCCGAAACCCTGGGCCCGACCGGCACCGCGTGGCGCGCGCTGCTAAGCGATCCCAACAGCGCCGCCTATCTGGCCTTGAACGGCCATCAAACCTTTTTGCAAACCACCTTTATTCCGATCTTCGGCGCGGGAACCGTGGCCAATGACGCCGGTAAAAAATACTTTGACGCCGTCAAAAGCATCATCAGCAGCAAGGAAATCGGCGCATGGCGAGAAGGCCGCGCCGCCGACGCCGCCGACCAACTGCTCACCGCCATGCACGGCGCCAGCAAGCGTCTGCATCAACACCTGAACGCCGGCTCCAAAGCCGCCGTCGACGCGGTCCAGATGAGCGGAGCGTGGCTGTACCGCAATGCGCAGATGACCCAGGTGGTGATTCAACTCACAGTGGGGGAGCTGCTGTCCATCTGCGCGGAAGAACTGCAACGCGCTGCCGAAACCTTGCGACAAGACGCCGGCCGGCGCGTACGCGCGTTTGTCTTCGCAGGCTTGATCAGCATCCCTGATCCAGCGGTGCGTAACGTGTTGATCGATGTGACGCTGTGGGTGGAAGGCAGTGCGGAAGACGTCAGAAAGCGAATCAACGCCTTCGCGACCGTCGCGGGAAATCAAGTAGAAAGCGCCGCGCGCCAAATCGGAAGCGTTGCGCGCCAAGTGGAAAGCGTTGCGCGTCACGTGGAAGGAGCCGCCCGCAAAGCAGAAGATGCGGCGCAAAAAGCGGCCCACGGCGCAATGCGCAAGATCTCGGCCGGCATGAAAAACCTGGAAGCCCCTGCTGCCCATTTGCTGAAGGGCTTGGAGCTAAGCGCGGCGCACGCGCAGGAGTTCGCCAAGAACAGCCTGACGAGCCTGAAGCGATTGTCGGTGGGATCGGGTTATGGCGCGCTGTCGCTCGTTAGCCTGTATTTCCTGCATGACAGCGTGCGTACCAGCCTGGACGCGGCGCGCGAGACCGTTGGGGCAAGGCACCCCGAAGCGATGGCCGCGTTGTACGGGGCGGGAGTGGGGTTGCTGGGAGCGGGCGTGGAGGCGGGTGGGTTGACGCTAAGGATTGGCGCGGAAAGCGTGCAGCCGTTTATGCGACGGGTGGCGGCGGCCGACGGCGGGGCGGTGGCGCGGGCGATTGGGATGGGGAAGAACCTGATCAAGGCGGGGGGAGTGATAGCGGCGTTGGGAGGGGTGGCGGATGGGATGGCGAGTTTTGCGGCGGAGAAGCGCGCCAACAGCGTAGGTGATATCAGCGCAGGACGGAGGTATCTGATTAGCGGCTCGCTTTCGATCGGAGGTGCAGTCTCTAGCGCAATAGGGGCCGCGAGGGGAGGTGCATTGCTAGGGGCGCTGGGTATTGGCATCGCACTCGGAATCACTGCATTTGTAATAGGAAAAATAGCCAAGAGATTGGAGTCGGATAGTTTCGAGTTGTGGGCCCGTTGCTCCTACTTCGGTAGGGCAGAGCGTGAACGACGCTGGGAAAATGCCGATCAAATGGACGCGGCAATGTCGGCATTGAATGCGGCTTTCATCGGCATGGACGCGACCCTGGGCTTTCATTCCGCCCAGCGCGCAATGGACGCAGATACGCTTTTGACGGCGGATATTTTGGTAATAAAGGCAACGGGTGGGATCGAATCGGGAACAGAGCTTGGCTATCGCATCGTGCTTCCTGGCTTCGATCCAATGATTTCGCGCTTCGAATTCAAGCTTCTGGTAGAACGCTTCGGCGTTGAACGTGGAGGGCGGCGTCTTCCAAAGTTGTCAGAGGATGTGCTGGCCGCTATGCATCACAACAGCACGACCGGAGCACCCACTTTGGGACAGTTTAGGCATCTGACTGCGAATGATCAGCGCTTACCAACTCAGGAGCTGCCAATTCTGAGTTGCCGGTATTGGCTTGGGCCATTGCACAGCATTAAGAGCGCTACAGCCGAAATTACATTTTGGCCAGATAAGGACGACCTTACCGGCTACGCCCGCATCAGCATGACCGAGGAAGCATAATGGCCAGATCAAAACTCCATCCGCCCTGCGCAGGATGGCAACGCGATCTACCGGGACCTAATGATCCCCCCGAGGCTGCGGCAACGTTGCGGGAGGACGCGCCCAACCATGTTGATGACATATATATGGAACTGTCGAGGCGTTCGTCCACCATTCGCGGCTTGTTGCTCTTGTTTGTGCCACTTTGCGCATATTTTCTAGGAAGGCGACCACTTATTCTCTTAAGTCGAGGAGGGGTTGAACACAGCTTTGACTTCATAGTGACAGAGCTGCTGTTCTTCGGAATACTCTCCACGACGGCCTACCTCGCTTATCGCTTCGACGTCTCCCCCCCACGCGACCTCCCCATCCGCTTCAACCGCGCCCGCCGCCGCATCTACGTCTACGGTTTCCACATGGTCTGGTGGAACCCCTTCACCCGCTGGTATGTCACCACCGCCAGCTACCCCTGGGACGACGTCCGTGCAGAAGTCTGGGAACAATGGGGCGCGACCTCCGGCGGCGGTTTGATGATCAAGTGGGGCGTATCGATTGCCATCGTCAAACCCAACACCAACGACGTCATCGAACGCTTCCACCTCAGCACCTACAACCAAGACCTGGACAACCTCTGGGCCTACGTCTGCACCTACATGCAGCAAGGCCCGCAAGCCTTGCCGCTGTGCGACATCGAACCGCGGGATGCGAACGACGTGCCGGCGTACAACCTGGCGTTGCGTTGGGCGCCCCGGGTGGAGTGGCCGGAAGCGATGGATAAGGAATCGCGCAGCGCGCCGTTAGCCGTGCGCCCTTAGCCGTGCGCCCTTAGCCGTGTGCCGTTAGCCGCGCTGGTGGCCCCGCGCCCTTGGCCATCCGCCTTCCGTCCGGCCCTTTACTTCGCGATGCGCGCATCCAGGCTGTTGTCCGCCAGGGCCTGCGCCTGGGCTTTCGACATGCCCAGATGTTCATACAGCGCGTGGAAGTTCTCGTTGACGTAGCCGCCGAAATACGCCGGGTCGTCGGAATTGACGGTGACTTTCACGCCGGCGTCCAGCAGCGACAGAATATTGTGCTCGCGCATGTGTTCGAACACGCGCAAGCGGGTGTTGGACAGCGGGCAGACGGTAAGCGGGATTTGTTCGTCGATCAGGCGCGCGATCAGGTTTGGGTCTTCGGCGGCGCGCACGCCGTGGTCGATGCGCAGCACCTTCAGCAAGTCCAGCGCTTCCCAGATGTATTCAGGCGGGCCTTCCTCGCCCGCGTGGGCCACGGCGGGCAGGCCTTCGGCGCGGGCGCGGTCGAACACGCGTTGGAACAGGCGCGGGGGAAAGCCTTTTTCGCTGCTGTCCAGGCCGACGGCGATGAAGGCGTCGCGAAAGGGCAGGGCTTCTTCCAGCGTGCGCATGGCTTGCGCTTCCGGCAAGTGGCGTAGGAAGCTCAGGATCAGTCCGCTGGTAACCCCAAGTTTTTCGCGGCCGTCTTTCAAGGCCTGGCTGATGCCGTTCAACACGACGGCGAAGGGTACGCCGCGGTCGGTGTGCGTTTGAGGGTCAAAGAAGGGTTCTGTGTGCACGACGTTTTGTTCGCGGCACTTCAGCAGGTACGCCCAAGTCAGGTCGTAGAAGTCTTGTTCCGTGCGCAAGACGTCTGCACCCCGGTAATAGAGGTCCAGGAATTCCTGAAGATTGCCGTAGTTGTAGGCGCCGCGCAGGGCGTCGATGTCTGGCCAGGGCAGCGCCACGCCGTTACGTTGCGCCAGCTGGAACAAGAGCTCGGGTTCGAGCGAGCCTTCCAGGTGCAGGTGCAGTTCCGCCTTGGGCAGTGCGTTGAGCCAGTCGTACATGGGTGCTCCGATCAAAAAGGTAAAGCAAAAACGTGGGCCGCTCAGGCGGCCAGGGCGATGTGGTCTGCCTGGATGGCAAGCTGCATTTGCGCCGCAAAGGCGCGTGCCTGGCGGGTGCTGGGGCGGTCGCGGCGCCAGATTGCGGCAAGCGGCGATTTCCGCAGGGCGGGGCGGGCCGGCAGCATGAACAGTTCGCCGCGCGCTTGCTGCACGGCGGCGACGCTGCCTGGCAGCATCCACAGGGTTTGCCCGTCCCGCAGCATTTCGCGGCCAAATTCCAAAGACAGGGCGCCGATCATATCCGGAATTCGCAGGCCGGCCTGGCGCAGTGACATTTCCAGCTCGCCTCGGATGCGGCTGCCGGGCAATGCGGTGAGCCAGGGGTAGGCGACATAGTCGGCCAGGGTGGTGTCTGGCACGCCCGCCAGCGGATGGTGGGTGGCGCAGCCCAGCACCACCGAATCTTCCAGCAAGGTGGTTGATCGATAGATCTGCGGGTTGACGGTGGATGTGAACCGGCTGATCAGCACGTCCACGCCGCCCGCGTCCAGATCTTCGATGAGCCTTTCGTGCGTGCCGATCTCGATGGTGAGGGTGATGCGGGGATAGGCTTGGCGGAACGCGCGGGCGGCTTCGGCCACGGGCCAGCCGGCGAACATGGAAAAGCATCCGACGGTCAGGCTGCCTTCATCGCCGCGCGATACCGCGGCCAGATCGATCTCTGCCTTGCGGAAGTCGGTGAGCAGCAGGCGGGCGTGACGGCACATGGCCTCGCCCAGCGGCGTACAGGTGGTGCCTTTGGCGGTGCGTTCGAACAGGCGCGCGCCAACCACTTCTTCAATTTCTGCGATGGCGCGCGACAGCCCCGATTGCGTGCTGTGCAGCTGCGCCGCCGCCTTGGACAAATTGCCCAGCTCGGAAACGGTCAGCACGATTTCCAGGTGCCGGATGCGGAGTTTGCCTCGGAACGGTGTCATGGCGCGGATCGGTGGCGATGTGCCGATTATTCTCTCCCGCCGGACGCTTGGCAACGGCGGGGCGGGATTCAGATATAGTTCGTCGCCGGGCAAACCGTGGGCGTCGCCATGCGAACCAAGGGATAACGCGGGGGCCGGAAAGGGAGACAGCGAGCCATGAATTCGACGATATCCGTCAAGCGGCCGCGGCGTGTGCTGCGGGTGGCCGGGGCGGGCGTGTTAGTGACAGCCTTGAGTGCTTGCGGCGTGTCGCGCGTGGACGAGGTGTCGGTCAAATGGCCGTCGTTCAAAAGCGGAACGCCGGTGGTGTTGCCGTCCGATCCGGCGCAATGCCCGGACCTGACGGGCACGTACCGGGCGCAAGGCGAATTCCGTTCGGGCGACCGCGAGACCACGGCCCTGAACGACCTGCGCAACTTCTTTTTGTATACGCTGGATCTGCCGGGTATGCGCGATACGCTTCTGCCTGAGTGGCGCTCGACGCCCGAGGCCACCGTGGCCTTGGCCCGCGTGGAAGGTGGATGGCGCGTGTCGGCGCAAGACGGGCAGGGCGCGCGTTCGACCGCACAGTTGCCGATGCTGAATGGGGCGCAGGACCCCGCCGCCTTGTCTGGCGACGCCAACGCCAACCGGCCCGACGGCGTCCGTCGGCACACCGGTTGCACGCAAGGCCGCTTGTGGGTCAGCGTGCGCAACGACTGGCGCCAGTACGAATCCATGGGCGTGATGCGGCACGTGGCAATATTCCGTCCGGACGCGGGTGGTTTGCTCGTGACCGTGCAACGGGAATCCGACAGCATCGGTATGCTGCCCTGGTATTCCAACGAAGGCAGCGTGTCCCAGGTTTGGTTTGCACGGGTCGCGCCCTGACGCCGCGGTTCCGGCATGTTGTGCGGCGTCCGCGGCGCGTGACGCGCTGATGACATTGGGCAATTGCGCCATGATGGAGTTGTCCTGTTCCGCAATCACCCCTTACGCAATTACCCCTTACGCAATCACCCCTTACGCAATCACCCCATTCCGCCATTCCCCCTGTTCCCCCCTCGCTTCAATGACTCGTAAAAATCTGATCCTTGCGTTGTTGTCCCTGCTGGTTTTCGTCGTGCTGATCGCACTCTTTTGGCGTGATCAATTTGCGCATACGCCGCCGTCCCTGCGTTCCCTCGTCGGTGACCAGATAGAAGGCGACATGCAGATCTACGGGGAGTCGCCGCGGCAGGATGCGCTGGCCCAGCGGGCGTTGCTGGCCGACGCGCAGCGGGGCAACCCAGACGCGCAGTTCATGCAGGGCATGATGCTGGAGCCGGTCGACATGAAGGAAGCGATGCGCTGGTATGAGGCCGCCGCCGCGCAGGGCGACGAAGGCGCGATCGCCCGCTTGCAGGCGCTGCGTGCGCAGCCCTCGGCCCGATAGGTCACGGCGTTGACCTTACCGGCCCAGCCCGCCACCGGCGACCCGCGCGCGCGCTTTGTGTCAGGGCCGCTGGGGCCGCACGTCTTTGAAATGATCATGACCGGCTGGGCCAGCATGCTCGCCGTGTTTGCGGTGGAGTTTCTGTCGCTGCTGTATCTGGGCACCTTGAAGGACGAAGCGGTGCTGGGCGCCGTAGGGTTCGGGTCGATGACGCAGTTCACGATTACGTCGATATGCATAGGCGTGACGGTGGGCGGCGCCGCGCTGGTCTCGCGGGCCTTGGGCGCGGGGGATGCGATGCGGGCGCGCACGCTGGCCGGCGCGTCGCTGGTGTTGATGGCGGGCGCGGCGCTCGCGGCCGGGGCGATCTTTCTGGCGGCGATCGGGCCGTTCACCGCCGCCATCGGGCTGGAGCAGGACGTGCGCGAACACCTGCTGTCCTACGTCCTGATCACCACGCCGTTTGCGATGGTGATGGGCGTGGGCATGATGCTGTCGAACCTGTTGCGCGCGTCAGGGCGCGGGCGCCAATCCATGTGGGTGCTGCTGGCCGGTACGGCGACGGTGGCGGTGCTGGACCCGATCGTCATTTTTGTACTGGATGGCGGCATGGAAGGGATTGCCTGGGCCAGTGGCGTGGGGCGGCTGGCCACCGTGGCGCTGGGCGCCTGGCTGGTGTTTGGCAAGCATCGTCTGGTGGTCTGGCCTGCCCGACGCGCGCTGCGGGCCGACCTGGCGGCCATCGGCAAGATTGCGCTGCCTGCTGCGCTGACCACCTTGGCGACCCCGGCGGCGGTCATCTTCACCGTGTCGACCTATGCCAGCTTCGGGCCGAGCGTCATGGCGGGCGCCACGGTGGTCGATCGCGTGCTGCAACTGGCGTATTCGCTGTTCTTCGTGCTGCCGGGCGCGATTGGCCCCATTCTTGGGCAGAACCTGGGAGCGGGCCAATGGGACCGCGTGAAACAGACTGTCAGCATCACGACGCGTTGGGCATTGTTCTATGGCTTTGCCGCAGCCGCCGTGCTGGCCGTGCTGGCGCCTTGGGTGCCGGACTGGTTCCAGGTCACCGGGCCGGGGCGCGACCTGATCCTGTTCTTCTGCCGCTACGGCAGTTTTGCGTGGGCGGTGAACAGCCTGTTCTTCGTGTCGATCGCCGTATTCAACAACCTGGGATACGCCACATATTCCACCGTGATCGGCTGGCTGCGGTCCACGGTGGGAACCTTGCCGTTTGTCTGGCTGGGCGCGCACTACGGCGGACCCGAAGGCGTGATGCTGGGCCAGACATTGGGCTTCGCGCTGTTCAGCGTGATCGCGATGGTCTACTGCCTGCGCGTGCTGCGCGCGCCGCCGGTTGTGCTGGGCGGGCGGCAAACCGCCTGATGGCTCAGCCGCCCCAGGGTTCGATTTCGGCGGCTGGTCGCGGTACGATCCGGGCTGACTTCGATTTTTCAGGAATACCATGCGTCAGCGTTCTTCAGGCTTTCGAATCGAACCCCTGTCCCGCGTGCTGCTAACCGCCGCCCTGATGGCGGCAGGTGCTAGCGCCGCACACGCGCAATCGCCATCGTCCGCGACGGGTTCGCGGGTGCAGACACCCGCAGCGCCGCAGCCCGCATTGACGCCCAAGCGCAGCTTCGACGACGTCGTCAAAGCGCAAGAGTCGGCCGCCACGCCGGCGGCGGCCCCTGCAACGGCGCCGGCCGCCGCGGCACCGGCCGCCACAGCACCGGCCACGGCACCCGCCACCGCACCCGCCACTGCGGCACCGGCCGCCGCGGCACCCGCTACCGCAGCACCCGCCACCGCGGCACCGGCCGCCACCGCTGCCCCCGCCGCGCCCACCGTCATCATCCCGAGCGAACTCGACACCAAGGCTTGCATCGCCAAGCTGCGCAAGGGCGCAACCGCCAACGGGCTGACCGTGGCCGATTGGGACAAGTACACCGCCAACGCCAAGCTGCTGCCCACGACGGTGGCGTCCGCCAAGGGCCAGCCCGAAGGGCGTGAGAGCTGGTGGGACTACATCGCCAAGACCGTCGATGATGAACGGGTCAACGATGGCCGCGCGGTGATGAAGAAGGTGGGGCCGCAGCTGGATGCGATCGGCCAGCAGTATCAAGTCGACCCCGCCACGCTCGTCGCCATCTTCGGCATCGAAACCAACTACGGCCGGCAGATCGGTAAGACCGATGTCTTGAACGCCTGGCTGACGCGCGCGTGCACCGAGAACAAGACGCTGTGGGAAAAGAATGCCTACGCGTCCGTCCGCCTGCTGCGCGACGGCACTGTGCCCGCCGATAACTTCGTGGGGTCGTGGAGCGGTGCGTTCGGCATGACCCAGTTCATCCCGACGTCCTTCTATGAATTGGCCGCCGATGGCGACGGCGATGGCCGGATCGATCTCTACAACTCCTTGCCTGACGCGCTGGCGTCCACGGCCAACCACCTGCGCAAGCGCCGCGCCAAGTGGACGCATGGCTTGCCGGCAGTGGTGGAAGTGCGCGTGCCGGCCGAGCTGGCCGCGGCGATTCCGCCCGAACCCGACGCGGAGTACGTGGGCTCGCAAGACCGCCGCACCATCGCGCAGTGGGCGCAGGCGGGCTTGAAGCAGGGCGACGGTTCGGTGTTGAAGTTGCCGTCGGGCAATGACGAGCAGGCCTATCTGTTCGCGCCCACCGGTTCCAAGGGCCCGGTGTTCCTGGCGACGGTGAACTTCGACGCCATCCTGCATTACAACCAGTCGCGCCGCTATGGCTTGGCCGTGTCGCTGCTGCTGAACCGCTTGCAGGGCCGCCCGGGCATCATCGCGGCCTGGCCAACGGACGACCCCGGCCTGTCCCGCGCCGAGATCAAGCAATTGCAGGAAGAGCTGTACGGCCGTGGCTATGACGTGGGCGAAGCGGACGGCATCCCCGGCGCCAAGACGCGCGACGCCGTGCGCGCCGAACAGGAACGCCGCAACCTGCCGCAAGATGGCCGCGTCGGCAAGCGCATCCTGGATGCGCTGAAGGCCGACAAGCCTGACGCGTTGCGCGCGCGTCCGTCCAAGTAAGCGGCGATAGGCGCTGCGCGGTATCTGCCACAAAGGCGGATGCCGCGCGCGGCCAAGCGCCGCTATGATGGAGCGTTTCCTTCTTTGTCGTATTTGTCATGCCGCACGCCGTCTTTCCTGACATTTTCCTGACTCCCCGGTTGCGTGCTCAGCGCATGCGGCAGGGGCATTTGCCCTTCATCACTCAGATGCACGCCGACGCCGACCTGATGGCGACGATGGGCGGCACCCGTGATGCCGCCGCCAGCCGGCTGTATGTGGCGCAGAACGTCTCGCATTGGGCGGAGTACGGCTACGGCATGTACGTGCTTGATGATCGGCGCACGGGCGCAATGGCGGGGCGTGCCGGCCTGAAGTACACCGTGTCCGACGAGCAGGGGGCGATAGAGCTGGCGTACGCGTTTCAGCCTGATTGCTGGGGCCAGGGTTATGCCGGCGAGATCGCGGCTGCGCTGATCGCGTTGGGATTCAAGCTGCTGCCGGTGGAGGTGTTGTCGGCCGTGGCCATACGCTCCAACGTGGCCTCGCGCCGCGTGCTGGAGAAGACCGGTTTGCGTTATGTGGGTGAAAGCGTGGCCGCGGGAAGTGCGTCGGATGAGGACAATATCAAGGTCCGCTACGAGATCCGCCGGGCCGAATGGCGGCAACGTCAGGCGCAGGCGGGCGCAGCATCGCTTGCGCAGCAGCGTTAACATTCCCGCATGAGCGCGACGACTATTCCCGACGACGACCCGCAGCCCGTTCCCCCGGAACGCCCCGCACCCGAAGAATGCTGCAACAGCGGCTGCATCCCTTGTGTCTACGACATGTACGACGAGGCGATGGAAAATTATCGCCAGGCGCTAAAGGCGTGGCGAAGCCGGCACGAAATGGCCGGCTCGCCGGGCGGATAAGCGGGTAAGCGGGTAACCCAATATCCGAATAACCGGATAAGCGGATACCCGAATCACCCGGTATCCGCTGAACCGGCGACTACCCCGCCAGCGTCATATGAATGATCGGGAACGGCCGCCCGGCGTCGTCGTGGGCGGAGCGGCCCACGTCCACAAACCCGTAGTGCTTGTAAAACCCATGCGCCTGCGGGTTCTGTTCATTCACGTCCACCTGTAAGGTGCCGTGCAGCGAACGCGCAAAGTTCAGCAGGCGGCGGCCCGCGCCTTTGCCGCGTTTGTTGGCGTCCACGAACAGCATTTCGACCTTGTTGCCCGTCAGGCCCATGAAGCCGGCGACTTCGCCGGTGTCGTCCTCACAGACCCACACGCGCACTGACGGCAGATAGGTGTTGAGCACCTGCGGGTACATGGCCTGGATTTCTTTTTCCGTCAGGAAAGAATGCGTGGCGCGCACCGAGCGGAGCCAGATGTCCGCCAGGGCCAGATCGTCGCCGTGATTGCGTTCTCGGATATTCATTTTCTTATTGATGCTTACAGCCCTGAACGGTACAGCTCGGTGGCCGCCAGGACGGTTTCCATTTGCACAGTATGCGCGAAAACGAAGCGGTCGCCGTAGACCGTTTCATCTGGAAATTCCGAAATCAGCGCCAGCGGCAGTTCCTCGCGATTGCCTTCCGTGATCTGCACCGGGATGCCATTCATGACGTCGAAACCGCTTTCCAGCGCATGCGCATGAAACAGTTCCAGCTGGCGCGCGTTGAATTCCACCAGGCCCGGCACATTGCGGGCCAGCCGGGCGGTGACGCCTTCGATCAGGCGGCGCGCGCGTTCGCCCCAGCCCGGGTGATGGCGCAGCACCAGGAAGAAGCCCTTGGGCACCGTCCACAATTCGAAATTGCGGGGCAGGTAGCCCGACAGCGGACGCGTCCATTCATGCGCGGGGTAGCCGTGCAGGTTGATGTGCAGCTGCGCGCCGCTGATCGCCTGCGCCTGGTGGCGGCCGTCGCGTTCAAAGTACGGCGCGTGTTCGCGGTATGCGATGTCGTCGCCCAGCGCGCTGTAGCGCGAGGCGTGCAGCATGTGGCGCGGATGGTGTTCGCGCAGCCGGTTAAAGAGCGCGTAACCGTCGGGGTTTTCGGCGGCGATCAGCGCGAAGTGCGCATTGCCGCTGGCAGCCAGCGCTTGCGCCGCCCGCAACGCGCCAACCACGCCCGACGTCTCGTTGGCGTGTTGCGCACCCGAGATGAATACCGCCGGACCCGGCCCGCGCACATAGGTGCCCAGCACCGGGCGGCCCTGGCGCGACACGGCCTGGAAGTCGTCTCCGCCAAACGCCGCCATGCAACCGGCAATCTGCGCGGCCGACAGCGGTTCACGGCGCGCCGCGAGCGGCGCATCCGGCAGCACCGGCGTGACGGGGGCAACGGCGGCGAACGGCTCCAGCGAGATCTGCACGCGCGCCGCGCCATCGTGGCGGCGGATGTCGGGAATGATCTGGCCGGGCTGCAAGCCCCGGTCACCGGACGGGCGGCCGGAATGTTGCTGGAAGTGTTCCAGCAACGAAAAATAAATATCTTCGTGCAGCGCTTCAAACGTGCTGACGATTTCTTCGTCCACCGGCAAGGCGAAGTCCATGCCGGGCAGGTCAACGCGAATTTCCAGGCGGTCGAAGTAGGGCTCGTGCGCGCCCCAGGCGTGGTTGCGCACCGTGTCGACGATGCTGCGGAATACCTGCTGGTATTCGGTGGTCTGGGCGGCGTCGGTCTGAATGGCGCCCTCGGCGTCGCGCACGCGCAGCCAGCCCGTGGGTGACAGTTCCGGCTTGCCGTCCTGCGCATGGCCAACGAGGTTGGGGGCGAAGACGCGCGTATCCACGCGGCGGCCATCGGCATAGGTCAGCGTGACGTCGTAGTGCAGGTCGGACGCGCCGGCTTGCATCGTGACGCGCACGCCTTCCATCAGCGCGACGAGCGGGTAGGCTTCGAGCGTGAAGCGCTTGGCCTGCGCGTGTTCGTGCAGCGGGTAGCGCACCAGGGCGGAGACCAGTCCGTCGCGGTCGGCTTCTTCCAGGAAGAAGTGCACCAGCGGCTTGTACGCGCTGCGAAAGCGCGCCGTGACGCCCGCCTGGGCCAGCCGGGCTTCCGCCGCGCGGCGGGCATCCACGCCTTCAAACAGCCAGCCTTCCACGACCGCGCCGCGCCAGGCCGGGGCCATGTAGGCGTGCGTCCAGGCGTCCAGCGTGCGGTCGAATGTTTTTTCAAGCAAAGACATGCTTCATGTTCCTTCGGGTTCTTGCGTATCTGATGCACAGACAAATGCCCCTTGCGGGGCATCTGATCTTTTACACCTTTCCGGTCGGGTCCAGACGGTCTCGCAACCAGTCGCCCAGCAGATTCAGGCCCAGCACGGTCAGCATGATCGCCAGACCCGGGAAGACGCTGACCCACCATGCGGTCTGCATATACGTGCGGCCATCGGCCAGCATGCCGCCCCAGCTGGGAATCATCGGGTCCACGCCCAGGCCCAGGAAGGTCAGGCTGCTTTCCAGCAGGATGTTGTTGGCGACGTTCAGCGTCATCAGGATCACCAGCGGGCCCAGCAGGTTGGGCACGATGTGGTGGCGGATCATGGCCAGGTCGCGCACGCCGAAGGCGCGGGCAGCCAGCACGAACTCGCGTTCACGCAGCGCCAGCACTTGGGCGCGGACCAGACGCGCATACTGCACCCATTGCGACACGATCATGAAGAAGATCACGTTGAACAGTCCGCCGCCCAGGATGGCGATGAACGTGATGGCCACCAGGATGAACGGCAGCGCCAGTTGCACGTCGGCAAAGCGCATGACGATCATGTCCCAGAAGCCGCGGTAGTAGCCGGCAATAAGGCCCATGACGATGCCCAGCAGCGCGCCGCCAATCACGGACGCAAAGCCCACCATCAGCGAGATCTTGCCGCCGACGATGACGCGGGCCAGCACGTCGCGGCCCAGCGGGTCGGTGCCGAAGGGATGGGCGGCCGACGTGAACGGCGCCATCAGGCGGGCGGCCAGGTCCATGGATTCGCCGCCATCGGGGAAAATCCACCCCGATGTCAGCACCAGCAGGATCATGACGCCGGTCAGCACCGCACCCAGCACGAATTCCAGCGAACGGTAGCGGCTGCGCGGCTTGATAGGCTTGGGCGCGGCGGCGGTAGTAGGGGTTGTCTGCATAAGGCTTACCGCGTGCGGATACGGGGGTCGACGATGCCGTAGGCGATGTCGACGATCAGGTTGACCAGGACGATGACGGTTGCCAGCACGGTGACCGTGCCTTGCAGAACCGGGTAGTCGCGGCCGGAAATGGCGTCAAACGCCAGCGTGCCCAGGCCGGGCCAGTTGAAGACCATTTCAATCACGACGATGCCGCCGATCAGGCCGCCAAATTGCAGGCCCAGATACGTGATGAGCGGAATCGCGCAATTGCGCAGCGCATGCTTGTACAGCACCACGCGTTCCTTCAGGCCCTTGCTGCGCGCCACCATGATGTATTGCGCCGACAGCGTTTCCAGCATCGTCGTGCGCACCAGGCGGATGTTGGTGGCACTAAGAATGATGGCCATCGTCAAGGACGGCAGCACCAGGCTGGCCGGGCCGCTCCAGCCCGATGGCGGCAGCAGCGGGAACGTGATTGACAGCAGCAGCACCAGCATCAGCGCCAGCCAGAAGTTGGGGAACGACAAGCCCACCAGCGACAGGATGCGAATGGCCTGGTCGGTGGACTTGCCGCGCTTGATGGCCGCCTGGATGCCCAGCGGCAGCGAGATCAGGATGGACACGATCAGCGACGTGAAGGCCAGCATCAGCGTGGCGGGCAGGGCGTCGCCAATCAGCTTGGCGACAGACGTGCCCCCCATGAAGCTGCGGCCAAAATCGCCGTGCAACAGGCCCTGCATGTATGACAGGTATTGCTCGTGGAACGGGCGGTTCAGGCCCAGCGCCTGGCGGATGTTGGCCAGGTCTTGTTCAGTGACGCTGCCCGAACCCTGGCTGAGCATCAGCGCGGGGTCGCCGGTCAGGCGTACGGCATAAGAGACAAGCAGTGTCACGGCGACAATCACGAAGACGGCCTGCAACACGCGTTTAATGAGAAATCCGGTCATGAGGCGCCGCCCCGGTTTGCACCCGGGCGGATCAGTAATGTTAATGCTGCGTTGCCCCGCCTGGAAGGTGCCGCGCGGCCGGCTGTGCCGGGCCGCGGGCATGCCCCTTGCGGGGGAAGCGCGCGAGCGCTTCGGGGGATTTACTCCACGCTGGTGTCAAGGAAACGGAAGCGGATGTCACCCGGAACTTCCAGATTCTTCACGCGCTTGTTCACGCCCACGATGGTGTTCAGGCTGTACAGCGGCAGCTCCAGCGCCTGGTCGGCGACATACGCGGCGATCTCTTGCAGCATGGCTTCGCGCTTCTTCACGTCATAAACGGTGCGTTGCGCTTCCAGCATGCCGTTGAGCTTGGCGTCGTTGTCATACGGGTTCCACTTCTGGCCCGTGTGATACATCAGGTACGCGGTGTTGTCGTAGTCATACGTCCAGCCGCCCCATTGGTTCTGCCACATCTCACCCGTCTTACCACCCGGGATGATGTCATTCAACAGCACGCCGGTTTCATACGGCTTGATGGTGGCGCGCACGCCCACGGCTTGCAGGTAGCCCGACACGGCCTGGGCCACTTCGCGGAAGTTGGAATCGCTGCCGCGCACGTCGATCTGCACGGTGGCGCCCGGCTTCACGCCGGCCGAGGCCAGCAGCTTCTTGGCTTCGGCGGGGTTGAAGGGCAGGGGCTTTTGCTCGGGGTTGTAGCCGAACGATTGCGGGCCCTGGAAGCTGGCGATGACTTTGGCCTGGCCCAGCAGCAGCTGCTTGACGATGGCTTCGCGGTCGACCGCCATGATGAGCGCGCGGCGCACGTCACGGTTCTGCGTGATGCCGCCCGTGGTCTTGTAGCGCAGGGCGAAGGCGACGGGGCCGCCGGTCGAGATGACGTCGGCGTTGCCGGACTTCTTCACGGTCTCGATCAGGCCCAGCGGGATCAGCGTGGCCACGTCGATGCGGCCGGCTTGCAGCTCGGCGACTTGCGTGCCGGGTTCGCTGATGAAGCGGTAGACCACCTTGTCCAGCTTGGGCTTGCCGCCCCAGTACTCATCGTTGCGGGCCAGCGTCACGTTGACCTTGGGCTGGTAGCTTTCAAACTTGAACGGGCCGGTGCCGACGGGGTTCGTGTTGAAGTAGTCCTCGCCCTTTTCCTTGATGTACTTCGGCGGCACGATCATGGCGCCGTAGCCGGCCAGCTTGGTCAACAGAACCGGGTCGGGCTGCTTCAGGATGAAGTCCACGGTGTATTCGTCCACGACCTTGATCTCGCCGATGGAGTCGTAGTTGGACTTTTGCGGGCCCTTGGCGCCTTCGGCGCCCAGCAGGCGTTCGAACGTGAACTTCACCGCTTCGGCGTTGAAGGGTTCGCCATTGTGGAACTTGACGCCTTCGCGCAGCTTGAAGCGCAGACGCTTGTTCTCGTCCAGGTACTCCCAACTGGTGGCCAGGCCCGGTTGCAGCTTCAGGTCGGCGCCGCGCATCGTCAGGCCGTCATACAGGTTGCCGCCCACGGAACCCCAGAAGGTCACGAAGGTGTCGATGGGGTCCCAGCTGCCCGGGTCCTGGTTGATGGCCACGCTGAGCGTGCCAGCGGCATGCGCGGTCGAGAAGACGGCGGGCATCGCGCCGCCCAGCGCCAGGGTCAGGGCGGTGGCGGTGAAGGTGGTGCGTAGGAATTGCATGTTCGCTCCAGGGACGGGAACTCGGATCACACCGAGGAAAAAAGAGGTTGTCTTCACGCCGCGCGGGCCACTTGATGGCCGGGCGCGAATTCGATCAGGGGAATGATGGCCGGCTCGTCGCCCACGCGGCGCACCGGGCTGGGGATTTCGCCTTCGATCAGCGACGTATCAATATGGCGGCCGGGCTCGGCCACCGGCACGGCGGCCAGCAGCTTGCGGGTGTAGGCATGCTGCGGCGATTCAAAGATCTGCCGGCGCGTGCCCAGTTCCACGATCTGGCCCAGGTACAGCACCGCCACGCGATGGCTGACTTTCTCCACCACCGCCATGTCGTGCGTGATGAACAGGTAGGACAGGCCGCGGTCTTTTTGCAGATCCATCAGCAGGTTCAGAATCTGCGCCTGAATGGACACGTCCAGCGCCGACACGGATTCATCGGCAATGATCAGCTTGGGGTTGCTGGCCAGCGCGCGCGCGATGCACACGCGTTGGCGCTGGCCGCCCGAGAATTCATGCGGGTAGCGCTTGGCGTGCTCGGGCTTCAGGCCCACTTGCTCCAGCAGTTCGCCCACGCGGCGCGCGATGGCGTCTTCGCCATGCAAAAGCCCGTGCGTGCGGATGGGTTCGGCAATGCTGAAGGCCACCGTTTTGCGCGGGTCAAGCGACGCGTACGGGTCCTGGAAGATGTACTGGATTTCCTGGCGCAGGCGTTGGCGGCCTGCGGCGTCCATCGAGAAAATGTCCTGGCCGTTGTAGCGCACGGCGCCTGAGGTCGGCGCGACGAGCTGCTGCAAGGTCTTGCCGATGGTGGACTTGCCGCTGCCCGATTCGCCCACCAGCGCCAGCGTTTCCCCGGGGTAGACGTCAAAGCTGACTTCTTCCACGGCGTGCACGCGGTGCGTGACGCGGCCGAACAGGTTGTGGCCCACGTCAAAACGGGTGGTCAGCTTGTCCACGCGCAGCACCGGTTCGTCGTAGCGCGCGGTGTCTTGCTCGCGGGTTTCGCCCACTTCGCGCAGCGTGTCGCCGTCCAGCACGGTTTGCGGCGTGCGCAGCGGCAGGTCGCGGCCGGTCAGGCTGCCCAGGCGCGGCACGGCGGCCAGCAACGCGCGCGTGTAGGGGTGCTTGGGCGCATTGAAGATTTCGTCAACGGTGCCTTGCTCGACCTTTTTGCCGCGCAGCATCACGACCACATCGTCGGCCATCTCGGCCACCACGCCCATGTCGTGCGTGATGAAGATGACGGCGGTGCCCAGGTCGCGCTGCAATTCGCGGATGGTGTTCAGAATCTGCGCTTGGATGGTGACGTCCAGCGCGGTGGTGGGTTCGTCGGCAATCAGCAGGCGCGGCTGGCACGACAGCGCCATCGCAATCATCACGCGTTGGCGCATGCCGCCGGACAGTTGGTGCGGGTAGCGGTCCAGCAATTGTTCGGCGTCGGGCAGGCGCACTTTCTCAAGCAGCTTGCGCGCCGATTGGCGCGCGGCGGAACGCGACAGCTGCTGGTGCAGCATGATGGCTTCCACAATCTGGTCACCGATCGTGAACACCGGGTTCAACGACGTCATCGGCTCTTGGAAGATCATCGCGATGTCGTTGCCGCGAATGGCGCGCATCTGCTCGTCGCTGGCTTTGGTCAGATCGGTTTCGCGGCCCTGGTCGTCGCGAAACAGGATCTGGCCCGTGGCGATGCGGCCGCTGGAGTAATCCGTCAGCCGCATGATCGCCATGGACGTCACGGATTTGCCCGAGCCGGACTCGCCAACGATGGCCAGCGTTCGGCCCGGCCGGACATCGAAGTCCAGGTTGTCGACGGCGCGGAACACACCGTTGTCGGTATTGAAGTCAACCGATACGCCGCGCACGGATAGCAGCGGGGCGGAGGAGGCGGGGGTAGTGCTAGACAACGTGGATTCTCACAGCGAGGTGGCGGCGCGGGCTGCCTGGTCGTACAGGCCCGAGAGCGCGCGCAGGGTGTTGGCCAACTGGTGGCTGGCGTCGTCCGCCGCGGGCGAGTCGATGAACGATTTGACGAGGCATTGCTCGCGCACTTCGGCGTAGCGCTGAATGGCGGCGGCGCCGGCGTCGGTGGTGGTGTAGAAGACTTCCTTGCCCGTCTTTGCGCTTTGCACCACACCCAGCCGCTCCAGTTTCTTCAGCGAATAGTTCACCAAATGCGTGTCTTCAACATTCAGCGTGAAGCAGATGTCGGCCAGCTTCTTGCCGCGGCCGCGGTGGAACACGTGGTTCAGCACCAGGATGTCCAGCGAGGTCAGGTCGGGCAAGCCCGCGCACGCCATGCAACGCACCATCCAGCGATTGAACGCGTGCGACGCGATGATCAGGCCGAATTCCACCTCGGACAATTGCGGGGCGGACGTGGCCAGATGGGCAGAGGAAACAATGGCGTCCCGAAGGGATACAGACATGGGCAGGCGGACCAGGGACGGATCGATGACAAAACGTTGGCGAATTATTGACGATTTGTTGGTATGGCGGCATTCGGGATAACCCCAGGAAATATAGGATCGTCTTCGAACAACGACCATTTGCCGTCCTGCTCCCATCGCAATTGGTGCGTGGGCGCCAGCGCCGCCAGGAACTCGGTGTCGTGCGACACGACGATCAGCGCGCCGGGGTATGTCGCCAACGCTTCCTCCAGGGCTTGCGTGGCGGCCAGGTCCAGATGGTTCGTGGGTTCGTCCAGCAGCAGCAGCTGAGTGGGGTGTTGTCTCCATAGCGCGCAGGCCAGGGCGGCCTTGATCCGTTCGCCACCGCTTAGCGTGGCGGCGGGCGCGTCAACCAGGGCGGGGCCAAGGCCCAGCAGCGCCAGCCGGCTGCGCAGTTCGCCTTCGGGCAGCGTCGCGCGTAAGGCGTTCAGCGTCTGCAATAACGACTGCGCGGCGGGCAAGCCCGAGGCGCGCTGGTCGAGCAAGGCGGCCGGCACGCGCACGTCGCACGTGCCGCGCAGGGGCGCCAAGTCCCCCGCCAGCATCGACAGCAGCGTGCTCTTGCCGCAGCCGTTCGGACCAAAGATGGCGAGCCGGAACGGGCCGCTCAGGCTTAGCGTCAAGGGCTGCGCGTTCAGCGGATAGGGCGGCGTGGCGTCTTCCAGATGCAAGACCCGCCGTCCCCGAGGCACGGCCGTGTCGGGCAGCGCCAGCGCAACGTCCGGGGTGGCGGCGACGCGCTTGGCGGCTTGCGTGACCGCGTCGTCCAGCGCGGCGGCCGTTTCCTGGCGCCGCAACCGGTCACGGCCCGCATGGCCTTCGGCGCTGGCTTTCTTCATGCCCAGCAGGATGGCCGCCTGATTGGTGTCTCGCGCATTTCGCGCATTGCGGGCGCTGCGCTGCTGTTGCGCGTCGTGTTGGGCGCGCAGCGCACGCCGCCCCGCCGCGCGTTCGTTGCGGGCATGCGCCAGCGCGGCCTGGGCGGCGCTCTGCTGCATGTCGCGCTGCGCGCGCCACGCACGGTAGTTACCGGCGTGCCCACTGAGCGTGCCGCGGTCCAGTTCAACGATGGCCGACATGGCGTCGAGCAAGCGGCGGTCATGGCTGACGACGATCAGCCCGCCGCGCCAGGCGTGGATTCTCTCCATCAGCCAGTCGCGCGCGCGCGCGTCCAGATGATTGCTGGGTTCGTCCAACAGCAGCCCGTCCGCGGCTTGCAAGAGTGCGCCCGCCAGCGCCACCCGGGTCAGCTCGCCGCCGCTTGCCGCGTGGGCGGGGTGTTCCGGCGCCCAGGCGGGCAGGGCGGCGTCCGCCAGCATGCGAGCCCAGTCTTGGCGGATCAGCCAATGGCCTTCGGCCAGATCGAAATCCGCGCCGTGGGTGCTGCCCGCTTCGATGCGCGAGAGCGCACGAAGTATCTCGCCGATGCCGGCGACGTCAGCCATCGTGGCGTCTGGTGCAGGCGTTTGGATTTGGGGAAGATAGGCGATTTGCCCGTGACGCACGACGCTGCCCGATTGCGCGGGCAGGCTGCCTTGCAGCACGCGTAACAGCACGGACTTGCCCGCGCCGTTGTGGCCGATCAGGCCCTGCCGCGTAAGCGCGAAGTCATGGCTGACGTCATCCAGCAAGACGCGGCCATCGGGCAGCGCGAAGCTGACGTGCCGCAAGCTGATGAAGGAAGACGCCGACGGCGGCGTGGGATGCGCCGGGTTCGGCGTCGTGGGTGCGTAGGAAGACTGGGCCATGGATAGCTCTCCGGGTCGACAAAACGCTTTGCGCGCAAGGCGGCAAAGGGCGACAGGGGGGAGGGCTTAAAGAATCATGGCCGTGCGGGTCTCCAGGAGGGCAGCCGTAGGTTGGGCAGGGGTAAGTGTAGGCGGGGGTAAGTCTGGGCAGGGGTAAGTCTGTGCAGTGCTAAGCCAGGGCGGTTCGAACCAGCCTGCCCGCGAAAGTTCCCCCGCTACCGGCTCGTTCAGTCTTCCAGCATCCGAAGGTCCGGCGGCCGGTTTTCAATAATGGCCTCCATGCTAAAGAACCCAGTCACGGTCGACAACTCAAAATCCGTGATCAGCCTTTGATAGAAGCGGTCATAGCCCGCCATGCCCCGGCACACGACCTTGATCAGGTAATCCCAGTCGCCGCCGATGCGATAGAACTCTGTCACTTCAGGCAGGCGTTCAACGTGCTGGCGGAACCCGTCGGCCCAGGCCTTGGCGTGGTGGCTGGTTCGGATCATCACGAACACCGTCAGGTCCAGGCCCAGCGCCACCAGACTGACCTCGGCGCGCGTGCCGCGGATGATGCCGGCTGCGTTCAAGCGCTGAAGCCGGCGCCAGCAGGCGTTCTGCGACAGGCCCACCCGATCCGCCAGCTCGCGTTGGGACAGCGCACCGTCTTTTTGCAGGCAACTGATAATGCTTAGATCAAGCTTGTCTATTTTTTCAAGTTTGTCGTTCATATGATCTGTTTTAGCGCGTTTTAAGCAAAAAAACGGTGATGTTTCAACTTGGCATCCATCGTATGATATTTCGCATCACATCGCACATTGCGCGTTCCCTCGCGCACCGCTCCGGAAATCCCATCTCATGACTACGCACCACGCAACGGCTCCCGTATTGACCGGGCCGTTGCAGCAGTTTCAAGACAGCCTCAACACCGGCGATATCGCCGCCGCGCTGGCCGATGGCCTGATCGGCAAGGACGCGATGATGGATGGCCCCTTTGGCGCCAAGCCGCTGGTCTACGCCGACTATGTGGCGTCGGGCCGCGCGCTGATGCAGGTTGAGCGCTTCGTGCTTGAGCATGTGCTGCCGTACTACGCGAACTCGCACACCGAAGCGTCCTATTGCGGCGGCTTCATCACGCGCCTGCGCCGTGAAGCGCGCTCGGCCGTCGCCCAATGCTGCGGCGCCAGCGATGAACACGCGGTGATTTTCGCGGGCTCGGGCGCGACAGCCGGCATCAACCGCCTGGTGCATCTGTTTGGCGTCGACGCGGCGGTGCGGGCGGGCAGAAAGGTGCGCGTCATCATCGGCCCGTACGAACACCACTCGAACATCCTGCCCTGGCGCGAATGCGGCGCCGAGATCATTGAATTGGCGGAAAGCCCCGAAGGCGGTCCCGACCTGGCCGAACTGGCCACGGCGTTGGCCGTCTCGGACGACACGCTGGTTGTTTGCGCGCTGTCGGCCGCTTCCAACGTGACGGGCATCGTCGCCGACGTGCCTGGCATTACGCGGATGGTGAAGCAATCGGGCGCGAAGATGCTGTGGGACTACGCGGGCGGCGCGCCCTACCTGCCCATCCGCATGTCGCCCGCCAGCGACGCGCAGATCGACGCCATCGTGTTCTCGCCGCACAAGTTCATCGGCGGCCCCGGCGCGTCTGGCGTGCTGATCGTGCGGCGCGATGCCGTGGTGACGGCGACGCCCACCTGGCCGGGCGGCGGCACCGTGAAGTTCGTGTCGCCCACGGGCCATGATTACAGCGGCAGCCTGGAATCCCGCGAAGAGGCGGGCACGCCGAATGTGGTGGGCGATATCCGCGCGGCGCTGGTGTTGCTGGTGAAGAACGCGCTGGGCGCGGACGTCATGCAGCAGCGCAACGCGCACTTCGTGCAGCAGGCGCTGGCCGCCTGGAAAGACAACGAACACCTGGAATTGCTGGGGTCCTTGACCGCTGCTCGTCTGCCGATCTTCTCGTTCCGCGTGCGCAACGGCAAGGGCGGCTACGTGCATCAGCAACTGGTGACGCGCATGCTGAGCGACCGCTTCGGTATTCAGGCGCGTGGCGGCTGCGCGTGCGCGGGGCCTTACGTGCATCGTCTGTTGGACATTGACGCGGAACAGTCGCAGCAGATGCGTCAGGCGATTCTGGATGGCCGCGAAATCGAAAAGCCCGGCTTTGTGCGCTTGAATTTCAGCGTGCTGCTGCCGGACGCCAAGGCGGCCTTCATTCTGGAATCGGTGCTGGCGCTGGCGTCGGATGCGACGGAATTCGAAAGCCTCTATGGCTTTGATCCCAGCCGCGCCATCTTCAAGCCGCTGAGCGCCCGCCTGGAAGTCGCGGCCTGATAGTCAGATCAGTCCTGCATTTGCTTGCCGCAGGTGCGTATCCAGGCGGCCTTCAGATCGGTAAGTTCGTCTGACGCCTGGGTCAGCGTGCGCACCACGCTGTCTGAAAACGTCACGCCCTTGCGGCGGCACGCTTCGAAGTCATCGCTTAGCGCGAAGCGGGCGTCCAGCAAGTCCAGCCGGCCTTGGCAGAGTTCGCGGTTCAGTTGCAGATCGTTGGCGGCTTCGCGCGTGCGCTGCACGTCTTGCGCGCGCTTGATGCTGGCCAGGCCTTCATCAATGCGGTCGGCGCAGTCGTCGGCGGCGTGGGCCGGGGCGGCGGAGAATGCGGCGGACGAAGCGGCAAGGGCGGCGATGATCAGAAGGGCGGCACGGGGCCGGCGGGGCGTTGCTGCCATGCGTAAAACCTTGGTGTGGCGGTAAGAATGCTCTGCATCATAACTGCTGCGAAATGGTGCCGCGTCATGTTGCGCCTCGCTTTCGGCACTGCATGGAAAACCAGTATGGCAAATCGCGGCAACGCGTCTACCATCGCTGACAGGTCAACGATCCCTATGCGCTGACCCAGAGATCCAACCCAGAGATCCAACCCAGAGACCCGACTCGCAAGGGATTGGACGCGCATCCGGCTGAAGTTCTGTTTTATCAACACGTTACGTTGGAGATGAAAGAGAATGGCGAACACGCTCATCGAAGTCGATCTGGACCAATCCCCTTACGAGAACCCGAAGATCCACAACCGTTGGCATCCCGACATCCCCATGGCCGTCTGGGTGAAGCCAGGCGACGATTTTGTGCTGGAAACCTATGACTGGACCGGCGGCGCAATCAAGAACGACGACAGCGCCGACGACGTGCGCGACGTGGATTTATCGACCGTGCACTTTTTGTCTGGCCCCGTTGGCGTCGAAGGCGCTGAGCCCGGCGACCTGCTGGTCGTAGACCTGTTGGATATCGGCGCCAAGCCCGATAGCCTGTGGGGCTTCAACGGCTTTTTCAGCCGCAACAATGGCGGCGGCTTCCTTACTGAACATTTCCCGCATGCGCAGAAGTCCATCTGGGATTTTCACGGCATGTTCACGTCGTCGCGCCACATTCCTGGCGTGAATTTCGCAGGGCTGATCCACCCCGGCCTGATCGGCTGCCTGCCCGACAAGAAGCTGCTCGACACCTGGAACCGGCGTGAACAGGCGCTGATCGACACCAACCCCAATCGCGTTCCGCCCTTGGCGAATCCGCCTGCGCCCAAGACGGCGCACATGGGGGCGCTGCAAGGCGCCGAGCGGGACAAGGCGGCGGGCGAGGGCGCGCGCACCGTGCCGCCGCGCGAACACGGCGGCAACTGCGACATCAAAGATCTGTCGCGCGGCGCCCGCGTGTTCTTCCCGGTGTATGTGAAGGGCGGCGGCCTGTCAGTGGGCGATCTGCATTTCTCGCAAGGCGATGGCGAGATTACTTTTTGCGGCGCCATCGAAATGGCGGGGTGGGTGCACATGCGCGTGTCGCTCATCAAGGGCGGCATGGAAAAGTACGCCATCAAAAACCCCATCTTCAAGCCCAGCCCGATCACGCCCGCCTATAAGGATTACCTGATCTTCGAAGGCATTTCAGTAGACGAAGAGGGCAAGCAGCATTATCTGGACGTGAACGTGGCCTACCGGCAAGCCTGCTTGAACGCCATCGAATACCTGAAGAAGTTTGGCTACTCGGGCGCGCAAGCGTATTCGTTGCTGGGGTGCGCGCCGGTGCAGGGGCATATCAGCGGGGTGGTCGACATTCCGAACTCGTGCGCCACGCTCTGGCTGCCCACTGAAATCTTCGACTTCGATATCCAGCCCTCGGCGGCAGGTCCCATCAAGCACATCAAGGGCGGGGTGGACATGCCGCTGTCGCGCGACCGCTAGGAGACTCACGATGCCCATGTATGACTACGCATGCGGCGGCTGCGGCGAATTCGCCGCGTTGCGTCCGCTGGCGCAATGGCGCGACCCGGCCGCCTGCCCGCAATGCGGGAAAATGTCGGGCCGCATTATTGGCGGAGCGCCTGCCATTTCGGCGCTGTCTTCCGCCGTGAACCGGGCGCGCGCCGTCAACGAGCGCAGCGCGAACGAGCCACGCAGTTCGCGCGCCGGCCACGGCATGAATTGCGGATGTTGTTCGGGCGGACGCGCATCCGGCAAGACGCGCACTGCCGCCGATGGCGCAAAATCATTCGCGGGCGCCAGGCCCTGGATGATCAGCCACTGACGTTGCAGGCGTTTCAACGGCAGGCTGTCTGCCTGCCTGTCTGTCTGTCTGCCTGCCTGTCTGTCTGACCGCGGCGCGTCCCGTTTTTGCCCGGGGCGCGCCGTTTTTCATGCGCGGATACGTGGCCGGATCAGCCGGGTGACCAACTGGCATGTCCGCGTGTAGAGGAAATGACGCCTAATTCGGCAAGGTCTCGAAATCCAACGCAAATGCCGGCATGCCGGACGCATACACCTGCAATTCCACACGGCGGTTCTCCGCCCGCTGCGCTTCGTTGGCCGGCGTCTTGTTGATCAGCAGCGCAGCCCCTTGAGCATTCCTGATGGTCAGGATGCGCGGCCAGGTTGCGCTGGCGTCCGGCGGCCCCACCAAGGCCGTCAATTGGTCGGCGAGCCATTGGCCCGCGCTGACGACCCGTTGCATCGACGCGTCGAGTTCGCTCTGGCGCCGTTGGTCCGGCGACATGTCCTGGCGATCCTGACGATCCGAGTGCGCGGTCACCACAAGGACCGCCGTCGCGCCTGGATGTTGCATGGCCGTGCTCACGCGCTGCACCAGCGCGGCCACCGCTTGCTGATCCCTGGCCGGCGCGCGCGCCAGGCATGCCCCGAAATCGGACTCACCGGATCGGTAGCCCGACAGCACATACAACGATTGATTCCAGTTGGCCATGGGAGGCTCCCTGAATTCGCCGGCGCCGCCGGCAGAGGTAAGGCGTCCAATGATGGCGATGCCACCGCTAGCGCGGGCGGATCGCGCTACGCGCAACAAGCTGATGGGCCGCGATGCGTCCGGGGTTTTTCAGTACATCGTTCATCTTCACCCCGGCGTTTTCCAGATCGAATCGCAGGATGATCTGGCTGGGCGGCCGTTGGTCAGACACTTTGCCCGTCTGCTGGTCCCACCACAGTTGCCCGCGTTCAAAGATGCTGATCCGGTCCAGCCCATCCGCCCGCATGCCTTGGATGGTCGCCTCGTCGGTGCGGGGGTATCCCAGCGGACCATCGCAATGCCCGCGCTTGAGGTATTCCTGGAATATCGCGCCGTACACGACATGCGCGCCCAGGTCGGGGTGCCAGAATATGCCGCCCGTCGGCCCGTTAGCGTTGGCAAACAGCTTGTACCTGCCCCCACGCGGTCCCCGGGCGTACTTGGTGATGGGCGTTGCCAGGTTGGCCTCTGGCACCCAGGGCGCCGCCCGTTCGTCGTGGTCAAGAATATCCCGCCACTTCACCTGTAGCGGGTCGCCCGCATCTTCCTTGCGCTTGGGCAGTTCAACCCTGACGGGCTGCGTGCCTTCCAGCGTGCAATGGGACAGATCCCGCGAACACTCGCCCGCCCGGGCAGCCAGCTTGGGCAGCAGCGCGTCCACGTCGCGGTACGCCGCTTTCAGTTTTTCAATGTCTGGCGTCTCGAACTGTTCCGGGTAACGCAAGATGAAATCAAGATGCGAGCGCAGCGCGATGCCCTCGACGATGCGCTTGCCGCATTCCTTGATGGTGTCGTCGCGCACCGCGCGTTCGGCCCAGCTTGGCCCGGCCGGCATGGGCAGATAGCGGAACTCTTTAAGCGTGCCTTTGAAATCCACCGGATCATCCCTGACCGCCTTGTTGAAGTTTCGGTACAGCTCTTTCAGCTCCTGCATGTTGGTCGGGTTTTCCTGGCCCGACCCACCCGCCATGACCACGCGTATCTGCATCGACGACCGCTTCTTGGCTTCTTCGATGGTGTTCTGGAACGCGATATTGATGTCGCCGCCGGCCATGAAATTGCCAATCGACATGTCCAGCGATGTCTTCAGCGCCGAGCGGCTGGTTTCATCGAAGGTCTCGAACACGAACACGCCGTAGAAGTCGCCGCCGCTGTACACCTCGTCAATGAAATAGTCTCCGTACGTCAGACGGAATGCTTCCGGGTCGTTGCGATAGGCCTGTGCGGCGGCCGGCGTCAGGCGCGCGCCCGCCATATGGCGCGGCGCATTACGCACGCTAGCTGAAAACAGGATGTAGAGGGAATAGTGATTCACCGAATGCTGCTGCGCCAACGAGAACTTGGCGTTGGCCTCGCCCACCGGCAGGTAATGCACGCTAGCCGCGACCGACAGGTTCATCGATTCCATCAGCGATTCTTGCGATTCAATGATGCGCACATCTGATGTGACGAACTGCCCGCCCTGGCCATCGCTGCCCTGCACAACGGCGTCAAAATCGATGGCGGTGGCGCGGGCCTCTTCGGTCAGACCGTCTACCCCGATGCCAAAACGCATGCCTTCGGTCAGGTTGATCACTTTCATGACATCCTCCTGGGCGCGCGGGCCAGAGGGTTGCGGCCGCGCCTGATAGAGATAGAATCAGATTGCCTTCGCAGCCATTATTCCGAAGGCCGTCTTCCGTGGCGATCCCTGCCGGCGGTATTTCAGAATTACGCATTCTGCAATGACGGACATTCAACAGCTGCGGGTCGTGGTGGCAGTGGCCGATGCCGGCGGGTTCGCGCAGGCGGCCCGGCAATTGGCGATTTCCGCGCCGGCGGTCACACGCAGCATCGCCGGCCTGGAACGTCAACTGGGCGTGCGCCTGATTGAACGCACCACCCGCAAAGTCCGCCTGACCGAGGCCGGCCTACGCTTCACCGACGACGCCCGGCGCATTCTGGCCCTGATCGGCCAGGCCGAAACGACGGCGCGCACCGCGCAAGCGCTGCCCGAAGGCGAAATTTCCATCACCGCACCTGTTTCGTTCGGCCGCCTGCACGTGGCGCCGCTGCTGCTCGACTACCTTGCGGCCTATCCGACCATGCGCGTGCGGGCGTTATTCACGTATCAGGTGCTTAATCTGGTTGCCGACGAGATCGACGTGGCGGTGCGCATTGGCCACCTGTCAGACTCCGGCCTGACTGCCGTGCACGTCGGCGCGCTCAGGCATTTGGTGGTGGCCTCGCCAGACTATCTGGCCAGGCACGGCGAGCCGCGCACGCTCAATGACCTGTCCACGCACCGCGCCGTGGCGATGGCGTACGACGTGCGCATGGCCCAATGGCTGTTTCCCGCGCCCAAGGGCGCGCGCACATACCAGCCGCCGCAACCCGACATCCGCTTGACCGTGAATTCGCAGGAAGTGGCGATTGAGGCGGCGCTGGCCGGACACGGCTTGATTCGGGCGCTGTCGTATCAGGTGCAAGATCTGCTTGCGCAAGGGCGGTTGCAGACGGTGCTGACCGACTATGAACCTGCACTGGTACCCGTGCATCTGGTCTATGTGGGCGGCGGCAAGGCCCCGGCGCGCGTGAAATCTTTCATCGAGTTCGCGGCGGCGCGATTGCGCAAGAGCCCGGCGTTGAAACAGCGCGGCGTTTAAATGTTTGTTGACGCTTCCAGCGGCGCAACCGCCGCGCCCTGGATCTTGTGGCGCGTCAGCGCTTCGGCCACAAATCCCGACTTCTTCATCGCTTCCACATAGGCGGCCAGATACGCGCTGGCCTTGTCGCCACGGCTCTTGGGCACCCCCATGGCCTGGCGGATCAGCATGAAGTGGCCGTCCAGCAAACGCAGCCCGCCCAGACGCTTTGCATCCGCTTCCAGCTGCTGCTTCACGCCAGCGGCCACTTCCATGTTTTCCTGCATGAACGTGTCCACGACGGCGGGAGACGTCGGGGCGCGGAAGATCTCGGCTTGCTTGAGTTCGCGCGTCAGGTAAAGGTCATAGGCGCTGCCCTTGCCGACGACGACGCGCTGGCCTTGGGTGTCCACCTGATCCATGGCGGTGATGGGCGAATCCTGACGCACCAGGTACGCGCCTTCGATCACTACGTAGGGCGCGGTGAAGGCGATCTGCTCGCCGCGCAGCGGGTCAATGGCGAAGAAGCCCACGTCCGCCTGTTCGGCGGCCACCGCGTTGACGGATTCGCCGGCGGACTTGAACACCACGAGTTCCAGTTTCACGTCCAGGCGCCGCGCAAGTTCCGTGGCCAGGTCCACCGATACGCCGCCGGGTTTGCCGGTGGCGGGGTCGGTGTTGGCCAGGATGGGGTTGCCCAGGTTGATGGACGCGCGCAGCGCGCCGGTGGGGGCGAAGGCGGAGAGCAGCTCGTGGTCGGTCTTCATGGCTTCCTTGGGGTGGGGGCAGCGCGCCAGGCGTAGGCGATTGCAGAAGAATAGCCGGAAGCGTGGGCGTTGCGCGATGTCCGGCTTGCGCTCACATCGCGCTGAAAGTTTGCTATTGCGCGCGGCGCAGCACGTAGTGGGGGGCGAGCGGGCCGGTCGGGCGCGTGCCATCGCGATACAGCATCGTGACCTGGTTCTCACCCACGAAGTAGCGCTGGCTGTCGCCTGCGGCGTCCAGGCGTATCGTGCTGCCATCGGACTCCCAGTTGAACGTGCCGGTCACGATTTCCGGCTGCGGCTCGCGGTCCAGGTATTGGGTCTGGCGTTCGTAGCGGTCGCCCTTGAACAAGGTCAACCGGGTCTTGATGCCCGGGCAGTCCGCGCAAGGCAGCGTGCCGTCATAGCTGCCCGGCCAGTCCAGCGCGTTGCGCGCCGTGTGATTGTCCGCCGGCGTATCGCGGGCATTCGGACTTTTCGACGGGGCGCAGCCAGCAAGCAAGGCAAGGCTCAGGGTGCAGGTCAGGGTGGTTTTCATCATGGCGAGCTCCTGTGGATAAACGGGTTCACGATACGGACAGTAACGGGCCCATGCTGAAACGGGATGTAAAGCGGAAGTGCGCTACGCTTGGCGTCTTTCCAGCCAGGTTCGCGCGCGCCGACTGCCCGCTCGACTGCCCGACTGCTTGACCGCTCGACCGACCGCCCGACCGACCGCCCGCCTGCCATTGCCGACCCTATGGACCCTGAACTGTTGAATTTGCTGGTGACCCGCGACATGCCTTTCGGCAAGTACAAGGGGCGCCTGATCGCCGATCTGCCGGGTCCGTATCTGGCGTGGTTTGCTCGCAAGGGGTTTCCGCCCGGGGAACTGGGCCGCTTGCTGGCCTTGATGCATGAACTGGACCACAACGGCTTGTCGTCGCTGCTGGCGCCGCTGCGCAAATCCCGGCCCGCTTCGCCGCGCGGGTAAGCCGGCTTGGGCATTGCCGGCGATGCATGTCCGGCGGCGTTTTGCATGCGATGGATGGACGGCGGCGTCTGGCCATTGCAGCCCGCTTCGAAACCTAGGGAAACAACTCTGGAAGGTGCTGCCGCATTTTGACCAGTGCCCGGCGCTACGATAGGCCGGCGCGCCAGGGTGGACCCCAGGCCAGGGCGGACCCAACGCCAGGGCGGACCCCGCGCAAGGGCTGACCCCCGCGAAAGGGCGGACCCCGCGCAAGGGCTGACCCCCGCGAAAGGGCGGACCCCGCAAAAGGGCGGACCCCCGCATCCCCGGCTCCGCGCGCTTGTTCATCGAAGAGAGGTTGCCATGAAGAAACACCCCATCACCGCCTTCCTGCTTGCCGCCGTGTGCACCGCTGGCGTCGCTGGCGCCGCGCAAGCCCAGTACGCTCCGGCCGCCCCAGCGTCACAGGAAATGCAGTTTCCCAGTATGCCGTCCAAGGACGGCAGCCAATCGCCGCCGTCGACTTTGCGCATGACCGTCACGCCGGAACAGGCCCCGCCTGCGGTGATCCGGGACTCGGCGGAAAGCCAGGCGCAGTATGTGCGCTGCCGCGAGGTGTCTGACCGCGCGGCCGTGTCGAATGCGCAGATGCAGGCGGGCGTGGCGCAATGCCTGAAAGAACTGGAGCAGCGCCGCCAGCAATAAGCGGCCGCGCTGTTGGCAGTCTCCCGCGGCGCGGCGCGCATTCAACGGCCACCCGAAAGCACTTATCGCGCCGCCATTTCGATACCCCTTCGGGCTGGCCCGGCATCGGCCTTCGGGGGCGATTTCATCGGCCCCTTGGGCGGCGCCGCGCGCGGGCCTGAGCGGGTGCCGGTGATGGGAGTTGGCTTCGGAGCGCCGCGCGGCGCGGCCTTTGGCAGGCCGGGCTCAAGCGGCGGCGAAGCCGGCGCGGCCACGGAAGCCTCGGCCAGTAACGTGCGTGGCAACGCGAAGCCGTCGAAGCTGGCCTGCGTGAACGGGTTGTTGGATTTTTCGGCGGTGATCCGGTAGCGCATCGCGCCGTCATTGGCCGAAAAACTCAAATCAACGCTGTTGGCCGTCGCGCTTTCCAGCCGCGCCTGACTCAACAGGCGAAACATCGACCACGACCCCCGGTACGCCAGACCGCTGCTGGTGCCGGTTGCACCTACCAGCGTGATTCGGCTTTCGGTGGAGTCGCCCAGGTTGTTGGGCCAGATCAGGCCGACGCTGTTGCTGGCGCCGTGGCGATAGGCAATCAGCTGGCCTTCGACGCTTAGCACGCTGCTGCGCCGGCTAGAGGTTAGCCCCAGCGGCGTGATGCTGAACTGCACGCCCAGCGCGCCGCGGCTGTTGAAGAAGGCGTCTCGGATGCGGTCGGCGGCTTCCAGCTGCGTCAGCACATCCATACGCACCAGGTAGCCACCGCGCCGCTCCGAATACAGCGCTTCAAGGTTCTCGTCAAAGAACCGCTTCAGATATTGCTCGTGGAACTGCGCCAGCCGGCCCTGCGGTCCGAAGAGTGCAGTGAAATCTTCCAATGACGCATCGACGCGGCTGGCCGGGTTGAACGGATAGCGGCTGGCCAGGCGCTCGTGGTAGTAGCGGTACACGTCGGTTTCCCAGCGCCGCTCAAGCTCTTTCAACGCTTCGATCAACAGCACTTGCGACGACTCGTCGGCCAGCTTCTTGACCTGCCGGTTCAACGGTTCCGGCAGCCCTGCCGCCACGCGTTGCAGGTTGGCGATGGGGTCGTCGCCCTTCAGCGCGAAGCGATCCAGCACCACCGCCAGCGCCGCCTTGCCCGGTTCGGGGCTGTCGTGCACACGCTTCATGGTTTCGTGCACGCGCGCCACGGCGGCCATGCTTTCGTCCAGATAGGAAGGCTTGTCGCCCTTGGCCACCAATAGTTCAGACAGCGGCGCAAACGGGCGCGCAATGGCGGCCACCTGCGGCACGTTGGCGCCTGTTGCCGCTGCCGTCGCCGATCCCGCTGCCGTGGATGTCGACCCGGCGGCGGACATCGACGCCGCCGCGCCGGCAGCCACGCCCCGATCGGCAGGTTCGCCCGCCGTGGCGACCGCAGGCAGTGGCGGATTCAGCACGGTGTTGTCGCGCACGGTTTCCACCAGCCGGCGCAACGGCGCCGCGGGGCTCGTCACGCTGCCCAGCACATCCACCGCCTGGCCCAGATCGTCAAAGTCCACCACTTCCAGATGGTTCAAGCTGCGCTGCCACGAGTTGATGTAATCGCTGCTGTAAAGCGCGCGCACGCGTTCGGCCAGCACCTGTTTGTCGGCTTCTGAATAATCAATGCGTTGGCGTTCGCCCAGCGTCCAGCGGTCGATCAGGGCAAGGTCGGTGAAGTCTTTGCCGTGCGCCGCGAAGTAGTTGTGATAGCCCGTGGCCGTCAGCAGCGGGTCGATGCGTGTGGCGGGATCGGTCTGGGCGGGCTGGGGCGCGGCCGCCTTGTAGACGATGTCGAAGGCGGGGCCGACTTCATTGCGCAAGTCCAGCGGCGTGTGCAGCATTTTCCCGGCTTGTTCGCGCATGGTCATGTAGACACGCTGCGGCATGGGGATTTGACGCAGGCGCTGCTGCACTTCCTCGACGCGTGCGCGATGCTGCGGCAAGACCGCATCCGCGTACGCCAAGGCGTAGTCCAGATGGCGGCGCAAGCCGTTTTGCACGGCGCCTTCACCGGGAAACGCGGCTTGCCATTGCTGCGTCATCCAGTCTTCCACGATGGGCGAACGGCGGTTGTGGCGATCTTCGATCATGCGGTAGACGCGCAGCGCCGCCAACTGCTGATTACTGCCCGAGGGCGCACTGTTGATGGCGTTCATGACACCGCTGGCCAGTTCGGGCAGAAAGCGCTTGGACAGCAGCTGCAGATAGGCCTCGTCAACCTTGGGGCCGATCTTGCGGCCTTGGTACAGGCCCAGCTCGGATACCAGCGGCCACGCCTGACGGTAGTCTCCCACCACGGCGACCGCGCTGCGTATCTGATCCAGCGGCTCGAGCAGGTTGCGCCCCGTCGGGTCGCTGCCGCTGTCGATTTTGTGCGTGCTGAATTCGCGGCTCTTGTCCAGCACCGCCATCGCCATTTGCCGGTTCACGCCGTGGTAGTGATACCAGCCGCCTGCCAGCAACAGGCTGCCCAAGGCCGCGACGCCAAAGCCCACCACCAGCGTGCGGCGTTTGTCGGCCATGACCTTCAGGTTGTCGCCGGCCAAGCCGGCCTCGGGGTAGATGACGCGCTGGAACACCTGCTGCGCGAAGTACACGACCGAGCGGCCACTGGGCTTTACGTTGGTGGCGGGCGGGGTCAGGCTGTAGGAAGCCGACGCCGCGCTGATGAAGGCGTCGCACAACAAGCCCTGCTGATACACGGACGAAAAATACACGCCGCGCGGCAAGGCGGGCGTGATGTAGCGGTCGCTGCCCAGCACGTCTTCCAGAAACCCCAACAGCACCGGCCGCATGCCCGCCAGCTGCCGCACCAAAGAGAACAGGGCTTCGCGGGCTTGCATGTTGGCCGCCTCCGGCATGGCGTCGAAGATCTGTTCATTCAGATGCTGGATGAAGCCGTCATAGCGTCCGGCCAGCTCATCAAGCCAGGCATCGTAGTCATGGACGGAATCCAACGTAAAGGTAAAGCCGAAAATATCTTCGCGCACGGCGCGCGGCAGCCGCGCGAAGAAAGGCTCGAAGCCATTGAGCAGATCGAATTTGCTCAGCACCACGTACAGCGGCGGGCGCGTCCCCAGATGGCGGCTGAGCTCGGACAAGCGCGTGCGCAGCAGAATCGCCAACGCCTTGCGGTCGCTGGCCTTCTGGTTCAGCAGCGTCACCAGATCCACCATCAACACCACGCCATTGAGCGGGCGGCGGCTACGGTTGCGGCCCAGCCAATCGACCAGACCGAGCCACAGGCGCGCGTGCGCGCCGATGGGCAGCGCCACCCGCGAGGCGGGGCGGGCGGGGCCGGCGGCGTCAGCGGTGGAATCTGGCGGCGCACCGCGAACCGGATCGGCCGCGGCGTTCGAGCCTGGGCCGGACTCAGGCCCGGCTGCGGTTTGGGCCTGCGGCTCAGGTGCAGACGCGGTTTCGATCTGGCTGATCAATTCGCCTGGCGGATCGATCAGCACGGCCTCGTCGCCCATCCACCAGTCGATGTCGTAAGCCAAGTCCGGGTCGGTAAACGCGCGCCTGGCCCCAGCCTTAACCTCGTTGCTGAGCGAGAAGCTTTGGCTGGAGCGGTTGATGAAACTCGTCTTGCCGATATTTTCCTGGCCCAGCACCAAATACCACGGCAGTTGGTACAAGGCGTTGCGGCCCTTCAAGTGACTGCGCAACACATGCAGGCTCTGATCCAGCGCGCGGTCCTGCGCCTGCACAAAGCGCAGCACCGGATCTTCTTCGCGCTGCTCGGCCGCGCCGCGTTCGGCTTCCAGGCGGTGGTTGCGGCGGCGTAGCGTCCAGACCCAGGCCAGCACCGGCAGCATCAGAACGACGAGCGTGCACAGCACGCGCATGGACAGATCCGCCAAGGGCTGGTGGTTGCGCCACGTCCAGTGCGGGCCTAGCCACCAGATGCCGACCAGTACGAAAAGGATCGCCAACGCGGCCAGCGCGGGCATCGCGCTCTTGAAATGGCTGGCTACCGGCAGACCGTAGCGCTTGAGATACGACCACACATTCTTCATCGGGAGACTCCTTCCTTAGCTCTTGCGGTCCGCCTGGGCGGCCGGGCGCGCGGGCAGGTATTTGTTCAACTGTTCGGACAACTCGGGCTCCCATTCGTGGGCGGGCAGCGTGTGCAGGGTGGTGCCGACGTTTGCGTAGAGCGTGTCCGCCAGCCAGGACAGGCCGCGCGCGGCCAGCAGATCAGCCGCGATGACGGCGGCGTATGAGCGCTGGCGCGGCGATTCGGAATGGCCCTGCATGTCCTGCAAGCGGCGCAGCACGGTTTCCACGCCTTCGGTGTCCAGCTGCGCGACCAGCTCTTCGCGCAACGCGCCGAATTCCTGCAAGGGGCCGCTGGCCGCGCCGTCGGCGTCAGCACCGCTTAGCCAGGCCAGCGTCTCGCTGTCCACAAAGGGGCGGCCGTCGTTAAAGCTCAGATCGACCAGCGAAGGGATGCGGCGCACGAAGCGTTCCGTGGCCAGCCGGATCGCCGTCGCCACATCTTTCATTTCCAGCCGCGCCGCCATGCCTGCCGCCAGAAAGCTGCCGCGTATCCAATAAGGCGAGGCGACAACGCTTTTCTCCACGCGCTGCAACAACGCCGGATTGACGGCATTGCCGGCCAATGCCTCGCTGTAGCCGTCCGCGATGTCGGCAGGCACCGCCATGAGTTCCGTGCGCATGCCATGCCGCGTGGGCGGCGCGGCATGCAGATGCGCCCACAGCGCGAAGCGGCGCAACTGGTAGCCGGTGGGGTCGTACGCATCCTGCTGGTTGACGAAGTCGGCCACCCCCAGCAGCGACCGCCGGTTCTCGCGTTCGTCACCCGGCTTCAAGCGGGTGTTGTCCGTGTTGAAGAACGCTTCGGTGATGGCCTGCCCGCCTTGTTGGCCAGCGCTTCGGGCGGGCGGCGGGCTTTCCGGAAACCGGGTTTGTTCAACGCGGCGCGAGAAGTGCGCTTCCAGCCCGGTCAGTTGCGCTTGATCCAGTTGGGCGGCAACGGCGCAGGCTTGCAGGCGGTCCAG
Organism: Achromobacter sp. NPDC008082; assembly: GCF_042957345.1. Taxonomy (NCBI): domain Bacteria; kingdom Pseudomonadati; phylum Pseudomonadota; class Betaproteobacteria; order Burkholderiales; family Alcaligenaceae; genus Achromobacter; species Achromobacter sp. NPDC008082. The sequence goes on from NZ_JBIBIB010000003.1 coordinate 38,377, forward strand.
CGCTTGCTGCGCGCGGGCATGATCCGCCTTGCTGAAACCGGCGGCGGGCAAGGCGTCCAACGCGCTGCGCAGACGCTCCGCCTGCACGGCGACCAGCCGGCGCTTGCCCAGGTAGCCGGTGGGGCCGGGCTTGGGGTGCCCGGTCTCCCAGAAGTGTTCGACCATGCCCGCCAATACCTCCGCGGCCTCGGCCCAGCGTGGCCAGGAGGGGGCTTTCAGCCGCGCGGATATCAAATGGCCGGCGATGCGGAAATGCTTGCATTGCGTGCTCAGGTATTGGCGCGACGCTTCATCGACGTACAGCCAGTCCAGCCGGGCTTCCTGCAAGCCGCCCAGCTTGATCATTTCGTGGTCGATCGCCTGAAAAGTTTCATCTTCGGGATCAAAGTGGCCCGCCGGATGGCGCGCGTCCAACGGGGCCAGCAACGCGTCGATTGCTAGAGGGGCGTAGTCCGTCACCAGTGACATGCCTCGCGCTGGCGGGCCAGCAGGGCCTGCAAACCGGTGGCGTTGAACGTCAGGCCGTTCAAGGGGGCGTAGTCGCTTTCCACCCGCAACTGCGCGCCGGCCACAAAGGGGCGCAACTGTTCAATGGCCACCAGGCCGCGGCCGGCATCCACGACGTTGCCTTCATCCAGCACGCGCCATCGCCGGGCGGCGGACAGCGGGCGTTCATCGATGTGAAGACGGATGCTGATTTGATCGCGTTCGATCGGCTGCTCGGCCACCAGTTGCAGGCGCGAGATATTGGACAGGCAACTGATCGCCAGATACGTGGGCGGGCCGGCGGCTTGCGCGGGTGCGGAGATCATGACCCGGTGTTGCCCCGCCTGCTGGTCCAGCGTGTGAGACAGCAGAAATTCGGTGTCGCCGGCCTGGCGCGAGGCTTCGTTCATGCGGACAAGATCGGACGCCAGCGTGGTCCCCGGGGTGGTCCCCAGGTTGGGAGCGGGCAAATTGGGCGGTGGCTGGTCGGCGGTGACGGGCGGTGCGATGTCGAGGGCCAGCGCCGGCTCATCGGGCAATAGGCCCGGCAGGCCCATCGGCGCGGGGTCGATTGACCCCGTGCGTTCCGTGCGCTCAACCGGACGGGGTGGGGTGCCCGCCTGCGCGTCAAAGCAGGCCAGTCTTTCAATGGCCGAGATGATTTGCGTGCAGGCGGCGGCGTCGGGGCCGGACACGGACACCGCGTGGCTGGCCGACGGCGCCAGCAACAACGGCGTCAGCAACAACAGCGGCAAAAGGGTGAAACGCTTCATAAGGGGTGGTCCTCCCGGTCCAGATTCCAGGCTTGGCAGCGGCGTGCCAACGTACGTTTGGGGATACCCAGGCTCTGCGCGGCGCGGCTGCGAGATCCATTGACTTGGCGCAGCCGGGTTTTGATTACCAGGCTTTGAAAGGTGTCCAGCGCCTGGGGCAGGTTGTCGGTATGCAGCAGCCCGTGCAGCATGGCGCTGCCCGCGTCGGCAAGAGGCGGGGCGTCCAGGTCCGGCTGCGACAAGTCCAGGATGCCGGCGCTGATCGCTTGCCCGGGCGGGGTGCGTTCAGCCGCCACAAGCACCATGCTGCGCAACTGCCGGACATTGCCGGGCAAGGCCTGCGTCGCCAACATCGCCAGCGCTTCTGGCGTGATGCCGGCGACGCGGGTCTGGCGTTCACGGTTGTGCTGCAACACCGTATGAAAGGCCAGCGCGGGAATGTCCTCGGGGCGGTCGCGCAGTGCGGGCAGCGCCAGCGTCAGTTGCCGGATGCGGAAGTACAGGTCTTCGCGAAAAAGCCCATCGCGCACGCGTTGGGGTAGCGGCTGATGGGTGGCGCAGATCAGGCGAAAGTCGGAACTCAGAAGCGGCCGATATTTCTTTTCGTTCAACAGGCGCAGCAGCGTGCCTTGCAGCGCCAAGGGCATGTCGCCGATTTCGTCCAGGAACAGCGTGCCGCCATCGGCTTCGGCAACCAGTCCGGACCTGGCCTGCATGGCGCCCGTAAACGCGCCGCGGACGTTGCCGAACAGCTCCGCTTCAATCAGTTCTTTCGGGATGGCGGCGCAATTGACCGGCACGAACTTGCCTCGGCGCGGCGAGGCTTGATGAATCAGCCACGCGGCATGGTCTTTGCCCGTGCCGGTTTCGCCGGTCAGCAAGACGGCCAACGCGGAATCCGCAAAGCGCAGCATGTCTTCGCGCATGCGCCGGGCCGCAGGGCTTACGCCGATGAACTCGGCCGCCAGCAGGCGCGCCGCGCGCATCCGGCCTTGTTCGACGGCAGGCTCCACGTGCTGGCTGCGTTGGTAGCGCGCGTCATCGGCCGCATTCACCTGCCGATGCAGACGCGCGTAAAGGGATTCGTGGGCCGCAAGCAGGGCGCGCCAGAGCGGGTCATCGCGCCACGCCGACAGCACCGCGGGTGGCCCGGCCAGCGCAAGCACGGTCAAGGGCTGGCGGCGCTCGTCGCGCTGCGGTATGGCCAACAACCCAAGTTGCGCACCCAGTTCGTCGCGCAGCCGTTCAAAGCCTGCGCCCACATCCACCAGTGCGGACATCTGATCGATCAGACAAGGCTTGGCGCTGGTCAAGGCGTAGACCAGGGGGTCGTCAAGAGCATCCATGCTGATGTCGGGAAGGGGATTGGCCGCCGACCCCGCCTGCGCAAGCGGAAACAGCCGGTCTCCTGTGGCGTCACGGGCATACAGGCATGCGCCGGCCATGCCCGCCACGTTCAGGCACGCGTCGAGGAATACGCGCGACAGCGCGTCCACACGCGTCGCCATGGCCATGTCCCGGGCGAAATCCGCCACGCGTTGCGCATCCATGGCGGCCCTTCAATCCAGCGTGGCGGCGAAACCGCCTCGCGACCATTCCAGCCGGGCGCTGTCAAAAGAGCGCCCGGCGGCCATCCGTTGCAGCACCGCCAGAGAAAGCGGCGGCAAGAGTTCGCCGTCGAGGGTGGCGTCCAGCAGACGCGCGCCGTTCTCGTGGCGCGCGCAGCGGCTGCGCAGCTCATCGCGCGCGCTGGCGCTCAGATGCAGCGCGGCGTTGTAGCGCGTGGAGAACTGAGCGCGCAAACGTTCCAGCCGGCTTTGGATGATTTGATCCAGCACACTTTCGTCCAGATAGCGGTAAGGCACCACCTGCATGCGCGCAAGCAATGCCGGCTTGAAGAAGGCGGCCAGCCGCGCGCGCAGCGCGTCTTCGGACAAGTCGGCCAGATCGCCGTCTTGTTGGTCGAACCCGAGGTTGGAGGTCAGGAAGAACAGCACATTCTTGCAATCAATCTGACGCCCTTCGCCGTCAGCCAGTTCGCCCTTGTCGAATGCCTGGTAGAACAGGCTCATGACTTCGGGGTGCGCCTTCTCGACTTCGTCCAGCAACACCACCGAATAGGGCTGCCGGCGAATCGCCTCGGTGAGTACGCCGCCTTCGCCATATCCGACATAGCCGGGCGGCGCGCCCAGCAGGCGCGACACCGTATGCCGCTCCTGGAATTCGGACATGTTGATCGTGGTCAGGAACTGCCTGCCGCCGAATAGTTCGTCGGCCACCGCCAACGCGGTTTCGGTCTTGCCAACCCCGCTAGGCCCCACGAGCAGAAATGCGCCCAGCGGCGTGCCGGGTCGGCGCAAGTCGGCCATGGCCGTCAGCAGATGCTTGTGCACGCGATCGATGGCGCCGTCCTGCCCCTTGATGCGTTCACCCAGGACGGCAGGCAAGCGGGCCAGACGCTCCATCTGGCCACGATTGAGCGTGGTGGCGGGAATGCCGGTCCAGTCGGAGATGACCTGGGCGATCTGCGCGTGGCCGACATCAGCATGCAATAACGCGCCGTCGCGTTGAACCGCCTTCAGCGCCGCCACCTGTAGACGCAATTCACCGGAGGCAGGGTGGGCCGGCGAATCCGGGTCATCGTCATCCAGCGCGCCGCGCAAGCGCAAGATGTCATCGACCAGCGCCTTCTGCTGTTCCCATGCCTGTTGCAGCTGCGTGATGCGGCCCGCAAGCGCGGCGGCGTCGGCCTCGAGTTCGGCCAGACGGCGTGGCGCGGCGTCGCGGCCGGCGCGAGCATCGCGATGCAACTGCTGGAGTTCGGCCGCGATTTGCAATTGTTCGTGCTCCATCGCCGTGAGCCGGCGCGGAGGCTCCGCCAGCGCCGTCGCCACGCGGGCGCTGGCGGTGTCCAGCACATCAATGGCCTTGTCGGGCAATTGCCGCCCCGACAGGTAGCGCGCCGACAACGCCACGGCCGCCTGCAAGGCGTCGTCGCCGATGTAGACACGATGGGCCTGTTCGTAAAGGCGGCGCAAGCCACGCAAGATGTGAACCGCCTGTTCCTGGCTGGGCTCGTCCAGCTTCACCAGCTGGAATCGTCGCGTCAGCGCCGGGTCTTTCTCGACGTATTTTTTGTATTCGGTCCAGGTGGTGGCGGCGATGGTGCGCAATTCGCCGCGCGCAAGCGCCGGCTTTAGCAGGTTGGCGGCGTCGCTGCCGCCGGCGGCGTTGCCCGCGCCGATCAGCGTATGCACTTCGTCGATGAACAGGATGATGCGCTGGGCCGATGCCTTGACCTCGTCAAGCACGGCCTTCAAGCGCTTTTCGAATTCGCCCTTGACCGACGCGCCCGCCTGCAACGCGCCCAGGTCCAGCCCCCACAGCGACACGTGACGCAAAGGCGCCGGCACACGTTCTTGCACGACGCGCAACGCCAGGCCCTCGACCAAGGCGCTCTTGCCCACGCCCGCGTCGCCCACCACGATGGGGTTGTTTTTGCGGCGGCGTGACAGGATGTCGATCATCTGGTCGATCTCGGCGTCGCGGCACAGCACGGGATCGATCTTGCCCGCACGCGCCTGGGCGGTGAAGTCGTGGCCAAACTTCGCCAGCGCGCCGTCCGATGACACCGAAGCCGAATTGACCGCGCCGGCGCCTGCCGCGGCGTCGCCCGAGGGGGCTTCGCAGGAGTGTTCAAACAGGCTGGTGAACTGTTTGCGCAAGGTCTCGCGGTTGACGTGCTCGAACAGCGTAATCGCAGATAGGGGCAGATAGCGCCCCGGATTGAGCAGCGCGGCCAGCATCAGGCTGCCGCCGCGCAACTGTGTGTGGCCAAGTTCCAGTGACGCCAGCAGCCAGGCTTCTTGCAGCCATTCGATCAGCAGCGGCGAGAACGTCGGGTATTGGCCCGGCGTGTCACTGCGATAAGGGCTGTCATTGGCCAGCGCCTGCCGAACTGAATCGGGGTCAAGGTCAGCGTGCTTGATCAGCACGCGCATATCCGACAAGGGCTGGCCGATCAGTTTGAACAGCACGTGCGCCACGGTGATCTCGGCGCAATGCTGGCTGATGCACAGGCTGGCGGCTTCTTCCAGGGCCTGGCGGCTGATCGGGTTCAAGCGCTGGATCAGGGCGGAGAGGTCAATTCTGATCATTGGGTCGCACGCGTTCGCTGAATCCACAACGAGACCACGCCACTCGAATTAATTCCATAGGAGGACTATGAAACCGCGCCCGAAACGCGTGCACCGTGTCAAAGACGTCTCACTTGGCGCAGGGGCTTACGCACATTTAGTAGTCGTCCTATTGCGACTCAACCTTCGGCCCTCTTAGCATCAGTCCACGGGTTCGAGGCCGCCCCAAAACGGCTTCGCAAACTCTCCACAGGAGCTTTTCATGGCGAAGAAAATGGTGTCCGTCGCCCCGCCGGAACGGATCAACATCAAGTACGTGCCCGCCACGGGCGACCAGCAGGCCGAGATCGAGCTTCCCCTGAAATTGCTGATCACGGGCGACTTCAAAGGGCATGGCGAAGAAACGCCGCTTGAAGAGCGCCCGGCCGTACGCATCGATAAAGACAACTTCGACGATGTCATCGCCGAAGCTGGCATCGCCTTGACGATGCAGGTGCCGTCGCGGCTAGGAGAAGCCGGCCAGGAAGACGACACCTTGAACGTGTCGCTGGACTTCAAACGCATGCGTGACTTTTCGCCCGACGCCATTGCGCGGCAGGTGCCGGAGTTGAACAAGCTGCTGGAATTGCGTGAAGCGCTGGTGGCGCTGAAAGGCCCGCTGGGCAACGTGCCGGCGTTTCGCAAGCAGCTTCAGACCTTGCTGGCCGATGACAAGGCGCGCACCGCGCTGGCCAAGGAGCTGAATCTGGTCCTGGAAAGGCCGGCCGCCTGAGCCCGCCGTTTCGCTGCAATGCCAACCCGCAAAACAAGGATATGAGCATGAAGGCTCAAGCTGCCGCCAAGCTAGATGAAAGCCAGACGATCGGCCTGTTGGACCAGATCATGGCCCAAACGCGCATCGAACCCAGCCACGAAGGCTATGCCGTTGCCGAACGCGGCGTCGCGGCGTTCATTTCAGAAATACTGAAAACGCAGGAACGCGAGCAGCCCGTCAACAAGCAGCTGGTGGACCAGATGATCGCGCAGATCGACCGCAAGCTTGGCTTGCAGATGGACGCCATCTTGCACCAGCCGCCGTTGCAAGCGCTGGAATCAGCATGGCGCGGGCTGAAGCTGCTGGTTGACCGCACCGACTTCCGCGAAAACATCAAGATCGAAATCCTTCACGTCACGAAAGAAGAGATGCTGGAAGACTTCGAAAGCGCGGGCGACATCACGCGCAGCGGTCTGTACAAGCACGTCTACACGGCGGGGTATGGCCAATTCGGCGGCGAGCCGGTGGCCAGCATCGTCAGCAACTACACGTTCGGCCCGTCGTCGCCCGACATCAAGCTGCTGAGCTATGTGGCGTCCGTGGGCGCCATGTCGCATGCGCCGTTCCTGGGCGCGGCGGGCGCAGAGTTCCTGAACATCGATGGCTTTCAGGAACTGCCCAACCTGAAGGAAGTGCGCGACATCTTCGAAGGCCCGCGCTTTACGAAATGGCGCGGCTTGCGCGAGTCCGAAGACGCGCGCTATCTGGGCCTGACGATGCCGCGCTTCCTGCTGCGGCAACCCTACGATCCGCTGGAAAATCCCACCAGCAGTTTCGTCTACCGCGAAACCATCGACGGTGAGCACGACAACTACCTGTGGGGCAATACGTCGTACCTGCTCGCCAGCCGCATCACCGACAGCTTCGCCAAGTACCGCTGGTGCCCCAACATCATCGGCCCGCTGTCTGGCGGCGCGGTGGACGATCTGCCGGTTCACCTGTACGAGTCGCTGGGTCAGCTGCAAGCGAAGATTCCCACTGAAGTGCTGGTGTCCGACCGCAAGGAATTCGAGCTGGCCGAAGAAGGGTTCATTGCGCTGACGATGCGCAAAGACAGCGACAACGCTGCATTCTTCTCGGCGAACTCGGTGCAAAAGCCCAAGCTGTTCCAGAAGACGCCGGAAGGTCAGGCCGCGCAAACGAACTTCAAGCTGGGTACGCAGTTGCCCTACATGTTCATCGTCAACCGTCTGGCGCACTACATCAAGGTGCTGCAGCGCGAGCAAATTGGCAGCTGGAAGGAACGCCAGGATCTCGAACGCGAATTGAACACGTGGCTCAAGCAGTACATCGCGGATCAGGAAAGCCCGTCGGCGGATGTGCGCAGCCGCCGCCCGTTGCGCGCCGCGAAGGTGCAGGTGCAGGACGTCAGCGGTAACCCCGGCTGGTATCAGGTGTCGCTCGCCGTGCGTCCGCACTTCAAGTACATGGGCGCCAACTTCGAACTGTCGCTGGTCGGCCGTTTGGACAAGGAATAAGGAGGCGCCCGGCATGCCGAGGTCGCGGGGGCAGGGCAGTTTGTTTGAACGGCTGGCGCCCGACGCCCCGCCTCGGCGCAGCCGCTCCCGGCAAGAGCTGGCCGCCGAGCGCGTCCTTGCCATCAAGCGGCATCTGGAACGCATCCTCAATAGCCGCCGGGGCTGCTCAATGAGCAGCCCCGGGCTGGGCTTGCAGGACTTCAACGACGCGTCGATGGGCAGCGCCGACTTGCTGTTGCAGGTCAGCCAGGACATCCGGGCCTCGGTCGCGGCTTACGAACCCCGGGTCCGGGTGTTGAGCGTGCGGTCGCGGCCCGATCCTGCCCAGCCGCTCAGCCTGAATTTCAGGCTGGATTGTCTGGTGCCTATCTTCAATAAAGAAGAGCAGGTGGAGATCGATCTGGTGATTCACCATCAGGACGGCTACACGCGGATCGTTTGATCCCCGGGGTGCCACGGAGGCGGAAAGATATGCCGTTGCGAGGAAAATTCCGCGAGGAGATCGACTATCTGCGCAGGCTCGGACGCGAATTCGCGCGCGATAACCCGCAGCTGTCGCAATTCCTGGGGGACGAGGCGGCTGACCCGGATGTCGAACGGCTGCTGGAAGGGTTTGCGTTTCTGACGGCCAAGCTGCGCTTGAAGATCGAAGACGACCTGCCCGAACTTACCCATTCGTTATTGCAGCTGCTGTGGCCCAACTACTTAAGGCCCTTGCCCAGCGCGACGATCATGCGGTTCGACCCGGTGGAACGCGCCATCACGACGCGTCAAGTCATCCCGAAGGGCACGCGCGTGTTGTCGCGCCCCGTGGACGGCACCCGATGCCAGTTCCGCATCAGCACGGATGTGGTGATTTATCCGCTTCATATCGTTGACGTCAGCGATGCCCACACGCGCGAGAAGTCCATCTTGCGCGTGGACCTTGCGCCCATTGCCGGCAACGCCATTGATACGTTTGACTGCGACAAGCTCGATTTCCACCTGAGCGGCGACGACACCACCGCATTGACGATGTACCTGTGGCTGTCGCGCTATCTGGGCGACATTCGGCTTGAAATTGGCGGCCACATGCGCACGCTGTCCGCCCGGCAGGTGACGTTTCCTGGCTTCTCGCCTGATGAATCGTTGTTGCCCTACCCGAAGAACGTGTTCGACGGCTATCGGATTCTTCAGGAATATTTCATCTTCCCGCGGCGCTTTCTGTTCTTCAGCTTGGCTGGCCTGCGGGCGCTTTGGCCCGAAGGCACCACGCAGCGGGTGCGCTTCGAATTCCATTTCAACCGCCCGATGCCCGTGGACATCCGGCTGCGCCCAAGCGATTTGTCCTTGTATTGCGCGCCCGCCGTCAACCTGTTCGAGCAAGACGCCGAACCCATCAACCTGAACGGGCGCGCGGTGGATCAGCGGCTGATGCCAGGCGGGCAAGACCCCGGCGCGTGTGAAATCTTCAGCATTGATGAAGTCACCGGCTGGCAGCGGGTGGCGGACGGACAACGCGGACGCTTTCTGCGCACGTTTCATCCCTTTGAATCCCTGCAACACGAGATCGAACATGCGCAGGGACGCAGCGCGCTGTACTACCGCAGCCGGATCGAGAATGCGGCGAACGAGGAAGGCGTTGTGCACCGGATTGCATTCATCCGGGGCGATGAAACCGACTACATCGACGAAGACGAAACCGTGTCGCTGGCGCTGACCTGCACCAACCGCGATTTGCCGCTGGCGCTCGGCGTGGGCGACATCTGTGTGCAGACGCAGACGACGCCTACCTTCGCGACGTACACCAACATTACGCGTCCAACCCCGTCTTACCGGCCCGTGCTGGACGGCGCGCTGCAATGGACACTGATCTCGAACTTGTCGCTGAACTACCTGTCGTTGCTGTCGACCGAACCCTTGAAGGCCGTGCTGCGCGCTTACGACTTTGCCGCCCTGCACGACATTCAACACGCGCGCGCCGGCAGCAAGCGTCTGGACGGCATTGGCGACGCCGTCACGCAGCCGGCGGACCTGTTGATGAAGGGCCTGCCCATTCGCGGGCTGAAAACGCGTTTGAAGCTGGACCCCGCGGCGTTCCTGTGTGAAGGCGATCTGTATCTGTTCGGCACGGTGCTGAGCCATTTCTTCGCGCTGTACGCAAGCATCAATTCCTTTCACCTGCTGGAAGCGACCAACACCGGCAATAACGAGCACTACGAATGGCCATTGCAGACCGGAAAACAACCGCTGATCTAGCGGACCTTCTGCTGGCCAGTGCAAAGAACCATGACTTCTTCCGGTTGCTCGAGCAACTGCACGGCCTGCACGAAGATGACCTGGAATCCCGGGACACCCACGAGCCCGAGCGCCAGCGTGTCCGTCTGAGCAGCTACGCGGGGCTGGGCTTTCCGGCATCGGACGTGGCTTTCGCCGAACGCATGCCGGAAGGCGCCCGCAGCGATTATCACGTGCAGGCCACGTTCTTCGGCATGCATGGCCCGGACTCGCCCCTGCCGGGCTACTACCTGGACCGGCTCGCCTACGAATACGGCCAAGGCGTCGGTATCCGCCCGGCGTTCCTGGATTTTTTCAACCATCGCCTGCTCACGCTGTTGCATCAAGCCTGGCGCAAATACCGCTACTACGTGCGATTTCGCCGGGAAGCGCACGACCGCTTCTCGCGCTATGTGTTCGCCATGGTGGGCTTGGGGGATGTTGAGCTGCGCGGCGTGACGCCTATCCCCTGGAGCCGCCTGCTCAGTTACGCGGGCGTGATCGCCAGCCGGAGCCGTTCACCGCAGGTGGTGGCGGGCATTGTGTCGCACTGCTTTGACCTGCCGCAGGTGCAAGTGCGCGAGTTCGAGCTGCGCTACATGCATGTGGCCGAGCCGCAGCGCGTGGGGCTGGGGCGGCGCAATGGGGTGCTGGGCGACAGCTTTGTCATCGGCGGCCGCGTCCGCACGCGCTACAGCAAATTTTCGATTGTGATTCCCAACCTGGATCAATCCCGCTTCCGGGAATTTCTGCCCAGCGGCGAGAACTTCGAACGCTTGCGCAAGCTGATCGATTTTCTGCTGCGCGACCCGGCGGCCTATGACCTTGAGCTGGGCTTACGGCATGACCAGGTGCCGCCGTTCAATCTGGGGCGCGACACCGGCGCGCATCTGGGCTGGACCAGCTTCGTCCAGCACACGGCGGCACGCCGGCCGTTCATCGTACGCATAAAGGCCCGTCTATGAAACCCGAATTGCTTCCGAGCCGGCTGGCGCTTGTCGTCACCAACCCCGAACATCTGCAACATGGCAGCACGCCCCGGCACGGCTTTGACGCCGTGGGCGGAACCATCGGCGGCGAGGGCGCCGATTGGGCGCTGACCGACCCAGCGGGCCGCATCGAGCGCATCCACTGCGAAATCATCTACGAAGACGCCGCGTTCTGCATCGTCGACCGCAGCGGGAAAACGCGCGTCAACGAGGCCAACCAGCCGCTGGGCGCGCAGGTGATGGCGAAGTTGCGGGACGGCGACGTCTTGCACATCGGCCCTTACCGGGTCGCCGTGCATTTGCACGATCCGCATCAAGAGCTGTTGGAGCCGGGGCGGCATCTGGCGCAATACGGGGTGGGCGAACTGTTGAGCAACGCGGCGGACGGCCATGATGGCCTGCCGTCCGGCGCCTATGTCTTTGAAACCGAACACGCGGAGGCCCCGGTGGACGCCACCTATCTGGCGCTGAGCGCGGCGCAAGACGCGCATGCGGACAGCGACCCCTTGCGTGCCTTGGATGCGGCCTTGCGCACAAGCGAACTCCCCCCTGTTGTGATGGACCCTTGGGATGTGCGCCGCGGCGCCGCCCTGGCCCCTGCCCAGGCTGATCTTGCCTCGACCCGGTTTGAAGCCGTGACCGGAACGCCCCTGCCATTTCCTGGAGATCCCCGTATGCCGACATCACATGACCGGCCCGATGCCCACAGCGGAACCCGCACTGGGTCGCCCTATCGACTGCGTAACCGGCAGGCCATGGCGGCAGACCCGACCGACGCTGTGGATGCCTTGATGCAAGGCCTGGACGTTCCATTGGGGCCGCTTGACCCGCAAGCGGGGCAGACGCTGTTGTTGGAAGCCGGTCAGGCGCTGAATGCGGCCATCAAGGGCATCGCCGAGTTGTATGCGGACCAGGCAGGTGCGGCTGCGCCTCGCAAATTGCTGGGACGCAGCTTGCAGCCGATTGAAGACAATCCGCTACGGCTGGGCCAGAGCTACGCCGACACCGTGCGGGCGATGTTCGCCGCCAATCGCAGCGTCGTGCACCTGTCTCCTAAAGATGCGGTCGACGAAAGCCTGGCGCAGTTGCGCACGCATCACGACGCGGTGACCCAGGCGATCGAAGCGGGTCTTCAAGCGCTGTTGCGAGCCTTTGCGCCGTCGGTGCTGATGCAGCGCTTTCGCCGCTACCGCCCTGATCAAGATGCGCCCGCCGCCGACGACTGGGCATGGGGCATGTACACGCATTACTACGACGAGTTGGCGTCAGCACGTCAACGCGGGTTCGAGAAGCTGTTCTGGGAAGTGTTCGAACAAGCCTACGACCGGGCGTTGCGGGTGGAGGCCGAATGAAGCGGATGGTTCCTGCCTTGCTGGCGACCACGCTGCTGGCGGCGTGTGGCACGGTTGCCGATGTGGTGACGAAGACAGGGAGGGTGCTGATGGACCCGTCCATCCCGATCGGGCCACCCGACGAACAGCTGTCGTTGATCGGGCTCAGCCTGTACGCGGCGGCAGACGTCAATCCCAACCCGGCCAGCATGCCCGATGAAGAACCCGAATCCGCTGCGGCGCCGTCCAACCGGGAAGCGGGGCCTTACGAGGTCAAGCTCAATAGCGGGAATCGCGAAGAGCTGATCGAGCATCTGCGCGGCTTGCTGGACGAACTGGAAGAGGGCCGGCCCTCGCTGCATCCGTTGCGGCGGGTGGACACGGGCCCATCGACGATCCAGCGCATGCCGGGTAAAGCCGCCGCAGAACCGGGCGCGGCGGATGCCGTGGCGAAGCTGGACCTGTTGCTGGCGATAGGCGTGTCAGAGCACTTCGTGCCGGGCCGGCAGTTTGGCTCGGGCAAGCAGGTGATCGAACAGGGGTTTTCCGGTGTGCCGCTGCCGCTGGGCGGATTGGCCGGGCGGGGTCCGCAAGGGACGGGCGGGTCAGCAAGGCTGGGCGGGTCAGAAAGACAGGGCGGGTCAGAAAGGCAGGGCGGGCAGGGCGGGTTGGAGATGCCCAGCGCGTCCGGCGATCTTAGCGGGGCAGGCAAGTCTAGCGGGGCAGGCGAGTCCAGCGAGGCCGGCGGGCTGGGCTTGGGGCAGTACAGCCGCGCGCATAGCTTGCCCACCATGGAACCCACGCCCGCGCCGCGCGGCGCGCCGACGCCGATTGCGTTCAAGGTGCTTCAACTGAAAGACGATTCCTTGCTGCTGAACACCGATCCGGACCAATTGGCCCGGGACTTGAAGAAAGCGCTGGGCAGCACCTATGTGGTTGAAGACGATTACGTGCTGCAACCCGGCCAGTTCAAGTTCATCGACTTTGTCCGGATCGAACCCGCCACGCGCTATGTGGCGATCATCGCCGACTTTCACGATCCGAATGGCGCGGTCTGGAAGCATGCATTCCGGCTGGAGCCCACGGGCCGGCGCTACGCCTTGCTGATGACGCTGCATGGCAACCGCGTGGCCATCACCGATGAAAGCTACCGTCCGCCGCAACCGAGATCCCAACCATGACTTCCCGCAATCCCGTTATCTGGAGCGAAGGGCTGTTCGTCAAGCCCCAGCATTTCCAGCAGCAGACCCGCGCGCTTGAACACCATGCCAACCAACGCATCGCGGGCGTCAGCGAGCATCTTTATGGCTTGAGCGAGCTGGAGCTGAACCAGGAATACCTGAGCTTTGGCAAGATCGCCATCGTGCGCGCGCGCGGCGTCATGCCCGATGGCACGGTATTCGACATCCCGAACGATCAGCCGCCGCCCACGCCGCTGGCGGTAACCGATACCTCGTCCGTCAACCAGACCGTCTACCTGACCTTGCCGCTGCGCTCGGATGGCGTGCTGGAAGTGCAATGGCCAGACACCTACGCCAACGCGCGCTACGTGACGCGTAGCGAAGAGGTGCGCGACACGCATAGCCACGAAGGCGATTACGTGTCGATGGATGTGGCCGCCCCGAACTTGCAGCTGACGCTCGAACGAGAAGACCGCAGCGCATTTACCGGCGTGGCGTTGTGCCGGCTGCTGGATCGCCGTCCAGACGGCAGCTTGCTGCTGGACGATGCGTTCTACCCCACGGGCATGTCCATCAATGCGATCCCGCCGCTGAAACGCTACTTGGGGGAAATCGCTGGCCTGATGCGCGAGCGCGCGAAGAACATCGCCGAACGCATTGGCTCGCCGGGGCAGGCCGGCGTGGCGGACGTCACCGACTTCAATCTGCTGTTGGCGTTGAACCGGCTGCATCCGTGGTTTCTGCACTTGTCGCGCCTGCGCCATCTGCACCCCGAGCAGCTCTACATCGCGTTCAGCCAGGCCTGCGGCGAATTGGTCACGTTCACGGACGAAGGCCGGTTGCCGCAAGAATATCCGGCCTACCGGCACGACGATCCCCGGCAATCGTTCCGCATGCTTGAGGACACGTTGCGGCGTACGCTCAGCACCGTGTTGCAGCCGCGCGCCGTGTCGCTGCCGATCGAGCGCCAGCAGTACGGCGTATTGACCGCCGCGGTGCACGACCGCAGCCTGTACGCAGATGCCGATTTCGTGCTGGCCGTGCGCGCCCGCATGCCGCTGGACCGCTTGCGCCAGCAGTTCATGCAGCAGGCGAAGGTGGCCTCGATGGAAAAGCTGGGCGAACTCGTCAGCCTGCAACTGCCCGGCATCCCGCTGCAACCGCTGCCGGTCGCGCCGCGCCATTTGCCGTTCCATGCCGGCTTTACCTATTTCCAGTTCGACCGCAGCCATCCTTCGTGGCAGATGCTTCGGGATACGGCGGGCTTCGGCCTGCATATCGCCGGCGACTACCCCGAGCTGGAGTTGCAGCTGTGGGCCATCAGGAGCCAATGACATGAACACGACCTCTACCGCCGAGCGCGGCGACGCCGAATTCCTGCGCACGAGCGTCACGGCAGCCGTCCACGACAAAGAACAGATAGGCTTCAACACCATTCAAAACCTGGATGCGGACGAAGACCTGGCGTTCCAGCTTCGCGGCCATGGCTATAACCCGTTGGTGGACGCGGCCTTGCCGCTGTTCGGCATGGTGATCCGCGTGCGCAAGATGACCCATCACGACTCCATCGGCAAGCTGTATGCCACCGTGCGGGACCAGATTTCCGTGCTGGACGAAGAAATCCGCCAGCACGGCTATGACAGCGCAACGCAACTGGCGTATCGCTATGCGCTGTGTACGTTCATCGATGAAGCGGTGATGGGAACGGTGTGGGGGGCCAACTCGATCTGGGCCGAGCGCTCGTTGCTGAGCGTCAACCATAGCGAGACCTGGGGCGGCGAGAAGTTCTTCACGGTGCTGTCGCGCATGATGATGGACCCCACCCGATACCGCGACGTCCTGGAATTCAAGTACCTGTGCCTGTGCCTCGGGTTCAAGGGCAAGTACGGCTTGCAGCACAACCAGAACGATGCGTTGCAGACCATTCTTGTCAAGCTGCATCGCACCTTGCGCGAGCTGCGCGGAGAAACGCCGGAGTCGCTGACCGACGCCGACGCCAATATCGCATCGCGCCGCTATCGGGTGGGGCGCCAATGGCCGTGGTGGACACCATGGGCCAGCGCGCTGGTCGTGCTCTCGGGGGTGTACGCCGCCTTTGCGCTGAATTTGGGAAGCACGACGGATGTCGTGCTGCATGCGTTGGACGGGGTATTGAAGAACTGATGGCAGGGTTCACGGGCTTTCTGCTTGCATCAATGCGGGCTGGACGGCAAGGGAGGCGTGCATCCATGCGGGCCGGACGGCAAGGGCAGCGTGCTGTGATCAAAGGGCCAGATGACCGCGTGGGGGACGGGGCATGACGGCTGTCTCTCGTCGAAGCGAGTACACTTGTCCGCCGTTTTGCTTTCAGCCCCAGAATTCTCCATGATTTCCTCCGCATGCGGCGTCGACTTCGGCACCTCCAACTCCACCGTAGGCTGGAGCCGCCCCGACCAGCGCGCGCTCCTCGCCCTGGAAGACGGCAAGACCACCTTGCCGTCGGCCATTTTTTTCCATGACGAAGACGCCGAGGTCAGCTATGGCCGCGCCGCCATTTCCGACTATCTGGCCGGCTACGACGGGCGCTTGATGCGGTCGATGAAAAGCCTGCTGGGCAGCTCGCTGATCGATGGGTCCACGGAAGTGCAAGGGCGTTCGATTCCGTTTCGTGTGTTGTTGACGCGCTTTATCGCCGAATTGAAGCGGCGCGCCGAAACGGCCGCTGGCCGGGATTTCACGCGGGCCGTGCTGGGCCGGCCAGTGTTCTTTGTGGATGACAACACCGCCGCCGACCAGACCGCGCAAGACACGCTGGGCGAAATTGCGCGCAGCGTCGGCTTCACCGATATTGAATTCCAGTTTGAGCCGCTGGCCGCCGCATTCGATTACGAGTCGCAGATCGACCGTGAAGAGCTGGTGCTGGTTATCGACATCGGTGGCGGTACGTCGGACTTTTCTTTGATTCGTCTGGGACCGGGCCGCGCCGCCAAGGCGGATCGCCGGGAAGACATCCTGGCCTATGGCGGTGTCCACATCGGCGGGGTGGACTTCGACAAACAACTAAGCCTGGCGCACGTCATGCCCTTGCTGGGGCTGGGCAGCCAACTGCGCAGCGGCAAGGATGTGCCGTCCACGCAGTACGGCAACCTGGCTTGCTGGCACACGATCAACCAGGCTTACACGCGCAAGGCCGCAGAGCACTTTGCGTACATCCGGGCCGAAGCGGGCGACCGCGAGAAGATCGATCTGCTGTTGAATCTGGTCAAGCAGCGGGCGGGCCACTGGGTGGCGGTGCAGGTGGAAGAGGCCAAGATTGCGCTGTCGGAAACGCCCTCGGCGCGCATTGATTTGTCGCGCATCGCGCCGGAGCTGGGCGTGGACGTGACGCGTCCGTCATTTGACGCCTGTGTGGGCCGGCTGATCGAAAAGGTCGAAACCACCGTGGGCGCGCTGCTGCGCGATGCAGGCGTGGCCACGGCGGATGTGGACACGGTGTTCTTCACCGGCGGCTCCAGCCGCGTGCCGCGCTTGCGCGAAACGGTGTCGGCCCTGGTGCCGGGCGCGCGCAGCGTGGAAGGCGACCTGTTTGGCAGCATCGGCGCCGGGCTGGCGCTGGACGCCCGCCGCAAGTTCGACTGATCGGCGCTGCGCCAGGCGCGGCCGGTCCGGGGGATTGAGCGGCGGGCGGCGGCAGGCACCGGGCGGCTGGCGGCAGGCAGAAGGCGGCGAGCATCGGGTAGCAAGCAGCAAGCAGCAGGCAGAACGCAGAAGGCGGCAGGCAGCAAGCAGCAGGCAGCCAGCAGTAGGCAGCAGGCAGCAGGCAGCAAGCAGCAAGCAGCAAGCAGCAAGCAGCAAGCAGCAAGCAGCATGCAGCGACCTGGGCAGATGGTAAGCTGCTTGGCTTGCGCCCGGCGCGTTGCGCCGCGCCTTGTCTACGATTCCGACACGCCCTCATGACCCGCCCATCCGAACCCCATCTTGTTGAAACGCTGGTCACCAGCGAAGCCCCCTACGAGGGCAGTTTCCTGAAGATCCGCCGCGACACGGTCAGCCTGCCCAATGGCAACACGGCTACGCGCGAGTACGTCGTGCATCCCGGCGCGGTCGTGGTGATTCCGTTGCTGGACGACGGCCGGGTGTTGCTGGAGCGCCAGTTCCGCTACCCCATCGGCCGCGTCATGACGGAATTTCCGGCAGGCAAGCTCGACCCGGGCGAAGACCCGCTGGTATGCGGCAAGCGCGAACTGCTTGAGGAAACCGGCTATACCGCCGACCAATGGGCGCATGCCGGGGCCTTGCACCTGGCTATCGCCTACTCGACAGAAATCATTCATATCTTCTTCGCACGCGGCTTGCGCGCCGGGCCGCGCCAGCTGGACCAGGACGAATTTCTGGACGTGATCAGCGCTGACCCGGCCGAACTGCTGGCCGCTTGCAGCAAAGGCGAGGTCACCGACGCCAAGACCTTGACGTGCGTGCTGTGGATGCAGAACGTGCTGTCGGGCGCCTGGAAGCTGGACTGGCAGGACAACGCGGGCTGAGCCGCCTGCGTCAATGCGCCGCCTGCTTGCTTCCATCGTGTCCGCTTGCTCAGCGCCCGCTTTCCCCGTTCTGGTCCAGCCCGCCGGCCTGCGCTTTGAGGCAGGCGCGGACACTTCCTTGCTGATGGCCGCGCAAGGCGCGGGCGTGAAGCTGCCGAGCTCATGCCGTAATGGCACTTGCCGGGCGTGCATGTGCCTGCTGCTGGAAGGCTCCGTGGACTACCTGATCGAATGGCCCGGCCTGTCGCGCGACGAAAAAGAAGAGGGCTGGATCTTGCCCTGCGTGGCGCGTGCGGCCTCGGCGCTGGAGATCCAGGCGCCGCTGGCCGGACCCATTGAACCGGCCGCAGCGCCGGCCGAGCGGCCGCTGACGGGCGCTCGGCGCTAGGATGGCGTCCAGCCCCAAGCAGCTATCCAGCGCGCTTACGGCCCCCGGCCAGGTCGCCGTTCCGAGCGCTTAGCGCCATCGGGAACAAGCCCGCCGCCATGCCGGCCGCCATGCCTATCACCATGCCGGCGAAGGGCGGCGCGCTGCACGCAAGCGCCGCCATCGCACCCAGCCGGGCACCCAGCACCATCCCGATCGCCATGAATGCGGCGCACAGCAACCTCCGGCCTGCCGCCGGCGCATGGCCGCGCGGCCAGGGCGTCAGCGCGGCCAGCACCATCGCCGCGCTGCTGACGGGCATTAGGGTGGCGTGCCGCCATGCCATGTCCCACAGGCTTCCGGGCGCGCCGCATTCGCTGGCGAGCAGCGCCGCAGGCGTCTGGCGGGTGTCCGCCCACAGGCCCAGGGCCATGGCCGCCAGGCAGGCCAGCCACAGCGCCGTCATCGCGCGCGCCGGGCTAGGCGCAGGCGTGGCAGGGGGCGGGCTTGGCGTCGTCGTACCGGTCATGGTGGCGCACCCAGTCGCCCAAGTTGAAGTGCGGGCCGTTTTCGTTGCGTCCCAGCGGCGCGAAGTCCAGATAGTTGTACGCGCCAACCAGCCGTTCCACGCCGCGCTCGAAGGCGGAATAGGTCAGGAAGATTTCGCCGTCGGGGTCACGGAAGAATGCGCTGGCGCCTGAGCGTTCTTCGATACTGCCGTCGGCAAGCGGCACCGACGCGTGCATGTCGGCATTGAAGTCGCAGCCCTCGGAAGACACCCATTCAAACTGCCAGCCCATGCGCCGTTTGAAGGCGTCCAGCTTGGCGAATGGCGCGCGCGACACGGCCACCACCGACACATCGTGATGGCGCAGATGCGTGATGGCGCTGTCCAGGTGGTCGGCCAGAAACGAGCAGCCCACGCAGCCTTCTTCCCAGTCCGGGCCGTACATGAAGTGGTAGATGATCAGTTGGCTATTGCCGCCAAACAGGTCGGCCAGGCCTAGTGGCCCGTTTGCGCCTTGGAATTGATACGCCTTGTTCATCAGAACCCAGGGCAGGTCCTGGCGTTCACGGGCCAGCGCGTCCTGGCTGCGGGTCAGCGCTTTCTCACGGCTAAGCAGGGTCTCGCGGGCGGCCTCCCATTGGGGGCGGGGTACGACGGCGTGTTGGGTCTGCATGGTGCGGCTCCTTCTTCGATCGGGCCATTGCGGCCCGGGAACGGTAAGCGGCAAGCGCTGCATAGGAAGTGCAGTCAGACTGCGCTTGCCAGATGGTCCGCCAGCCGGTCCATAGCGCCCGCCCAGCCGGTTTCATGGCTGTCACGGGTAGCTTGATCGACAAACGGGGTTTGCAGGAAGGCGAGGTCGGTGCCGCCCTGCGCAGGGGTCAATTCAAGGGTGATCAACGAGGTGTCGTCGGGGGTATCGCGCCAGGCCCATGTGAATACCAAACGGCGCTGGGGCTCGACTTCGCGGTACACCCCGCTGGCGTAATGGGCTTGGCCGTCGTCGGTGACAAAGCCCACCTGGTAGGCGCCGCCCACCCGCACATCGGTTTCCGCCAGCAGTACGCGCTGGGTGCCGGCGGGGCCGAACCAGCGCATCAGCGCTTGCGGGTCCGTCCAGGCGCGCCAGACGCGCTCGGCAGAGGCGGTGAAGCGGCGAGTGAGCCGGAGCTCAAGGGGGGCGTCGCTGGGGGTTTTGCTGCGGGTGTCGCTGCGGTTATGGCTGTGGTCGTCGTCGGGGTTTCGGGCGGACATGGATGGATCTCCTCGTCGTGATACAGGTATCGGGCCAGCGAATCCAGTTGGCCGCTCCAGAACTTCTCGTAGCGCGCAAGCCAGGTGGAGGCGGCCTGCATGGGTTCGGGCGACAGCGTGCAACTGACGACGCGGCCGTCCTTGGCGCGGGCGATCAGCCCGGCGTCTTCCAGCACCCGCAAATGCTTCAGGAAGGCGGGCAGCGACATCGCGTGAGGCCGGGCCAGGTCGCTGACGGATGCCGTGCCTTGTTCCAGATCGGCCAGCACCCGCCGCCGGGTGGCGTCGGCCAGGGCGGAAAAGATGCTGTCCAGCGTGTCGTCGTTTAAGTTAACCATAAGGTTAAGTATTGATCCAAAAAACTGCCGGCGTCAAGCCAGCAGCATTGGGAATTTCCCGAAGGCTTAGTCGTGCCGGTGCATGGCCGACTGATGCTTGGTGTCGCGCATGGTTGCGTACACCAGCAGAGACACAAAGATCACGCCGGCCAGGTAGTAGTAGAACCATTGCTCATGCCCTTGCTGTTTGAAGAACAGCGCAATGGCCGGGGCCGTGCCGCCGAAGATCGACACAGTGACGGCGTAAGGCACGGCCACGCCCGTGGCGCGGATGTTCGTGGGAAACAGTTCGGCCTTCACCACGGCGTTGATCGACGTGTAGCCCGCCGTGAACACCCATGCGCCGCAGATCAGCAGGAAGGCGATGAAGGGCGAACGCGTATGCGACAAGGTCATCAGGATGGGCACGGTCAGCAGCGCGCCCGCCACGCCGAAGAAAATCAAGAGCGGCTTGCGGCCAACCTTGTCCGACAGCGCGCCATACAGCGGTTGCAGGATCAGCGCGAAGATGAGCGAGGCCGCGATGATGTAGGTGGTGGTGATGTCGGAAAAGCCCGACGTCTGGCGCACGAACGTCTGCATGTACGTCGTGAACGTATAGAAGGCCGCGGTGCCGCCCGCGGTCAGCCCGACGACGATGGCCACTTCACGCGGATATTTCATCAGGCCCCGCAGCGAACTCGTTTTGGGCTTGGTCTTCTGGGCTTCCTTGTAGGAATCGGTCTCGGGCATGTCGCGCCGCATCAGCGCGGTCACAATCGCCAGCATGGCGCCGATCACAAAAGGAATGCGCCAGCCCCAATCGACCAGTTGTTCGTGGGTCAGGAATACGTTCTGCAAGAGCAGCAGCACCAGGATTGCGCAGAGCTGTCCGCCGATCAGCGTCACGTACTGGAAGCTGGAATAAAAGCCGCGATGCTCGGGGTCGGCGATCTCGGTCAGGTAGGTGGCGCTGGCGCCGTACTCGCCGCCCAGGCTCAAGCCCTCGATCACACGGGCCAGCGCCAGCAACGCCGGCGCGGCGAAACCGATGGTGGCGTAGGTGGGCGTGACGGCGATGATCAGCGAGCCCACGCACATCATCACCACCGACACCATCAGCGATATTCGGCGCCCGTGCCGGTCGGCGATATGGCCGAACAGCCATCCGCCCAGCGGCCGCACGATGAAGCCGGCCGCAAACAGCGTGGCGGCGTTCAGTTGCTGGACAACGGGATCGTGCGACGGGAAAAAGGCGGGCGCGAAATACAGAGCGAAGGCGGTGTAGGCGTAGAAGTCGTACCACTCAACCAGATTGCCCATCGAGCCGACAAAGATGGCCTTGATGCGGCGTTTGGCGTCGGGCATGTCGAGATACGTTTGCGTCATAGCGGCTCTCGGGAGGAACTCGTTGACGTATCTTGCGCCTGCCCGGCGCGAAATGCAGCACCGGTAAATAGTTGTTATTCAGGAAAATGTCAGGATTAGCGGCCGCGCGGCTTGATGATGTCGCACGCGGCGGCGCGGTCGCCCGTTTGCGCGCCGCTGCCTAGCAGCGCTTGCGCGCCGCAGACCGAGCCGAACATGCGCGCGTTGTCGTGGCCCACGCCGCCCACTTCGAAGCTGCTGCGGTGCAGCGTGACGGGCTTCGCACCGCGGGCGGCCAGCACGTATTCGTATTGCAGATAGCCCGTGCCACGAGCCAGCCGCGTGGCGCCCTGAGCTTCGGCGCCGCAGGTCTTGTCCAGCAGCCGGTGTTCGGGGTTGTTGTCGGCGCCGCCCAGCAGATAGGTGACGTCGCGCGCGGCGTAGCGGACAAAGAGCCGGGTGTCGTCGGTGTCGCGCGCATTGGGAGACACCGACCCTGTCACATAGGCCGACACGTACGCGGGCAGCTTGTCCGTGCCGTACTTGTACTGGTTGTAGGTGGGGCAGATGCCGCGTTCGTAGGGCGCGTAGCCCTTGCCATCGGCGCGCGGGCGTTCGTTGGTCAGGTACAGGTAGGACGACGGGTTGGCGATGACGTAGCGCAGCGCCAGGCCATCGCGCCGCAGCGGGCCGTCCACGTTGTTCAGCACGGCGTAGCGCTGCACCAGTTGGCCCCCGGCCGAGTGCCCGGCCAGCACGATGCCGGCCAGCGTGGGCAGACGCTTGCGGTCGTCCAGGCTGCGCAGCAGGTCGTCCAGCACCTGGAACGACGAGACGGGCGCGGGCCGGCCGCTGGCCTGCACGCTTTCATCGCCGTCTTCCCAGCTGGACTTGCGCCACGCGGCCATGCCGGCAAACCCCGAATCAATGGACCCGGAGAAGCGCGGCGCCAGAATCAGCGTGTCGCGCGCCCGCTCGGGGTTGTGCGTCAGCAGTTCAGCGGTGGTTTCGTAATAGCGGTCGGCATCGCGTTTGACGCCGTGGATGATGACGATGACCTGCTTGATGTCGCGCAGATCATCTTTCGTCAGATTGCGATTGGCGTAGACCGGAATTTTGTACTTGCGGCCCGGTTTGCCCAGCTCGACGGGTTGCCAGCGCAAGGGCGCGGCGCGCTTGGGCGCCGGCACGGCTTCGTCGTAATCGTAAGGGTCAGGCAGCGGCGTCTGCGCATGCGCGGCCCAGGGGGCGAGCACGGCAACCAAGGCCAGCGCCGCACCCAGCCGGCGCCCGGACGCTTGGCGCGCTGCGCCGTGCGTAGCGGGGAAGCGGTGGGAGACGGAAGAGGCAGGCGCGCGGCGCATGGCGCGGCGGGCGATCAGCAGCCCTCGTGACCGAGCAGCTGCTTGAGCGCGGGCAGGTCCAGGATGCGGACTTCGCGCTGGTTGATCTTGATCAGGCCCTCGCGTGCGAAACGCGAGAACAATCGGCTGACGGTTTCCAAGGTCAGGCCCAGGAAGTTGCCGATTTCTTCGCGGCTCATGCGCAGCACGAACTCGGTCGACGAATAGCCCAGCGAGGCATAACGTTGCGACAGGTTCAAGAGAAAAGCGGCCAGGCGCTGTTCAGAACGCATCGAACCCAGCGACGCCAGCATCTGATGCGAACGCGTGATTTCGCGGCTCATCAGACGGCGGAATTGCTGTTGCAGCGACGGCAGGTGCGCCGCCACGCGATCGACTTCGGTCAGGCGGATGACGCAGACTTCGGAGTCTTCCAGCGCCACGGCGGCGGACACGTGCTTGCTATCAAGCATGCCGTCCATGCCGACGATTTCGCCGGGCAGGTGAAAACCGGTGATTTGAATCTGGCCGGTGGCGTCTTCGAGCTGAGTCTTGATGCTGCCGAAACGCACGCCATAAACGGCGTCCAGCGGTTGATCCAGCGAATACAGCGTTTTGCCCTTTTCCAGGCGCACACGCTCTTTCACCAGCTCGTCCAGCTTTTCCACTTCGGCGGCAGCCATGCCCACGGGAACACACACGTGGCCCAACATGCAGGTGGAACAGTGGGCGGCATCAGGGGCAACGGGAACCCGTTTTTGCATACGATGACCTCTAGAGTGCCCGTCGCGCCGCAAAGGGCAGGGACGGGTGTAAAAGCGTGAAGACAAATTCCATTGTAGTCGGTTGTTACTACGCCCGTCTTACGGGGCGTCTTCACCGCTTCGGCGACGGCGGTGCGCGATCCAGTCGTCGCCCGGGATATCGATGGCGGCGGCCCGCAGCGCCGGGTCGATCGGGTAGTACTGGCAGGCGATGTCAGGGGCGCCGCCCGCGGGCGTATCCAGGCGCGCGGTGACGTCGCGGCGCACAAAACAGCACGGCTGGCCGGGCACGTATTCTTCGATCTCGTCCATCAAGGCGATCAGGCCGGGATCGACCCGGTAGACGTCGCCGCGCACCCGCCGCCCATCGGCCACCGGGATCAGCCCGGGCCAGTCGCCGAAGTCGACCAGCACGCCCGGCACGGTGGCCGCGCCGACCCATTCGGCGGCGGGCAGCCCGCGCCGGGCGGCGGCTTTCGCCAGGTCATTGATTTCGCCGGCGCGTAGGGTGCCGTAGACAAAAACGTATATGCTCATAGCTCGGTTTATTG
This sequence comes from Achromobacter sp. NPDC008082, assembly GCF_042957345.1. NCBI lineage: Bacteria > Pseudomonadati > Pseudomonadota > Betaproteobacteria > Burkholderiales > Alcaligenaceae > Achromobacter > Achromobacter sp. NPDC008082. The sequence continues at coordinate 62,813 of NZ_JBIBIB010000003.1, forward strand.
ATCCATGTCCGGATGCATTGCCCAGATGCATGGCTGAATGCACGTTTGATTGCACGTTCGATTGCACGTCACAGCAAACCCGTGTGCGGCAGGTGTTGAAATTCTCTCATCCGACCGCATATTCAGGATATCGAGCCAGCCGGCACGTATCGGTCAGGCTCCCCAACAAGCCAAACGACCATTATGCGATTCGACAAACTGACTACCAAGTTCCAGCAAGCCCTGGCCGACGCCCAAAGTCTGGCCGCCCGCAACGACCACCCCTACATCGAGCCCGTACACGTGCTGTCGGCGCTGTTGTCCGACGCGGACAGCGGAGCAAGCAGCCTGTTGGCGCGCGCCGGTGTGGCGGTGAACCGCCTGCAACCCGCTTTGGAAAGCGCCCTGAAGTCGCTGCCCCAGGTGCAAGGCGACGATAACGTCCAGGTTGGCCGTGACCTGAACGCCGTGCTCACGCGCACCGACAAGGAAGCCGCGCGCCGCGGCGACACCTATATCGCCAGCGAATTGTTCCTGCTGGCGCTGGCCGACGACAAGGGCGAAGCCGGCCGCATCCTGCGTGAAGCCGGCCTGCAAAAGAAGGCTCTGGAGTCCGCCATCGACGCCGTGCGCGGCGGCGAAAACGTGTCGGGCGCCGAAGGCGAATCCAACCGCGAAGCCCTGTCCAAGTACACGATGGACCTGACCGAGCGCGCCCGCCAAGGCAAGCTCGACCCGGTGATCGGCCGCGACGACGAAATCCGCCGCACCATCCAGATCCTGCAACGCCGCACGAAGAACAACCCGGTGCTGATCGGTGAACCCGGCGTGGGCAAGACCGCCATCGTCGAAGGCCTGGCGCAGCGCATCGTCAACGACGAAGTGCCCGAGAGCCTGCGCGGCAAGCGCGTGCTGTCGCTGGACCTGGCGGCGCTGTTGGCCGGCGCCAAGTTCCGGGGTGAATTCGAAGAACGCCTGAAGGCCGTGCTGAAAGAGCTGGGCCAGGACGACGGCAGCAACATCGTCTTCATCGACGAGCTGCACACCATGGTGGGCGCGGGCAAGGCCGAAGGCGCGATGGACGCCGGCAACATGCTCAAGCCTGCGCTGGCGCGCGGCGAGCTGCATTGCATCGGCGCCACCACGCTGGACGAATACCGCAAGTACATCGAAAAGGATGCGGCGCTGGAGCGGCGCTTCCAGAAGGTGCTGGTCGACGAGCCCGATGTGGAATCCACCATCGCGATCCTGCGCGGTTTGCAGGAACGCTATGAAATCCACCACGGTGTTGAAATCACCGACCCGGCGATCGTGGCCGCGGCCGAGCTGTCGCACCGCTACATCACCGACCGCTTCCTGCCCGATAAGGCCATCGACCTGATCGACGAAGCCGGTGCGCGCATCCGCATGGAAATCGATTCCAAGCCCGAGGTGATGGACAAGCTTGACCGTCGCATCATCCAGCTGAAGATCGAGCGCGAAGCCGTCAAGAAGGAAACCGACGACGCGTCCAAGCGCCGCCTGGGCGTCATTGAAGACGAACTGGAAAAGCTGCAACGCGAATACAACGACTTCGAAGAAATCTGGAAGGCCGAGAAAGCCGCTGTGCAAGGCACGCAGGCCATCAAGGAAGAGATCGACAGCGTGCGCGCCGAAATGGCGGAGTTGCAGCGCAAGGGTCAATTCGACAAGCTGGCTGAACTGCAATACGGCAAGCTGCCGGACTTGGAGTCGCGCCTGAAGGCCGCCGAAGTGGGCGCGGCGCAAGCCGCTGAAAACGCCGAGGGCGACGAAAGCCGTCCGCGTCTGCTGCGCACCAAGGTCGGCGCCGAAGAAATCGCCGAAGTCGTGTCGCGCGCCACCGGTATTCCCGTGTCGAAGATGATGCAGGGCGAACGCGAGAAGTTGCTGCACATGGAAGAGTTCCTGCACAAGCGCGTGGTGGGCCAGGACGAGGCCGTGCGGCTGGTGTCCGACGCCATCCGGCGTTCGCGTGCGGGTCTTGCCGACCCGGCGCGGCCTTACGGTTCGTTCCTGTTCCTGGGCCCCACCGGCGTGGGCAAGACCGAACTCACACGAGCGCTGGCCGAGTTCATGTTCGACTCCGAAGAGCACCTGATCCGCATCGACATGAGCGAGTTCATGGAGAAGCATTCGGTGGCGCGGCTGATTGGCGCGCCGCCGGGATACGTGGGCTACGAAGAGGGCGGCTATCTGACCGAAGCCGTGCGCCGCAAGCCGTATAGCGTGGTGCTGCTGGACGAGGTTGAAAAGGCCCATCCGGACGTGTTCAACGTGTTGCTGCAAGTGCTGGACGACGGCCGTCTGACCGATGGCCAGGGCCGCACGGTGGACTTCCGCAACACGGTGATCGTGATGACGTCCAACCTGGGTTCGCATCATATCCAGAGCCTGGCGGGCCAGCCGTATGACGTGGTCAAGGAAGTGGTGTGGGGCGAGTTGAAGCAAACCCTGCGGCCTGAATTCCTGAACCGTATCGACGAAGTGGTGGTGTTCCACGGACTGGAAGCGCAGCACATCGAGTCCATCGCCCGCATCCAGCTGCGCCGTCTTGGCGCGCGCTTGGAAAAGCAGGAGATGCGCCTGGAAGTGACCGAGGCCGCCTTGGCGGAACTGGCCCGCTCCGGTTTCGATCCGGTGTTTGGCGCGCGCCCCTTGAAGCGCGCGATCCAGCAACAGATCGAGAACCCGGTGGCGCGCCTGATCCTGGAAGGCAAGTTCGGGCCGCGCGATGTGGTGCCGGTCGATTGGCAAGACGGGGAATTCATCTTCACCCGCACCTTGCAGTAAGTCCTGCAAAGGAAAAAAGCCCAGCGCAATATGCGCTGGGCTTTTTTTTCGCCTGCGACCGGATGGGCATCCGGTCTGGGTTCACCCGCGTTACGGCGCGACCGTCACGAATACCGGGTTCGAGTAGAACCACAGATCGTTGTAGTTGCGCGCGTTGATGGCGTTGAAGCGGGCGGCGTTATCCGCCAGGTCCACCTTGGCGTCGGGCAGGGGTTCGCCCGCTGCCGTTTCGCCCGCCACGTCCACGCCCAGGTTCGTGCCGCGCAAGCGCAGGTACAGGCTCTTGTCCGCCGTCACCGTGGTCTTGATGACGTTGTAGCCTTCGGCGTCCACCGTCCAGTCGGCGCGCGTGTAGCGGGCCAGCACTCGGGTGGTGGGGTTGGTGTCGGCGTCATAACCCGCGGTGCCGGCGGCGGCGCGCGCGCCCACTTCGCCTACGATCAGGTCCACGTGGTTGACGGTGGGTTTCACGTAGGTCGGATTGCCGCTTTCGATCGGGTATTCGTAGTGGTTGCTGTCGGGGCTGCGAAAGCGGATGGTGACTTCCACTTTCTCGCCCTTGGCGGCTTGCAGCTCGCCGCCCATGTGCACCGCGCCGGCTGCGCCCTTGGCCTGGAAGTCCAGCGCGTCGATCAAGTCGCCAAACACACCGAACACGCGGCCGCTTTTCAAGCCCGCGACCACGGCCGCCATATCGTTGCCGTCTTTCCAGACGTGCGTCTTGGCGTATTCGCCGGGCGCGTAGCCAGAGCTGTACAGGCCCGATGCGGTGCGGAAGTGGAAGTCGGAATCGGCCACCGTCCAGATGCGCCGGCCTTCGCCCAACAGCGCATCCCAGGTGCCGCCCAGGTGCGCCACCAGATAGTCCACGCCGCCATACGTGCGGTTGGGCAGGAAGGCGTTGGTGTAGGCCGTGGCGTAGCCGCCGCGGTCGGGCTCCATCTGGTTACCCACCATGCCTTCAATGGCGAAGAAAACGGACGGGGCCAGGTCATTCATTTCGCGCAGCTGGGCCACCGTGTACTTGCCGGCATAGCGCGACGGGTGATTCAGCAGCATGTAGCTGTCGGGATGTTTGTCTCGCAGCCACTTCAGTGCGGCCAGCGAATCGGCATGCGTGGTGAACGCGCGGGTTTCGCCCGACAAGCGCGACACCAGCAGCGGGTCGAACAGCGCGGGGTCGCGGTTGGTGAACAGGTATTCGAATTCGGCCACCGCTTCCAGCGATTTGGCCGACATCGGGTCGTTCGTGCCTATGCCGATGTTCACGTGGTCATGCGTGGGCATGTCCCATTCGAACGACGAGAAGATGATCTTGCCCGCATAGCGGCCTGCGGCCTGCGCGCTCTTGATGAAAGGCACTTCGTACTGCGCCATGCCGCTGGAAAACGGGATGGAGCCGCCTGCCAGCGCGGTGCCGGTGTGGTCACGGCCCGACAGGCGCAAGTGGTTCGAAATGGCGGCCCAGTCCAGCTGGTAGCGGTCAAAGGCCTGATCCAGCGCGCTTTCCAGGCTGACTTGCGCGTCGTCCGATTGGTACGTGTGCACATGCAGGTCGCCCGCGCTCCAGGCGCCGGTTTCAACCGGGGGCTTGGGCTCGACGGGCGGTGCGGGTTCCGTGACGACCGGCGGGCTGGGCTCTGTCACGGCTTCATCATCGTCATCACTGCCGCCGCACGCGCTTAACAGGGTGACGCAAGCCAGCGACAAGGGCATGATGGCCCGCCGCAAGCGGGATACTTCGAACTGCATGGACACACTCCAACGTTTGGCGGCATGCGAAAGGCATGGCCGCAAAACGCGGAACTATGCAGGCGGCGGGTGACGCGGCCATGACAGCCGTGCGCCAGGCGCTACGGCTTCGCCGCGTTCGCGTCGGCCAGCGCCTGGTTGATGATGGCGTTGGCCGTCCAGCGCACCACGTCCGTCACCGCGGGCAGATCTAGATTCCAGATGTCTTTCAACACCAGAAACACTTCCGTGCCGTACACCAGCGACAACGCTTGCGCCACGCGCGCCTGCTCGGCCGCCGACAGCTCAGCCGCCAAGGGCGCGATGGCGCGCTTCAGGATGTCAACGCGGTGGCCGCGCACCAATCGCGGTTCGGCGGTGGACTTGCCCGCGGCGGCTTCGGCGTGCTGCTGCAAAGACACCATGATGGCGGCGCGCAGCGGCGCTTCGTGCGAGGCCAGCCGGGGGTAGGCAAAGCGCAGCAGCTCATCGACCCGCGTCGCGGCATCCGGCGCGGTGGAGTCCCACGCCAGGATCGGGCCCAGGCTCTCGTCCACCACGGCGGCGATCAGCGCGCTTTGGCTGGGAAAGTAGCGGTACGCGGTGGCGCGCGATACCTGGGCGTGTTCGGCCAGTTCGGCAACCGATGGCGTGATGCCCTGGGCCATCAACTGCTGCGCCGCATCCAGCAGCGTCTTGCGCATGCGGGCGCGTGGCCCGTGCGGCGGTTCGCCGCTGGCCGCGGCCTGCCGGCTGGCGGGCGCGATCAGGCGGGCGGCCGCGCCCGATCCGGCGGCGGGTTTGGCAGGGGCTAAGGTTTGACGTGAGACAGGTGTCTCAGTATGATTCTTTCGTCTCATTTCTTGATTCTACAGGCCTAGCGGCCTCACATATCGAGGCGCGCACCGAGTGTAGCCGCCCGCGGAGGAGCCATGACGCATTCGAATCGGCGGGTCTTTGTTGCCGCCACCTACGACACCAAGGGCCACGAAGCCGAGTACGTCGTGAATCTGCTCAAGCGCGAAGGGCTGGACGTGGTGTCGGTGGACGTGTCCACCTCGGGCGCCGCCAGCGCGGCGCAGGTGCAGGCGCAAGAGGTGGCGCGCAGCCATCCCGATGGCGTTGACGCCGTCTTCACCGGCGACCGCGGCACCGCAATCGCCGCCATGGCGCTGGCCTTTGAACGCTATGCGGCCAGCCATGACGGCATTGGCGCCATGCTGGGCCTGGGCGGCTCGGGCGGCACCGCGCTGATCACCCCCGCCATGCGCGCCTTGCCCATCGGCACGCCCAAGCTGATGGTGTCGACAATGGCCTCGGGCAATGTCGCGCCATATGTCGGGCCCTCTGATATCGCCATGATGTATTCCGTAACCGACGTGGCCGGTCTGAACCGCATTTCGCGCCGTGTGCTGGCCAATGCCGCAGGCGCCGTCGCAGGCGCGTTCCGGATGGCGGACAGCATTGCCGCCGAAGACGACAGCCGGCCTGCCGTTGGCATCACCATGTTCGGTGTGACGACCGCGTGCGTGCAGCAGGTAACGCCGTTGCTGGAATCGCGCTACGACTGCCTGGTGTTTCACGCCACGGGCACCGGCGGGCAGTCGATGGAAAAGCTGCTGGACAGCCATCTGCTGGGCGGCGTGCTGGACCTGACCACAACGGAAGTGTGCGACTTCCTGTTCGGGGGCGTGCTGGCCTGCACCGAAGACCGCTTCGGTGCGGTGGCGCGCACGGGCGCGCCGTATGTTGGATCTTGCGGCGCGCTGGACATGGTGAATTTCGGCGGCATGGATACCGTGCCCGAACGCTATCAGGGCCGCCAGTTCTATCCGCACAATCCGCAGGTGACGCTGATGCGCACCACGGTTGAAGAAAACACGCGGCAGGGCGAATGGATTGCCGCGAAACTGAATCAATGCAACGGGCCGGTGCGCTTTCTGATTCCCGAAGGCGGCGTGTCGGCGCTGGACGCGCCGGGCCAGGCGTTCTGGAACCCCGAGGCCGATGCCGCCTTGTTCGCCGCGCTGGAAGCGCATCTGGTGCAGACGTCCAACCGCCGCCTGGTGCGCGTGCCGTGCCACATCAACGACCCGCTGTTCGCCAAGACGGCGGCCGATCACTTTCTTGACATTGCTACACACTAAGGATTGCCGTTATGCCGCGTTTTGACCGTAACGAGTTGCTGGACAAGTTTCGCGCCATGGTGCGCGCGCGCACGCCGATTGTGGGCGGCGGCGCAGGCACGGGGCTGTCAGCCAAGTGCGAAGAAGCGGGCGGCATCGACCTGATCGTGATCTATAACTCGGGCCGCTACCGCATGGCGGGGCGCGGCTCGCTGGCCGGCTTGCTGGCTTACGGCAACGCCAACGAAATCGTCGTCGACATGGGCCGCGAAGTGCTGCCCGTGGTGAAGCAGACGCCGGTGCTGGCCGGCGTGAACGGCACCGACCCGTTCTGCGATTTCGATGTGTTCCTGGACGACCTGAAGCGCCAGGGATTTTCCGGCGTGCAGAACTTTCCCACCGTGGGCCTGATTGACGGCACCTTCCGCGCCAACCTGGAAGAGACCGGCATGGGCTACGCGCTGGAAGTCGACATGATCCGCCTGGCGCACCAGAAGGGCATGCTGACCACGCCCTACGTGTTCAACGAAGACGATGCGGTGGCGATGGCGAAAGCGGGCGCCGACATCATCGTCGCGCACATGGGCCTGACCACCGGCGGCTCCATCGGCGCCGAAACCGCGCAGACGCTGGACGGCTGCGTCGCCGCCATCGACCGCATCGCCGCCGCCGCGCTGGCGGTGCGCCCCGACCTCATCGTGCTGTGCCATGGCGGCCCCATCGCCACGCCTGACGACGCCGCGCACGTGCTGCGCGCCTGCAAGCATTGCCACGGTTTCTATGGCGCCAGCTCCATGGAGCGCCTGCCCACCGAACTCGCGCTGACCGCTGCCACGCGCGAGTTCAAAAACCTGACCTTCTAAGAGGCGTTCCCATGCCGCACACCGTACACGTCAGTGCCATCATCCACGCGCCGCTCGCCAAGGTTTGGCCCTTGTTCCGTGACTTCAACGGCTTGGCCGGATGGCATCCGGGCATCGCGCAAAGCCGGCTGGAAGCCGACGGCCGCCACGACGCGGTGGGCAGCGTGCGGTATCTGGCGCTCAAGCCCTCGGGCTTTGTGCGCGAGCAGTTGCTGATGCTGGACGACCCCGGCACGGCGCTGCGCTACTCCATCATCGAGACCAGCTTGCCGATGCGTGACTACATCGCGGGCGTGTCGCTGCGCCCCATCACCGAAAGCGGCCACACGCTGGTGGAATGGTGGGCGGACTTCCGCGTGGAAGGCGCCGAACTGGCCGACGTGGCCAAGGCCGTGGGCCAGGGCGTCTTCGCGGCGGGGCTGGCCGCGCTGGATGAGAAGGTGCGCGCGGCGTAGCGCAGGGTTGAGCCGCGGCCAGCCTCGTCTGGCGATTGCCGCTACGCCGCCAACGTCTTCCTGCTCACTGGCACGCGCTTGCAGCCAGCGGGTAGCGCCGCGTCGCGCAGATAGTCATGAATGGCGCGGATCAGCGCCTGCGCGGCGGGGCTTAGCGGATATTCCTTGTGCCGGATGATGCACACCGTGCGCACAACGGTGGGCCGCGCCAGCAAGGCGTAGGCCAGGCCGGGTTCCAGCACGCGTTCCGCGGCCAACGCCGGTAGCAGCGCCACGCCCAGGCCCGCCTTCACCAGCGCCGCTTGCGACGTGGTGCTGGACGCTTCATAGAAAGGCGCGCCGGCCTCAATCGGTAAATCCGCGCGGGCGCGCAACAGCGCCATGATGCCGGTTTCGTCCACCACGCCCACCAGCTTGCGTTGCGCCAGATCCGACCAGCGCATCGTGCCGTCGCGGCCCGGGCGCAGGCTGTCGTCGTCGGCGCGGTACAGCACCCCGAAGCGGTCTTCCAACAAGGGATCAAAGCGCAAGCCGGGCGCATCGGCCCAGCGGCTGGTCAGCCCGAAGTCCACCTCGCGCGCGGCCACTTTGCGCTGGATGCGGCCAGAGTTGTCGTCGCTCAGGTATAGGCGCACGGCCGGGTACTGCGCCGCAAATGCTGCGGCCGCTGGCGCGATGATTTCCGTAATGGCCGATGGCGCCGCGGCCAGGCCCACGCGCCCGCGCTCCAACGCGCCAAAACGCACCACGTCTTCGATCACGCCATCAAAATCCGCCAGCAGCCGCATCACGCGCGGCAGGAATTCTTCGCCCGCCGCCGTCAGCAACACGCGCCGGCTGGTGCGCGCAAAGAGCTGGGTGGCAAGCGCGTCTTCCAGTTGGCGCACCAGGCTCGTCACCGACGATTGCGTTTGGAACAAGCGCTTGGCCGCATGCGTGAAACTGGATTCCTGGGCCACCGCAACAAACGCGGTCAAGTGCTTCAGGGTGACGTGCTTGGGCAGACGATTCATTTCAAACCACGATAGATGGATCAATAAAAACAATTTTTCCAGATTGATCGCGCGGACGATACTAGGGGCTTCATCCAGGCAGGGCAATCATGCAACAGGAAAAATTCGATCTGATCATTGAAGGCGGCTGGGTCATTGACGGCTTGGGCGGACCGCGCCGGCGCGCTGATGTGGCGGTAGCCGGCGAGCGCATTGCCGCCATCGGTGACTTGTCCCATGCCGCCGCCACACGCCGGCTAGATGCGCGCGGCAAGATCGTGGCGCCGGGCTTCATTGATTCGCATGGCCACGATGACCTGATGTTCGTGGAAAAGCCGGGCCTGGAATGGAAGACCAGCCAGGGGATTACGTCGGTGGTGGTGGGCAACTGCGGTGTCAGCGGCGCGCCCGCGCCCTTGCCGGGCAACACCGCAGCGGCGCTGGCGTTGCTGGGCGAAACGCCCTTGTTCGCCGACATGCACGCGTACTTTGATACGCTGCGCGCGCAACAACCGATGATCAACGTGGCCGCGCTGGTCGGCCATGCCAACTTGCGTCTGGCCGCCATGCGCGACCCGGCCGCCGCGCCCACGCCTGACGAGCAACGCGCCATGGAACGCATGCTGGCCGATGCGTTGGCGGCGGGCGCGGTGGGCTTCAGCACGGGCCTGGCGTATCAGCCGGGCGGCGTGGCCGAGCAAGCGGAACTGGACGGCCTGGCCCGCGTGGCCGCTGCACAAGGCGCGCTGCACACGAGCCACATCCGCAACGAGGGCGATGAGGTCGAAGCGGCGGTGGACGAAGTGCTATCTGTTGGCCGCAACACCGGCTGCGCCACCGTGTTGTCGCACCACAAATGCATGATGCCGCGCAACTGGGGCAAGAGCCGCGCCACGCTGGCCAACATCGACCGCGCGCGCGCCGAAGGCGTGGACGTGGCGCTGGACATCTACCCGTACCCGGGCAGCTCCACCATCCTGATCCCGGAACGCGCCGACAGCATTGATGACATCCGCATCACGTGGTCGGTGCCGCATCCCGAATGCAGCGGGGAATCGCTTGCCGATATCGCTGCGCGCTGGGGATGCGGCAAACAGGAAGCGGCCGAGCGGCTCAGCCCCGCAGGCGCCATCTACTTTGCCATGGATGAAGCCGAGGTGCGGCGCATCTTCCAGCATGACTGCTGCATGGTGGGTTCAGACGGCCTGCCCAACGACGCGCACCCGCATCCCCGTTTGTGGGGCAGCTTCACGCGCGTGTTGGGCCGCTACGTGCGCGAGGCCGAACTTCTGACGCTGGAAGCCGCCATCGCCAAGATGACGGCCTTGCCCGCGCGCGTGTTCGGGCTGGCGGGCCGGGGCCAACTGAGCCCGGGCGCGTGGGCGGACATCGTGGTGTTCGACGCGGACACCGTGCTGGACCGCGCCACGTGGGAATCGCCCACGCTGCCATCGGCAGGCGTCGAGCACGTGCTGGTCAATGGGCAGCCGGTGTTTCCCGCCGTGAAAGGCATGACGCGGCCGGGCAAGATTTTGCGGCGAGAGGCTGGAGCAAGCTGACTGCGCCGCTGGCTGACTGCGCGGCTGCGCCCAACAACCTATCAATAACAACTAACCCAATCCCTAGGAGACAACCCCATCATGATGCGCAAAACCTGTGCCGCCGTACTGCTTGCGGCCGTGCTGCCCGCTGCCCACGCGGCTTTTCCTGACCACCCCATCACACTGATCGTGCCGTTCCCGGCAGGCGGCCCCACTGATATCGTTGGCCGTTTGGCGGCGGCGAAGGCGGGCGAGATTCTGGGCCAGCAGATTGTGGTGGAGAACCGCACTGGCGCGTCCGGCACCATCGGCATGACCGCCACCGCGCGCGCCAAGCCCGACGGCTACACCGTGGGCCTGGCCACCGTCAGCACGCACGGCACCGCGCCGCACCTGTTTCCCAACCTGGCGTACGACCCGGTCAAGGACTTCACGCCGATCAGCAACCTGGTCACCAGCCCCAACATCCTGAGCGTGAATCCGAAGTACCCCGCGCAGACGCTGGCCGACTTCGTCACGCATGTGCGCGCCAATCCAAATAAGGACGGCTACGCGAATGCGGGCGCGGGCGGCGTGAACGACCTGGGCATGATCTGGTTTCTGCAAATCATCGGCGGCAAGATGAACAGCATTTCGTACCGGGGCTCGGCGCCTGCGCTGACCGATACGGTGGGCGGCGTCGTGCCGGTGATTTTCGACAACTTCCCCTCGTCGTTGCCGTATCTGAAGAGCCAGCATCTGCGCGCCTTGGCCATCACCGGCACCGAGCGCAACCCGCGCCTGCCGGACGTGCCGACGTTTGCGGAGCAGGGCTACAAGGACTACGACGTCACCGCGTGGTATGGCGTTGTCGGCCCGGCTGGCATGCCGGACGACGTGCGCGACAAGCTGGCGAAGGCGTTTGCGCAAGCCGTGCGCGACCCCGCCACGGCGGCCAAGATGGAAGAGACGGGCGCGTTTCCGCTGGGCAATACGCCGGCGGAATTTGGCGATCAGATCCGCACGGAACGCGACCGCTGGAAGACGGTGATCGACCGCGCGCAGATCAAGCTGCAATAAGGACGCGGGGGGGGGGGGGCGGCAGCCGCTTCAGATGCCCTGCTAGTACACGTCGCGCCGGTACCGGCCGGCGTGCTGCAAGGCTTGCAGGCGGGCGTCGCCCAGGATGTCTTGCAGCGCGGCATCCACACCGCCCGCCATGCCTTGCAGGCTGCCGCACACATAGATGGCGGCGCCGTCTTCTACCCAGTCCCGCAGCGTGCCGGCTTGCTCGCGCAGCAGGTGCTGCACGTAGCGGCGCTGGGGCTGGTCGCGGGAATAGACGGTGTCCACGCGCGCTAGCGTGCCGTCGATACGCCAGGCGGTGATCTCGTCGCCGCAAAACGCGTCATGGGCGGCGTTGCGTTCGCCAAACACCAGCCAGTTGCGGTGATGGCCGCGCGCACGCCGCGTCTTGATCAGCGCGCGCAGGCCCGCCAGCCCGGTCCCGTTGCCGATCAGGATCAACGGCCGGTCATCCATCGGCGCATGGAAGTTGCGGTTGGTGCGCACGCGCAGGTCGATCTCGTCACCCACGCGCGCAATATGCGTCAGCCAGCCGCTGCCCACGCCCAGCCCGCCATCGGCGCTGCGCATCTGGCGCACCAGCAATTGAATCGCGCCGTCTTCGGGCAAGGAAGCAATTGAGTATTCGCGGTGCGCCAGCAGCGCGCCGCCGCGTTCCTGCCGGGGGCCGATTTCAGCGATATCGCCCGCGAGCCAGTGCAGCGTTTGCCCGTCGGGCGGCGTCAGCGTCAGCAGATAGCATGGGCCGCCTTGGCTGTCGGGGTTGAGCAGCTTGCGCCCGGTAAGGCGCCAGGTTTCATAGACGGGCGCTTGCCAGTCGGGCAGGTCGCTGCGGCCGGCCAGCAAGCCCAGGTGATGCTGCCAGTGGCGCAGCGCGGCGGGGTCGCCATTGTCTACTTCGACCAGGTCGAACAAGGGGGTGGCTCCTTGCGCATGCAGCCAGTCGTTAAGCCGATGGCCGAAGCCGCAGAACTGCGCGTATTCGCTGTCGCCCAATGCCAGCACGGCGTATTGCGCGCCGCTTAGGGCGAGGGCGGGTGTGACGGTGGTGGCGGATGTCGTTGTCGCTGCCGTTGTTGTTGTCGCCGTCGCCGTCGCTGTCGTTGTCGTTGTCGTCGTCGTCGTCGCTGAATCGGTAGCTCCGCCTGCGGGAATTGGCAAGTTCCCCGGCTGCATCTGGCCCGCGAATGCGGCGGCTGCATCGGGCGGGTCGCCTTCGCCATAGGTGCTGGCCACGAACAGCATGCGCCGGTAGCCCGACAGCCGCGCCACATCCAGCTGATCCAGCGCCGCCACGCGCACGCTTAAGCCGCCCGCGCGCAGCGACTCTGCGGTCTGCGCGGCGAGCGATTCGGCATAGCCCGTTTGCGTGGCGTAGGCGACAAGCAAGGTGTCATCCGGGGCGGGGGCGTTCAAGGCGGCCAGCGCCTGCGCCTGCTGAGCGTTGTGCCGGCGGGCGCGTCGCCACGCCCACAGGCAGAGCAGCAACCACACGCCCACCACGCACGCTGCTGCAATCAATCGGGTCAGGCTCATAGGTCAGCGGGGCAGCGCCAGCGCCTGAAAGGCCGGGGTGGCGATGACGCGGTAAGCGTCGGCATCGCGCAGGATAAACAACGCCGCCAGATCGTGACGGCGGGCGTAGGCCAAGCCATCCGTTTCGCCCAGCACGGTCAGCACCGTGGCCAAGGCGTCGGCCTGCATGCACACCGGGTGCAGCACGGAGACAGACGCGACGTTATTGCGCACCGGCTGGCCGGTGCGCGGGTCAATAGTGTGGGCGTAGCGCGCGTCGCCGCTGCCGGCGTGGCGGCGGTAGTCGCCCGATGTGGCGATGCTGCGGTTTTCCAGCGGCAAGGCCAGCGCGTGGTTATCGCTGGCGTCGGGTACTTCGATCGCCACGCGCCAGGGCTGCCCATCGGGCCGCATGCCGCGTGCGCGCAATTCGCCGCCCACTTCCACCAGGTATTGCGAGATGCCCAACGCGTCCAGCGCCATCGCGGCGCGGTCCACGCCGTAGCCTTTGGCGATGGACGACAGGTCGATATACGCGCCGCCCGGTTGCCACGCGGCTTGGGCGGCGGCGTCCAGCGTTACGCGCTGCCAGCCGCAACGGGCGCGGGCGGCGTCGATCGCGGCAGAAGAGGGCGGCTCGAATGCGCGCTGATGCGGACCAAAGCCCCAGGCGTTGACCAGCGGCCCCACGGTGGGGTCGTAAGCGCCGCCGCTGTCTTCGGCCAGCGCCAACGCGTGGCGCAGCACATGGAAGAAGCCGTCGGGCAAGGCCTGCCAGCCGGGCGCCGCTTGATTGAAACGCGTGATGTCCGAGTCCGCTTCCCACGTGCTCATCTGCGCCACCACCTCGTCCAGCGCGGCCTGGATCGCGCGCCGCGCGGCGTCGCTGCCGCAGCCTGCGGGCAGCGCCATGCGAGCGGACCAGGTGGTGCCCATGGTCGCGCCCGCCAGCGCGGCAAGCTCAGGCTGCGGCGCGGGCATGGCGCCGTAAGCCACGCGGACGACGGGCGCCGCCGCGCCGCGTGGCGCGTAGGAAGGGGGCGTGGACACGCGTGTCCGCTTAGGGTTGCAGCACTTCGACGGTGCCGGCGTAGGACAGGCGGCGCTTCTTCGCTTGCGGCACGTTGACCTTCGCGTCTTCCAGACCGGCTTCGATCCAGTACAGGCCCGGCTGCGCCCACTTCACAGCGAACTTGCCGTCCTTGTCCGTCTTCAGCTTGATTTCGCCGACCTTGTCGCGATAGCGGCTGCCGCCCGGCACGACGTTCACTTCCAGTTCCGCGGCGGGCTTGCCGTCAATCAGCATCTGGAACGTGGCTTCTTCGCCCGTGAACAGGTCGTTCGGATGCGTGACCGGCGCAAGCTCCAGGCCACGGCCCACGGGCTTGAGGGGCGTGGGCTTGCCTGCCGTCACGAACGTTTCAACGCGGCCCAGGCTTTGCGACACTTCCAGCTCTTGCGCGTTGGCCGGCACGGCTTGGGCCATGCCTTCCACCTTGCCGAAGTAGCGCTTGTTCTTGCCGTCTTCTTTCCAGCGCGCGAACACGCCGTCGTTGACGACCGCCACGCGGTACGTGCCGCTTTGCTTTAACTGCAAGTCAAACGTGCTGCGCAGCTTGCCGCGGTTCAGGTTTTCGGCTTCGGCGGCGCTGCCATCGGGCGCGACGACGGTCAGGCCATCCAGGCGCAGCGGCGCGTGGTTGAAATAGAACTTGTCGTTGCCGACGGCGGCGTCGACGGTGATCCAGCTGTCGGTGCCCGACAGCACCGTGGACGACGGCACCATCCACACATCATGCGCGTGGGCGGCGAAGGGCAGGCACAGCGCCAGGGCGGCGGCCAGTTTGGCGGCGGATTTCATGGTTGCGCTCCAGGGAGGAATCAGGGTTTGAGGTCGAGCGCAATCGCGCCCAGTTCGTGTTCGCCGCGCACCGTCAATTGCTCGGCCTTTTGCGGCGGCCACTGGAAGGGAATGCGCAGCAGCTCGCGGCCGCCGACTTCGCGCGCGGCTTCAACCACCACGGCGTACTGGCCGGGCTTGAGCGCGGCCAAGGGCTTGGACGCTGCGTCAAAGCTCAGGGCATGTTTGCCCACGGGTTTGGTCGCGCCGCTGACGCCGTCCACCGGAAACTGCTGGTTGCGGCCGCTGCGGCGCCACCATTGGCGCATGTCCTTCAGCCATTCAGTGCCTTCGTTGTTTTTCTTGGCCACGTCGTACCACACGGCCAGATCGGTGGCGACGCTTTGGTCGGGGTTCTCGATCCAGATCGCCACGTACGGGCGGTGGTACTCGGCCACATCCAGGCGCGGCACCTCGATGGATACGCTGATGTCGGCCGCGTTGGCCGTTCGGGCGATGGCGCCGGCCAAGACGGCCGACAACAACAGTTTGCGCATGGAAATCTCCAGGGGCGGATCGATGGAATCAGTGGATGAAGAGCAGGGCCAGCACCACGGGAATCACGACGCCCAGCCCCACCATGGGCCAGGTCGCGCTGCGGTTGCCGGCGTGCATCTTCAGCAGCACCAGTCCGGTCAGCGAAAAGACCAGACAGGCGACGGCAAAAATATCTAGGAACCAGCTCCAGGCCAGGCCGGTGTTGCGGCCCTTGTGCAGATCATTCAGGTACGAGATCCAGCCGCGGTCGGTGCGTTCGTATTCGACTTCGCCGCTGGCCCGGTCGATGGACAGCCAGGCGTCGCCACCGGCGCGCGGCAACGACAAATACACTTCGTCGGCGGACCATTCAGCGGTTTTGCTGGCGGTGCCGGCATCCAGCGTGTCGTCCAGCCATTGGGCGACGGGGGCGGGCAGCGGCGCCTTTTTTTGCCCGGCGGGGGCGGTCAACTGCTTTAACACGGGCTCGGGCAATTGCGCCTGGCGGGTGGTGACCACCGCCTTCGATTCAATGTGCGACGCGTTGTTCAGCGTGAGGCCGGTGATGGCGAACAACAGCATTCCCAGCAGGCACAGGGCCGAGCTGATCCAGTGCCATTGATGCAGCGTTTTGAGCCAGTAGGCGCGACGCCGGGGAGTGGGTTGACTGTCCATGCGGGATTCGGTTTGAAGCGGCGGATTCTAACATTTAATGAGAATTACTCTTATAAAAGAGCGCATTAACGCCGCTGCCAGGCGAAGAAGACGATTTCAATCCATTTCTAAGCACGCCGTCAGGTGCAAGGCGCCCTGCGGCGATAAGATAGGCCACTTATTTTTTTGCATCGTCCGGGGCCAGTGCCGGGTGACTCCCGGGGCTGTCGCGGGTGAACTCCTGGTCCGCTCCTGGTCAATCCACACGCCCATGTCCGTCTACCAAACCCTGATTCCCCTGAATTTCCTGGCCGTGGGCCTGGGCGCCGTCTTGGGCGCGTGGGCGCGCTGGCTGGTCAGCCTGTGGCTGAACGTGGAGTCGTGGCCATGGGGCACGTTCGCGGTCAATCTGGCGGGCGGGTATCTGGTGGGGCTGGTGCTAGCGCTGGTGGCCGGGCATCCGGAATGGCCCGCGTGGGTGCGGCTGGGCGTCATCACCGGGTTCATGGGCGGGCTGACCACGTTTTCGACCTTCTCGGCCGAAACGGTCGCCATGCTGGAGCGCGGCGCCTATGGCACCGCGTTGAGTTATGCGGGGTTGAGCCTCGCCGGGTCGTTGGCGCTGACGGCGGCGGGTCTGGCTACCGCGCACTGGTTGCGCTGAGCCGGCGGCGGACGGGCGTCCGCCGCACGGCCCGCGATATCGATTCGGTCAGCTGGCGTGCGGGTTCAGCACGCGGGCGGCTTGCAGGCCGCTGCGCACTGCGCCTTCCAACACGCCAGGGTAGCCGGTGTCGGTCCAGTCGCCGGCCAAGGCCAAGGTCGGCCACGGCGTGGTGTTCAGTGGGCGGGTCAGGCCCGGCACCGCGGCGAAGGTGGCGCGCTTTTCAATCAGCAGTTCCGCGGCCGACACCTCCGGCATGGCCGGCAGGCGCGCGGGATGGCGCGCCGCTTGTTCCGCCACCTGGTCGATCAGCGCTTCGATGACCTGCTGGCGATTGCGCTCGGCGATGCTGGTGGCGGCGCTGGCCACCACCGCCAGTTCGCCCGAATGGGTGTCGCCCGCCAATTGCGCGCGGTCAAACAGCCATTGGCCGACATGGCCGCGGGCCGCTTCTTCGCGCAGCATCATCATGGGTTCGGGCAGCCGCCACGGTTCAGCCAGCCGCAGGTTCAGGGTGGCGATGGGCAGGTAGTCGAACGCCTTCAGAGCTTCAAGCAGGCCGGTCGCGCCGGCTTCGCGCAAGGGAGCGTCCAACAGGCGCGCGGCGTAGGTTGGCGGCACGGCCAGCACGGCGGCGTCAAAGCGTTCCTGGTTGACGACGATGCCGTCATCCGACGGATGCAACTGGCGCACGGTGCTGCCGTAGCGCATCGTGACCTGGCGCGCGGCGGCGTCGGGCCAAAGGGCAGACAGGTCGGTGCAGGGCAGCAGCAGGTCGCTGTCTTCCCGCACGCCGGCCAGGCTGTCGCGCAGCACGCGGGCAAACAAGGTGGCGCTGGCCGTGACGGTGGGCGTGTTCAGCGCGGCCAGGCAGAGCGGTTCCCAGATTTGCCGGATCAGCACGTCGGATTGCGCGTGATAGTGCAGCAATTGCAGCACGGTCCAGTCGCGCGGCGGCGACCACGACATGGCTTTCAAGCCGCGCATCAGCCGCAGCGAGGCAAAGCGGTCGGACCACGACAAGCCGCGTGCGCGCAGGAGGGCAATCGCCATGTGCAGCGGGGCGGGCAGGCGCGGGGCCGACAGATGGAAGCGGCCGTCCAGGCTGGCCAGCCGCAACGGGCGGCGCATCAGCAGTGCGTCGGGGTTGCGGCCCACGCGGCGCATCAGCGCCAGCGTTTGCCGGTAGGCGCCCGACAACAGATGCTGGCCGTTGTCCAACGGCGCGTCGAACGATTCGTGGAATACGCGGCGGGCGCGGCCGCCAGGCGTGTGGCCGGCTTCGAATACGGTGACTTTGGCGCCGGCTTCACGCAGCGCCACGCTGGCCGCCAAGCCAGCCCAGCCCGCGCCAATGACCGCCGCCTTCACCGCGCCAACCGGCGGACCAGTCCGCGTCCGCCGCCCACCCAGGTTTTCCAAGCCAGCCACAGCTTGCGCAGCGGCGTAAGCGAGATGCGCTGATGCAGCACCTGCCAGTTGTCGCGCTCGATCTCGTCAAGCAGCGCGTAATAGATCGCGGCCATCATCAGCCCGGGGCGTTGCGACCGGCGGTCGGCTTCGGGCAGATTGCTCATGGCCTCGCGGTACAGCTCGCGGGCGCGGTCGGCCTGGAACTTCATCAGCGCGCTGAAACGGTCGGAATATTCGCCGTTCAGAATGTCCGAGGCCTTGACCTCGAACTGCTGCATGTCGTTCACCGGAATGTAGATGCGGCCGCGGCGCGCATCGTCGCCGACGTCACGGATGATGTTGGTCATCTGGAACGCCAGGCCCAGCTTCTCGGCATAGACCAGCGTCTTGGGATCGCTGTAGCCGAACACGCCAGCCGAGAGTTCGCCCACCACGCCAGCGGCGTGCCAGCAGTATTTGCGCAGGCCAGGCCAGTCCAGATAGCGGGTCTGGTCCAGATCCATTTCCATGCCATCGACCACCGCCAGCAGGCGCTCGCGGGTGATGGAACAGCTTTCCAGATGTGGCTGCAACGCCCGCGTCACGGGGTGATCGGGCTTGCCGTCAAACATCTGGTCGACCTGCGTGCGCCACCACGCCAGCTTGATGCGCGCCAGCGACGGGTCGGTGCATTCGTCCACCACGTCGTCCACTTCGCGGCAATAGGCGTACAGCGCCGTGATCGCGCGGCGGCGTTCGGGGGGCAGGAACAGGAATGAGTAGTAGAAGCTGGAACCGCTTTTCGCGGCTTTTTCCTGGCAGTATTCGTCAGGGGTCATAGATAGGCAGGGCCTGTTACTTGATAGAGCGCCACAGCATGATGGCCCAGTCTTTGGCGCCCAATTCGGGGCGATTCATGAATACATCGTAGCTGCTTGCCTCGATACGCTCCAACACACGCAGCCCGCCTTGCACCACCAGGCGCAGCTCCAGGCCGATGCGGCCCGGCAGGCGGCGCGCCAGCGGAGCGCCGAAGTGTAGCAGCGCTCGTGTGCGTTCAACCTGGAAGGCCATCAACTCGCGCCACGCGGGCGTCAGGCGGCAGGCGGCCAGGTCGTCGTCGGTCACGCCATGGCGGCGCAGGTCTTCTTGCGGCAGGTAGACACGATGCTTGTGCCAGTCCACCCGCACGTCCTGCCAGAAGTTCACCTGTTGCAGCCCTGTGCAGATGGCGTCGCTTTCGGCGATGTCCTGCGGGCTGGTGGCATTGAACAGGTGCAGCATCAGGCGGCCGACCGGGTTGGCCGAGCGCGTGCAATAGTCGGCAAGCGACGCGTAGTCTTCGTAGCGTTTGACGGTGATGTCCTGCTCAAAGGCGGACAACAGGTCGTAGAACGGCGTGATGGGCAACTGGTGCTGGGCGATGGTCTTGGCCAGCGGCGTGAAGACATCAGCCAAGGGCGGCAGGCCGGGCGGGGGCACCGTGCCGGGCTCCGCGCCAATGCGGTGCAGCTCGGTGCGGTAGGCGGCCAACTGCGCCAGCCGTTCGTCGTCAGACGCGCCGCCTTCATCGGCGATATCGTCCGCCGAGCGGGCGAACCGGTAGATATCGGTCACGGCGCCACGAAGCCTGCGCGGCAGCAGCAGCGAGGCGACGGGAAAGTTTTCGTAGTGATCGATGGACATGGATAGCAATGCAAGTCGGGTCCGGTGGACCGTGTACGACGCATTTTAGAGTAGTCGCTTTCTTGGGCAGGGCGCTATCCCCATCGGGGCATCCCCGCGAGGGCGTCGATCAGTTAGACTTAAGCGCCACAGGATCTCACACCATGCCGCGCCCCATATCAGCCACTGTTTCCGTCTCAGCGCTTGCGCACAATCTTGCCACCGTGCGCCGTCATCTTGAACAAACCGCCGCCGCGGCGTCCGGCCTGCCGCCCTCCATCTGGGCGGTGATCAAGGCCAACGCGTACGGACACGGCATTGAGCAAGCGGTCACGGGGTTCTCCAAGGCGCAAGGCCTGGCGATGCTGGATCTGGACGAAGCCGTGCGCTGCCGCGAGGCCGGCTGGGGCGGCCCCATTCTGCTGCTCGAAGGGTTCTTCAAGCCGTCCGACCTGGATCTGGTCGACCGCTACCATCTCAGCACCACCGTACACAACCGCGAACAGCTGGACATGCTGGCGCGCGCGCGTTTCTCCCGCCGCGTGGACATCATGCTGAAGCTCAACAGCGGCATGAACCGCCTGGGCTTCAGCCCCGCCGCCTATCCCGCCGCCCATGAGCGCGCGATGCTGCTGCAACAGCAAGGCACGCTGGGCTCGGTGGGCAAGATGACGCACTTTGCCTGCGCGGACGGCCCCCAGGGCGTGACCGAGCAACTGGCCGTGTTTAATTCGGTGACGCATAAGATGCCGGGCGCGATCAGCGTCTGCAACTCGGCCGCCACCTTGCGCTTTGCCGACATCGCGGTGGGCTCGCCCACGCAAACCCATTGGGTGCGTCCTGGCATCTGCCTGTATGGCGCGTCGCCGTTTGCGGATGCCGAGGCCACGTCGTTCGGCCTGAAGCCGGCCATGACGCTCAGCTCCGAGATCATCGCGGTGCAGGAACTGAAGGCGGGCGATGCGGTGGGTTACGGCGCCATCTTCCGCGCCGAACGCCCCATGCGCGTGGGCATCGTCGCCTGCGGTTACGCCGACGGCTACCCGCGGCACGCCACCACCGGCACGCCGGTCGTCGTGGCCGGCATCCGCACCCAGCTGGTGGGCCGCGTATCCATGGACATGCTGATCGTTGACCTGGACCCGATTCCCGCCGCGGGCGTCGGCGCGCCCGTCGTGCTGTTTGGCGAAGATGGCCCGTCGGTGGACGAAGTCGCCATGGCCGCCGGCACCATCGGCTACGAGCTGCTGTGCGCACTCGCGCCCCGCGTACCCGTCACCCGCGACGCCTGAACGCGCTGTTTTCGCCGCCTGCCGTCCCGGGCGGCACGGTGTCCGCCGTGCAAGATTTGCTACGCAATTTACAAGACAGCCATCTCAGGATGGTGTCTACTGGGAACACCGGGCGCCCAAGCGCCCGTTTTTGACCAAGCAAACAGACTACGAGGTTTCGATCCATGAAGGACAAATGCGTGCTCATTACGGGTGCCACCAAGGGCATAGGCTGGGCGCTGACGCAGCGGCTGTCCGACATGGGTTGTCATGTGGTGGGCATCGCGCGCAACACGACGGATGTCGATTTCCCCGGTTATCTGTACGCCTGTGACCTGGCCGACGCTGGCCGCACCGAAGAAGTGCTGCGCGAAATCCGCGAGAAATTCCCGGTCGACGCGGTCGTCAACAATGTAGGCATCGCGTCGCCGCAGCCGCTGGGTGAAATTGATCTGGCCACGCTGTACAACGTGCTGGACCTGAACGTGCGCGTGGCGGTGCAAGTCACCCAAGCCTTTATTGAATCCATGAAGGTGCGCCGCGCCGGCCGCATCGTCAACGTGGTCAGCCGCGCCATTTATGGCGGCCTGGACCGCACGGCGTATTCCGCCGCCAAGAACGCGCTGGTGGGTTGCACCCGCACCTGGGCGCTGGAACTGGCCGAGTACGGCGTCACCGCCAATGCGGTGGCCCCCGGCCCGATCGAAACTGAAATGTTCCGCGCCACGCGCCCGGCAGGCAGCGAAGGCGAAAAGCGCGCGCTGGCTTCCGTGCCTATGAAGCGCTTGGGCACGCCGGCCGAAGTGGCCGCCGCCATCGCCTTCCTGTTGTCGGATGACGCGGGCTTCATTACCGGCCAGGTGCTGGGCGTGGACGGCGGGGGCAGCCTGGGCGGCCGTTCCTGATTGCGTCCCGCTGGCCCGAAGAACAAAGCGCACCATAAGGTGCGCTTTTTTTATCCGTGAAGCCTGCGGTCAGTACGGACCTTTGCCCGCCGCCACCGGCTTCACATCCTTGAATTGCGACGCCAGGTTTTCGGCTGCGCGCGCCAGCAGCACCGCGTCCACGCCCACGGCCACAAAGGTGGCGCCCAATTCCAGATAGTGCTTGGCTTGCGCCACGCCGCCGTGCAGGATGCCCGCGGCCTTGCCCGAGCGCACGATGCGGGTGATGGCGTCGTCGATGGTCTTCAAGACCTCGGGGTGATCGGGCTGGCCCAAGTAGCCCATGCTGGCCGACAGGTCTGCCGGGCCGATGAAGGCGCCGTCCACGCCGTCCACCGCCAGAATCTCATCCAGCGCGGCGATGCCGGCCGGCGTTTCGATTTGCACCAGCACGCACATCTGGTCGTTCGCGCGTTCCAGGTAATTCGGGATGCGGTTCCAACGCGACGAACGCGCCAGCGCGCTGCCCACGCCACGAATGCCAGCGGGCGGATAGCGCACGGCGGCAACTGCCGCGCATGCTTCGTCGGCGGACTGAATCATCGGCACCAGCAAGGTCTGCGCGCCGGTGTCCAGAATCTGCTTGATCTGTACCGGGTCGTTCCAGGCCGGGCGGACCACGGCGGCTACCGGGTAAGCGGCCACCGATTGCAGTTGCGACAGCGTCGTCTGCAACGTGTTGGGGGCGTGTTCGCCGTCAATCAGCAGCCAGTCAAAGCCGGCGCCGGCAACGATTTCGGAGGTGTAGGCGCTGGCCAGCCCGGCCCACAGGCCGATCTGAGGTTGGCGGTCGCGCAAGGCTTGCTTGAAGGTGTTGGTCAGGATGTCCATGGACGGCATGCCGTGTTAGATGAAATGACAGTTGACGGAACCCAGCACGCCGTAGTCGACATTGAAGGTGTCGCCGGGCCGGGCAGCGATCGGGCGCGTGAACGAACCCGACAAAATGATTTCCCCCGCTTCCAGCGCCACGTCGTGGGCGGCCAGCTTGTTAGCCAGCCATACTACGCCATTGGCCGGGTGATTCAAGACGCCCGCGGCCACACCGGTTTCCTCGATGACGGCGTTGCGCGACAGGATGGCGCCTACCCAACGCAAGTCCAGCTCGCCAATCTTCATGGGTCGTCCGCCCATCACCACACCCGCGTTGGCGGCGTTGTCAGCGATGGTGTCGAACACCTTGCGCGGGCGCTGGGTGGCGGGGTCGATGCCGTGCGAGCGCGCGTCGATGATCTCAAGCGCCGGGATCACGTAATCCACCGCGTCATACACCTGGAACAACGTCACGTCCGGGCCTTGCAGCCGCTTGCCCAGCACGAACGCCAGCTCGACTTCCAGGCGCGGCAGGATGAAACGGCTTGCGGGAATATCGCTGCCATCGGCAAAGAACAT
Source organism: Achromobacter sp. NPDC008082 (assembly GCF_042957345.1). Lineage (NCBI taxonomy): Bacteria > Pseudomonadati > Pseudomonadota > Betaproteobacteria > Burkholderiales > Alcaligenaceae > Achromobacter > Achromobacter sp. NPDC008082. The sequence continues at coordinate 86,250 of NZ_JBIBIB010000003.1, forward strand.
ATCGTCCAGCAGCATGCCGAAATCGGGTTCGTTGATTTGCGATGCCTGTTGCATGGCGCGCGAGGTCAGCCCAATCTTGTGCCCGCGTTTGACGCGGCCTTCCGCCAGCTTGATGTCCATCCACGCGCGCTGAATGGCGTACGCATCGGCGATGGTGATGTCCGGGTATTCCAGCGAAATCTGGCCGATCTGCTGCCGGCTGCGTTCGGCGTCGTGCAGGCGCGCGGCAAGGTTGCGCACCGTTTGGGTGTCTAGCATGGGGTGTCCTGTAAAGGGCTCACGAAGAATAGGGAACCAGCGTGTTGACCAGCCGGCCGATGCCTTCGATTTCAGTGACCACTTCATCACCCGGCGCCACGTTGACGATGCCGTCGGGCGTGCCGGTCAGGATCAGGTCGCCCGCTGAAAGCGTCATGAAGCTGCTGAAGTATTCGATCAGAGCGGGCACGTCGAACACCATGTCGCGCGTGTTGCCGCGTTGGGTTTCGACGCCGTTGACGGTGGTGCGCAGGTTCAGATTCATCGGGTCTGGGACGTCGTCGCGGTCGACCAGCCAGGGGCCAAGCGGCGTGCAGGTGTCGCGGCTTTTTACGCGCAGGTTGGGGCGATACCAATTTTCCAGGTAGTCGCGCAGCGCGTAATCATTGGCCACCGTGTAGCCCGCCACGTAGTCATAGGCTTGATCGCGCGACACGCCGCGCGCCGTTTTGCCGATCACGACAGCCAGCTCGCATTCATAGTGCATGAAGGCGACGTCGGCCGGGCGCAGCGTCTGCGCGCGGTGCCCGACGAAGGTGTTGGCCGCCTTCAGAAAGCCCAAGGGTTCGTCGGGCGCCTTGAAGGCCAGCTCTTTGGCGTGGTCCGCGTAATTGATGGCAAGTGTGAAGGTCGTGCGCGGCTCAATAGGTGGCAGCCACGTTACGGCGTCTTCGGCCAGGACGCGGCCGTCGGCCAGGCGGACGTGGCCGGGCTGCGCTTCGGTGGCGGCGTGGATAGCGCCTTCATAGGCGATGCGTGCGTGTTTCATGGAGTCGTCCTTAAACCGTGGCGGCGGCCAACGCGTTGCTCAACGTGCCAACCTGCGCGATGCGGATGTCATAGCGTTGCCCGGCGCGCAGGCGCGGCGCGTCGTGCGGCGTGCCAACCAGCAGCATGTCGCCCGCCTCGAAGCTCATGAACTGCGTCACGTCGGCGATCAAACGCGCGACGGGGCGGATCAGGTCGGCGGTGCTGGCGCGCTGCGCGACCACGCCGTCCACCCACACCTCGATGTCGAGCGCGTCCGGGTTGCTGATGGCGGAGGCGGGCGCTAAATCACGGCCGATGGGGCAGAAGCCGTCGCGGCATTGCTGTTTCAGGGCGGGGCGGAAGTAGCTGCTGTGCGGCACAGACAAATCGGCCACCACGCGATAGCCCGCCACCACGTCTAACGCTTCCGACTCGCTCAGGCGCGTGGCGCGGCGTGCGAACACCACGCCCAAGGTGGCGCCCACTTGCACCTCGTCCACATCCGCCGGCAGCGTGATGACATCGCCGTCTTGCGCGTACGTATTGGCGGGTTTGATGTAGAGCACGGGGGCTTTGGGCGCGGCTTTGTAAGGCGGGGCGTCCACGGCGCTGCCCAAGGCGGCCAACGCTTGCCGCGTGTTCAGCGCCGCACCCACCACGGTGCGTGGGGGCGCGGCCAACGCGGCGCGGGTCTGGGCGGCTCTGGCCGCCAGATAGTCGCGGTAGTTGTTCAGCTTGTAGTTCAGCACGGGGTCCGCTTCTTCGATCTGCATCGAAATCCCGAAGGGGCGCGCGGCCATTTGCGGCGCCAGCGCCGTGGTCAGCGCCTGAAAAACGCGTTCACCCAGCGCGGTCTTCTGGGCGTCGTTGCGGCCATGTCCGATGCGCAGCACCACATGGACGAACGCGTTGTCCGGGTGGCCATCGACGATCAGGCAATCATCCACGCGCAAGGCGCGGGTGCGGGCGCCGGCCAACGGGAACAGGCTGCCGTCACCCACGGCGGCATCCTGCACGGTGCGCATCAGCGCACGCGTATCCAGGGCCAGATTGCCCGAGTACTCAATCCAGATATGGGGCATGGGGTCTCCCGCACAATATTGTTAGCATGTTAATTATCATAATGAAATCTGCAATGGGTGACAACGTGGCGGCAACCTGCAGCAACGCCACATGCGCGCAACGCCGCTGCATTCCGCTAGTGGTTTTCCGACGTTGACAGCCTGCCTTTCGCCGGCATAATGTTAACGTGTTAATTAAAAGTGGCGGCCATCACCGCCGGGCACGGGACGAGGAGCCGCGATGAGCATAAAGCACTGGATCAATGGGGAGCAGGTCGACAGCCAAGACCGCTTCATCACCTACAACCCGGCCACGGGCGACGCCATCGACGAAGTGGCCTCGGGCGGCCAGGCCGAAATCGACGCCGCCGTGTCCGCCGCGGCGGCCGCCTTTCCCAAATGGGCCAACACGCCCGCCAAGGAACGCGCCCGGCTGATGCGCCGCCTGGGCGAACTGATCGACCAGAACGTGCCGATGCTGGCCGAACTTGAAACGCAGGACACCGGCCTGCCAATTTCACAAACCCGCAAGCAGCTGATTCCGCGCGCCTCCGAGAATTTCAATTTCTTCGCCGAGGTCTGCACGCGCATGAACGGGCATACCTATCCCGTGGACGACCAGATGCTGAACTTCACGCTGTACCAGCCCGTGGGCGTGTGTGCGCTGGTGTCGCCGTGGAACGTGCCGTTCATGACGGCCACGTGGAAAACCGCGCCATGCCTGGCGCTGGGCAATACGGCGGTGCTGAAGATGTCTGAACTCTCGCCACTTACGGCCGATCAGCTGGGCCGTCTGGCCCTTGAAGCCGGCATCCCGGCCGGCGTGCTGAACGTGGTGCAGGGCATGGGTGCGACCGCGGGCGACGCGCTGGTGCGCCACCCCGGCGTGCGCGCAATCTCGTTTACCGGCGGCACGGTCACCGGTAAAAAAATCATGGCCAGCGCCGGCGGCATCAAGAAGTTTTCGATGGAGCTGGGCGGCAAATCGCCCGTGCTGATCTTTGATGACGCCGATGTCGACCGCGCGCTGGACGCCGCGTTGTTCACCATCTTTTCGTTGAACGGCGAGCGCTGCACGGCGGGTTCGCGCATCTTCGTGCAGGAAACCATCTATGCCGATTTCGTGCGCAAATTTGCCGCGCGCGCCGAACGGCTGGCGGTGGGTGACCCGATGAATGACGCCACGCATGTGGGCGCGATGATCACGCGCCAGCATTGGGAAAAGGTGACGGGCTACATCCAGCTGGCCGAACAAGAGGGCGCGCGCATCCTGGCGGGTGGCGCGGGCAAGCCGGCCGGGCTGCCGGCGCAGTTATCGGGCGGCAACTTCGTGCGTCCGACCGTGCTGGCCGACGTCGACAACCGCATGCGTTGCGCGCAGGAAGAAATCTTCGGCCCCGTCGCCTGCCTGATCCCGTTCAAGGACGAGGCCGAAGGGCTGGCGCTGGCCAATGATGTCAAATATGGCCTGGCTTCCTACATCTGGACAAGCGACATCGGCCGCGCCCATCGCCTGGCGCGCGGTATTGAAGCCGGCATGGTGTTCATCAACAGCCAGAACGTGCGCGATCTGCGCCAGCCGTTTGGCGGCACCAAGGAATCCGGCACCGGGCGCGAAGGCGGCGAATATAGCTACGAGGTCTTCGCCGAAATCAAGAACGTCTGCGTGTCGATGGGCAGCCACCACATACCGAAATGGGGCGTCTGAGCCCCTGCACCAAGGAGACAACCATCATGGGCAAGCTTGCGCTGGCGGCGAAAGTGACGCACGTGCCGTCGATGTATCTGTCGGAACTTCCCGGCAAGCACCACGGCTGCCGCGAGGCCGCCATCCAGGGCCATCGCGACATCGGCGAGCGCTGCCGCAATCTGGATGTGGATACGATTGTGGTGCTGGACGTGCACTGGCTGGTGAACGCGGGCTATCACGTGAACGCCAATGCGCGCTTTGCAGGCCGCTACACCAGCAACGAACTGCCGCACTTCATCAAGGACATGGACTACGCCTACGGCGGCAACCCTGAACTGGGCCGCCGCATCGCTGAATGCGCCAACGCGGCGGGCGTGGCCACGCGCACGCACGAGATCGACAGCCTGGAACTGGAATACGGCACGCTGGTTCCCATGCGCTACATGAACGGCGACGGCCGTTTCAACGTGCTGTCGGTGGCGGCGTGGTGCGCGTGGCATGGCCTGGATGAAAGCCGGCGCTTTGGCGCCGCCCTGCGTCAGGCGATCGAGGCCAGCGACAACCGCGTGGCCGTGCTGGCCAGCGGTTCTTTGTCACATCGGTTCAACGATAACAACAGCCCTGAAGCCGCCATGCACCAGATCAGCCGCGAGTTCCATCGTCAGATGGATCTGCGGGTGGTTGATCTGTGGCGCCAGGGGGATTGGAAGACGTTCTGCGCCATGCTGCCGGACTACGCCGAGCTGTGCGTGGGCGAGGGCGGCATGCACGACACGGCGATGCTGCTGGGCTTGCTGGGGTGGGACGCTTACGACAAGCCGGTGGAGATCGTCACCGATTACTTCACCAGCTCCGGCACGGGGCAGATCAACGCGATCTTCCCGGTGCCTGACTAAGTGTCAGCCTTCGTCGGCATCGCCCGATGCCGGCGTATTCCGCTTGATCAGGTCGACCATGGTGTCGACATCGCGGTACAGGCGGTCAAGCAATTCCTTGCCGATCTTGGCTTCGATCTCTTGGTACTTCGCATCCACGTGCGGGCGCATCCGGTCGATCAGCTTGTTGCTCTTGGGGGTCAGCGAGATTTCCTGGCGGCGCTGGTCGGCGCTGGAGCGCACGCGCTTGATCAAGCCTTGTTCTTCCATGCCGGCCAGCATGCGGGTCAGGCTGGGGCTAAGAATTTGACAGCTGCGCGCGATCTGGTTCGGTTCCATCGATCCCACTTCGCTCAAGGTGCGCAACACCCGCCATTGTTGTTCGGTGACGCCGGCCGCGTGCAATACGGGTCGGAAATGCGCCATCAGGGTTTCGCGTGCGTAGAGCAGCAGGTGGGGAAGATTGCGGTGGTGGAAGCTCGGACTCATGGCGGCTATGTTAGCAAGAAGCCATCCGTTTTTTGCTCACTGTTTCTTGATCCTGAACGGCTTGCGGCGGGGATGCAACACGGCCCCCGGCGCCGCCGTGACGGGCGGGCTGGGGGCCGGATCAAAGCCGTGAGTTCGGGCCGTAAGTTCAGGCCGGGTTCTGCTGGGCCAGTTCCTGCAAGTCGTCAGGCAAGGTCAGGTCGGGCGCGCCTTGCTGCAATTCGCGCAGCGCTTGCACGGCGTCGTCCTGCTGGTCGTTCTGCATCAGCGACCGGATGTGCGCCACGCGAGCCTCGATATCTTCTTCGCTGAACGCGACGACGTCGGTGGCAGTGGCCTCGGCGGGCTGCTCCGTGCTGGTGGCGGCAGCGGCTTGCGGGGCCGGCGTCACTTGAACCGCCTGGCTCTGGCTAGCTTCGGGCGTTGACCCTGACGCCGATGTAGAAACCGAAACGCGTTGAGTGACAGCAGGCGCCGCGGATTTTCCGGCCAGCGCATCGGTCAGGGCGGCGGGGGGCGGCGAGCGTTCGGCGCTGGTGCCAACTTCATGCGGGGCGACGAGCTGCGCGTTCAGCTCGGGTGCCTCGGCGCTTTCGCGCATGTCGGTCCAGGCGAACAGGCCCGCCACCATCGCGGCGCACGCCGCTGCGGCCCAGCCGGGGTGCCAGCTATGGCCAGGGTGCCAGGTTCGGCGCACCGCGGCGTCCAGTTCGGGACTGCTCCCGGGTCTGGGCTTACGGTACAGGGCGCGCAGATCCCGTTCATCGTCTTCATCGAAAGGGGGGCGATAGGTAATGCTCATGCGCGTACTCCTCGCGCCTGCGTCCGGTGGCAGGACGCATCCGCGTTTGACCTTTCGCTCGTCGCCGCGCCGGTGGTCCGGCGGTCTTGTCGTGGCTTGGGTCGTGTTCCGGTTTATGCGGCTTGGGTGGCAGGCCGCGCTGCATCCGTCGATTATGCGCGATTTGCGGGATTCCGGCAGGGAATTTCTTCTATTTGCATGATGTAACTTTGGCCCGTCCCTAATACTGAAAGCAGAATGACAGACTCGTGCCTCGCAGCACGTCAAAGTGACTGTTCAATGCGCGTTTTGATCCCGGTTCTGCGCCCCGGGACGCGAGCGATGCCAGTACACTTTCGCGCATGGCCAAATCCCGAACCGTATATGTGTGCGCCGACTGCGGCGGCACGACCCCGAAGTGGCAGGGCAAATGCCCGCATTGCAACGCCTGGAACACGCTGGAAGAAACGGTGGAGTCGTCGTCGCCCGCCGCGTCCGCCCACCGCTATGCGCCGCTGGCCTCAGCCAGCCCGGTGCGCAGCCTGTCCGAAATCGAAGCCCGCGAAACGCCGCGCCAGCCTACCGGCCTGGACGAATTTGACCGCGTGCTGGGCGGCGGTCTCGTCGCCGGGGCCGTGGTGCTGATTGGCGGCGACCCCGGCATCGGCAAGTCCACGCTGCTGCTGCAAGCGCTGGCTTCGCTGTCCGAGACCACGCCCGTGCTGTATGTGACGGGCGAAGAGTCCGCCGAGCAGGTCGCCTTGCGCGCGCGCCGCCTGGACTTGCAGACAGGCAACGTCAACCTGCTGGCCGAGATCCGGCTGGAAGCCATTCAGGCTGCCGTGTCCGAACAGAAGCCCACGGTTGCCGTGATCGATTCCATTCAAACGCTCTACAGCGGTGAACTCAGCGCCGCGCCGGGTTCCGTGTCGCAGGTGCGCGAGTGCGCCGCGCAGCTGACCCGGCTGGCCAAGCAGACGGGCATCGCCATCGTCATGATCGGCCACGTCACCAAAGACGGCGCGCTGGCGGGTCCGCGCGTGCTGGAACACATCGTGGACACGGTGCTGTATTTCGAAGGCGATACGCATTCGTCGTTCCGTCTGGTGCGCGCGTTCAAGAACCGTTTTGGCGCTGTGAATGAACTCGGCGTCTTCGCTATGACCGACCGCGGTCTGCGTGGCGTGGCCAACCCGTCTGCGCTGTTCCTCTCGCAACACGAACAGCAGGTGGCCGGTTCCTGCGTGATGGCCACGCAGGAAGGCACGCGCCCGCTGCTGGTCGAAATCCAGGCCTTGGTGGATAGCTCGCACGCGCCCAACCCGCGCCGGCTGACGGTCGGGCTGGAAGGCAACCGGCTGGCGATGCTGCTGGCCGTGCTGCACCGGCACGCGGGGGTCACCACGTTCGACCAGGACGTGTTCGTCAACGCCGTGGGCGGCGTGCGCATCACGGAACCCGCGGCCGACTTGCCGGTGCTGCTGGCCATTATGTCGTCGTTGCGTGACAAGCCCTTGCCGCGTGGCCTGATTGCATTTGGTGAAGTGGGCCTGGCCGGCGAGATCCGGCCCGCGCCGCGCGGCCAGGAACGGTTGCGCGAAGCAGCCAAGCTGGGCTTTTCGATTGCACTCATCCCCAAGGCCAACGCTCCGCGCCAGCCCATCGAGGGTCTGGAGATCTGGGCGGTGGACCGCCTGGACGCCGCGCTGGACAAGCTGCGCTGATCGGGAGCACTTCGTGAGTCTGTTAGTGATCGCCGCGTGCCTGGCCGCGGGGGGCCTGATTGGTTTCATGGGCGGCGTGCTGGGCATCGGGGGCGGTCTTATCGCCATTCCCGCGCTGGTGTTGTTGATGGGCATGTCGCAACAACTGGCGCAAGGCACTGCGCTGATCATGGTGTTGCCCGCCATCACGATGGCGGTGCGCAAGTACAACCAGCAGACCCGCATCGACAAACGCGTGGCCGCCGCAGGCGCGGCGGGCGCCGTGCTGTTCACCTGGGTGGGCGCGCGTTTGGCGCTGGGCATCGACTCCGGTGTCTTGCGCCGAAGCTTCGCCGTGTTCCTGTTCTTCATCGCCTTGTTCTATGTGTGGCAGACGTGGCGCGCGGGCCGCGTTGCCGCCAGCAAACAGAAACGCAAAGAGCAAGGGGCAACGCAAACGCAAACGCAAAAGCCTGCGCGCGCGGCGCCTGCCTTCACGCCGCGTCGCGCAAGCGTCTTGGGCATGTTGTGCGGCACCTTGGGCGGCTTCTTCGGCGTGGGCGGCGCGGTGCTGGCGGTGCCCATCATCACGTCCGTCTTCCGGTTGCCGCAGACCATGGCGCAGGCGCTGGCGCTGAGCATGGTGATTCCGGGTTCCACGATTGCGCTCATCACTTACGGATGGGCGGGTCAGGCGAACTGGATGGTGGGCCTGCCGATGGCGATAGGCAGCTTGCTGTTCGTGCCGGTTGGCGTGCGCTTGGCGTACAAGCTGCCTGAACGCAAGCTTAGAGCCTGCTTCGCGCTGATGCTGTTCGCCACCGTGGCGCTGCTGGCGTTTGAAAGCTGAGCGCCAGCCTGTATTAGCAAACGTTAGCGTCCGAAATTTTGTGGTTCCGCGTTGAACCTTCGGCGAGTGGGATCTTCAAACGGAGTACGGGGTAAGCGGCGATGTTGCCGCCCCGTGTCGGATAGGCTTTTAGCCTTGCACATTCAGGAGTTCATGAAATGACGACCCACTCCCGTATCGCTGCGTTCTTATCCACCTCGGCCTTGTGCCTCGGTCTTGCTGCTGCGCCTTCTGCGTTTGCGGCCGGCGCCGATGCCACGGCCAAGGCGGGTGATACCAAGACCCAGGCGCAGCACAAGCATCACAAGTCTGACAAAACGTCCGCCAAACCAGCGGCCGCGAAATCAGGCACTGCATCAAAGATGGACCATTCCGGCGCCACGACGCCGGCCAAGTAGCAAGCGGCTGAAAAGCCTTAAGTAGTTCCTTTGCAGGAAGACTGCCGGTTCCTTGGGGCCGGAAAGTCGAAAGCCTCTCGGTATGGGCACCGAGAGGCTTTTTCATTTTTGCAGCAGGTGTTTGTTATTCGACCGGCGTAATCACACGGCCCGTGTCGAAGTAGGCCTGCAAGTTATCCAGCATCAGGTTTTCCATGCCCAGGCGCGTTTCCAGCGTGGCGCTGCCGATGTGCGGCAGCACGACGGCGTTGTCGCTGTTCTTCAGCGCGTCTGGCACCTTGGGTTCGTGTTCGAACACGTCCAGCGCTGCGCAACCGAGCTTGCCGGATTCCAGCGCCGCCACCAGCGCCGCTTCATCAATGACCGGGCCGCGCGCGATGTTGACGATGATGCCCGTTGGGCCCAACGCTTCCAGCACGGGCTGATTCACCAGATGGCGCGTGCTCGGGCCGCCTACGGTGGCGACCACGAGGAAGTCGGCCCACTTGGCCAGATCCACCAGCGACGCTTCGTAGCCATAAGCGATGTCGTCGCGCTTTCGGCGGTTGTGATAGCGCACGTCCATGTCGAAACCCGTGCCACGCTTGGCAATGGCTTCACCGATGCGGCCCAGGCCCACAATGCCCAGCTTCTTGCCGCTGACGCGCTGGCCCAGCGGGATGCTGCCATGCACCTGGCCCCATTGGCCGGCGCGCACGAAGCGTTCGCCCTGGCCCATGCGGCGCGCGCCGGCAATCAGCAGGCCCCAGGCCAGGTCCGCCACGCAATCCGTCAGCACGTCAGGCGTGTTGCTGACCTGCACGCCACGCTTCTTGGCGGCGTCCACGTCGATGGTTTCGTAGCCCACGCCCCAGCTGCAAATGGCTTTGAGGTCGGGCAGGGCGTTGATGAGTTCAGCGTCGGCGCCGAAGTTGGCCGACGTGACAACCGCGGTGATGCCCTTGCCATGTTCGGCCAGCGCCGCTTTGCGATCCGGAAATTTCCACAGTTCCACTACGTCATAGCGGTCTGCCAGGCTCTTGTTGGCGGTGGGGGAGCCGGCCAGCGAGCCGACCTGGATGATGCGTTGCTTGGTGGTCATGTTGTCGTACGGGTGGGTGGCGAAAACGGTCATGCTACTTGATTCGGCGGGGGGCAGGCACCGGGGATGCCCGCAGGCATCCCCGATGTTTATGCCCGCGCTGCCGCCACCGCTTATTCCAACTGGATGTTGGCCTTCTGAATGACATCCTTCCAGCGCTTGACCTCGCCTTGCTGGAATTGCGTGAACTGCTGCGGCGTGTTGGCCACCACTTCAAAGCCCAGGCCTTGCAGCGTTTGCTCGGTCTTCGGGTCGCGCAGCGCGGTTTGCAGCGCCTTGGACAATTGCTCTACAACGGCCGGGGGCGTGCCCTTGGGCACGGCGAAGCCTTGCCAGGAATACACCACCATGTCCTTGATGCCCGCTTCCGCCAGCGTCGGCACATTGGGCAGATCCGGTGCGCGCGCATCGCCCGTAATGGCCAGCGCTTTCAGCTTGCCGGCCTTGATGTGGTTCTGCACCGCACCCAGGTTCTGGAACGACACGTTGACCTGTCCGCCGATCAGGTCGGCAATGGCCGCGCCGCCGCCTTTGTAGGGCACGTCCACGCCGGTGCTGTCCGTGCGCTGGCGAAACAGCACGGCGGAAAGGTGGTCAGACGAACCCGTGCCGGACGACGCATACGACACGCTGCCCGGATTCTTCTTCGCATACGCAACCAGCTCGGCCACGGTGGCGGCCGGGAAGGTGGGGGCGGCGACCAGCACGTTGGGGTTGCGCACCGCTTGCGTCAGATACGTGAAGTCCTTGCTGGGGTTGTACGTCAGGTTTTTGTACAGCGCTTCGTTGATGGCGAAGGTGCCAATCGACCCCACCATCATCGTGTAGCCATCGGGCGTGCTGCGCGCCAGCGCCTGTGCGCCGATGGCGCTGTTGGCGCCCGGCTTGTTTTCAACCACGAAGGTCTGGCCCAGGATCTTCGACAGCGCGGGCGTGACGGAACGCGCGGTGATGTCGGACGAGCCGCCGGGCACGAACGGCACGATCATGGTGACGGGCTTGTCGGGGTAGCCGGCCGCTTGTGCAGCCGGCCCGCCAAGTAGAACGGCGCTCGCCGCGGCGGCGGCGCAGATCAGTTTATTCATGGTGTCTCCTGGTTCGCGTGGTGATGAAAAACCCGGCGCTCACGCGTTGCGGCCGGGCTTGAATCGGGGGCTGAATAGGGAGCGTGATTCGTGTGGGCTCAGTCGACTTTTGCGCCGGAGGTCTTCACCACCTCGGCCCACTTGACGGTTTCCTGCGCCATGAATTGCTTGAACTGCGTGGGCGTATTGCCTGATGGCGTGGCGCCTTGCGCTTGCAGTTGCGCCCGCACGGGTTCCTGTTGCAAGGCGGCCGCGACGTCGCGCTGAATCTTTTCAACAATGGCGGGCGGCGTGCCAGCAGGCGCCAGCAAGCCGAACCAGCTGGATGCCTCATACCCCTTCACGCCCGCTTCAGCCATCGTCGGCACATCGGGCAGCGCGGGCGAACGCGCGGCGGTGGTAACCGCCAGCGGCCGCAGCTTGCCGCCCTTGATGAAGCCCATGGACGAGGGCAGGTTGTCGAAGATCAGGTCAGCGGACCCGCCCATCACATCGGTCAGCGCGGGGCTGCTGCCCTTGTACGGCACGTGCGTCATGCGCGTGCCCGTCATGCTCTGGAACAGTTCGCCCGACAGGTGCGTGGACGTGCCGTTGCCGGTGGACGCCATGTTGACGCTGCCCGGGTTGGCCTTCAGATACTTGATCAGGTCCGCCACCGTGCGGATGCCGTGCTTGTCGGCAAACTTGGGGTTCAGTTCCAGAATGTTCGGCACGGGGATGACCAGCGTGACCGGCACGAAGTCCTTGACCGGGTCGTACGGCAGCTTGCTGTAGACCGATTGATTGATGGCGTGCGTGCTGACGGTGCCCATCAGCAGCGTGTAGCCGTCAGCGGTGGCGCGCGCCGCCTCGGCCGTGCCGACGTTGCCGCCCGCGCCGGCCTTGTTGTCCACCACCACCGGCTTGTTCCAGCTCTTGCCCAGCTCAGCCGCCACCACGCGCGCGGCGATGTCCGCAGTGCCGCCCGCGGGGAAGGGCACGATGATCTTGACCTCGCGTTCGGGATAGTCGGCGTGGGCTTGGGCGGCGGGCAGCAGCAGCGCGGTCGCCATCAAACAGGCGGCCGTGATCAGCCGGCATCGCGCGATGGGGGCTTGCATGATGAGTTGTCTCCTGGGTGTGCGCGTGGCCGCGCATCGTTTGTGGGGGATGTTGCGCGCCCCTGGCATCGCCCGAGGCGTGTTGCAACGGGGCGCTCATCGCGCCCCGCCTTGTTGATGCCTTTCCACTTGTCAAACAAATATAGGTATTGAGAATTTGCTTGTCAACCAAGTATACTTTTTTCCCATCACTCATCTGACAAGTGCAACAGCCAGGAGCCCGTTCATGAAAACTACCCCGGTCACCGCCCAGGACCTGCAACGTTCGGTCATTGCCGTGCCGCCGCTTGCCCGCCACGACGATCTGTCCTTGAACGAAGCCGCCAACAAGGCGCTGCTGGGGCATCTGGAGGCCGGGGGCGTGCGCAACGTGATGTACGGCGGCAACGCCAATTTCTACAACGTGGGCGTGAGCGAATACGCGCGCATCGTGGACATGCTGGCAGGCCTGGCGGGATCGGACACGTGGATACTGCCGTCGGTCGGCCCCGACTACGGCAAGATGATGGACCAGGCCGCCATTCTGCGGTCGCGCGCCTTTCCTACCGCCATGCTGCTGCCGATGGCGTTCCCGTACACCGATGACGGTCTGGCCGAAGGCGTGCGCCGCTTCACCGATGCGTTGGGCAAGCCCGCCGTGGTCTACATCAAGTCGGCCGACTACCTGGCGCCGGAAACCGCCGCGCGCCTGATCGAAGAAGGCCGTATCGCCGCGTTCAAGTACGCCGTGGTGCGCGACAACCCGGCAAAAGATGCGTATCTGTCGTCGTTGCTGGAATCCGTGGATTCGCGCTGGATCGTCAGCGGCATTGGCGAACGTCCGGCCATCGTCCACTACCGGGACTTCGGGTTGAAAAGCTTCACGTCGGGCTCTGTGTGCGTGGCCCCGCGCGGTTCGATGCGCCTGCTGCACCTGCTTGGCGAAGGCCGTTACGACGAGGCCGAAGCCGTGCGCCAACACTATCTGGGCCTGGAAGATTGCCGCGACGGCATCAGCCCGATTCGCGTGCTGCATGATGCCGTCACGCTGTCGGGCGTGGCGGACATGGGCCCGATGCTGCCGTTGCTGACGGGCATCTCGGCCGCTGAACGCGAGCGCGTGGCGCCGGTCGCGCGCGCGTTGGCGGCATGGGACAAGGAAGCCGTGGCGGCCTGAGCGTGAACGGGTGCGCTGCATGCCGCTCATCGCATCGCCTGTTGGCGGTACGATGAGCGCTGTTCGCCTCAAGGCGAGCAGGCCTTAAGCATTCAGGAGGTTTCGTGGCCCGATCCAAAGCATCTACTTCGTCCGAGCCGCAGGCGCCCGTCGAGTCCGACGCGTCCGGGTCCCAACCGCTTGAACGCGGGCATCGGGTGCGGCTGGCGGATCAGGTCTACGGACAGATCTTTGAGCAGATCGTCTCTGGCGGCCTGAACGTGGGCGACAAGCTGCCCTCCGAAAACGAAATATCGGAACGCTTCGGCGTGTCGCGCCCGGTCGTGCGCGAAGCCTTGCTGCGTTTGCGTGCCGATGGCTTGATCACCGCGCATCAAGGGTTGGGCACGTTTGTCAGCCATCAGCCCGCGCCGCGTCTGAAAACCTTCAACGATGTGCAAAACGTTAGCGCGTATCTGCGCGCGCAAGAGGTTCGCGTGGCGTTGGAGGGCGACGCCGCGCGGCTGGCGGCGCTGCGCCGCACCGACGAACAACTGAAGAAGATCGCCGATGCGCATGCGGCCTTTGCCGACAGCCTGGCGCACGGCCAGGTGTCGCCCGAAGCCGATCTGGCGTTTCACGCCAGCATTGCCGAGGCCAGCGGCAACGACTTTTATCTGGGGGTGCTGGAAAGCATCCACGAATCCATCAACGGTTTCATGCGGCTGACGTTGAGCCTGACGCGCACTGGCTCGCGGCAACGCGCCCAGCGCGTCGTGGACGAACACGCCACCATCCTGGACGCTATCCGCGAACAGGATAGCGAGCGCGCCCGCGTGGCCATGCAATTTCATCTGGGGCAGGCGCGCCACCGGCTGGTGGACCGCGAACGCGACTAGGCGCGCAGCCGCTTCCCGCCGCCGCGCCCGGCATCGCAATACCTATAACGAACGGAGACGACTCAGTGCAAGGCAACGTAGCAACAGGAACGGACGTGCAGGTGGAGCAGGTTCGCGAGCAGATTTTGCAGGTGCTGCAAGCGTGGGGCATGGATGAAGATCTGGCGCACATCACGGCGGGTCTGATGGCGCAAACGGATTTGCTGGGCATCGATTCGCACGGCATTTCGATGCTGCCTTCGTATGAAGAAAAATGGCGCGCGGGGTCGCTGCGGCTGGATGCGCGCGCGAAGATCGTGCGCGACGGCGGCGCCAGTGCGTTGATCGACGGCATGGGCGGGCTGGGCTATCCGGTGGCGGCGCAAGCCATGCACCTGGCGGTCGATAAGGCGTTGGAACACGGTGTGGGGGCGGTGTCGGTCTGCAACTCGCATCACTTCGGCGCCGCTGGCGTGTACGCGCGCATCGCGGTTGAGCGCGGCGTGGTCGGGCTTGTCACCAGCAGCGCCAACGGCGTCATCATGGTGCCCACGCGCGGCGCCATGCCGATGCTGGGCACCAACCCCATTGCCTTCGGCGCGCCCGCGGCGCACAACGAACCCTTTGTGCTGGATATGGCGACCACCACCGTCGCCGCCAACAAGGTCAAGGTCTACGACTTTCTGGGCAAGCCGTTGCCTCCGGGCTGGGCGGTGGACGGGCAGGGCGGGGCGGTCACAGACGCCGACGCCGCCATGCAGTTCATCTTCAAACGGCCCGAAGGCGGCTTGACGCCGCTGGGCGGCACGCCTGCGATGAGCAGCCACAAAGGCTACGGCCTGGCGATGATGGCGCAGATTCTGGGCGGCACGTTAAGCGGCAGCGCGTTCGCCGCACGCCGCGCGCCCACGCGCCAGCCGGGCGAACCCGACGACGTCGGGCATTTCTTTTTGGCTTTGAATCCCGATGCGTTCCGCGCGGCCGGATCGTTTGAGTCCGACATGGATGACTTGATCGATTCGATGCACGACACCCCGCCCGCCAATCCCGACGAGCCCGTGCTGGTGGCGGGCGAACCCGAAGCGGCGGAGCGTGCGCGCCGGTTGCGCGCGGGCATCCCCATTTCCGCGGCCTTGGCCGAGCGCCTGCGCGGCATCTGCGAACGCGCGGGCACGCCTTACCTGCTGGATGACAAGTAGGCGGGCCGCGATCCCCCATTCACGTGTTTTGCAAGACAACAGCAGACCCGGACACCGGGCGCCATACCTAGAAAAACCACGAGGAGACAACCATGCAAGAACACAAACCTTTGGCGCGCAGACGCCTTGCCATCCTGACCGCCGCACTGGCCGCCACGACGATCGGCGTGCTGGCCATGGCGCCGAACGCCGCCATGGCGCAAGCGGGCACATGGCCCGCCAAGCCCGTGAAGCTGATCGTGCCGTTCCCGGCGGGCGGCAGCACGGATTCCGTGGGCCGCTTGCTGGCCGCCGAATTGTCCAAAGAGCTGGGCCAGAGCGTCATTGTCGAGAACAAGGGCGGGGCCAATGGCAACATCGGCTCGGATGTTGTGGCCAAGGCGGAACCCGACGGCTACACCTTGCTGCTGTCTGGCGTCGGGTCTAACGCCATCAGCTATGCGGTCTACCAGAACATGCCGTACCGCAACAGCGACTTCGCGCATATCTCGCTCTTGGCAACCGGGCCCAACGTGCTGGTGGCCAACATGGAGTTCCCCGGCAAGACCCTTGAAGACTTCATCAAGCTCTCGCGCGAGAACCCGGGCAAGTACACGTTCGCCAGTTCAGGCAGCGGCTCGTCGGGCCACCTGGCCATGGAGATGCTGAAGCAGGACGCCAAGATTGATCTGGTGCATGTGCCGTACAAAGGCGGCGCTGCGGCCATTACCGACATGATCGGCGGGCGTGTGTCGGTGATGTTCCTGAACCAGGACACGCTGCTGCCGCAGGTCACGTCCGGCAAGCTGCGCGCGCTGGCGGTGGCCAGCGCCAAGCGCAATCCGGCCTACCCGAATACGCCGACGGTGGCAGAGTCCGGTTACCCGGGCTTCTCGGCAGAATCGTGGTTTGGTTTGTCGGCGCCTGCGAAGACGCCGCCTGCGGTGATTCAGCGTCTGAATCAGGCCACGGTGAAGGCGTTGGCGTCACCCGACATCCGCAAGAAGCTTGAAAGCGTGGGCTTCGTGGTGGTGGCGGACGACCCGAAATCGTTCTCGGCGTTTGTCGATAACGAAATCACCAAGTGGGGCAAGGCCGCGAAAGCATCCGGCGCCCGCATGGATTAAGGGCATGCCCTAATACTTGCCCGCTGTACCGCCGGGCTTCGGCCCGGCATGATTCCCGTATTCTTTTTCTGCAAACACGAAGGCGGCAATGAACTCACCCTTACCCAATCGCTTCCGGCAACGCATCCTGGCCCGCGAGCGCCTGATCGGATTCTGGATGTGCATGTCCAGCCACATTACGGCCGAGCTCGTCGGACTGGCGGACTTCGACTGGTTGCTGCTGGACGGCGAGCATTCGCCCAATGAAGTGCCGATGTTCCTGCAACAGCTGCAAGCCTTGCAGGGCAGCGCCAGCGCGGCGGTGGGCCGGCCGTCTTGGAACGACCCGGTGCAGATCAAGCGCCTATTGGATATCGGCTTCTATAACCTGCTGATTCCGTTCATTGAGTCCGAGGCCGATGCGCGCCTGGCGGTGGCCGCCACGCGCTATCCGCCGCAAGGCATACGCGGCGTGGCGGGCGCGCAGCGCAGCAACCGCTACGGCACCGTGCCGGATTATTTGCAGACCATCAACGACAACATCTGCGTGCTGCTGCAGATTGAAAGCCGCCCGGGTATCGAAGCGGTGGATGAGATTGCGTCAGTGGAAGGCGTGGATGGCGTGTTCATCGGGCCGTCGGACTTGGCCGCGGCCTTGGGCCACATCGGCAACCCGGGCCACCCCGAAGTGCAAGAAGCCATCCGCCATCTGCATGCGCGCGTGTCGGCGCAAGGCAAGGCGGTGGGCATCCTGGCGCCGGTGCATGCGGACGCGCGCCGCTACCTGGACATGGGCATGCACTTCGTGGCGGTGGGCACCGACCTGGGCGTCTTCAAACAAGCCACCTTCGCGCTGCGCGAGGCGTTTCCCACCTGATTGCATCAACGCTTAATCTTCCAGCGCCAGCAAATCGCGTATGGTCTGGCGGCGGCGGATCAGCCGGGCGCGGCCCTCGTCCAGCAACACTTCGGGCGCGAGCGGCCGGCTGTTGTAGTTCGAAGACATCGACGAGCCATAAGCGCCCGCGTTGTGAAAGACCATGAAGTCGCCAATGCGCGGCTGCGGCAAAAGCTGGTCCGACATGACGCCGCCTTCTTCTTGCGTGAACACGTCGCCCGATTCGCACAGCGGGCCGGCGACGGCGATGCGCGTTTCGGCCACGCCTTGCGGCGCGGAGCCGTCGGGCGCGTGCACCGAGATGCGGTGGAAGCTGCCGTACATGGCGGGGCGCATCAGGTCATTGAAGCCCGCGTCCACCAGGGCGAAGTCGCGCTCGGGGCGGCGGTTGATGGCATGCACTTCAGACACCAGCACGCCCGCTTCGGCAACCAGGAAGCGGCCCGGTTCGATCTCCAGGCGGATATCGTGGCCCAGGAATTGTTCGATGCGCTTGCGGGCGGCATCCCACTGTTCAAAGTAGTGGTCGCAGTCGATGCGCGGCTCGCCGTCGCGGTAGGGGATGGACAGCCCGCCGCCCGCCGAGATGGCTTCGATGTCGTGATCCAGCGAGCGCACCACGTCGACCATGGCGTCGCAGACGCTGGACAGGTGGCCGTAGTCCACGCCTGAACCAATGTGCATGTGCACGCCCACCAGCTTCAGGCCGTGGCGGCGCACGATGGACACGGCTTCGGCCACGTCATCGATCCAGATGCCATGCTTGCTTTGCGGGCCGCCGGTGTTGGTCTTGTTGCTGTGGCCGTGGCCAAAGCCGGGGTTGATGCGCAGCCACACGCGGTGGCCGCGCGATGCCTGGCCCACGCGTTCCAGCATGTCCAGCGAGCCCGCGTTGACCGTGATGCCGTGCTTGAGCACGGTGGCCAGCGTGGCGTGGTCGATCAGGTCGGCCGTGAAGACCATCCCTTCCGGCTCGCCCTTGGGGTCGAAGCCGGCTGCCAGGCTGCGTTCGATCTCGCCCAGCGACACCGCGTCCACCACGGCGCCTTCCTCGCGCATCAAGCGCAGGATGTGCAGGTTGGAGCAGGCTTTTTGCGCAAAGCGGATGGTGTCGAAGCGGCGCAGTTGCGCGATGCGTTCGCGGATGACGGCGGCGTCGTACACCCACAGCGGCGTGCCGTGTTCGGTGGCGAGTTGGGTGAGTTGGCGCGGATCGAATGCCATGTCGTGCGGACCTTGAATGGGGAAGGGAAACCAGGCGGCATGATGCCGGTTTCAGGGCATCCAGTAAAATGCTTATATGTTGAAGATCCATTCATTCCTGATATGGGGTGGTCCATGCTGACGCATCGGCATATCGAAGTGTTCCGCGCGGTGATGATTGCGGGCAGCGTGACGCGGGCGGCCGAGCTGCTCAGCACGTCGCAGCCCACCGTCAGCCGCGAACTGGCGCGCATGGAGCAGGGCATCGGCTTTGCGCTGTTCGAGCGCGTGCACGGACGCTTGCGGCCCACCATGCCGGCGCTGGCGCTGTATGACGAGATTCGCCAGTCCTACGCGGGGCTTGAACGGGTGGCGTCGGCGGCGGCGCGGCTGCGCGAATTCCGGGGCGGGCAGCTCTCGGTGATTGCGTTGCCCGCGTTTTCGCATTCCATCCTGCCTGACGCGTTCCGGCGCTTTCATGGCCAGCATCCGGGCGTGAGCCTGTCAGTTGAGACGCAAGAATCACCCTTTCTTGAAGAGTGGCTGACGGCGCAACGCTATGACCTGGGCCTGACCGAACACGATGCGGCGCCTGCTGGCACGCGGGTGCAGCTGCTATTGCAGGTAGATGAGGTGTGCGTGTTGCCCGATGGGCATCCGCTATTGGAAAAGGCCGAGATCGATCTGGCTGATTTCGAAGGCCACGCTTTTGTCAGCCTGTCATCCAGCGACCCCTACCGCATTCAGATTGACGAAGCCTTCGCGGAAGCGGGCGTGCTGCGGCGCTCGATCGTCGAAACGCCGACTGCGGTATCCGTGTGCACGTTCGTGCGCCAGGGGCTGGGGGTCGCCATCGTGAACCCGCTGACCGCCCTGGATTTCGTGGGCCGGGGCTTGCATATTCGGCCGCTGCGGCGCGCGTTCCCGTTTCGCGTCAATCTGGTGTTCCCGGAGCATCGTCCGGCCAACCCGCTGGTGGAAGCGTTCACGGCCTCGCTGATGGAAGCCGCTCACGCCATCAAGGCGCGGCTGGGGGCGTAGCAGGCAACAAAAAAGGATGCCCTGGGGCATCCTTCTTCATTTGCCGTATTCATGACGCCCCAAACAAACCGGGGCGGCAGAATCTTAGGCCAGCGCCTTGATAGCGGCAGCCAGGCGGCTCTTGTGGCGAGCAGCCTTGTTCTTGTGGATGATGTTCTTGTCAGCCACGCGATCGATCACGCTCGAGGCCTTCTGGAACACGTCGCCAGCCGCAGCCTTGTCGCCAGCGGCGATGGATTGGCGAACGCGCTTGATGGCGGTGCGCAGCATCGAGCGCAGGCTGGAATTGTGCTTGTTGCGCTCAACGGATTGGCGAGCGCGCTTGCGGGCTTGGGCGGTATTGGCCATGTTGCTATATAAGTTGAATTCGGCAAAGTCGAACATTGTAGCAAGTCCCTATGGGAATGCAAGCTTTTAATGTCTGATCTGTCGATGGAGCGCCCGTCAACCGGGCGGGGGGCGCTGGGGGAAAGCGTTCCTGGGCTGGAGAGTCCTAGCTAGAGAACCCTTTCGGATGATCCTCTGTAAAGCCTAGAACCACAGCCTTGAGGAAAACCCGCGGCGCCTACTGGATAAAAACACGGTACTGAGTATACAACGAAGCGGGCCGCAGAAACACCGGCCCGGGGTAGAGCGTTGTCAGGTCGCGACGCTGATCGACACGAACCACGGCGTGAAACGGCGAACATGGATGGGCATCATGTCTTGCAGCGTGTCCAGCGCGGCGTTGGTGTCGTCCAACGGGAAATGGCCGGAGACGGGCAAACCGCCCGCTGCCATCGATACGCGCAGCGTGCCGGTGCGATACGGGCGCAGCGCGGCAATGACTTCCGCCAGCGGCCGGCCCCGGGCGTCCACCCAGCCCGATTCCCAGGCGGCTTCAGCCATCAGTTCTGCACGCGGGGTGTCCATGCGGGAAATGTCGAACCTGGCGCCGGTGCCGGCGCGAACGGTGCCATGCGCGCCCGCCATGGTCTCGACTTCGACTTCATGCTCATGCACCACGACCACCGTGCGCTGGGCCTGCTGGCGGACCATATAACGGGTGCCAAGCGCACGCACGGTGCCTTCGGCCGTTTGCACCAGGAACGGGCGGCGCGCATCGGGCGCCACCGAGACCGTCACCGCGCCATCCAGCAGACGGACCTGGCGGTAGGCGGGGGTGAAATCCAGGTTGACGCGGCTGCGCGCATCCAGCAGCAACTGGCTGCCGTCGGACAGCAGATAGCGGCGGCGTTCGCCGGTGGCGGTAGCGGCATCGGCCGCCACGTTGTTCAGCGGGTAGAAGGCGTTGCCGACGTAGGCGGCGCAGGCGCCTGTACTGGCGAGCGCAAGCGCGCCAGTCAGAAAACGGCGGCGGGGCGGCACGATGGCCGGGGGCGGAGGGATCAGCGACGATGCGGCGGGCGCGGTGCTGGTGCCATACCCCGCTGCGGGATATGCGTCACCAAGCCGGCCAAATGTCGACCCTGCAAGCGAGCCTGTCAGCTGTTGCCAGGCATTCTCATGAACAGGGTCAGCCGCACGCCACGCCAGGAAGTCGTTGTAGTCCTGCGCTGTCGCTTTACCTGAGCGCAGCAATAGCAACCAATTGATCACCTGGTCCGCCATGGGTTGTCCTTGGGCGTACTTCACTTCTTCTCCCTGGCGGCGGCGCCGACAGGAATCCTTTCGATGGCAATTTGTAAATAATAAAGGTTTTTTACCAAAGATTACCGGGTGGTTGTCAATTCTTGACGAATCTAATGCAAAAAGCCGGCAGGAAGCCGGCTTTTTGGTGGGATTGTCGCCTTGACGGCTGAATTTACCGGCTTGGGCGTCGTCCAAAGTCCTTAAGACGGAAGCCAAAGAGTAACAACATTCCGAAGTAGACCACGCCGCTGGCGGCCAACACGCCCCCAAGATACGCCGCGCGCAGGCCCGCATGCGCTTGCAGTCCGAGCCAGTCGATCTTGCCATCCGCGTACCAAAGCATCGCCGCCAATGCGGCTAGCGCCGGCAGCAAACGCAGTGCAAACACCATCCAGCCAGGTCCGGGCTGATATACGCCGCGGCGGCGCAGGCCAATCAGAAGCGCCAGCGCGTTCAGGCAGGCGCCCAGCCCAATGGCCAGCGCCAGGCCCGCATGCGCCATGAAAGGCACCAAAATCAAATTCATCACCTGCGTCAAAATCAGCACGCCGATGGCGATTTTCACGGGCGTGCGGATGTCTTGCTTGGCGTAGAAGCCCGGCGCCAGGATCTTTACCGCCAGCAGGCCGATCAGCCCTGCGGAGTAGGAAATCACGGCAAGGCGGGTTTGCAGCACGTCCTGGGCGGCAAAGGCGCCGTAGTGGAACAGGGTGGCGACCAAGCCATCCGACAGCAGCGCCATGCCCACTGCGGCGGGCAGGCCAAGCAACAGCACCAGACGCAGGCCCCAGTCCAGCAGCGCGCTATAGCCGCCGTGGTCGTCGCGGGCGTGGGCCGCCGACAGGCTGGGCAACAGCACGGTGCCCAGTGCCACGCCCAGCAAGGCCGTCGGAAATTCCATCAGCCGATCGGCGAAAGACAGCCAGGTCACGCTGCCCGGGGTGAGCCAGGTGGCGATATTGGTGTTGATCAGCAGCGAAATCTGCGCCACGGACACCCCCAGCGTGGCGGGCGCCATTTGCTTGAGGATGCGTTGCACGGTGGGGTCGGCCCAGGCTTGGCGAAAGCGCAGCGAAAAGCGCGGCGTCAGCCCCAGGCGGGCCAGCGCCACCCACTGCACGGCCAGTTGCGCCACGCCGCCGATCATCACGCCGATGGCCAGCGCATAGACGGGGACGTCCATGCGCGGGGCCAGCCAGATGCAGGCGGCGATCATCGACAGGTTCAGCAGCACCGGCGTGAACGCGGGCACGGCAAAGCGACGCCAGGTGTTCAGCACACCCGAGGCGAAGGCAATCAGCGACATGCAGAAGATGTACGGGAACATCATCCGCGTCATCCAGACGGCCGCGCCAAATTCGGTATCGCGGGCCGCCCCACGCAGGCCGCTGGCCATGGCGGATACCACCCAGGGTGCGGCAACGATGCCGATTAGCGTGATCAGCATCAGGGTGGCGGTCAGCAGCAGGGCCACGCGGTCCAGCAAGATGCGGACTTCTTCTTCCGACCGCTTATTGCGCGCGGCGCCAAGAATCGGCACAAACGCCTGGGCGAACGCGCCCTCGGCGAACAGGCGGCGCAACAGGTTGGGGATACGGAACGCGACCCAGAAGGCGTCGGTGATGGGGCCGGCGCCAAAGGCGCGGGCAACCAGGATGTCGCGGATCAAGCCGGAAATGCGGGACAGCAACGTGAAGCTGCTGACAGTGGCCGCCGAACGAAACAGGCTCATGGATGGGACTAGGTAAAAAGTGCGGGCCGGCCCGAAACGAACTACGAGAAAAAGGCGGTCAAACAAAAAAAGGCAGGCCCACGTCGTGGGCCTGCCTTTGTACTACATCACTTTGGCGGCATGCGGATGGCGCCGTCCAAGCGGATGGTCTCGCCATTCAGCATCTCGTTCGTGACGATGCTGTAGACCAGCTTGGCGTAGTCTTCCGGGCGGCCCAAACGGGCGGGGAAGGGGATGCTGGCGGCCAGCGAGTCCTGCACTTCCTGCGGCATGCCGAAAATCATCGGCGTGCCGAAGATGCCCGGGGCGATGGTCATGCAGCGGATGCCCGTTTTGGCCAGATCGCGGGCGATTGGCAAGGTCATGCCGGCGACGCCGGCCTTCGATGCGGCGTAGGCCGCCTGGCCGATCTGGCCGTCGAAGGCGGCAACCGATGCCGTATTGATCATCACGCCGCGTTCGCCGGTGGGCTCGGGCGTGTTGGCGCTCATGGCTTCAGCGGCCAGACGCATCATGTTGAAGCTGCCGATCAGGTTGATCGACACCACCTTCTGGAACAAATCCAGCGGGTGCGCGCCGTTCTTGCCCACGATCTTGGCGGCGGGCGCGACGCCCGCGCAGTTCACCAGGCCGAACAGCGAGCCCAGTTCCAGGGCGGCGGCAACGGCGCTCTTGCCGTCGGCTTCCTGCGTCACGTCGCAATGCACGTAGCGCTGGCCCAATTCCTTGGCCAAGGCCTGGCCAGGCTCGTCCTGCACGTCGGCGATGACGACCTTGGCGCCGTTTTCCACCAGCATGCGCACGGTGCCTGCACCCAGGCCGGACGCGCCGCCCGTAACGATGAATACCTTGTTCGCGATTTCCATGTCTCTACCACCAGATCAGTTCAAGGGAAGTTGTGCGGCGCGGCAGGCGCCGAATGCGACAAGGCCTTCGGGCCGGTGCCGGAGCGCAATGCGTCCAGCCGGCGCCGAAGGCCTTTGGCCATCAAGGCGCCAATCAGCTCTTGACGGCCTCGAACAGGCGCGACTTGATTTCGTCGACAGCGCCCACGCCCGAAATCTTGCGGTACTTGGGGGCTTCGGCGGCGTTCTGCTGCGCCCAGGTCGAGTAGTAATCGACCAGCGGACGGGTTTGTTCGCGGTACACGGACAGGCGATGGCGCACCGTTTCCTCGCGATCGTCGTCGCGCTGGATCAGGTCTTCGCCGGTGACGTCATCCTTGCCTTCAACCTTGGGCGGGTTGAAGCGGACGTGGTAGCTGCGGCCGCTGGGCTGGTGCACGCGGCGGCCGCTCATGCGTTCGATGATGTCTTCTTCGGGAACTTCGATTTCCACCACGTAGTCCAGCTTGACGCCGGCGCTTTTCAGCGCATCGGCTTGCGGGATGGTGCGGGGGAAACCGTCGAACAGGTAGCCGCTGGCGCAGTCGGGCTGCTTCAGGCGGTCTTGAACCAGGCCGATGATGATCTCGTCGGAAACCAGACCGCCGGCATCCATGACCTTTTTGGCTTCAATACCCAGCGGCGTGCCTGCCTTCACCGCGGCTCGCAGCATGTCGCCGGTGGAGATTTGAGGAATGCCGAAGTGTTGGGTGAGAAACGCGGCCTGGGTGCCTTTGCCGGCGCCGGGGGGTCCGAGCAAGATGAGACGCATGAGTGCTCCTGATGGGGTTTATTTTTTGTGATCCGGGGGATTATGCCGCAACGCAGCAGCCAATGCGGGGCTGCGCCATGCGAAATAACCCTTACATCTGTTTGCTGTAGATCAGCCGGACGCGTTCCAGATCCGCCGGGGTATCTACCCCTGCTGCGGGAGGGCTGGACGCCCGGTGTACGACGATTTGATGGCCATGTTCCATGGCGCGCAGCTGTTCCAGCGACTCGAACCGTTCCAGCACGCCTTGCGGCAGGGTCGGGAAGCGGCGCAGGAATGATACGCGGTAGGCATACAGCCCTATGTGATGCCAGGCGGGCAGGCCGTCGGCCAGCACGCGTTCGCCCGAAGCCAGCGCGTCGCGGGCCCAGGGAATGGGGGCGCGCGAGAAATACAGCGCCCGGTCGTCGGCGGTGCAGACGAGCTTCACGACATTCGGGTTGAACAGCGCCTCGGCGTCGGCCAGCGGGCTGGCGCAGGTAGCGATATCGGCCTGGGGGCAAGCCTGGAGCTTGGCCGCGACGGCGTCGATGAGTTCGGGTTCGATCAGCGGTTCGTCGCCCTGCACGTTCACCACGATGGCGTCATCAGGCAGGCCCAACTGTTCCACCGCTTCCGCCAGCCGGTCAGTGCCGGTGGGGTGATCACTGCGCGTCATCAGGGCGGTCAGGCCATGGGCCTGCACCGCCGCCTGGACGCGGACGTCGTCCGTCGCGATGAACAATTGCGACGCGCCCGACATCGCGGCGCGCTCGGCGGTGCGCACGACCATCGGCTTGCCGGCGATGTCGGCAAGCGGTTTGTCGGGCAGGCGGGTCGAGGCGGTACGCGCCGGGATCAGGGCGATGAAGCTCACGGTAGCGGCGTGTCAGTGGGCAGCGGGGGCGTCGTCCAGCGCGCGCGCTTCGGACTCAAGCATGACGGGGATGCCATCGCGCAGCGGGAAGGCCAGGCGGTCGGCGCGGCAAACCAGTTCGGCTTGCTGGCGGTCGTGTTCGAGGCGGCCCTTGCACAGGGGGCAGACGAGGATGTCGAGCAGTCGGGATTCCATGACCGCGATTCTAAAACAGTTTGGGTAGAGGATGGACCGGCACGTCCTGGGAGAAGTCCGATTTTTGCCGTGCGAAAAAAGCGATCGGCACTCACCTGGTTAATTAATGTTATGAATTGACGGGCTTGTCTCGAAATGTGGGATGCATCCCCGCGGTGTTCCGCAGCGCCTGCGCCAGCCAATCAAACAAACCCGGGTCTGAAAACGCAGCCTGGACCGGTACTTCCCACAAGCGCGCGTCGTGCAAGGCGGCGCACTTGATGGCGTCCTTGGACGTGACCAGGACGGTGTCCGCCGCCAGCGCCTTAAAGGGGGATTCCGCGTAATCGTGATGGTCGGGCAGGGGCAGCGTCGCCTCCAGCGTGATGCCCGCCGCACGCAGCGTCGTGAAGAAGCGTTCCGGGTTGCCGATGCCGGCCGCCGCCGCGATGCGGGGCTGCCCGGCATAAGCGGACAAGGGGCGCGTAGCGCCAGTTTCGATCTGACGGGTATCGCCCGGCTCCAGCCACATCCGCACCTGGCGGGGCCGGCCATTGCCCGTGTGGGCCGGGCGGCCGTCCGCCGTACCGATGTTCGTGACCACCACATCCACATCCTGCAAGCGGCTGGCGGGTTCGCGCAACGGGCCAGCCGGCAGCAGCCGGCCGTTGCCCACGCCGCGCGCATCCTGCACCACGATTTCGATATCCCGGGCCAGCGCCAGATGTTGCAGGCCGTCGTCAGAGACGATGACATCGACGCCGGGGTGGGCCTTCAGCAGCGCTTGCGCCGCCAGTGCGCGCTTGGGGTGCACGGAAACGGGGGCGCCGGTAGCGCGGGCGATCAGCGCGGGTTCATCGCCAAAGCGGGCGGCCTCCAGCGCGCCGGTGCCGACGCGAGCATCTGGGCCGATCTTCACGCCGTACCCCCGGCTCACGACGCCGGGCGTGTAGCCGCGCGCGCGCAGGCCTTCCACGGTGGCGATGACCATGGGCGTTTTGCCCGTGCCGCCGACGTAGACATTGCCCACCACCACCACCGGCACCGGTGCGCGGTAGCTGGGTTTGGCCCCGCTGAGATACGCAGCGCGCTTGCGGCTCACGGCCCAAGCGGTCAGTGCGGACAGCGGCAGCAGCAGGGTCGACAGCCAGCCGCCATGCTGCCACTGGCGGGCCAGCAGCGAAGGGGACGAACGCGGTTGGCTCACCGGGTGGTCTGGGCAGCGAAGTTGACGCGGCCGATGCCCGCCAGACGGGCGGCTTCCATGACGTTGATCACGGATTGATGGGTGGCTTGGGCGTCGGCATTGATGACGACCAGCGCATCGGGTTTGCCGGCGGCCGCCTGACGCAGCGCGTCGGCGATTTCGGGCGGGGTGGACACGTCGATCAGCGTGCCGTTCAACGCATAGCGCCCGTCCTGGCTGACGGCCACTTCCAGCGCGGGCGGCGTGTCTTGTTCGGACGAGGCTTGCGGCAAGGTGACCTTCAGCTGCGTGAAGCGCGCGAACGACGTGGTGGCCGCCAGGAAGATCAAGATGACCAGCAATACGTCGATGAGCGGAATCAGGTTGATGTCCAGCTCGTCGCGATCACCCCGGGAGCCGCGGAAATTCATGAACGCCCCTCGCGGGCCGCGGAATGCGACGACACGGCGCGCACCAGGCGCGATGCGGATTGCTCCATGGCGCTGAGATAACCGTCGACGCGGCTGCGCAGGTAGCGGTGCGCGATCATGGCGGGAATGGCGATCAGGATGCCAAAGCCGGTGTTGTACAGCGCCATCGAGATCCCGCGGGCGAGCTGCGCCGGGTCGCCGCCGCCAGGGGTGTAAGAGCCAAAGATTTCGATCATGCCGACGACGGTGCCGAACAGGCCCATCAGCGGCGCCACCACGGCAATCGTGCCGATGGCGGGGATGTAGCGGCTAAGGTCGTGCGCCACGGCGCGGCCGGTGTCTTCGACCACGTTGCGCAGTTCTTCGCGGGGCAGGTGACGGTGACGCATCACTTCGGCCAGCACGCGGCCCAGCGGCGAATTGCGTTCCAGCCGGTTGATGGATTCCGGGGTGTCCTGATGATTGCGCAGCATGTCGGCGACCTGTTCATTCAGGCCGCGCGGCAGGATCAGGCTGCGGCGCAGCGACAGGAAGCGCTCAAAGATCAGCGCCAGACCCAGCACGGAGGTGGCCAGCAAAGGCCAGATAGGCCAGCCGGCCTCGCGCAGAATGGATAGCAAAGCGTTCAACTCCTGGGGGGAATCCGGGCGCGCAGGACGGCGCGTGCAGACGTCTGATCAAGACGAAACTGTAACGGTGCGGCGGGGTTGTGGCAAGGCGGACAAGTGCCGGATTTATCCACAGAACTTGTGGATAATTCTGTGTAAAACTCTGCCGAAACGCTTGTGGGCACGGGGCTGGCGCTTGTTTGCTTCAATTGAGCGCAACGGGGTTTTTATAAAAATCCTATAAAAATCAGTACCTTGTGCGGAATTTATTGGCTGTCAGGGCCGCCGCTGCAAAAATCTGTGGACGCGGTATCATTGCGGCCCGCTACGTATGCCCTGTGGACAGGTACGCATCGGAAAGCCTCATGACAATTGAATTTGCAGTCACAAACAACGCATTCACGCGGGATATCCTGACAGTTGCCCAGCTAAACCAAGCAGTGGGGCAGTTGTTGGAGCGCAGCATCCCGGCGTTATGGGTGCGCGGAGAGATTTCCAACTTCACGCAGGCGGCATCCGGGCATTGGTACTTCACGCTCAAGGACAGCCGGGCCTCTGTGCGGGCAGTCATGTTCCGAAGCCGCGCCAGTGCGGTGGGTTTCGTGCCGCGCGCTGGCGACCAGGTCGAAATTCGGGCCAGGGTGTCGCTGTACGAGCCCCGGGGCGACTACCAGTTGCAGGCCGACGCCATGCGGCGCGCCGGGCTGGGCAATCTATATGAAGCATTTCTGCGGCTGAAAGAGCAATTGGCCTCTGAAGGCCTGTTCGATCCCGCCCGCAAGCGTGAGCCCGTCCGGCTGCCGCGCGCGATCGGGGTGATTACCTCGCTGCACGCCGCGGCGCTGCGCGATGTGTTGTCGGCGCTGGCCCGGCGCGCGCCCCAGGTGCCGGTCATCATCTATCCGGCCCCGGTTCAGGGGGCGGACGCGGCCGGCAGGCTCGCCGCCCAGGTGCGCCTGGCCAACGCGCGCGCCGAAGTCGACACGCTGCTGCTGGTGCGCGGCGGGGGCAGCATCGAAGACCTGTGGAGCTTTAACGACGAAGATCTGGCGCGCCAGGTTGCGGCCAGCGACATTCCCGTGATCAGCGGCGTGGGCCATGAAACCGACTTCACCATCGTGGATTTCGTGGCGGACGTGCGCGCACCCACGCCCACTGCCGCCGCCGAACTGGCTTGCGTGCCCAGGTCAGAATTGATGGGCCGGGTCATGCAATCTGCCCAGACCATGGTGCGAGGCCAGCAACGCCGGCTGGAACGCGCCGCGCAGCGGCTGGACCGCGCGTCGGGCCAACTGGTGTCGCCTGCGCAACGGCTTGAGCACCAGCGCGAACGCTTGAATGGCCTGCGCTTCCGGTTGGCGTCCGCGTGGTCGGGTCCGCAAGGCCGGCGCACGGCGCGCGTCAATCTGTTGGCGCAGCGTTTGACCCATCGCGTGCCCGATACCGGCCGCGCGGCCGATCGCCTGGCCAGCGCCACGCGCCAACTCGGCCAGGCGCATGCGCGGCTGCTCGTCCAAGGCCGCAACCGGCTGGCGGCGGCCTCCGCTCAGTTGCGTGCGCTGGACCCCGGCAATACGTTGTCGCGCGGTTATGCCATTGCGCGCGACGCCGATGGCCGTATCGTGCGCGACGCGTCTGGCTTGGCGGCGGGCCAAGCGCTGGACCTGAGCTTTGCGCAAGGCGGCGCCCAGGTTGAAGTTCAGCAAACCCGCAAGACGCGCGACCCCGGCTGACGTAGCCATTGCGGTTGGTCCCGGCTACAGGTTCCTAAACGCGCTGACGCTTCCACGCACCAATGGTTCGACGCACTGACGCTTCGACGCACTGACGCTTCGACGCCCTGACTTTACGACGCACTCTAAGGCGACGCGATGCAGCATAAGGCAAGCAAGGCTTGGTTTACCGGCGTTCTGGCCGGCGCGGCAATCGCGATGGGGCAGCCGGTCTACGCGCAGGCCGAAGCGGCGGCCTTTGAAGGCGTAAAGCTCGACCCGGCCGCCGTGGAATCCAGCAAAGCCCAACAAGCGGCGGACCAGCCACCCGGCAAACCCTGCGACTGCGAATCGCCTTACCGCGAATACAAAGCCGCCGACACGCCGCAAACGCAGGCGCTGTTTGCCGCCGTGCGCGCAAGCGACGACGCCGCGTTCCTTGCGGCGCTGCCTGCGGTGGATCATCCCGGCGACTACGCGCTGGATGGCGTTCCGCTGCTGCATGCCTTGCTGATGCCGCCGCGCGCTTTGCGCTCCAAAGACGTGTACTGGAGCATCACGCCAGAAGACGCTGCGAACATCCGCAAGGCGTATCACGCGATCTTGCCGGCCCGCACCCGCATGCTGGCCGCGCTGCTGGCCACGAAGCCCGCGCTGGATGACGTCACCTATGAATCGCGTCGGCCGCCTCTCCATCTGGCCCTGCTCTACGGCACCCCCGAGATCATGGACAGACTGCTTGCCGCCGGCGCCAAGCCAAACCAGCGCGGCGATGAAAACCGCACGCCGCTGGATTTCCTGCTGCACCGCGATTTTGAATTTGCCGTGCGCATGACGTATCTGCCGCGCATGGTGGATCGCGCGTCAATGACGCAGATGGTGCTGGCCTTGTTCAAGGCCGGTGCGGCCAAGCCCTTTGCCGATTTCGAGCCCGACGTTGCAAATTACCTGGCGTGGGGGCCGATGGTGGAATTGACCGAAGGCGCCGCGCCCTTGAAAGCGTTGGCCGCAACCGGCAGCAAGCCCGCCTACGAAGACGACCTGACCGCATTGGCGTTGGCGGCCTACCTGGGTAACGCCGGCGCGGTGCCTGTCCTGATGGAGTTGGGCCCGCGCCATATTCCCGCAACGAGCTACGGGGAAAGCGGCGGGCGCGACATCTGGCTGGACGCCGCCCAAGCCGCGGTGGCAGGCGGGCACCCCGATATTGCCGCGCAATTGCTGCGTGAAGGCATGCCGTTCGCACAGCGTGGCCCGCAGACGCGAGGCAGCGCCACGGTGTTCACGAAGTTGGAAATTGAGGCGCGGCCCATCATGAATCTTGCCGCGCGGCAGGGTGACGTGAAGACGCTGCAACGCCTGCTGGAATTGGGTGCAGCAGTAGAGGGCGACCCGCGCGACGAGTATGGCAACACGCCGCTTGCCGACGCCGTCCAGGCCCGCAAGCCCGATGCCGTCAAGCTGCTGCTGGCGGCGGGGGCGGACCCGCGCGTCAAGCGTACCGGTTATGACGTGAAGTCGGCAGTGGATGTCGCGCTTGAGGCCGGCGACGCGGCAACATTGCGGCAGTTCGCCGACGCCGGATTCGATTTGAAGTCATTGGGGGCGAACGCCATTCGCCGTGCGCTTGAGAACCGCGACACGGCGCTGGCCTTGATGCTGATCGACGCGGGCGCGTCCATCGAACTGCCGCGCGACAGCGCCGGCGACCCCACGCCCCTGCTGGTATTGGCCGCCACCTCCGGCCAGGCGCCGGTCGTCGACGCCTTGCTGGCCAAGCGTGCCGACCCGGCGGGCCTGGCGCCCAATGGCGAAAGCGCCTTGTATTGGCTGATTGGCCGGCAGGACACCGCGATGCTGGATCGTCTGCTGCGCGCAGGCGCCAAGCTGGATGACCCGCGCCTGCCGCGCGCGCCCGCCCCGTATGCCTTGTTGAACGCCGCAGTGGCGTCGGGCGACATGGCGCTGGTGCAGCGGGTCAGTCAGGCCACGGGCCAGCGCATCGCGGACGCGTGTGTGCCGGAACGGGGCGAGCTCAATCTCTTGGACAAACCGGAGGTCTTTGCGCAATTGCGGGCGGCGGGCTTTACGGGCGAGCAGGGCGCGTGCGCGAGCGACGCTGCGCCATTGCCGCAACGTATGGTGTTGCAGTTGCTGCACAGCCGGCAGTTGATCGTGGCGCGGCACGGTGAAGTTGTGCCCATGCTGCAATGGGTGAACGCATCGAAGGGCGCATTGGATGCGGTGCTGGACGATGGCCAAACGCCGTTGATTGCGGCCATACAGTTGGGCCGCGAAGACCTGGCGGATGCGATGTTGAGCGCGGGCGCGCAGCCGGATCTGGCCGACGCGGCGGGCCGCAGCCCCGCGTGGGTGGCGCTGGAAACGGGGCAGCCGCGCATGCTGGCCTTGCTGGCGCGTCACCATGCCCGTTTCGACAATGCGTCTGCGCCGCCGGGGCAAACGTTTTCGTACGTGCTGGCGTGCCAATCGTCGCCGGCGTTCGCCGCGGTCTTGCAGGACGCTGGCGTGTCATTGCCTGCCGAGTGTGCAACGCCTCTGTCCGCCAACGCACCCGCAGCGCGCGCCCGCGCCAAAGCCGCCAGCAAATCCGCCGACGCATCCGGGTTGCCCGGCCACTACTTTCTGCGCGGCGTGCGGGAAGTCGGCAGCGAATTGTTGTTGTCGCAGGATGGCAGCTTTGACTACATCATGAGCTACGGCGCGGTCGATATCGCGGCGCGCGGCACGTGGCGCAGCGACGGCAAGCAGGTGTTCCTGGACACCCCGCCGATACAACCGGATTCCCCCATTGCAGCGGTGCACGCCGAGACGGGGGCGGGCAGCGCCGATCCCCTGACCGTGCGCGTGTACTACCGCGACCGTCCCGTCAAAATCGATGTCGCGATGTCTTCTTCGGACGCTGACTATGGCGGCGGGCCGCGCTCCTCGGAAGGCGCGGACGGCGTCACGGCGCCAATCGCGCCGGGTGCGTTGAAGGCCTTGTCAGTGTTCCTGCCGCTGCCCTCGGGCGCGCGCTGGCATCAGGTTGATATCAGTAAGATTGATGCCGGCGCACGCGCCATCCGCATCGATGTCGAGGTGCCTGAATCGGCCGCCGGCACGCCGATGCACAAGACGTTCACGCGGGACAAAGACGGCGCGCTGGTCGAGTCCAACGCGGGCAGGGAACTGCGATACGAGAAAGAGTAGCGTTTACACGATCAACGCACGCCATGGCATAAGCACATGCATCCGTTAACCCCGCACGGGCGCGGGTTTAACAAGGTATCCTCATTAGTTGCCGATACAATTGAACGGCTTGATCGTGCACTCAACAGAAGGAACCAACACATGGCACATACTCTTCCCCCCCTGCCTTACGAACTGGACGCGCTGGCTCCGCACATCTCCAAGGAAACGCTGGAGTTCCACTACGGTAAGCATCACCAGACGTACGTCACGAACCTGAACAACCTGATCCCGGGTACGGAATTCGAAACGCTGTCGCTGGAAGACATCGTGAAGAAGTCCTCGGGTGGCATTTTCAACAACGCCGCTCAAATCTGGAACCACACGTTCTACTGGAACAGCCTGGCCCCCAAGGCCGGCGGCGCACCTTCGGGCAAGCTGGCTGACGCCATCAACGCCAAGTGGGGCAGCTTCGACGCTTTCAAGGAAGCGTTCAACAAGTCGGCAGCCGGCAACTTCGGTTCGGGCTGGACCTGGCTGGTCAAGAAGGCCGATGGCTCGGTTGACATCGTCAACACCAGCAACGCCGCCACCCCGCTGACCACGGCCGACAAGCCGCTGCTCACCTGTGATGTCTGGGAACACGCCTACTACATCGACTACCGTAACGCGCGTCCCAAGTATCTGGAAAACTTCTGGGCCCTGGTGAACTGGGAGTTCGCCGCCAAGAACTTTGCCTGATCGGTAAAGCGGGACGCCGCCGCGGTGCTTGCACCGAGGCCCCCGATGAAAACCCCTTGCGTGCCGCGAGGGGTTTTCTTTTTTCGTTCAGGAAAAATTCAGCTTACGAAACCCTGTCGATTGTCGAATTCATTGCGGCGAAATGACGAAGAAACTGGCTTTTCTTTAGGGTTCTCCCTAGGAATTCATCCCGCTATTGTTCCCATCGGTCTGAGACTGAACCACGGGGCCCAGGACTGCGGCTTGCCCGCCATAAACCGGGGTATCTACAGGGAAGGGAAGCATGTTGCGGTTATTTTCGGGCTTGCGTATTGGAGCGCGGCTGACGGGCGCGTTCTTGCTGGTGGCGGTGATTGGCGGCGCGATTGGGGCCTTTGGCGTTTGGGGGCTGTCTCGCATCAACGAATTGAATGATCGGCTTTATGACACCGAGCTGCGCGGCATCTCGGATCTGAAAGAAGCCAATATCAACCTGATTTACGCGGGCCGGGCCCGCAGCGGTTATCTGGCCGCCAGTACCGAGCAGGATCGTCAGGCGTTGAAGAAGCAGTTTGACGATGCGGTAAAGAACATGGACCTGCTGCGCGAGAAGGCGGCGAAGAACTTCCACGAAGAAGAAGGCAAGCGCCTGCTGGCTCAGTTCGTGGAGACCGAGCAGGTTTGGAAGCGTGAGTCTGAGGCATTCTTCGCGGCAGCGAAATCGCAGTCGTTGACGCAAACGGACCCGCGCGTGACCGAGATCGAAAAGCGCGTCATTGCGTCGTCGCAAAAGCTCGATGACTTGATGACCGACCTGGCCGTGGGCAAGGAAAAGTCCACGGCGCAATCCGTCGACCAAGCCACGGATCTGTACGACACCGTCCGCACGGTCATGATTGTGCTGGCCGTGGTGGGCGTGGCGATCGGCATGCTGCTGGGCTGGCTGGTCACGCGAGGCATCGTGCGTCCGTTGCAGCAAGCGGTATCGGCCGCGCGCCAAGTCGCCGCAGGCGATCTCACGACGGACATCCAGGTCGCTACGCGCGACGAAACCGGCGAGCTGATGAGCGCGCTCAAGGCCATGAACGAAAGCCTGGCCCGCATCGTTGCCGACGTGCGTGACGGCTGTGAGAGCATTGCCTCGGCGTCGTCGCAGATCGCGCAAGGCAACTCCGACTTGTCGCAACGCACGGAAGAGCAGGCGTCGTCGCTGGAAGAAACCGCCGCGTCGATGGAAGAGCTGACCAGCACCGTGCAGCAAAACGCCAACAACGCCAGCGAAGCCGACCGTCTGGTCACGCAGGCCTCCAGCGTTGCCGTGCGTGGCGGTGAAGTGGTTGAAGGCGTGGTGCAGACCATGAGCGCCATTTCCGACAGCTCGCGCCGCATCGCGGATATCACGGGCGTGATCGACGGTATTGCGTTCCAGACCAACATCCTGGCGCTTAACGCCGCGGTGGAAGCCGCGCGTGCGGGCGAGCAGGGCCGTGGCTTTGCGGTGGTGGCAGGCGAAGTGCGCACCTTGGCGCAACGCTCGGCCGTGGCCGCCAAGGAAATCAAGGCGCTGATCGATGAGTCGGCCACGCGGGTTGAAGGCGGCACGCGTCAGGTCGATGAAGCCGGACGCACCATGCGTGAGGTGGTCGACAGCGTGCGTCAGGTGGCGATTCTGGTGCGCGAAATCGCCAGCGCGTCGGAAGAGCAATCGTCTGGCATCGGCCAGGTGAACCAGGCCGTGGCGCAGATGGACACCGTGACGCAGCAGAACGCTGCGCTGGTGGAAGAAGCGGCGGCGGCAGCGGCCAGCATGCAGGAACAAGCCGGCCGTCTGGCGCAGGAAGTGCGCCGTTTCAAGGTCGATGCAAACGCCGGTTCGGCAGGCCATGCGCAAGCCCGCCTGGTGCAGGCCGTGCCGGTCTCGGCGAGAAAGCCTGCCGCATCGGCGGCGCGTCCGGCGCAAGCGCGTCCCGCGCTGGCCAACGCGTCGGACGACGACTGGTCGACCTTCTAAGCCGCTAGCAGAACGCGCACGGAGGCGAATGCACCGTGCGCGTTTTGTCTCGGTTTTTGAGCTGCGGGTCAGGTTGGAATGGTAAGGTTAGCCACTTTCCGCCGTCTGCCAGCAGCCATGAGCCTGACTGATTCTTTCCGCCGGACCTCCACCGGCGTCCGCCGCCTGATGCGCCGAAAGGTGCGCCAAATCAATCGTCTGTCACGCAAGAGCCTGCAAATGGCGCTGTTGCTGGGCGGCGCTGGTTTGGTGGCGTTGATGTCGCTGGGCTTTGCGTATCTGGCCGACAAGGCTTTGGACTGGAACCGCGAATGGGTGGGCCACAACGGTTGGCTTGCCTTGATTGTGCTGCCGTTCAGTCTGGCCGCTTTGCGATGGCTGACGCTGCGCTTCGCGCCCAATGCCGCGGGCAGCGGCATTCCTCAAGTCATCGGCGCGCTGTCACTGCCGCCCGGCCCCAGCCAACGCAGCTTGGTGTCGCTTGTCCAGACCCTTTGGAAAATTCCCCTTGCGTTCTTCGGCATGCTGGCCGGCGCCTCGATCGGGCGCGAAGGCCCGTCGGTGCAAGTCGGCGCGGCGCTGATGCTGGCCTGGGGCGACTTCTGGAAGCGACGCGGCGTGCAGTTGCGCGGTTTTCACTCCAATGAACTGATCGCCGCCGGGGCCGCAGGCGGCCTCGCCGCTGCTTTCAATGCCCCGCTTGCCGGCGTTATTTTCGCTATCGAAGAGCTGGGCCGCGGCACGGTGCTGCGCTGGCAGCGGCTGGTGCTGATTGGCGTGCTGGCGGCCGGCTTTCTGGTCGTGGCGGTGCAAGGCAACAACCCGTACTTCGGGGTGTTCGGCGGCGCGCCTTTGGCGCACGGCATGGTGATGTGGATTGTGGTTTGCGGCGCGCTCAATGGCGCGCTGGGCGGCATTTTTGCGCGCTTGCTGGGCAAGGGCGCCTCGGGGGCGGCGCCTGCCGCGTGGCGCGCCTGGATACGCGCGCATCCCATCTGGACGGCGTTCATCATGGGGCTGATCCTGGCCGTCATCGGCCTGTGTACCGCTGGCACCGTGTACGGCACGGGCTATGGCGTGGCGGCCAATCTGCTGTCGGGCCAAGACACCGCGCCGGCGGGGTTCGGCCTTGCCAAACTGGCGGCGACTGTCGCGTCGTATTGGGCAGGCATACCGGGCGGCATCTTCACGCCCGCGCTGACCACGGGCGCGGGCATTGGCCAGCACATCTGGGAATTGGCGGGCGACGGCGTGGACCAGCGCGTGCTGGTGTTGGTGTCGATGGCGGCGTTCCTGGCCGCAGCCACCCAAGCGCCGCTGACCGCCAGCGTGGTGGTGATGGAAATGACGGGCAGCCAGCCGATGCTGTTCTGGCTGCTGGTGTGTTCGCTGCTGGCCTCGGGCGTGTCGCGCCAGTTCTGCCCGCAACCGTTCTACCATCTGGCGGCAGGGCGCTTTCGCCGGCAGGCCATTGTCGAGGCCGCCCGCGCCGCGAAGGGCGATGCAGGCGCATCGCAAGCGAAGGCGCCGGCGGGCTGATGGTGTGCGTGCTCAGCACGCAGCTTCAGCCACGCAGCGACGGCCACGCACCTTCACTACGCACCGCAGCCGTGCATGCGCGGTGCACAATCAGGGTGAACACCTACTGGACACTGTCCGTGTAGCGGACATCCTGGTCGTGCACCAATATGGCGCGAAAAGCGCTGCGTTAAGATCGTCCGATCCCGTTTTTCTCACTTCACTCCGAGCTTCTCATGACCGTGAATGCCTTTATTTGTGATGCGATCCGCACTCCCTTCGGCCGCTACGGCGGCGCGCTGGCTTCGGTGCGCCCCGACGATCTGGCCGCTGTCGCCATCAAGGCGCTGGTAGCGCGCAACCCCGGCGTGCGCTGGGAAGAACTGGATGACGCGATCATGGGTTGCGCGAACCAGGCTGGCGAAGACAACCGCAACGTCGCCCGCATGGCCACGCTGCTGGCCGGTCTGCCGATCGAAGTGCCTGGCGCCACCGTCAACCGCCTGTGCGGTTCGGGCCTGGACGCCATTGGCACCGCCGCCCGCGCCATTCGCGCCGGCGAAGCCGGCCTGATGCTGGCTGGCGGCGTCGAAAGCATGAGCCGTGCGCCGTTCGTCATGGGCAAGGCCGACAGCGCGTTTTCGCGCAACGCCGCCATCTATGACACGACGATCGGCTGGCGCTTCATCAACAAGCTGATGAAGGCGCAGTATGGCGTGGACTCCATGCCGGAAACCGCGGAGAACGTTGCCGACGATTTCAACATCAGCCGCGAAGACCAGGATTTGTTCGCGCTGGCCAGCCAGCAAAAGACGGCTCGCGCGCAGAAAGAAGGCGTGTTCGACGCCGAAATCGTGCCGGTCTCGATTGCTCAAAAGAAGGGCGACGCCATTGTCGTTTCCAAGGACGAGCATCCGCGCGAAACCAGCCTGGAATCGCTGGCCAAGCTGAAGGGCGTGGTTCGTGAAGGCGGTTCCGTCACGGCCGGCAACGCGTCGGGCGTGAACGACGGCGCCGCTGCGCTGCTGCTGGCCGACGAAAAGGCGGCCGCCCGCCACGGCCTGACCCCGCGTGCTCGCGTGGTGGGCATGGCAACCGCTGGCGTTGCGCCGCGCATCATGGGCATTGGCCCGGCGCCCGCCACGCTGAAGGTGCTGGCGCAAACCGGCCTGACGCTCGACCAGATGGACGTCATCGAACTGAACGAAGCGTTTGCTGCTCAAGGCCTGGCGGTGATGCGCCAACTGGGCCTGGCTGACAACGATCCGCGCGTGAACCCCAACGGCGGCGCGATCGCCCTGGGTCACCCGTTGGGCGCTTCCGGCGCGCGTCTGGCCACCACCGCGATCAACCAGCTGCACCGCACGGGCGGCCGCTACGCGCTGTGCACGATGTGCATCGGCGTGGGTCAGGGCATTGCGCTGATCATCGAGCGCGTCTGATTCCCTGAAGTGTTGTTTTTTCCGCCGCTTCTGTCCGCGGCGGAAATGAAAAGGGAGCCCCGCGGGGCTCCCTTGCTGTATCTGGAGGGGGCGTAGCCGCCTCTGGGCGGGCCGTTCAGGGCAGGCCGTCGATTTTCCGGCCGGCCTTGATGCCATGCTGGTCGAACCAGCCCTGGGCCATTTCCAGGGCGTAGCGCACGGGCTTCTTTGCGCAGTGCGGGTCTTCGGTCTGGGGCGCCATGTCATCGATGTTGACGATCGTGCCGTCGTCGGCGATAAAGGCAATCGAGAGCGGCAGCAGGGTGTTGCGCATCCAGAAGCACTGCACGTCGGGCTGCTCGAACACGAACAGCATGCCGTCGTTACCGGGCAGCTCTTTACGGAACATCAAGCCGCTTTGGCGGGTGGCGTCAGTATTGGCGACTTCTGCGCGGATAATATGGATGCCCGCCGACAATTGCGTGGTGGGCAATTGCGGTTGCGGTCCGGTTTGTGCGTGGGCGCTGGCAGACAGTGCGAATGCGGCGGCGGCCAACGCCGCGGATAACGCTTTCAACCATGCGGGTTTAACGATTGAGGACGCTGTCTTAAGCAACGTACGACTGACAGGGAACGACTCGGTATTCTTCAGCATGGCCTGGCGCAGTAATTAGAAAATAACAAGGCGGGGCTCGAAAGCCCCGCCTGATAATGGTGCAACCTTACCGTTGCACTTTAAGGGTAACTCAGGCAGCCGTGATATTAAGTGCCTGCTTACCTTTGGGCCCCTGGATAATTTCGAAGGCCACTTTTTGGCCTTCTTTCAGGGTTTTAAAACCATTCATCTGGATGGACGAAAAGTGGGCGAACAGATCTTCACCGCCGTCGTCGGGCGTAATGAAGCCAAACCCCTTTGCATCGTTGAACCATTTGACGGTGCCCGTCGATTTGGGATTGTCCCCTTGGACGGCGGTTGCGGTCGGATCAGACATGCGGACTGCCTCATTGAATCGTATGTTGACAGAAGGGCATCGCGGTCTAGACCTCTGTCCCCCCCTCCGGCTTCCTGGCAGATTTTCGATGAGTTGAAAACCCCAGAATGCGCTGATAATGCGCCGCTTTTCTTCGTGTCGTCAAGTATGGAAACTACGTATTTCTGCGTGTAATTTTGCGTAAGTTGCGCGTTAGGCGTCCCCAGTTTAAATAGAATAGCCGCCCTATGAGTTCTACCTTGGATACCCAGCATGATTTGGCCGTCGAGAAGGCACCGGCACGCGCCGCGCCGCCTCCGATGTATCAAGTGCTGTTGCTGAATGACGACTACACGCCGATGGAATTCGTCGTGAAAGTCTTGCAGAAATTTTTCAATAAGAACCACGAAGAGGCCACGCGGATCATGCTGCAAGTGCATCACGAAGGGCGCGGAGTATGCGGGGTGTATCCCCGCGATCTCGCCGCGACCCGTATTGCGCAAGTTGGCCAGTATGCGCGGGCGCGTCAGCACCCGCTTCAATGCGTGATGGAACCCGTTTAATACTAAGAATGAAGACGCCGCCAGCAATGGCGGCGTTGTGCTGTCCATGATTTGAACAGCAGTATCCGCGCACCGGGAAGCGCGCGGATTGCGTTGGTCGGCAGCTCCGCCGCTAAGGAGCGTTGTGGTTGAGTAGGCGGAGGGGTTTGCCGTGAGTGGAAAGATCAGTAAGACCTGGCTGGCGGTTGCCGGCGTTGCGGTATTAGCGGGCGCGATTGGCGCGGGCTGGTGGATGGGCAAGGATCGCCAGACGGCGAACCCGACGCCGCCTGCTGCCGTGTCAGCCCCCGCAGCCGGTTCGGCAACGACAGCGACTCCGGCTACGCCGGCCGCTGGTGAAGCCAAGCCCGTGCTGCCTGCCAGCGCAACGGTGGGCGCGGCAGATCCGTTTGCGGCATTGACGTGCCAGCCGCGTCAATACAACGATGCCCTGGCGCTATCTGTCACCTTCACGCAGCCGGTAGACGCCAAAGGCAACCTGGACAATTTCCTGCAGGTGACCGACCTGGGCGCGTCCTCGGGCAAGGACGGCGAGAGCAGCGAATCCGCCTCGTCCGACCAGCCCGCCTCGGTCAAGCCGGGCGACTCCGCGCCCAAAGGCAAGATCCTGAAGGGCAACTGGGTCGTGGGCGAAAACCCGCGCATGGTGTATTTCCCCTACATTCAGCCGCAGCGCAAATACGCGATCACGGTCCGCTCCGGTCTGGCCGGCGTGGGCGACAAGGTCGTGCTGGCGGAAACGACCAACTGCGAAGTGAACACGCAGGCCATGCCGCCTTCGTTCTACTTCGCCAGCCGCGGCGTGGTGCTGCCGGCTGGTCAGAACGGCGGGTTGCCCGTGGCCACCGTCAACGTGCCGGAAGTCGACGTGCAGTTCCTGCGCGTGTCGCCCGAGCGCGTGCCTGAACTCTTCGAAACCGTGTTGGGCATTGGCCGCAACACCGCCACCGAGTCCGAGGACGACGAGGGCGGCTACAACGAAGATGATGGCTGGCGCTATTCCGACAACCGCAGCCTGAAGGGTTCGGTCAGCAACTGGGATCTGGACCGCCTGAATTCGTTGACGACCAGCGTCTACCAAGGCCGCTTCCTGACGGACGACAAGCCGAACCGCCGCCACGTGACGTTCCTGCCGGTTGAAGGCGTGAAGGAACTGCAAGAGCCCGGCATCTATATCGCGGTGATGAGCCAGCCCGGCCGTTTCCGCTATGAATACCAAGTGACGTATTTCTACGTCAGCGACATCGGTCTGCATGCGCGCCGCTATAGCGACCGCATCGAAGCCTATTCCGTGTCGCTGAAGTCGGGCCAGGCCATCTCTGGCGCCGTGTTCGAACTGGTGGATGGCAGCGGCAAGTCGCTGGCCAAGGCCGCGGCGGACGCGCAGGGCCATGTCCGTTTTGAGGGCAGCTTCACCAATGCGCGCGTCATCCGCGCCTCGCGCGACAAGGAAATGACGGTGCTGGCGCTGGCCGAGCCGGCGTTGGACCTGTCGGAATTCGACACGGGCGGCCATACCTCGCGCCCGAACAACCTGTTTGTGTACGCCGGCCGTAACCTGTACCGCCCGGGTGAAACGTTCAACGTGTCGGTGCTGCCGCGCGACCTGGACGGCCGCATGCTGACCCCCGCGCCGCTCACCGCCACCATCAAGCGTCCCGATGGCCGTGTGGTGCAGACCACGTTGTGGCAGCCGAACAAAGATCTGGTCGGCTATGTTGAGCGCGCCATTGATCTGCCGCTGGATGCGCAGACCGGTTCGTGGCTGCTTGAGCTGCGTGTGGACCCCGCGTCGCGCGCGCCGGATGCATCGTGGAAATTCCAGGTCGAGGAATTCCTGCCCGAACGCATGAAGATGGCGCTGACGTCCGAACAGGAAGTGCTGTCGCCCGACGAAGAATTGACGGTGGATGTGCAGGGCGACTACCTGTACGGCGCACCTGCCGCCGGCAACCGCCTGCTGTCCACCTTCCAGGTCAAGCGCGACCGCTTTGCGCTGGCGCAGCAATGGCCGGGCTTCATCTTTGGCGACGTGGCCGATGATTCCCGCCGCACCTTTGGCGAACTGCCCGAGGCCGCGCTGGACGACAAGGGTTACGCGCAACTGGAAGTCAATCCGAACACGGCCGGCACGCATTCGCCCATGAAGGTGCGCGTGTCCGCCAGCCTGCTGGAATCGGGCGGCCGCCCGGTTGTGCGTTCGATTGAACGCAGCGTCTGGCCCGCCGACAAGCTGATTGCCGTGCGTCCGCAATTCGATAGCGACGTGGCCCGCGAAGGCGCGCCCGCCGGTTTCGAAGTGATCCGCGTCAACGCGCAAGGCAAGGTCGAACCGCTGGCTCAGGCCCAGATGCGTCTGTTCCGCGAAGAGCGTCAGTACTACTGGCGTTTCGACGACCAGCGTGGCTGGAACAGCGGCTATACCGAAACCGAAGAACTGCTCGATTCGCGCGAGATCGCGCTGAACGATCGCAGCCAACTGACCGTGCCGGTCAAGTGGGGCCGTTACCGTCTGGAAATCGCCGACCCGGAAACGGGCGAGACCATGCGCTACCGCTTCTATGCGGGCTGGAACGCGCAGGACGCCGATTCGATGGGCAACCGCCCCGACCGCGTGCAGCTGAAGCTTGAAGGCGTGCCGGCCAAGCCGGGCGATACCGTCAAGGTCACGCTGACGCCGCCGCACGACGGCCAGGCGCTGGTCACCGTGGAAGGCGACCGCATGCTGTGGTCGAAGTGGGTGTCCGTGAAAGCGACGGGCACGGAAGTTGAAATTCCCATCAGCAAGGACTGGAAGCGTCACGACCTGTACGTGGCCGCCGCCGTGTTCCGCCCGGGTAGCGAAGGCGACCGTGTGACCCCGGCACGCGCGTTGGGTCTGGC
This sequence comes from Achromobacter sp. NPDC008082, assembly GCF_042957345.1. Taxonomy (NCBI): domain Bacteria; kingdom Pseudomonadati; phylum Pseudomonadota; class Betaproteobacteria; order Burkholderiales; family Alcaligenaceae; genus Achromobacter; species Achromobacter sp. NPDC008082. The sequence goes on from NZ_JBIBIB010000003.1 coordinate 129,076, forward strand.
GTTCCTGCCGATCGCCAGCGCCGACCGCAAGCTGGACGTCAAGCTGACCGCGCCGCCCAAGGCGGTGCCGGAAACCAAGACGACCGTGCGTGTCAAGGTGGATGGCGCTCAGGGCAAGCAGGCCACGGTGACGCTGTCTGCCGTGGACGTGGGCATCCTGAACATCAACCAGTACGCCACGCCGAATCCGCTGGATTATTTCTTCGGCAAGCACCGTTACGCGCCCGAGTTGCTGGACATGTACGGCAAGCTCATCGAAAAAATGGACGGCACCAAGGGTAAGCTGAAGTGGGGCGGTGACGCCGCCATGAGAGGCGACAGCAAGAGCCTGCCGAAGAAAGTGAAGCTGGTTGACCTGTTCTCGGGTCCGGTGACGCTGAACGCGCAAGGCGAGGCGGACATCCCGCTGGACCTGCCTGATTTCAACGGCACGCTGCGCCTGATGGCCGTGGCCTTCACCGCTGACAACTACGGCAGCACCGACACCGAAATGGTGGTGGCGGCGCCGATCGTGGCCGAGCTGAACACGCCGCGCTTCATCACCCCCGGCGACCAGGCCGCGATTGCGCTGGACGTGTCCAACCTGAGCGGCTCCGATCAGAAGATCACGATCAAGCTGGAAGCGCTGGACCCGCTGGCCATTCCCGATGGCGTGCGCACGCTGACGCTGAAGGACAAGCAACGCACGACCTTGCGCTTTAACGCCACGACGACGGGTTCGTATGGCCTGGGCCTGATCCGCCTGACCGTCGATGGCCAGGGCGCAGGCAAGCCCGTGCACCTGGTGCGCGAATCGGTGCTGCAAGTGCAGCCGGCCTATGCCGGTGAACGTCAGGTGCGCCGTCTGCGCCTGAATCCGGGCGAGACGAACACGGCGCAGGCGTCGTGGGTGTCTTCGTACTATCCCGATTCGGCGCTGGTCAGCGTGACCGTGTCCAACCGCCCGCCGTTCAACGTCAACCGCCTGGTTGAAGGCCTGCTTGCGTATCCGTACGGATGCACCGAACAGACCATCAGCCGCGCCTTGCCGTGGGTGCTGATCGATGCCGACGTCGCCAAGCAATACGGCCTTAAGCCGCATTCGCAGGCCGAACGCGCGGCGCAGGTCTCAAACGCCATCGCCCGCTTGTCCGGCATGCGCAACGCCGTGGGTTCGTACAACCTCTGGAGCGGCTCGACGTCTCGCGATGTCTGGCTGACGGCCTATGCCGTGGGCTTCCTGCAGGATGCGCGTGACAAGGGCTTTGAAGTGCCTGAAGCCACGCTGGACCGTTCGCGCCAATGGCTGCTGGAGCAAGTGCAGCAGACGTCCAATGGCTTTGGCACGTGGTCGGTGAACCTGCGCCGCAACGTTGAAGCCGGCCGTATCGACGGCAGCGACGCCAATATCCTGCGTGAAGACCATCGCCGTTTCGCCGGCCTTGCCACCGCCGTGCTGGCGTTGGCTCGCGACAAGAAGGCGCCGCTTGCTACCGTGCGCCAACTGTTCGACAACTACCAGGAACGCGCGCGTTCGCCGCTGCCGCTGATTCAGCTGGCCGCCGCATTCAAGCTGATGGGCGACGAAGGGCGCATGAAGTCCGCGCTGGACGCCGCCATGACGCGCGAATACGGTTTCCCGCGCCGCGATTACAACGCCTATTACGACGAGTGGCTGGGCGACTACGGCAGCAGCGTGCGTGACTATTCGCTGGCCTATGCGCTGGCGAACCAGTACGGCCTGAAGCATGACCGCCTGGAAAACCTGCTGACGCAACTGACGGCGCGACTGGGCAACCGCTCGTACTTGTCGACCCAAGAGCGCATGTCGCTGTTGTTGGCCGCACGCGTCATGGGCGGTGACAAGAGCACGCCGTGGTCCGCAGCGTTGTTGGTCAATGGCGCCCGCAAGGAGCTCGATGGCGGCAAGAGCGACCAGATGGTGTCTGTGCCGGCGGCCGACCTGGCCAACACGCAGATCATCAACACGGGTTCGCAATCGCTGTTTGTTGAGTACGACATCCAAGGCAGCCCGACGGTGGCGCCCAAGCCGCGCAACGACGTGATCCAGCTCAAGCGTGGCTGGTATCGCCCGGATGGCCGTCCGTGGGATGGCGGCAACCTGCAAACCGGCGACATGCTGGTGGTGTGGGTGCAGGCCAGCGCCAACCAGGTTATTCCTGATGCGTTGATCGAGGACCGCGTGCCGGCAGGTTTCGAAGTTGAAAACCTGAACCTGTCGCAAAGCCCCGAGATGCAGGAATGGACGATTGGCGGCCGCCGCGTGGCGGAAGCGATGTCGGATTCCAACATCAAGCATCGCGAGTTCCGCGACGACCGTTACGTGGCCGCCGTGTCTTTGGGCCGTGGCAAGGTGGATGTGTTCTATCTGGTGCGCGTCGTGACGCCGGGCCGCTATGCGGTGCCGTCGACGGTGGCCGAGGATATGTACCGCCCCGAAATCCGCGGCGTGGGTGAGCAATGGAGCACGGTCGACATCCGCGATCGCGGCGCCAAGCGTCCTTGAACGCCGCCGCTACCTCAACGCCAGGCGCCCAGCGCGCCCGGCGTTGGCGGCGGCGCGGCATCATCGCGGCCAGCGTGTTGTTTGCGCTGGCCGCGTTGTTATTCGTGCTCGACCGCTTGTATCCGCTTCCCCGTATCGACTCGGGCGGCGCGGCCGTGGTCGTCGCCGCCGACGGCACGCCGCTGCGCAACTATCCCAGCCGCGACGGCATCTGGCGTTATCCCGTCAAACCAGACCAGGTTTCCGACCGCTATCTGGAAACCCTGCTGACGTACGAAGACCGCTGGTTCTACTGGCATCCCGGCGTGAACCCGGTGGCGCTTGCGCGTGCTGGCTGGCAATGGGCCACGAACCGCCGCATCGTGTCCGGCGGGTCGACGCTGACCATGCAGGTTGCGCGCCTGATTGACCCTCAACTGGCCGGCAAGCCATCGCGCTCGATGTCCGCCAAATTGCGGCAGGCGTGGCGCGCAGTGCAGCTGGAAATGCACTACAGCAAGGACGAAATCCTGTCGCTGTACCTGACGCATGCGCCGATGGGCGGCATCGTCGAGGGCGTGGAAATGGGCTCGCGGCTGTGGCTGGGCAAGTCGGCCCGCAACTTGAGCGCAGCCGAAGCCGCGATGCTGACGGCCTTGCCGCAGGCGCCATCCCGGCTACGGCCCGACCGCCATCCCGACGCCGCTCAAGCCGCGCGCGACAAGGTGCTGGACCGCATGGCCGAGCTGGGCCGCTGGACGTCGGCAGAAGTGGCCGACGCCAAGATCGAAAACGTGATCGCGCCGCCGCTGCGTGCGCGTTGGCTGGCGCCGCTGGCGGCCCAAAGGCTGTTGCAAGAGGCGGGCGGCAAGTCCGCGGCGCGCCGTCCGGGCGAGCGCCCGCCGCTGGTGCCGTCCACGCTGGATGCCGACATGCAGGCGTCGGTGGAACAAATGCTGCTGGACCGCGTTGATGGCCTGCCGCCCAAGGTTTCCATGGCCGTGCTGGTCATGGATAACGATACGCTCGAGGTCAAGGCCTACGCAGGATCGGCTGATTTTTCCGACGATACCCGTTATGCGCATGTGGATATGGTGCGTGGCGTGCGCTCGCCGGGTTCTACTCTGAAACCGTTTCTGTACGCGCAGGCGCTGGACGAAGGCCTGATTCACTCGGAAAGCCTGCTGATCGATGCGCCCATGTCGTTCGGCGGTTACGCGCCCGGTAATTTCCAGGCGGCATTTTCGGGGCCGATCAGTGTGGCGCAGGCGCTGCAACGGTCGCTGAACGTGCCCGCTGTGGACTTGCTGGACCGTGTGGGCCCCGTCAGTTTTGCGTCAATGATGCTGTCGGGCGGGGTACGGTTACGTTTGCCCGCGGGTGCAGATCCAAATTTGAGCTTGATTTTGGGCGGGGGTGGCACCACATTGGAAGAATTGGTGGGTGCTTATCGGGCCTTGGCCCGGGGCGGCATCTCTGGGCGGCCTCGCCTGCGGGCGGAGCAGCCTCGGATCGAGTCCCGTATGATGAGCCCTGGAGCCGCCTGGATTGTCCGGGATATTCTCGAAGGCGGCGGGCACCCTGACCGGCCGTTTTATCAGTCGGGCAGTCCGGCCCGGCGGCTGGCCTGGAAGACCGGAACCAGCTTCGGATTCCGCGACGCCTGGGCCATCGGGGTGACCGACAGATGGACGATTGGCGTTTGGGTCGGCAGGCCCGATGGAACGCCGAACCCCGGATTTTTTGGGGCGAATGTGGCGGCGCCGCTACTGCAGGATATTGTGGCGGCGTTGCCGGAAGGGGCGCAGCAGGTGCGCAGCCGGCCCGAAACGGTGCAGGCAGCGGTCACGTGCTGGCCCTTGGGTTACAGATTGGGCAGCGTGCCCTCGGGGGAATGCCCCGAACAGCGCGCGGCCTGGCTGCTGAATGACACGGCGCCGCCGTCGTTTGCCGGTTATGCCGACGCCACGCAGGGGCCTTTGCGCTTGGGCGGTGTTGCAAACGGATCGGTGCTTCGGCCCGTGCCAGGCAGCAAGCAAGTGGCGCTGGATGTCGATGTGCAAGGCGCCGAAGGCGAAGTATGGTGGATGCTTGATGGGCGTGTGGTGAAACACGGCGCGTCGAGTCATCCGTTTAATTTAGTGCTGGCGCAAGACGGCCGGTATACGCTTACCGTCATGGACACGCAAGGCCGCCACGACAGAGTGGTTTTTGAAATCGCTGGCGTTACGCCATGATCGGCATAGAATATGAATCGTGTATTTGACCGCTTCGATGCAATACGGAGGAAGCGTGATTTCTCAAGAGCTTGAAGTCAGCCTGCATATGGCTTTCGTCGAGGCCCGTTCGGCCCGGCACGAATTTATTACGGTTGAGCATCTGCTGCTGGCATTGCTTGACAACGCTTCGGCAGTCGAGGTTCTGCGCGCATGCGCGGCAAACCTGGACGATTTGCGCCGCAACCTCCGCCAGTTCGTTTCGGAAAACACCCCGGTGATTCCAAGCGGCGCCGAGGTCGACACGCAACCGACGTTGGGCTTCCAGCGCGTGATTCAACGCGCAATCATGCACGTTTCCGCAGGGGGTACTGGCAAGAAGCCAGTGACCGGCGCGAACGTGCTGGTGGCCATTTTCGGTGAAAAAGACTCGCACGCCGTGTACTACCTGCAACAGCAGGGCGTCACGCGCTTGGACGTCGTCAATTTCCTGTCGCATGGCATTACCAAACAGCCCCAGGTGGAGTCCGCCGCCGTGCAGAAAGAGCAGCAGACCAATGGTGAAGAGCAGGGCGAATCGCGTCAGTCGCCGCTGGATCAATATGCCACCGACCTGAATGCCGCCGCGCTGGCGGGCCGCATCGATCCCCTGATCGGACGCGAGCACGAAGTCGAGCGCGTCATTCAAGTGTTGTGCCGCCGCCGCAAGAACAACCCGCTGCTGGTGGGTGAAGCGGGCGTGGGCAAGACCGCCATTGCCGAAGGCCTGGCCTGGCGCATCACGCGCGGCGAAGTGCCTGAAATTCTGCAAGCGGCTCAAGTCTTTTCGTTGGACATGGGCGCGCTGCTGGCCGGCACCAAGTACCGCGGTGATTTCGAACAACGCCTGAAGGGCGTGCTCAAGCAGATCCGCGGTAATCCCGACGCGATCCTGTTCATCGATGAAATCCACACGCTGATCGGCGCCGGTTCGGCCTCGGGCGGCACGCTGGATGCGTCCAATCTGCTGAAGCCGGCGCTGTCTTCCGGCCAGCTCAAGTGCATTGGCGCCACCACCTATACGGAATATCGCGGCGTCTTCGAAAAAGACCACGCGCTGTCGCGCCGGTTCCAGAAGATTGATGTGCCGGAACCCAGCGTCGAGCAAACCGTGCAGATCCTGCGCGGCTTGAAGAGCCGTTTCGAAGAACATCACAGCGTGCGCTATTCGGCCGCTGCGTTGTCGGCCGCCGCCGAATTGTCGGCCCGCTTCATCAATGACCGCCATCTGCCTGACAAGGCCATTGACGTGATCGACGAAGCCGGCGCTGCGCAGCGTCTGCTGCCGCGTTCGCGCCAGAAGAAGGTGATCGGCAAGGTGGACATCGAAAACATCGTGTCCAAGATTGCGCGCATTCCGCCGCAGTCGGTGTCCAACGATGACCGCAGCAAACTGGCCACGCTCGACCGCGACCTGAAAACCGTGGTCTTCGGCCAGGACGGCGCGATCGACGCCTTGTCCGCCGCCATCAAGATGGCGCGCTCGGGTTTGGGCAAGCCGGAAAAGCCGATTGGCGCGTTCCTGCTGTCTGGCCCCACGGGCGTGGGCAAGACCGAAGTGGCTCGCCAACTGGCGTTTACGCTGGGCGTTGAGCTGCTGCGTTTCGACATGTCGGAATACATGGAACGCCATGCCGTGTCGCGCTTGATTGGCGCGCCGCCGGGATACGTCGGTTTCGACCAGGGCGGTTTGCTGACCGAAGCCATCACCAAGCAGCCGCACTGCGTGCTGCTGCTGGACGAAATCGAAAAAGCGCACCCGGATGTGTTCAACATCCTGCTGCAGGTCATGGACCACGGCACGCTCACCGACAACAACGGCCGCAAGGCGGACTTCCGTAACGTCATCCTCATCATGACGACGAACGCGGGCGCCGAAACCTTGAACCGTCCGTCGATCGGGTTTGCCAATTCGCGGATGCTGGGCGACGAAATGGCGGAAATCCGCCGCATGTTCACGCCTGAATTCCGCAACCGCCTTGATGCAATCATCCCGTTCGCCGCGTTGGACCGCGAGGTCATCCTGCGCGTGGTGGACAAGTTCCTCATGCAGCTCGAAGACCAGTTGCACGAGCGCCGCGTGGAAGCCGTGTTCACCACGAAACTGCGCGAACACCTTGCCAAGGAGGGGTTCGACCCGCTCATGGGCGCGCGTCCCATGCAACGTCTTATTCAGGACACCATCCGCCGCGCGCTGGCCGACGAGCTGCTGTTTGGCAAGCTGGTCGACGGCGGTTCGGTCACGGTGGACCTGGACGATTCGGGCAAGGTGACGCTGGACTTCGACGACAACGGGAAACCGCCGTCATCGGATGCCCCGGATAAGCAGGAAGTCGAATTGATCGATTGATGACCGCGGACCGCCAGCCGCTGATCGAGTGCGAACATTGCGCAAGCGTATATCGCCGACATCAGCTTGAACCTGGCGAGACTGCCAATTGCGCCCGCTGCGGGGCCACGTTGTGGCGCTACAGCGGGCTTACTTTGTCCAATTGGCTGGCCCTCGCCATCACTGCCCTGATCGTCTTCGGGGTGGCTAACGCCTACCCGGTCGCTTCCATGTCCGTTCAGGGCATGGTGCAGCAGGCGTCCTTGCTGGACGCCATTTCCATTACATGGCGCCAAGGCCACTGGGTGGTTGCCGTGATGACGGGCCTGGCCGGATTCGGCCTGCCGCTGCTGCAATTGGTTGTGCTGCTGTGGGTGCTTGGCCCCTTGTCCCAAGGCCGCGAGCCCGCCGGGTTCCGGGGCGCCATGCGCCTGCTGGGCATTCTGCGCCCGTGGTGCATGATTCCCGTGTTTCTGCTGGGCGTGCTGGTGGCGGTGGTGAAGCTGGCCGGCATGGCGGCGGTGTCGCCCGGCATTGGCCTGGGCGCCTTTGGCGTGTTGACCATTTTCCTGACGATGCTCGGCCGCTTGTCGCCGCATGTGTTGTGGCGCTATGCGGAAACCGCTGGCGTGGCGCCTGTACACATCCCCGAGTCCGGGCCGGACACGGTGCTGGCCGGCTGCCACGTCTGTGGCCAGGTGCAGGCGCTGCCGCGAGACGCCGACCCCGAAGAAGAACACCACTGCGTGCGCTGCGAAGCCGTCGTCCACTACCGCAAGCCGGATCACCTGGCGCGCACGTGGGCGTTGCTGCTGGCGGCAGTGGTTTTCTACATTCCGGCTAACGTCCTGCCCGTGATGAAAGTCAGTTCCGTATTGGGCGACAGCGCCCATACCATTCTGGGCGGCGTGGTCGAGCTCTGGCAGATGGGGTCGTGGGACATCGCGCTGATTGTCTTCATCGCCAGCGTGGCCGTGCCGCTGACCAAGCTGCTGGCGTTGATTCTGTTGCTGTTGACCGAGCAGTGGCGTAGCACGACCAACCTGCGGCCGCGTACCCGCTTGTATCAAATGGTTGAGTTCATTGGCCAGTGGTCGATGCTGGATGTTTTTGTCGTTATATTGCTGGCGGCCCTGGCTGATTTTCAGGGACTGATGGAGATCAGCGCCGGCGCGGGTGCGGCGGCGTTTGGCGTGGTGGTGATTTTGACGATGTTGGCGGCCATGAGTTTCGACTTGCGCCGCAGTTGGGACCTGGAAGGCGAGAGTGAAGTCGACGCGCCCGAGGTCGAGGGCGCAAGCCACTCGCACCAAGCAGATCGCGCGGCGCCCCTTGCAGGCAAGGAAGTGGGTTAGCAACAACGATGGTTTCCCGCTCAAGAATAAAAAGGAAAGTAGATGTCCGAGCAAAAGCCTGAAGCCGGTGAAGAGCAGTTCAAGTCGCCAGCGATCTCGCGCAAGCAGAAGAGCCGGATCTCGTGGATCTGGCTGGTACCCGTCGTGGCCGCGCTGATGGGCCTGTCGCTGGTGGTGCGGACCTGGATGCAGGCCGGACCGGACATCTCGATCTCTTTCAACACCGCCGAAGGGCTGGAAGTCGGCAAGACCCAGCTGCGCTACAAAGACGTGAACATCGGCACGGTGAAGTCCATCGGCTTCAATGACGACCGCAGCAAGGTGGTCGTGAAGGCCGAGCTGGCCAAGGAAGTGTCGGACCTGGCCCGCGATGGCACGAACTTTTGGGTGGTGCGGCCGCGCCTGGACGTGAGCGGAGTATCGGGCCTGGGCACCTTGTTGTCGGGCGCCTACATTGGCGTGGACGCCAGCGAAGGCAAGAACGGTTCCGCCAAGGCCACCAAATTCAGTTTTGAAGGCCTGGAAATTCCGCCTGCGGTCACGCATGACCGCGCAGGCAAGCGCTTCAAGCTGAAGGCATCCGACCTGGGTTCGCTGGACATCGGCTCGCCCGTGTATTTCCGCCGCATCAATGTCGGCCGCGTCATCGGCTATGAGCTCGACAAGACCGGCACCGCCGTCAACGTTGAAGTCTTCGTGGACGCGCCCAACGACAAGTTCGTGACCAACGGCACGCGCTTCTGGAACGCCAGCGGTGTGGACTTCAGCGTCAATGCAGACGGGTTGAAGGTGCGCACGCAATCGCTCGTGTCGATGGCGATTGGCGGCGTGGCCTTTGAATCCGTGCAGAGTGCGCGCGACGGCAGTGCGCCCGCGCCCGCCGACGCCAACTTTGATCTGTATGCGACCGAAGCTGCCGCCAAGGCCAATCCGGATGGCGAAGCGTTCCCGATCCGCATGCGCTTTGACCAGTCCATCCGTGGCCTGAGCGTGGGCGCGTCGATCGACTTCAGCGGCATTACGTTGGGCAACGTCACGCAGATCACGCTGGACTTTGACCCGGCCACCAAGCGCTTCTTCTCCATCGTGGACGCGACCTTGTATCCGGAGCGTCTGGGCCGCGTCTATGAAGAGGTGCGCGAACGCGCCACCAAGGATGGCGACGTGGCGGGCAGCCGCTTGCTGGGCGTGATGATCAAGCACGGCCTGCGCGCGCAGCTGCGCACGTCCAACCTGCTGACCGGCCAGTTGTATGTGGTGCTGGACAACTTCCCGAACGCCAAGCCGGTTGATTTCCAGCCGTCTGACCCCGCCGTGATCCCGACGATCCCGGGCAACCTGGATCAACTGCAACAGCAGGTCAGCAACATCGTCGCCAAGATCGAGAAGATTCCGTTCGACAAGATTGGCGAAGACTTGCGCACCACGCTGGCCAGCACCTCCAAGCTGATGAACCGCCTGGACAAGCAGGTGGCGCCGGAAGCGCAAAGCATGCTGAAGCAGGCCAAGGAATCGATGGCGAACATCAACGCGATGCTGGCGTCCGATGCGGCCCTGCCGGTCAATACCGAAAAGGCGATGCAAGAATTGGGCCGCGCGGCGCGTTCGTTGCGCGCCTTGGCTGATTTCCTGCAATCCAACCCCGAAGCCTTGTTGCGCGGCCGTGGCAACGACCCGATTCCCGGTTCAGGCCCTGTCAGGAACTAAAGAACCATGACTCTTACCCACATGCGTCCCGTCCTGTCTTTGCTTGCACTGTCCGCCGCGCTGGCGGGCTGCGGCTCATCGCCGCCCGTGAATTACTACACCTTGCAGGGGCCGGCGGCCCAAACGCCGGCGTCGTCCGCCACCGCGCCCGCCAGCTATCTGATCGAGGTTCAGGGCGTCACCCTGTCCACCCAGGCCGACCAGCCGCAGCTGATGGTGCGCACGGGCGATGGCAGCGTGTCGGCGCTGTATTCCGAGCGCTGGAGCTCGCCGTTGGGCGATGAGCTGCGTGGCGCCTTGTCCGACGCGCTCAAGCGCGAATTGGGGGCGCTGGATGTGCAGGCGGTCAAGCCCGGGCCGGGGGCGCCTGTGTGGCGGGTGCAGACGGACGTGCAACGCTTTGACCTCGTCTCCGGAAAAATGGCGCAGCTGGACGCCACCTGGCGCGTGCGGCCCGTCAATGCCAAAGGCACGGGTCTGTTGTGCCGCAGCGTCGTCACGGAAAACGTGACGGAAACCGGCGTACCTGCGTTGATCGCCGCGCAGCAGCGGGCGGTTGTCAGTTTGGCGGGGGTGATGGCATCCGCGATCCGGGGTCAAACCCCAGCGGGGTCGAGTTCCGTGCAGATGTTGGGCTGCTCAGCGCTCAAAGATTGATAAACCTGCGCGATCTCAACCGGTTAACCATGGCCTAACCTAGGGTTAACCTTAATACAAACGCGGTTGCAACCTGTCTAGCATACGGTCCTACCCATACTGGGATTCATTCGAATCCAGTATTACCTTTGCCATGCGACAGGAAGCAATCTCTTATGGCCAGCACGACCCTCGGCGTCAAAGTTGATGACGCACTACGCGACCGCCTGAAAGCCGCCGCAAACAAACTCAACTGCACGCCGCACTGGCTGCACAAGCAGGCCATCCTGTCTTATCTAGACAAGATCGAGCGTGGCCATCTGCCCGCCGAAATGTCGCATCTGGGCATGGATACCAGCGCGGACGAAGAGGGCGGTGACGCCCACGCTGCGCCGACGCCGCCGTTCTACGAGTTTGGCCAGGATGTGCAGCCGCAGTCGGTGCTGCGCGCGGCGATCACCGCCGCCTACCGCCGCCCCGAACCCGAATGTGTGCCGCTGTTGCTGGGCCAGGCCCGCATGCCCAACCTGGAAAAGGTGCATGCGATGGCGACGGACCTCGTCAAGAAGCTGCGCGGCAAGCGCAGCGGCGGCGGGGTCGAAGGGCTGATCCAGGAATTCTCCTTGTCCAGCCAGGAAGGCGTGGCGCTGATGTGCCTGGCCGAAGCGCTGCTGCGTATTCCTGACCGCGCCACGCGCGACGCGCTGATCCGCGACAAGGTTGCTCGTGGCGACTGGAAGTCGCACATGGGCGGTTCGCAATCGCTGTTCGTCAACGCCGCCACCTGGGGCCTGATGATCACCGGCAAGCTCGTGGCCGTGAGCAGCGAACAGTCGCTGTCCAAGGCGCTGACGCGCTTGATCGGCAAGGGCGGTGAGCCGCTAGTGCGCAAGGGCGTGAACATGGCCATGCGCATGATGGGCGAACAGTTCGTGTCGGGCCAGACCATCTCTGAAGCGCTGGCCAACAACCGCAAGATGGAAGCGCGCGGTTTCCGCTATTCGTACGACATGCTGGGCGAAGCCGCCACCACGGCCGAAGACGCCGAGCGCTATTACGCGTCGTACGAGCAGGCCATTCACGCCATCGGCAAGGCCGCGGCCGGCCGTGGCATCTACGAAGGCCCGGGCATTTCCATCAAGCTGTCGGCGCTGCACCCGCGCTATTCGCGCAGCCAGCGCGAACGCGTGATCGCCGAACTGCTGCCGCGCGTGAAGGCGCTGACGGCATTGGCCCGCAGCTACGACATCGGTCTGAACATCGACGCCGAAGAAGCCGACCGTCTTGAAATCTCGCTGGATCTGCTGGAAGCGCTGTGTTTCGCGCCCGAGCTCGATGGCTGGAACGGTATTGGCTTTGTCATCCAGGCCTATCAGAAGCGTGCGCCGTTCGTGATCGATTACGTCATCGATCTGGCGCGCCGCAGCCGCCACCGCGTGATGGTGCGTCTGGTGAAGGGCGCCTATTGGGACAGCGAGATCAAGCGCGCCCAAGTGGATGGCCTGGAAGGCTACCCCGTCTATACCCGCAAGCTGTACACCGATGTGGCCTACCTGGCGTGCGCCCGCAAGCTGCTGGGTGCGCCCGAAGCCGTGTACCCGCAGTTCGCCACGCACAACGCGTACACGTTGGCGGCCATCTATCAATTGGCGGGGCAAAACTATTACCCGGGCCAATACGAATTCCAGTGCCTGCACGGCATGGGCGAACCGCTGTACGACGAAGTGGTCGGCCCGCTGGCCCAAGGCAAGCTGAACCGCCCGTGCCGCATCTACGCACCGGTCGGCACGCATGAAACGCTGCTGGCGTACCTGGTGCGCCGCCTGCTGGAAAACGGCGCCAACACCTCGTTCGTGAATCTCATCGGCGACGACAGCATTCCCGTCGAAACGCTGGTGGCTGATCCGGTGGAAGCGGCCTCGCGCATCGTGCCGCTGGGCGCGCCGCACGAAAAGATTGCGCTGCCGCGTGAGTTGTACGGCAATGTGCAGCACGGCGCTCGCGCCAACTCGGCTGGCCTGGACCTGACCAACGAGCACCGCTTGGGTTCGTTGTCGGCCGCGCTGCTGGCCAGCGCCGGCACGCCGTGGCGCGCCGGCCCCATGCTGGGCGAAGGCGAACAGGCCTGGGACCCGGCGCGTGCGGTTGAAGTGCGCAACCCCGCCAACCTGCGCGACGTTGTGGGTCACGTGGTGGAAGCGCAAGCCGAAGAAGCGGAAGCCGCGTTGCGTGCCGCCGCGAACACGGCGCCCATCTGGCAATCGACCCCGGTGGCCGAGCGCGCGCAATGCCTGCGCCGCGCGGCGCAATTGCTGGAAGAGCAGATGCAGACCCTGTTGGGCCTGATCGTGCGCGAAGCCGGCAAGTCGCTGCCCAACGCCATCGCCGAAGTGCGCGAAGCCGTGGACTTCCTGCGCTATTACGCCGATCAGGCCGAGCAGGAATTCAGCAACGACACGCACCGCCCGCTGGGCACCGTGCTGTGCATCAGCCCGTGGAACTTCCCGCTGGCCATCTTTACCGGCCAGGTCGCGGCTGCGCTGGCCGCGGGCAATACCGTCGTCGCCAAGCCCGCTGAACAAACCCCGCTGATCGCCGCGCAAGCCGTGGCCATTCTGCGCGCGGCCGGCGTGCCGGACGGCGCGGTGCAATTGCTGCCGGGCCGTGGTGAAACCGTGGGCGCGCAACTGGTGGCCAGCCCCGCCGTGCGCGGCGTGATGTTCACCGGTTCGACCGACGTGGCGCGCATCATTGCGCGCACGCTGGCCGACCGCCTGGACGACAACGGCCACACCATTCCGCTGATTGCCGAAACCGGCGGCCAGAACGCGATGGTGGTGGATTCGTCGGCGCTGTCCGAACAAGTTGTGTTTGACGTGCTGAGCTCGGCCTTTGATTCGGCCGGCCAACGCTGTTCGGCGCTGCGTGTGCTGTGCGTGCAGGAAGACAACGCCGACCACGTGCTGACCATGCTGCGCGGCGCGATGCGCGAGCTCAGCGTGGGCAACCCCGACCGCCTGTCGGTCGACGTTGGCCCCGTGATCGACACCGACGCCCGCAACGGCATCCAGCGGCACATCGAAACGATGCGCACGGCGGGCCATCGCGTGGATCAGGTGGAACTCAATGGCGAATGCCGCCACGGTACTTTCGTGCCGCCGACCATCATTGAAATCGACCACATCAGCGAACTGACGCGTGAAGTGTTCGGCCCGGTGCTGCACGTGGTGCGCTACAAGCGCGACGAACTCGACGCCTTGCTGGACGCCATCAACGGCACCGGCTACGGCCTGACGTTCGGTGTGCACACCCGCATCGACGAAACCATTGCGCACGTGACGGGGCAGGTGCATGCCGGCAACGTCTACGTCAACCGCAACATCGTGGGCGCCGTGGTGGGCGTGCAGCCGTTTGGCGGCGAGTGCCTGTCCGGCACCGGCCCCAAGGCGGGTGGCCCGCTGTACATGTACCGCTTGCTGGGTACGCGCCCGGCCGGCCTGCCGCCGGCGCTGGACGCCGCTGCGCCGTTGCCGCAACGCATTGCGTTGCCGGGCCCCACGGGTGAAACCAACACCTACATGGTTGAGCCGCGTGGCGCGGTGTACTGCGTGGCGGCGACTGACGCCGGTGCGCGTGCGCAGTGGTCGGTGGCGCGTCTGACGGGCAACCATGCCTGGTTTGCGGACACGCCTGCGGCGCAAGCGCTGCTGTCCACCTTGGACGCCGAGCAGCAAGGGCAGGCGGGCATCCTGGCTGATGATGAAGTCGATCAGGCCGATTACCAGGCCGTGCTGTTTGAAGGCGATGGCGACGCGCTGCAAGCGCTGAACCAGCGCATCGCGCAGCGCCCCGGCGCCATCCTGTCGGTGCATGGCTTGACGTCTGATGCTCTGGCGGCGGGGGCCGGATATGTGCCGGAACGCCTGCTGACTGAACGCTCCATCAGCGTCAATACGGCCGCCGCAGGGGGCAACGCCAGCCTCATGACAATCGGTTGATGTGACCGTCTGGGAACCCTCTGGGGACTGAGGGTTATCTCCAATATCGGGCAAGGTTGCACTGGAACGAAAATCCGGTCGCACCTCAAGTCTGGATGTCGCAACCCGGCATCCAGACTTTGCAGAAAATGCATACGCGGGACCCGGCCACCGCTGGGCCCGAGGTAGTGGAAAAAACCAAAAGCCTGGCTAAAAGCTCAGGTATAACAAGGCCTTAGTTACTAAAACAAGTACACGGCCAGTAGTCCGACATCCCGGAGGATTCCCCATGAAGTTCCGCACCACTTTGAAGCTTCTCGCCGCCAGCGTTGCTGCGGTTGGCATGACGGCCGCCGCGCAGGCTGCCGATATCAAACTCGGTTTCGCCGCGCCCCTGACCGGTCCGCAATCGCACTACGGCGAAGACATGCAGAACGGCCTGAATCTGGCGCTGGAAGAGGCCAATAAGAAGGGCATCAAGGTTGACGGCCAGCCCGCCAAGTTCGTGCTGGTCTCGCGTGACGATCAAGCCGACCCGCGCGTTGGCGTGCAGGTGGCGCAGCAGCTGGTTGACCAGGACGTCGTGGGCATTCTGGGCCACTTCAATTCCGGCACGACCATCCCCGCATCGCGTGTTTACCATGAAGCCGGTCTGCCGCAGATCGCCATGGCCACGTCGCCCGAATACACCAAGCAAGGCTACGAAACCACGTTCCGCATGATGACCAGCGACACCCAGCAGGGCGCCGCGGTGGGCAAGTTCATGGTGCAGAACCTGAAGGCCAAGAAGGTTGCGATCATCGATGACCGCACCGCTTACGGCCAAGGCCTGGCCGATGAAGTCGAAAAGGCCGTGAAGGCCGCCGGTGGCGAAGTGGTCCGCCGCGAATACACCACCGACAAGGCCAACGACTTCACCGCCATCCTGACCAACATCAAGGGCGCGGCGCCCGACGCCATCTTCTACGGCGGCCTGGACGCGCAGTCCGGCCCCATGAAGCGCCAGTTGGCCACGCTGGGCCTGAAGGCGCCGCTGGTTTCGGGTGAAATGACCCGCAGCGACACCTTCATCAAGCTGGCGGGCGACGCCGCCGACGGCACCTTCGCCTCGCTGGCCGGCGTGCCGCTGGACAAGATGACCGCAGGCAAGGACTTCGAACAACGCTATCAGGCGCGCTTCAAGAAGGCCCCCGGCGTCTACGCACCGTACGCCTATGACGGCGCATGGAACATGATCACGGCCATCGAACAGGCCGGTTCCGCCAAGCCCGAGAAGTACCTGCCCGTGCTGGCCAAGCTTGACCGCAAGGGCGCTACCAGCGAGCACATTTCCTACGACGCCAAGGGCGATCTGAAGGAAATCTCGGTCACCATCTACGAAGTCAAAAACGGCAAGTGGGAGATGGTTGAAACGATGGTCAGCCAGGCCAACTAAGGCCGGTTGAACGCAGGGCGGACCCGGCCATGCCGGCCTCCGCCCGCTCCGTCCGCACACGCCGCCCGGCGTGGCGGCGCGCGCACCGCACCCGGCCGTGATGGCTTGGGCCGCGTGTCCGGCGCGATTTTTCCAGGCTTATTTCCGCGGCCCCTATGGATATCTTCATTCAACAACTGATTAACGGCGTCACGCTAGGCAGCGTGTACGCCCTGGTCGCCCTTGGCTACACCATGGTGTACGGCATCATCGGGCTGATCAACTTCGCGCATGGCGACGTCGTCATGATTGGCGCAATGGCGGCTACGACGATCGCCATTTCGCTGGTGGGCGGCGACCCTGGCGTCTCCGCCTTCGTGGTGCTGGGCGTAGGCCTGCTGGTGTCCGTGCCGCTGTGCATGGCGGTGGGCTGGACGGCCGAACGCGTGGCGTACCGGCCACTGCGCCGCGCCCCGCGCCTGGCTGCGCTGATCACCGCGATTGGCGTGTCCATCATTTTGCAGAACGTGGCAATGATGGCCTGGGGCCGCAACTACTTGAACTTTCCGCAGGTGCTGTCGCCGCGCGTGTTTGAGTTCGCAGGCGCGCGCATGAGCACCTTGCAGATCGCCATTGTGGTGATTGCATCGCTGATCATGGGCGGCTTGCTGGCCATCGTGCACAAGACCCGTCTTGGCACGGCCATGCGCGCCACCGCGCAGAACCGCGAGGTGGCGGGCCTGATGGGCGTCAACATCAACACCGTGATCTCGGCCGCGTTCCTGATCGGGTCGGCGCTGGCCGCCGTGGCGGGCATGATGGTCGCCACCTACTACGGCGTGTCGCAATACACCATGGGCTTCATGCTGGGCCTGAAGGCCTTCACGGCCGCGGTGCTGGGCGGCATCGGCAACATGGTGGGCGCAATGGCGGGCGGCTTGCTGCTGGGCATTATTGAATCGCTGGGCGCAGGCTACATCGGTGACATCACCGGCGGCTTCCTGGGCAGTCATTACCAGGACGTGTTTGCGTTCTTTGTGCTGGTGCTGGTGCTGATCTTCCGTCCGTCCGGCCTGCTGGGCGAACGCGTGGGAGACCGCGCATGAGCACATCCATGAAAAACAGCGGGCTGTCGGCCCGCAACCTGATTGGCATTGCGCTGATCGGCATCGTGCTGGCGGTGCTGCCGTTTGTGATCGGCATGGCCGGGCAAAGCTGGGTGCGCATTCTGAACTTTGCGCTGCTGTACGTGATGCTGTCGCTGGGCCTGAACATCGTGGTGGGTTTCGCCGGCCTGCTGGACTTGGGCTACATCGCGTTCTACGCGGTGGGCGCCTACACCTGGGCGCTATTGGCGTCGCCGCATTTCGGGCTGCATCTGCCGTTCTGGGCGATTTTGCCGATTGCGCTGGCGGTGGCGTGCCTGTTCGGCGTCTTGCTGGGCGCGCCCACGCTGAAGTTGCGAGGCGACTATCTGGCCATCGTGACCTTGGGCTTTGGGGAAATCATCCGTATTTTCCTGAACAACCTGAATGCGCCCATCAACATCACCAACGGCCCGCAGGGCATTAACCGCATCGACACGTTCAAGGTGGGCGAGTTCACCTTCGGGCGAACGGAAACCTTGATGGGCATCCGGTTCACGGGGCCAGAGAAGTACTACTACCTGCTGCTGGCGCTGACGTTGATCATCATTGTCGTGTGCGTGCGCTTGCAGAATTCGCGCATCGGGCGCGCATGGGAAGCGATTCGTGAAGACGAGATCGCGGCCAAGGCGATGGGCATCAACACCCGCAACATCAAGCTGCTGGCGTTTGCGATGGGCGCGTCGTTCGGCGGTGTGGCGGGCGCATTGTTTGCGTCGATGCAAGGCTTTGTCAGCCCCGAGAGCTTCTCGTTGATGGAGTCGATTTCGATTCTGTGCATGGTGGTGCTGGGCGGCATGGGCCATATCCCTGGCGTGATTTTGGGCGCGTTGATTCTGGCCGCCTTGCCGGAGTTTCTGCGTGCGGTGGTGGAACCCATTCAGCACATGCTGTTTGGCGCCGTCGTGCTGGACCCTGAAGGCATCCGCATGCTGTTGTTCGGTTTGGCGATGGTGTGCGTGATGTTGTTCCGCCCGGCGGGCCTGTGGCCATCGGCCGTGCGCAAGCGCGAGCTGGCGACCAAGACCCAAGGAGGTGCGGCATGAGCAAACTGCTGCAAGCGCAAGGGTTGGGCAAACGCTTTGGCGGCCTGCAAGCCTTGTCGGACGTCAGCTTCGATATCGAGCAGGGCGAGATCTATGGCTTGATCGGCCCCAACGGCGCGGGCAAGACGACGCTGTTCAACGTGCTGACGGGGCTGTACATACCGGAAGACGGCAGCTGCACGTTCAACGGCGAATCCATGTCGGGCAAGAAGCCGCATGAAGTCGCTTATGCAGGGCTGGCGCGCACGTTCCAGAACATCCGTCTGTTCGCCAATTTGTCGGCGATTGAAAACGTGATGATCGGCCGCCACATGCGCACGAAGGCGGGGGTGTTCGGCGCCGTGCTGCGCACACGCGGCACGCGGGCGGAAGAGGCGGCCATCGAAGCGCGGGCGCAAGAGCTGCTGGACTACGTCGGCATCGGCCATCGCGCCAATGATGTGGCGCGGTCGCTGCCGTATGGCGATCAGCGCCGCCTGGAGATTGCGCGCGCCTTGGCCACCGACCCGAAGCTGCTGGCGCTGGACGAACCGGCTGCCGGCATGAACGCATCGGAAACGGTGGTGCTGCGCAAGCTCGTCGAAAAAATTCGCGATGACGGCGTCACCGTGCTGCTGATCGAACACGACATGAAGCTGGTGATGGGCTTGTGCGACCGCGTGCTGGTGCTGGAATACGGCAAGGTGCTGGCCATGGGGAAGCCCGCGCAAGTGCAGCGCGACCCCAAGGTCATTGAAGCGTATCTGGGCGCGGGCGCGGCCCAAGACCCGCTGATTCACAAGGAGAGCCCCGCATCATGACGGCATCCACACCCCTGTTGGAATTGCGCGGTCTGCAAGTGGCGTATGGCGGTATCCGCGCCGTGCGCGGCATTGATCTGCGTGTGGACGAAGGCGAACTCGTTTGCCTGATCGGCGCCAATGGCGCGGGCAAGAGCACGACGTTGCGCGCCATTTGCGGGCTGGTCCCGATGGCGGGCGGTGAAGTGGTCTACGCCGGCCAGTCGATCGGCGGCCAGAAGTCGCACGAACTCGTGCGCCGCGGGCTGGTCATGGTGCCGGAAGGCCGGGGCATTTTCGGCCAGCTGACCATTGAAGAAAACCTGGCGATGGGCGCGTACATCCGCCGCGATGCCGCGCAAGTGCGCCAGGACACGGACCGCGTGTTCACGTTGTTCCCCCGCTTGGCCGAACGCCGCAAGCAGGCGGCAGGCACCTTGTCGGGCGGCGAACAGCAGATGGTGGCGATGGGCCGCGCGATGATTGCGCGCCCCAAGCTGCTGTTGCTGGACGAACCGTCCATGGGCCTGGCGCCGCTGATGGTGGAGAAGGTCTTCGAGGTGGTGCGCACCATCGCCAGTGAAGGCGTCACGATCTTGCTGATCGAACAGAATGCGCGCCTGGCGCTGGAAAACAGCCATCGCGGCTATGTGATGGAATCGGGCGAGATCATTCTGTCGGGTCCGGCGCGCGACATGCTGCATGACCCGAAGGTGCGCGCCGCGTATCTGGGCGAAGTCGAGGAAGCGTCGGCATAGCCTTGGCATCGCGGTTCGTCCGCAATAAAAAGCCCGGCATTTTTGGATGCCGGGCTTTTTTCGTTGTGGGGCCGCGCTATCGCCGCAGCGGCTCGTCGCCGCAGCGGCTTGCAATCAGCGGGCCGGGTTCAGGCGGGTTGCGGCGCGGCTTGCTTCTTGCCGATCCGTAGCGCGATCACGGCGGCGATCAGGCCTGTGGCGCCCGAGATCACAAACGCCATCAGGTAGCTGCCTTGCGCTTCGCGAATGGCGCCCGCCATCCACGCAGCGCTGGCCGCGCCCAACTGGTGGCCCGCGACGATCCAGCCGAACACGATGCCGGCGTCGCGTTCGCCAAAAGCCTCGGTCGTCAGGCGCAGCGTGGGCGGCACGGTGGCAATCCAGTCCAGGCCGAAGAAGATGGCGAAGATCGACAGGCTGTAGAACGAAAAGTCGGAATAGGGCAGGTAGATCAGCGACAGGCCGCGCAGCGCGTAATAGACAAAGAGCAGCTTGCGCGGGTCGTAGCGGTCAGTCAGCCAGCCCGATGCCGTGGTGCCGACCAGGTCGAACACGCCCATCAGCGCGAGCAATCCGGCGGCTTGCACTTCCAGCATGCCGTGGTCGCCGCACAGCGCGATCAGGTGCGTGCCGACCAGCCCGTTGGTGGTGAAGCCGCAGATAAAAAACGTGGCGAACAGGAACCAGAATGTGGTTGTCTTTGATGCCCGGGCCAGCGCGCCGAACGTGGCGGCCACCATGCCGGTGCGCGGCGCGGCGGGGGCGGGCGGGGCGTGCGGGTCACTGCCGTAAGGCACCAGGCCGACGCTGGACGGGCGGTCAGGCACCAACCACCAGGCCAGCGGCACCAGCGCGGCCGCAGCGGCCGCCACCGTCCAGACGACACGCGTCCAGTCGCCCGATGAGGCCAGCGTGGCCAGGATGGGCAGGAACACCAGCGTGCCGCTGGCGGTGCTGGCGGTCAGCAGGCCCATGACCAGGCCGCGATGCTTGGTGAACCAGCGGTTCACAATCGTGGCGCCCAACACCGAGGCGACGGCGCCCGAACTGATGCCCGAAAACACGCCCCAGCTCATAAGCAGGTGCCAGGGTTCGGTCATGTAGGCGCTGACGGCGCTGGATGCCGACATCATGATCAGCGCGCTGATCAGCACCCGGCGCAAGCCAAAGCGTTCCATCGCCGCGGCGGCGAAGGGGCCGACCAGGCCATACAGAAAGATGCCGGCGGCGGCGGCAAACGAGATCGAGCTGCGGCTCCAGCCGAAGCTTTCTTCTAGCGGCACCAGCAGTACGCTGGGCGTGGAGCGCAGCCCCGCCGAGACCAGCAGCGCCAGGAAGATCACCGCGACGACGACAAACGCGTACTTTTGGCCGGCACGCCGAAACGGGATGGGGAGGTGGGATATACTCATGTTACTGACCGGTACGTATCGAGATTTGCGGGATTCGCGAATAGTACGTACCGGTCAGTAACATCGTCAAGCGGTATTTGATTCCGCTCTGATTGATGTTGTCCGTTTGATGCAGCACCTTTGAAGGAACCGTCCATGGCCAGTAAACCTTCCACCTCGTCCGGCGCCGCGCCGCAGTCCGCAGCCAAACCGCTGCTGGCCGCCGACCGCATCCGCAAGACCGCGCGTGAAATGTTCTACCGCGATGGCATCCGCGCCGTCGGCGTCGACGCCATCGTCAACCAGGCCGGCGTGACCAAGCCCAGTCTGTACCGCAGCTTTTCGTCCAAGGACGAGCTGGCGGCCGCCTATTTGCGCGATTACGACGCCGAATTCTGGGCGCGCTTTGACGGCGCTTGCGCGGCCCACCCCGGCGATCCGCGCGCACAACTGCTGGAGTACCTGTCGGGCTTGAGCCAGCGCGCCGTGCAGAACGGTTACCGCGGCTGCGGCCTGACGAATGCGGCCGTCGAGTACCCGGAAGCAGGCCATCCGGCGCGCGCCGTGGCGGTGGAACACAAGCTGGAGTTGCGCCGCCGCCTGAATGACATGGCGGCGGGCATGGGGGCGGCTGAGCCTCAGGCGCTGGCCGATGGCCTGCTGCTGCTGATCGAAGGGGCTTTCGTGTCGAGCCAGTTGTTCGGGGAGGGCGGCCCGGCCGGGCGGGTGGCAGAGATGGCCGATAAGCTGATCCAGACGCATCTGCCCCGCTGAAAGCCGTATGGCGCTGCACAAGACTAGTGCTTAATGTGGTGCCGTATGCACCGTAATGGTGGTGTTTGTACCCATTGCGCAACGAACAAAAAAATGGTTGAAGTTTTTATTGCAACGCAACAAACGCGGATCTAACATGAATTCGTGTTGTCCCACATCGCCTTTCTCAAGGAGAGAATCATGAGCGATACCGCGTTGAAAAATGCCCGTATGTCGGATGCGCTGGAGCGGTCCTTGATCCGCGAGGCCGTCAAAGCGGAAACCTTGTCCGGCCCATTCAACCGTGGCATGTGGCTGCGTTTGAAAGTGCGTCTGGCCGCCTTGGGCGGCGCCGTTGGCGAAGTCCTGCACGACATGGATGCCGGCCGACAGCAACACCCCGTTGTCTCCGCCCGCCACTGAGCACAAGCGGTCAGCCAGAAAAAACGCCAGCGATATTGCTGGCGTTTTTTTTGCGTCTTTTTTTGCGTTTTTCATGGCGCTTAGACCACCATGTCCACCAGCAAGTAGCCGTCCAGAATCACGATGCCCACGGTGGCGCTGATGGCGGCCAATGCCCAGGCGCCACGCAGCGCGTACTGGCCCATCAGCTTTTTGCGGCAGGCCAGCAGCACCAGCGGACCCAGCGCAAAGGGCAGGGCCAGGCTCAGGATGACCTGGCTCAGCACCAGCAGTTCGTCCGGGTCTTTGCCGCCCGTGAAGATCAGCAGGCCCACGGCGGCGGCGCCCGCAATCAAGCGCGTCATCAGGGCGCGGCGGCGGTCTGACCAGTTGCTGCGGATCTGAAACCCTTTGGATAGGATGCGGCCGGCCAACACGCCGGTAATCGTGGAGCTTTGGCCTGCGGCGTAGAGCGCCACGGCGAACACGATGGCGGCGCCCACGCCCAGCGTCTGCCCAATGACGGCGTGGGCATCGTCCAGGCTGGACACGATCAAACCCGAACCCGATAGCGACGCCGCCGCCACGATCATGATGGCTGAGTTGATCAGCATGGCGATGCCCAGCGACACGATGGTGTCGTTGCGGGCAACGCGCATGGCCATGTCGCGGGCAGAAACGGGCAGCGCTTTCGCGCGCTCAGCCAGCGAGCCGGAATGCAGGTACAGGTTGTGCGGCATCAGCGTGGCGCCCAGGATGCCCAGCGCGATCAGGAAGCCCTGCGGGTCGCGCAGCGCACGGCCCGTTTCCGTGACGCCATGCGCCACGGCCGTCCAGGCAGGATTCGCCTTGAACAGCAGGAACACGAACGACGCAGCCACCACCGCCAGCAGCAGGGCGATCACGCGTTCGTGCCGGTCGGCGTTGCCGCGGGTGAGCGCCAGCACGGCGAATGTGCCGACGCCGGTGACGGCCACGCCGGCAATCAGCGGCAGATCGAATAGCAAGCGCAACGCAATGGCGCCGCCGATCAGTTCGGCTAAGGCGGTCGCCAGAATGGCGGCTTCACCCGCGAGCCATGCGGCCTTCGACCAGCCAGGAGACAAATGCTGCGCGGTCAGCGATGCCAGGTCCTGGCCCGTGGCCAGCGCCAGGCGCGACACCAAAATTTGAAAGCCCAGCGCCAGAAAGGCGGACGTGATCACCACCATCAGCAGCCCATAACCGAAGCCGCTGCCGCCGGCGATGTCGGTGGCCCAGTTACCCGGATCGATATAGCCCACGGCCACCAGAATGCCGGAACCGACCATGCGGCGCAGGTTCGCCGACACTTGGGCGTCTTGCGCCAAGGCGGCTTTGCCGCCTGATATCGCGTAGATGAAACCGGTCATACGACACTCCTGAGAATGGTTCTCATTTTCTAGAAGTGATCGCCGACCGTCAAATTGATTTTCAGCAAGCCGGGGATAGGTCCGCCCAATGGGAACCCGCCCCGGCTGCTGGCGCGCCCGCGGCGGACGCACCCAACATCAAGCGTTCGGGATCAAGACTTGAGCTTGGCGTCCATGGTGATTTTGGCCTTCAGCACCTTGGATACCGGGCAACCGGTTTCCGCCTTGCGCGCGGCTTCCTCGAAGGCTTGGGCGGTGGCGCCGGGAATGACGGCTTCGACGGTCAGGTGGACGGCGGTGATGGAAAAGCCATCGTCCACCTTGTCCAGCGTGACTTCGGCTTTGGTGTCCAGGCTCGTCGCAACCATACCGGCTTCGGACAGGATATTGGACAGCGCCATGGTGAAGCAGCCTGCGTGGGCCGCGCCCAGCAGTTCTTCAGGATTGGTGCCGGGCGTGTCGCCAAAGCGGGTATTGAACCCGTAGGGCTGAGCCTTCAGTGCGCCGCTTTGCGTAGAGATCGTGCCTTTGCCAGTCTTCAGATCGCCCGACCAGGCGGCGGATGCGGTTTTCTTCATAGTGACTCCTTGTGAGAGGGGACGCGGCCCATGGCGGGCGCGTCCGGTGCAGGAATGCGCACCCCCGCGAAGGGTGGTGCGCGTTGCCTGAGCGGCATCGTCGATGATACGGCGAGGCCGGGGGGTGGGCGCAGCATCCACCGGTGCGCAACGGCAAGCCGATGTAACGGCGGGCCGCGCAGGAAGCGGGCCGATGCAACGTGGGCAGGTGCAAAGACGACGCGGACAAGCCCATTGCCGGCGCGCGCAGCCACAAACCCGGGCATGCCGGCCTGGCCCGCATCCGCATCAGGCAAAATACCGGCATCCACACACCCTCATCCCAAGAGCTGCTGTCATGTCTCGCAATTTTCTTCGCCTCGCCTGCGCCGCCGCGCTGGTCATTCCCGCTTTGTCCGTCCATGCCGAAATCGTGATTGGCGTGGATGTGTCGACGACGGGTCCCGCCGCCGCCATCGGCATCCAGACCAATAACGCGATCCGCCTGTGGCCCAACACGCTGGGCGGTGAACCGGCGCGCTACGTGGTGCTGGACGACGGCACCGACGTGAGCCGCGCGGTGAAGAACATGCGCAAGCTCACGTCCGAAGACAAGGTTGACGCCATCGTCGGCCCCAACACCACGGCGGCCGCCCTGGCCGCGCTGGACGTGCTGGCCGAGACCCAGACGCCGATGATTGCGCTGGCCGCCTCCAGCGTCATCGTTGAGCCCTTGTCCGACCCCAAGCGCGCATGGGCCTTCAAAATGCCGCAGAACGATTCGCTGATGGCGACGGTGCTGGTCGAGGACATGAAGAAGAAGGGCCTGAAGAACGTGGCCTTCATCGGATTCGCGGATTCCTACGGCGACAGCTGGTGGAAGGAATTCACCGCCGCCGCGGGCAATGATTTGAAGATCGTGGCGCAGGAGCGCTTCCAGCGCACCGACGCATCGGTGGTGGGGCAGGCGCTGAAAGTCATCGCCGCCAAGCCGGACGCCGTGCTGATTGCGGGGGCGGGCACGCCGTCCGCCTTGCCGCAGAAGACGCTGCTGGAACGCGGCTACACCGGCGCCATCTATCAGACGCATGGCATCGGCACGCTGGAATTCCTGCAAGTGGGCGGCAAGGACGTGGAAGGCACCTTGTTCCCGACCGGCCCGGGCGTGGTGGCGCGCGAGCTGCCCGACAGCAACCCGGTCAAGAAGGTGGCCGTGGCGTTTGCCGACAAGTACGAAGGCCAGTACGGCGCGAACACGCTGACGCAGTTTGCGGGCGACGCTTACGGCGCCTGGATGCTGCTGGATTCCGCCGTGGCGCGCGCGCTGAAAACGGGCGCCAAGCCTGGCACGCCGGCGTTTCGCAGCGCCCTGCGCGACGCCCTGGAAAACACCCGCGACTTGGTCGTGCCCAACGGCGTGCTGAATATTTCGAAGGACAATCATCAGGGCTTCGACGAGCGCGCCCGCGTGATGGGCATCGTCAAGAATGGCCGGTTCTCGTACGCGCAATAGGGCCGATGCATGGATTTCTACGGTTCGTAACATTTGCTGACGCTCCATAGGGGATCAGTCCCTAAAAGCAGGCTTAGGCCTGCTTTTTTACGCCTTAATGATTCGTATAGAAATCATTTCTTAGCGTATTATTTTTAGCGAAGCCATGTACCTAGAAATAAATACGGGAGAAATGATTCATGACCTTGCTACGATCCAGACGCTTGCTGTTGGCCCTGAGCCTGGGCGTATTGGCCGCATGTTCCGACTCGGGCGGCGACAAGGGCGCGCCCGCGGCAGGCGGTGCAGCGGCCGGCGCCGCCAATACCCTGGAAGCCGCCAAGGCAACCGGCAAGATCCGCATCGGCTACGCCAACGAGGCGCCGTTTGCCTACATGGACAGCAAGGAAGCCAAGGTCACGGGTGAATCCGTCGAGAT
This sequence comes from Achromobacter sp. NPDC008082, assembly GCF_042957345.1. Taxonomy (NCBI): domain Bacteria; kingdom Pseudomonadati; phylum Pseudomonadota; class Betaproteobacteria; order Burkholderiales; family Alcaligenaceae; genus Achromobacter; species Achromobacter sp. NPDC008082. The sequence continues at coordinate 155,387 of NZ_JBIBIB010000003.1, forward strand.
CGCCCGCGTCGTGCTCAAGCGCATGGGCATCAATGAAGTGGAAGGCGTGCTGACGGAGTTCGGCTCGCTGATTCCGGGCTTGGCCGCCAAGCGCTTCGACATCATCGCGGCCGGCATGTACGTCACGCCCGAACGCTGCCAGCAGGTGGCGTTCTCGGACCCGACCTACGGCGTGGGCGAAGCCTTCCTGGTGAAGCAGGGCAACCCGAAAAACCTGCACAGCTATGAAGACGTGGTGAAGAATCCCGACGCCAAACTGGGCGTGGTGGTGGGCGCCATCGAAGGCGATTACGCCCAGAAAGTGAATATTCCGTCAGGCCAGGTGGTGGTGTTTCCCGATGCGGTCAGCGCCTTGTCCGGCGTGCAAGCGGGCCGGGCCGACGCCTATGCGGCCACCGCGCTCACCATCAATGACCTGATGGGCAAGACGCAAGAGGGCAGCGGCTTGGAGAAAGCCGACCCCTTCACCGACCCGGTGATCGATGGCAAGGGCGTGCGCGGCTATGGCGCCTATGCGTTCCGCACCGACGACAAGGCGTTTGCCGACGCGTTTAATGCGGAGCTGGCCAAGTTCATCGGCACCGACGAACACAAGAAGCTGGTGGCGCCGTTTGGCTTCACCGATCAGGAGCTGCCTAACGGGGTAACCGCCGCCAAGCTCTGCGCCGGACAGTAAGGGGGAGCCGATGCAGCTCGTATCCGAACATATCGCGGAGCTGGTGCCGCCCCTGCTTGAGGGGCTGGTCGTCACGCTTGAAATCATGGCGGGGGCCGTTGTGCTGGCGGTGCCGCTGGCGCTGCTCTCGGGCATCGGGCGGCTGTCGCCGTTGCGGCCGGTGCGCTGGCTGGCGTCGATTTACGTCGAGATCTTTCGCGGCACGTCAGCGCTGGTGCAGCTGTTCTGGTTCTATTTCGTGCTGCCGCTGTTTGGCGTGCAACTGCCTGCGATGCTGGTGGGCATTGTGGTGCTGGCGCTGAACGCGGGCGCTTACGGTGCAGAGGTGGTGCGCGGCGCCATTCGCGCCGTGCCGCCGGGCCAGCGCGAAGCGGGCGTGGCATTGAACCTGACCCGCGCGCAAATCATGCGCCGCATCGTGGTGCCGCAGGCCATACCCGCCATGCTGCCGCCTGCCGGCAACCTGCTGATTGAACTGATGAAGAACACCGCGCTGGTGTCGCTGATCACCATCACCGACCTGACGTTCCGCGGCCAGCTGCTGCGCAGCGAAACCCTGCGTACCACCGAGATCTTTACGCTGATGCTGCTGCTGTACTTCGCGGTGGCGCTGCTGATCACGGCGGGCGTGCGCATGCTTGAGCGGAGGGTTCGCGTCCGATGACACCGATATTCGATTGGTCTTTCGCACTGGAAATTCTGCCCACGCTGGGCGCTGCGCTGGTCATCACCATTGAAGCGACCGTGCTGGGCATGCTGGTCGCGGTGACTTTGGGCTTGGTGCTGGCGATGCTGCGGCGGTCGCGGTTGCGCATTGTGTCGTTGCCCACGGCGTTCGTGATCGAGTTCATCCGCAGCACGCCGCTGCTGGTGCAGATGTACTTCCTGTTCTATGTGCTGCCGCTGACGGGCGCGCAGATGTCGCCGCTGGTGACCGGGATCATCGCGCTGGGCCTGCACTACGCCACGTATTGCGCCGAGGTCTATCGCGCCGGCATTGAAGCGGTGCCGCGCGGGCAGTGGGAGGCGGCCACCGCATTGAACATGTCGCGCTGGCGCACTGCCGTCGGCGTGGTGCTGCCGCAGGCCATTCCGCCGGTGGTGCCGGCGCTGGGCAATTACCTGGTCGCCATGTTCAAGGACACGCCGCTGCTGTCGGCCATCACCGTGGTTGAACTGCTGCAGCAAAGCAAGATGATCGGGTCGGCAACGTTCCGGTACACCGAACCCCTGACGCTCGTGGGCGTGCTGTTCCTGGCGCTGAGCCTGGTGGCGGCATGGGGTGTGCGCGGCCTGGAGGCCCGACTGCAACGATACGGAGGAAAGCGATGAGCGCCAGCTTGAACATCAAGAATCTGCACAAGCGTTACGGAGAGCTGGAGGTGCTGCGCGGCATCAATCTGGAGATTCCGGCGGGCCAGACGGTGGCCGTGATCGGGCCGTCGGGCTCCGGAAAATCCACCTTGCTGCGCGTGCTGATGACGCTGGATCAGCCCACCAGCGGGGACATTGAAATTGATGGGCAGCCGATGTGGACGGACGAGCAGGGCCGGCCGGTTGGCGTCAATTCCGAACATCTGCGCCGCGTGCGCGGCAAGATCGGCATGGTGTTTCAGCACTTCAATCTGTTCCCGCACATGACGGCGCTGGGCAACACCATGGAAGCGCCGGTGCACGTGCTGGGCATGACCAAAGACCAGGCGCGCGAGCGCGCCGTGGAGTATCTGGACATGGTGGGGCTGGGCGACAAGCTGGACGTCTATCCGGCGCAGCTGTCGGGCGGGCAGAAGCAGCGCGTGGGTATTGCGCGCGCGCTGGCGATGTGCCCGGAGATCATGCTGTTCGATGAAGTCACGTCGGCGCTGGACCCGGAGCTGGTCGGCGGCATTCTGCAAATTCTGCGCGACCTGTCGGCCCGGCGCAGCATGACGATGATCATCGTGACGCACCAGATGAAGTTCGCCGAACGCAGCTCGGACCGCACGCTGTTCTTTGATCAGGGCAATATCGTTGAAGACGCGGAATCGTCCGTGCTGTTCAGCCAGCCCAAGGAGGCGCGCACGCGCCAGTTCCTGGATTCGGTGATCGAAGGGCAGTAGGCGGGCGATGAGCGGGGACGGGAGGCGATGGGGGTGGCGTTGGGGGTGGCGATGAAGGGTCGCGAGCCCCGAGTCCACGGCTGCCGTTTAACCCTGCCGGGGGCGTTGGGATTGGCGTTGCGGGCATGGGCGGTTGCTATGCTGTCGCGTTCAATCTGCCGGAGCCGCCCATGAGTCACCTGTTCAGTCCCACGTCAGTCGGTAACGTCCAACTGGCCAACCGCATCGTCATCGCGCCCATGTGCGAATACTCGGCCGAAGACGGCCGCGCGACCGATTGGCACATGATCCACCTGGGCCATCTGGCCTTGTCGGGCGCCGCGCTGTTGTTCACGGAAGCGACGGCGGTGGAAGCCGATGGCCGTATTTCGCCGGGGGACTTGGGCCTGTGGTCGGACGAGACCGAGGCGGCGCTGGGCCGCGTGGTGGCAGCCATTCGCCGCTACTCCCCGATCAAGCTTGGCATCCAGCTGGGCCACGCCGGCCGCAAGGCTTCAAGCGATGCGCCGTGGAATGGCGGCCAGCTGGTGCCGCCCAGCGCGGGCGGCTGGCAAGGCTGGGCGCCCTCGGCCATTGCCCACAATGCTTCGGAACCGCCGCCCCATGCGCTGGACGACGCCGGCCTGGCGCGCGTGCGCGACGCCTTTGTCGATAGCGCCCGGCGTGCGATTCGTTTGGGTTTTGACGCGATTGAACTGCATGCGGCGCACGGCTATCTGCTGCATCAATTCCTGTCGCCCTTGTCGAACCAGCGTGAAGACGCCTATGGCGGCTCGCTTGAAAACCGCATGCGCTTTCCGCTGGAAGTGTTTCAGGCCGTGCGCGAAATTACGCCGGACCACGTGGCGCTGGGCGTGCGCGTGTCCGCCTCGGATTGGGTCGATGGCGGCTGGGACCTTGAGCAGACCATCGCGTTTGCGCAGGAACTGAAAGCGCGCGGCTGTGAGTTCATCGACGTATCCAGCGGTGGCGTGTCTTCGCAGCAGAAGATTCCCGTGGGGCCGAACTACCAGGTGCCGTTCGCCGACGAGATCAAGCGCCAAGTCGGCATGCCCACCATCACTGTGGGCTTGATCACCGAGGCGCAGCAGGCCGAAGACATCGTGGCGCAAGGAAAAGCCGACATGGTCGCGCTGGCGCGCGGCATGTTGTATGACCCGCGCTGGCCGTGGCATGCCGCGGCGCAGTTGGGCGGCCAGGTCACTGCGCCCCATCAGTACTGGCGTTCGCAACCGCGTGATCAAAAAGACCTGTTTGGCGAAACGCGCTTCGGGCAGCGCTGATCGCAGACTCGCCAGACAAACAAAAACGCCACTTCGAAAAGTGGCGTTTTTTTGTGCGGGACAGCCGCGGATTTACAGGCGCGAATAGGCCAGTTCCAGCTCGCGTTGCATCGCGTCGGCGAAGTCGGCGCTGGCGGGGTCCAACTGCGTCAGCAGGCGGGCCAGCACCACGTTGTCTTCTTCGCCGTTCCAGATCTTGATGTACGTGCCTTCCTTGTAGCCATGCTGCTGGCGGAAGATGTTCAGCACGTTTTTCGACACGTACTGCGTGTAGGCGTCGTTCCACGTCATCTGGCAGGCCATCATGGTCTGCTCCAGCAGCTTGTAGCTGGCGCGGCCGCAAACGGCCAGGCCGCCGATCAGCTCCAGCAGTTCAGGCACGGTCAGGGCGTCAAGCGCATAGGCCTTGCCGTCCAGCGTGACCGAGGCGTCCGTGGCCAGATCGGCCATCAGCGTGTTCGCCGCGCCGTCCTGCTGGCCTTGGGCTTGAACGATGGTGTGCGACAGGTAGAAGTGCAGGATGTCGACCAATTCCATCTGCACTTGGGGCAGGTCTATGGTCTGCTTCTTCCACCACTTCCAGCCATAGTGCTCAAGCGCTTCGGCGGATTCGACGAAGGCGGCGCGCAGGAAACGGGAACCGCCATTGACCCAGTCAGGATTGATCATGCTGTTCAAGTGGTCCTGCAACTTCAGCATCGTGGCCGCCTGGGCCTGGTTCAATCCGACAACGTTATTCACTTTCACTCCGGGGGTCTTTAGGGGGTCTGCTCAATTGCGGCGGAAATGTTAGCACCAATGATTGGCGCCCATGATGGGCATCATTGGGTCGCCCACCCTGCGTAATCATGCATGTCCGCCAGCCTTGCCCGCTTACTTGCCGTCTTTGCGGTAGGACGACGTCTTCAACGGCGGCAGCTTGCCCAGCCCGTTGCGCGGTTTGCGCGCATTGCCCGCCGCCTTGAGCAGCATGAATGCGAAGAAGCCCAGGAACACGGCGGGCATGAAGGCGTCGAGCTCAAACTGGGGGCTGCGCAATGCGCGAAAGGCGATGTTCACCGCTGACCAGCCGGCCAGAATGCCGCCCACCGTCAGCACGATGCCAATTTTGCGTTGGCGCGCGCGCTGCGCCATCGACGCCTCGCCGGTGTCGGACGGGGTGGTAGACCCCGGCGCCTTCGCATTGGACGGCACGGACGGCATGCGCGACGCCGTATTGCCCCAGGGCGCGGTGGACAGGGAATCAGACGTGACGGGGGGCGGGACGGGGGCCGCCACCTTGGACGAAGCCTGCCGCGACGCCTCGCGCTTGTCGGGAACCCGGCCGGGCGTGACGCCGCCCGCGCGCGTCAGGTTCTCGATGTAGCGTGCGAAATCGCCGTTCTTCGGCTCCAGATCAATCGCCATGACTCTCTCTCGGGTTCAATTGCCGCGCCGCACGCGCGCCGGCTGACGGCGCTTGCGCATCATGGCGAGCAGAAGTCCGCATCCTAGCAGCACTGAGAGGCCTGCGCCGATCATCATGGCGATCTGTTGCGCGTTTTCGGCGGTGCCGAGACTGCGCGCGGTGATATAGCCCGGGGCCAGCATCAGCGGCATCCACAGCAAGGCGGACAGCACATTGGCCAGCTGGAAGCGGCTTTGCGCCATGCCCATGACCCCCGCAACCGTGGGAATGGTGGAGCGGATCGGCCCCAGAAAGCGGCCGATCAGCACCGAGGCGAACCCGTAACGGTAGAAGAACAGCCGCGCGCGCGCCACGCCCGTGCGCTGTTGCTTGAGCGGCCAGCGGCGCAAGACGCCGGGGCCGGCCCATCGGCCCAGCCAGTAAGACAGCGCGTCACCCACGATGGCGCCGGCAATGCCCCAGATAATGACGCCCCAGGGGTCGAGCGTGCCCGCGCCAATCAGGCCGCCTGTCAGCAACATCAGGGCGGTGGCAGGAATGAACAGGCCCAACAGCACCATGGATTCGCCCAGGGTCAGCAGGAACGTGATCGGGCCGGCCCAGATCTGGTTGGCCTCGATGAAGAGGCCGATCTTGTCGATATATTGGTCCATGAAGGCGGAGTCTGAAAATTAGCTGAATGCAATCGGGTATCTTAACGCCTGCTTTAATGGCCAAGTGTTATCTAGGCTTTCTGATTGATGCGTACGACTGGGGAACTATGGATTCGGTAACACAAGCGGTGCTGGGTGCGGGGATACAAGGGGCGTTGCTGGGGCGCTTTCAGGGGCGCCGGGCGCTGATCTACGGGGCGGCCCTGGCCACGGTGCCTGACCTGGACGTGCTGATGCGCTACCCCGACCCTGTTTCGCTGATGACCTACCACCGGGGCTTTTCGCATTCCATCTTCGTGCTGACCGGGCTGGCCTTGCTGCTGACCTGGCTGATACGCAAATATTGGCCGCAAGCGCAGTATGGCGGGCGAAGGTTGTTTTTGACCTTGTGGCTGGTGCTGGTGACCCACCCGGTGCTGGACGCGTTCACCGTCTACGGCACGCAACTGTTCTGGCCGCTGGCCGCCATTCCCGAAAGCTGGTCGGCCATTTTCATCATCGATCCGATCTATACGGTGCCCTTATTGCTGGGCGTGGTGTATGCGATTGCCGTGGGCATGACGGGCCGCGCGCGCCGGTTCCTGGCGGGGGCGTTGATCTTCAGCACGGCTTATCTGGGCTTCGGGCTGGCCAGCCGTATCGTCACCGAAGACCGCGTGCGCGACGCCATGCAGCAGCAGGGCATCGCCGTGACCGAGCTGCGCGCGGTGTCCATGCCGTTCAACACGCTGGTGTGGCGCGTCATCGCCAAGACCGCGGATGGCCATTACTACGAATCCGTCAGCAGCCTGTTCGACCGCGGGCAGCCGGAATGGCTGCGCCAGCCGCTGAATCTGGATCTGGGCCAGGCATTGGAGAACGTGCCGCTGCACGCGCGCCTGCGCTGGTTTACCGACAACTGGCTGCGGTATGACGCCATTGGCGATGCGCTCGTCGTGACAGATCTGCGCATGGGCATGGCGGGGCATTACACGTTCCGCTTCAAGATGGCCGAACGCGCGCCGGATGGCGGCTGGACTCCCGTTACGCCGTCGAGCTGGCCCAGCGAACGTGGCGGCTGGGACGAACTGAAGTTGGTGCTGGCGCGCATTCTGCACGCAGAGCCGCCGCTGCCGTTGGCGGAGTGGGCGGAATTGTCGGCGAAGTAGGGCGTGTGCGCAGTCAGGAACAGGCGCTAATCGCCATGTTCCCGACGCGTTGCACGATGTCCTGGATGTCCTTGGGCGACAAGGCCTGGACACCCAGCCGACGCAGCAGGGCCTCGCGCGCTACCGCGAAGGCAAGCGCCTGGCCCAGGATGGCGTGGGCGCGCAGAATGGCGTCGCGATCCCCATGCGTTTGCCCGCGGATGTCCGCCACTAGGTTTGCAATGCTCTCGTGCAGGGGCTGGAACAGCTGCTCATACAACGCGTCGAATTGCTCGGTGGGCTGTAGCTGTTCGCGCGCCAGCAGCAGGCTGCTGGCGGCCGACGCTTCTGAATCCAACAGAGCTGATACAAAATCCTGCATCAGCGACTGAAGCAGCGCACGGGCGGAATCGGGCGACGTCGCCGCCGGGCGCGGCAGGCCCAAACGCCCGGCGATGTGGGCGGCCACCTGCTCAAGCACCGCTGCATACACCCCGTCCTTACCCCCGAAATGATAGGGAATGGCCGACTGGTTCACGCCTGCCGCGTCGACCAGTTGCCGGGTCCGCACGCCGTCCAGCCCATAGCGGCTGAAGAGCGCCAGGCCAGCCCGGATCAGCCGGTCGCGCGTTTCGCGGGAGCGTGCGTTGAGAGTGTCTTGATCGTGCATCGATATCTTGGATTTGGCTGCCCGCGAGTGACTAGTCGTCTGCGTGCATCAGCCACGTTGAGTTCTGGTTCAGTTCCACCCCGGCCGTGCGGCCGACGAGAACGGTGCCGCCGATATTAGCCAGGTGGCGATCAAAGGCGCAATTCGGTTCGAAGGCAAAACACATGCCTTCTTGCAGCGGCACGTCGCGCCCCACGGTGGGCAGGCGCCGCAGGTCTGCATAGCGCGCGGCTTCGGGCAGGGATTCTATGCCAGGGGCAGTGCCAAAGCCTACCGGACCATAGGGATTGATGCTGTGAATCAAGGGATGCACATGCCAGCCGCCGGCCTCGAGCAGCGGCGCTTCCATGGCGTCGACCACATCGCCGAACGTATTGCCCACCTTTAACGCCGTGACCCCGGCCTCGTAGCTGGCGCGGGCAACCACGGCCGCGCGCAGGATGTCCGGGTGCACCGTGCCGATGGCCACCGCCGCCTGGTGCTGGGTTTCCATCATGCCGTACAGCGCAAAGATCTCTGACAGCACCACGTCTCCCTGTTGCAAGATCCGGGGCGCTTGCGCACGGTACTGCCAGGCGGCGGGCCCCCATCCCACGTATTCCGGGCCAGAACCCAGCAGGATTTCGGCGGTATAGCCGCCCATGGAAAAGCACGTGGCAGTGACCGCCGCGACCAGGTCTGCCTCGGATGCTCCCGGCTTGGCCGTAGCGCGCAGGGTTTCGCTCATGGCTTCGCCAATACGGGCGGCGTGCCGGATCAAGGCCTGTTCTTCTTGGCTCTTTACCGCTGCGCGCTGAAAGAAGGGGCGGAACACGGGTACGAATAACGCGTCGGGCAACGCAGCTTCCAGCCCTTGCAGCGTGCGCGCTGGCATGGCGCCGTCGAAATAGAAGGGGGGGTAGGGTTCCAAGCCGATCACGCCGATGCGGGCGCCGTTCAATTGCCGGCTGGCCAGCCAGGCGCCGACGTCGCGGCCTGTCTTGCCGACAAACAACTGTTCCGGAGTGATCCATTGCAGGTCTCCGCGCAGCGCGGCTTGCAGGTGGTCGGCCACCATCAGCGAGGCAAAGGTATAGACACGCGGCGCCTCATCGCCGATGAACACCACGATCGATCCCGGGCGGTCGTTGGTGAAGTAACAGTCATGGGCAAAACCTGCTGGTGCGGCGGCTTCGCGATCGCCGTACACGATCAGGGCGTCCAGGTGTTCGGCCGCCATCAGGTCGCGGGCCAGTTGCCAGCGCCTGTCGCGCTCGGTCAGGGAAAGGGGGGCGGGGGACATGGGTGAGTTGCTCCGTAGGCGGTGTTAGCGAGCGGCGACTATAAATCATTCATATGAATGAATCAATCAAATGAATTAATTGTGGAATAAATAAGATTTTTGAAATCGAGGCAGACCCTTGGGCACCCATCCATGTCCATGTCCCAACAATCCTGATATTGACCAGTTCCTGCGGCATGTTTTATTCTTGTTCTCTATTAAGGAACTTAAGTTCCGTTTTATGGAACAAGCATGAGCATTCTAGATGGTGTTCAACGCGTACTGTCGCTGTATGCGGAAGGCGCGACGGAGCTGAGCTTTACCGACGTCGCCGCGCGGCTGGCCATGCCCAAGAGCACGGCCTCGCGGCTGCTGAACCAGATGCAGCATTACGGGATGCTCGACCAGGACGCCTCAACGCGCCGCTACCGCGCCGGGGCCTTGTTGGCGCAGGCCGTGCGCGCCGGCATGGCCGCAACGCCGCTGGACGAAGCCTGCCGCGCGGTGCTGACCCGCCTGTCCGACGACAGCGGTTTGACCGCGTATTTGTCCACCTTGAACCAACGTGAAACCGTGGTGCTGCAACGCCTGAATGGCTCGCATCCGGTGCAGGTGCTGTCACCCCCTGGCTCGCGCCGCAATGCGTCTGGCACAGCGATGGGCCGGGCGCTGTTGTCGCGCTTGAGCGATGCTGAATTCCAAGCGCTGTACGGCGCCGACCCGGCCCAGCCCCTGCCGATGGAAGGCCGTGATTGTCCGGCTACCGTTGGCGATCTGGCCCGGCTGGTCGAGCAGACGCGCGCGGACCATTGCGGCGTGGCCATCGACCAGGCCATGCCCGGCATCGGCGCGGTGGCGGCCGCGGTGCGTGACCCGGCCACCGGCGAATTGCGCGGCCTGTGCCTGTCGTTCGTGTCGTTTCAGGCCGATGCGGCGCGCGTGACGCGCTTGCGCGAATCGGTGCTGCAACAGGTGGCGGCGTTGGGCCGCGAACTGCACGACCCTTATTGGTTGGCTTGAATCGGTTGGCTTGAATCTTTTGGCCTGAATCTTTTGGCCCGAACTCTTTGGCCCAAATCCTCCTGGCCTGAACTCTTTCTCTTTTTGACGCGCCTTCGCGGGCGCTCCCCCGAACATCCCCTGACGGAACCCACCCCATGAACCTCTTGCTACTCAGCAATTCCAGCAGCGACGCCGGTTATCTGGTCCACGCCATGCCCGACATCCGCGAACTGATCGAATCCTTGCCGCAAGGCGCGCCGGCCGTGTTTGTGCCGTTCGCCGGCGTCACGCGGAGTTGGGACGACTACACCGCGCTGGTGGTGTCTGCCTTGGCGGACACGGGGCTTGCCATTCAGGGCCTGCACCGTGCGGAAGACCCGGTGGCCGCGCTGGAAAGCGCCGCGGTCATCATCGTGGGGGGCGGCAACACGTTCAATCTGTTGGGCCAGTTGCGCCGTCAAGGCTTGCTGGACGTGGTGACGCGCCGCGTGCGCGCGGGTGCCGCTTATCTGGGCTGGAGCGCCGGTTCCAATCTGACGTGCCCCACCATCTGCACCACCAACGACATGCCCATTACCGACCCGGGCGGCTTCGACGGCTTGGGCCTGATCCCGTTCCAGATCAACCCGCACTACACCAACGCGCACCCGCCCGGCCATCGCGGCGAAACGCGCGCCCAGCGTCTGGCTGAGTTCTGCACGCTGAATCCCGCGATGCCGGTTCTGGGCCTGCCGGAAGGCGCGGCGCTGCGCGTGCGCGGGGGCAAGGTCGCGCTGGTCGGCCCGCATGATGCGCCGCTGTTCTTGGGCCACACCGAACCGCGCGTGTTTCGTCCGGGCCCGCTGGAGATCCCGGTATGAAGCATGTGATCGACACCATCGAGCTCTTGTCGTCCGCCCACATCACGGGCGATGTGGTCGCGCAGGTGCTGCGCGAGGCCGGCGAGTGCGAAGTGGAAGTGACCCGCCTGGAACGCGATGGCGCGGCTACGGATTTTCTTTCCATCGTCATTCCCGGCCTGGACGCCTCGGCGCCGCAGCTGGGCATTGTGGGCCGCCTGGGCGGCATCGGCGCGCGTCCCGCCGTGACGGGCCTGGTGTCCGATAGCGACGGGGCGGTCGTGGCGATTGCCGCGGCGCTCAAGCTGATGGCCATGGCGCGTCAGGGCGACGTCTTGCCCGGCACCGTGCGTATCCGCACGCACATCTGCCCGCGCGCCGGCACGCGTCCGCACCATCCGGTGCCGATGATGCGTTCGCCGTTTCCCATGCGCGAAATGATGTCGCACGAAGTCGACCCGCGAATGGACGCGATTCTGTCGGTGGACACCACGCGCGGCAACCGTCTGGTGAACAAGCGCGGCGTGGCGCTGACGCCGGTGGCCAAGCAGGGCTACCTGCTGCGCATTCCTGAAACGATGCTCGACGTGATGGGCTGGGTCAGCGGCGAATTGCCGGTGACCTTGCCGCTGACCACGCAAGACATCACGCCGTATGAAAACGGGCTGTGGCACGTGAACTCGCTGATGCAGCCGGCCATCGTGACCGATGCGCCCGTGGTGGGCGTGGCGCTGACCGCGCAGACCGCCGTGCCGGGTTGCGCCACGGGCGTGACCAACGCCGTGGATGCGGACGTCGCCATGCGCTTCTGCATCGAGATCGCCAAGATGTTTGGCCAGCGCACGATGGCGTTTTTCGATGACGCGGAATGGCGTGCGCTGCAAGGCCGTTATGGCTCGATGGCGCATCTGCAAACCGTGGGCCGCGAAGATGGCGGTGCGGCATGAACGCGCCGCGATCGCGCCGTGTGGCCTTCTTCACCATCGGCCAATCTCCGCGTAGTGACGTCGTGCCGGAAATGGCGCGGCTGTTGGGCGACGCGGTGCGCATCGATGAGTTCGGCGCGCTGGATGGCCTGGACGCCGCGGCGCTCGCCGCGATGGCGCCGCGCGATGGCGAATACCGCTTCGCGACGCGCATGCGTGACGGCGCGCAGATCGAACTGGACGCCGCCCGCGCGGAAGCGCGGCTGGCCGACGTGATGCGCCAAGCGGATGACGCGGGCTACGACGTGCTGGTGCCGCTGTGCACCGGTACGGCCATCGCGCCGATGCGCACGCTGGTTATCGAGCCGCAACAGGTGGTTGATCATCTGGTGGCGGGGTTGTCCACGCACTGCCGCAAGGTGGGGCTGGTGGTGCCGCTGGCGGAGCAGGTCGATTTCTTTCACATGGCCGTGCCGCTGGCTTGCGCGACCGAAGTCGTGCACGCCTCGCCCTACGAGGCCGACGCCGGGCAAGCCGCGCGCAACTTCGCGCAAGCGGGCCAGGCGCTGGCGTCGTGCGATTTGATCGTCATGCACTGCATGGGTTACGCCGAGCGCATGCGCGACGCCGTGGCCCAGGCCTCGGGCCGCCCGGTGCTGTTGTCCAACCGCCTGGTGGCGCAGGCGCTGTCGCAAGTTCTGGAATAAAGCCGCCTAGGTAAACCGATGCGTCGTCGCAGCGTAGACACACCGCGACGACGCCGGTAGAGCGGCAAGGGGAGACGAAGCCGTCTTCGTCAATTTATTGTTTGGAGTGTTCTTCATGTTTAGCCTTACCCTGCATCGCGCCGTGGGCGCTCTGTTTGCCGTCACGGCCCTGACGGCCGCCTCTTCGGCGCTCGCTGCCGACGCGTGGAAACCCACCAAGCCGGTTCGTCTGCTGGTCGGCTTCGCGCCGGGCGGTTCGGCCGATACGCTGGCGCGCCTGTTGGCCGAGCCGCTGTCCAAGCGCCTGGGCCAATCGGTGGTCGTTGAGAACCTGGCGGGCGCGGGGGGCAACATCATGGCTTACCGCCTGTCGCAATCGCCCGCTGACGGCTACACCATCGGCATCGCCGCCGCTGGTTCCATGGCCATTACGCATGTCCTGAACCCGAAGGGCACGAACTACAAGCCCGCGGACTTCACGCCGATCACGCTGGCCGCCGTGCAGCCCAACGTGGTTATCGTGAACAAGGACGTGCCGGCCAATAACCTGGCCGAACTCAAAACGTATTTCCAGAACACGCCGACCGCCACCTACGGCACCGCCGGCGTGGGCATTTCCAACCACCTGATCGCCGAGACCATGCTGTACAAGATGGGCGTCAAGGTTCCGCACGCGGCCTACCGTGGCGCGGCTCCGGTCATCACCGACCTGCTGGGCGGCCACATTGCGATGACGATGGACAACATCTCCACCGCTGCGCCGCTGGCCTCGCAAGGCAAGGTGAAGGCGATCGCCGTGGCGTCGCTGAAGCGCGCGCCTCAATTGCCCAACGTGCCGACGCTGGACGAACAAGGTCTGAAGGGCTTTGACATGCCGACGTGGCAGGGCGTGTTCGCACCCGCCGGCTTGCCGGCGGATGTGCTGGCGGCTTACTACGCGGCGCTGCAAGACGTGCTGAAAGAGCCGTCGGTCATTGAAAAGATGGCCGGGCTGGGCTCGGAGCCGGTCACGGACATGACGCCGGAGAAGACCGCCGCGTTCCTGGAAAATGACCGCAAGCAGTGGGCGGACATCGTGAAGGCTGCGAACATCAGCCTGGAGCAGTAAAAGCAAAGGGGCCCCGAGGGGCCCTTGTTCTGCCGGTGGAAATCGGCTGGCGGTATCGGCCTTGGACGTTGTATCAGGCGGGATACCGCGCTGCGATTTCCGCGATCAAGCGGCGCGCGGCGTCGAGCTTGTCACCCGCCGGCAGCGGGTGCGCGCCTTGCTCGTCGAACAGCACCAGCTCGGTGGTGTCGGCATCCATGACCTTGTGCGCCAAATTGCCCACCAGCAGCGGAATGCCCTTGCGCTGGCGCTTGGCTTCGGCGTGTTCGGCCAGCTTCTCGGTTTCCGCCGCGAAGCCCACGCACCACGGGCCGTTTTCCAGCTTGGCCACTTCGGCCAGGATGTCCGGATTCGGTTCGAATTCCATCAGCGGCGCGCCGCCGCCTTCGCTGGTTTTCTTGAGCTTTTGCGTGCTGACATTCTTCACACGCCAATCCGCCACGGCGGCCACGGCGATGAAGATGTCGGCGTCAGTGGCGCTGGCCATCACGGCGTCATGCATCTGGCGCGCCGTGGTAACCGACAGGGCGGTCACGCCGCGCGGCACGGGCAGAAAGGTGGCGCCGGTAATCAAGGTGACGCGGGCGCCGGCTTCGCGGGCGGCGCGGGCCAGGGCATAGCCCGTTTTGCCTGATGAGCGGTTGCTGAGCACGCGCACCGGGTCCACGGGTTCAGACGTGGGGCCGGCGGTCAGCAGCACATGGCGGCCGGCCAGCAGCTTGGGCTGGAAGAACGCGATCAGGTCGGTCAGCAGTTCATGCGCTTCCAGCATGCGGCCGTCGCCCGTTTCGCCGCAGGCCTGTTCGCCCGCCGACGGGCCCAATACGCTGATGCCGTCCGCGCGCAGTTGTTCAACATTGCGCTGCGTGGCCGGGTTGGCCCACATTTCGCGGTTCATGGCGGGCGCCACCAGAAGCGGACAGGCGCGCGCCAGGCACAGCGTGGACAGCAAGTCGTCGGCCATGCCATGCGCCAGCTTGGCCATGAAGTCGGCGCTGGCGGGGGCGATCAGCACGGCGTCCGCGCCACGCGTCAGGTCGATGTGCGCCATGTTGTTAGGCACGCGCGCGTCCCAGGCATCCACGAACACGGGCCGGCCGGACAACGCCTGCATGGTCACGGGCGTGATGAAGTGCGTGGCCGCCTCGGTCATCACCACGTCGACGGTGGCGCCTTGTTCGGTCATGCGCCGCACCAGCTCGGCGATTTTGTAGCAGGCGATGCCGCCGGTCAGACCGAGGACGATGCGTTTGCGGGCGAGATCGAGCATGAGGGCGTGGCGGCGGGTTCAGCGCCGTGAAAACGAGGAATGGAGGGTGATTTTATTCTGCATTGCGGCATTGCGCCGTTCGCCATGCATTCAGGGGGTATCAAATAGGACAAAACCCTGTGTGAAACAGGGCGGCCGGGGCATTGCGCCCCGGTTCGCAGGCGGGTTCAAGCCAGGTTTGGAATCCTGGCTTGGCCCGGTTCGCAGGCGGGTTCGAGCCAGGTTTGGAATCCCGGCTGGTCCCGGCTCGCAGGCGGATTCAAGTCAGATTTTGAATCCTCGCGAGCGTCGCTCCGCCGGTTGGCGGCAGCGGGTCCGGCGTCCGCCGGTCTGCCGGTCAGGCTTGCGGTTTCTTGCGGGCCCGCAGCAGTTCGTCCAGCACCAACAGCACCGCGCCGCAGCTGATTCCCACGTCCGCCAGGTTGAAGGCGGGGAAGTAGGAGTTGTTCCAATAGAACAGCAGAAAGTCCACCACGTGGCCATAGGCCACGCGGTCGATGACGTTGCCAATGGCGCCGCCCAGAATCAGCGTCAGCGCCAGCTTGAAGCGCGGCTGGCCGTGCGTGCGGCGCAAGATGATCGTGATGACGATGGCGGCTGCGATGCCCAGCCCCGTGAATAGCCAGCGCTGCCAGCCCTCTTCGGATGCCAGGAAGCTGAACGCAGCCCCGCGGTTGTACATCAGCGTGAAGTCAAACACCGGCAGCACGTTGACGCGTTCGCCGTACTGGAACGAGGTGTTGAAATACACCTTTGTTATCTGGTCCAGCACGATGATCAGCAAGGCCAGCGCCAGCCAGCCGCCCACGCGCGCAGGGGCGGCGCGGGCGGGCGCCGAGCCCGTCACTCCCGTATCGGAGGGGCGGGCCATGTTCAAGCCTTGTCGCGGGCTTCGCCCGTGCCGAACAGGTTGGACACGCAGCGGCCGCAGATCTCGGGGTGATCCGCGTCTTGGCCAACGTCCAGGCGCCAGTGCCAGCAGCGTTCGCACTTCTTGTGCGTGGACGGCGTGACCTCAATGCGGGTCTCGCCTTCGCCGGCATGCACGGTGGCGCGCGACACGATCAGCACGAAGCGCAGGTCGTCGCCCAGGCTGGCCAGCAATTGCTGGTCGTCGCCATTGGCGTAGAGATCCACCTCGGCTTGCAGCGACGAACCGATGTCGCCTGCCGTGCGCACTTCTTCCAGCTTGCGCTGGACCTCGGCGCGGATGGCGCGCAAGCGCGTCCACTTGGCCGACAGCGCTTCGGCGTCGGCAAACGGCGGCAGCGCGTGATAGACCTCGGTGAAGATCGTCGTGCGGGCGGCGTCGGCCTGGTGCTTCAGTGCGGAACCCACCAGTTCCTTCCAGGCTTCTTCGGCCGTGAAGGACAGGATCGGGGCCATCAGCTTGAGCAGCGTCTGCGTGATGTCCAGCAACGCGGTCTGCGCCGAGCGGCGCGCCACGCTGCCCGGGGCCGACGTGTACAGGCGGTCTTTCAGGATGTCCAGGTAGAACGCGCCCAGGTCTTCCGAGCAGAACGTCTGCAAACGCGAGACAGCCGGGTGGAAGTCATAGCGTTCGTAGTTGGCCTGCACTTCGGACTGCATCTGCGCCGTCATGGCGAGCGCGTAGCGGTCGATTTCGAAGAGCTCGCCGTACGGCACGGCTTGCGACACGGCGTCGAAGTCCGCCACGTTGGCCAGCAGGAAACGCAGCGTGTTGCGGATGCGGCGGTAGCCTTCGACCACGCGCTTCAGGATTTCGTCCGAGATGGAGAGCTCGCCCGAGTAATCGGTGGAGGCGACCCACAGGCGCAGGATTTCCGCGCCCAGCGAGTCCGACACCTTTTGCGGAGCGATCACGTTGCCCACCGACTTGCTCATCTTGCGGCCTTGGCCGTCAACGACGAAGCCGTGCGTCAGCAGCGCTTTGTAGGGCGGCTGGCCGTACAGCATGCAGCCCGTCAGCAACGACGAATGGAACCAGCCGCGGTGCTGGTCCGAGCCTTCCAGGTACAGGTCGGCAGGCCAGCCGAGTTCAGCGCCGTGGGAACCGGCGAACTCGCCGTCCTTGCCGCCCAACACCGTGGCGTGCGTGCTGCCGGAATCGAACCACACGTCGAGCGTGTCGCGGTTCTTTTCGTACTGGTCGGCTTCGTCGCCAAGCAGGTCGCGCGGTTCAATGGCTTGCCATGCTTCGATGCCGTCTTTCTCCACGCGCTGCGCCACTTGTTCCAGCAGTTCAGACGTACGCGGATGCAGCTCGCCAGTTTCCTTGTGCACGAAGAACGCCATCGGCACGCCCCACTGACGCTGGCGCGACAGGGTCCAGTCCGGACGATTGGCGATCATGGCGTGCAGGCGGGCGCGGCCCCAGGCCGGGTAGAAGGCGGTGGCGTCGATGCCGGCCAGTGCCGATTCGCGCAGGGTCGGGCCGCCATCCTTGGGGGCCACGTCCATGCCGGCGAACCATTGGCTGGTGGCGCGGTAGATGATCGGCGTCTTGTGGCGCCAGCAGTGCATGTAGCTGTGCTTGTGCTTTTCGACGTGCATCAGCGCGCCGGCTTCGGTCAGCGCTTCGACGATCTTGGGGTTGGCGTCCCAGATGGACAGGCCGCCGAACAGCGCCAGGCTGTCCACGTACTTGCCATCGCCCATGACGGGGCTGATGAAGTCGGTGTCTTTCATGCCGTGCGCCTTGCACGACACAAAGTCTTCAATACCGTAGGCCGGAGCCGAGTGCACAACGCCGGTGCCCGAGTCGGCCGTGACGTAGTCGCCCAGGTAGATGGGCGCGCGGCGGTCGTAAGCCGGGTTGAACTGCGCCAGCGGGTGGCGGAATTCAATTTCCGACAGGGCGGCGCCAGGCGCCGTGGCGATGACTTCGCCTTCCAGGTTCCACGACTTCAGGCACGCTTCGACGCGGTCTTTCGCAACCAGCAGCAAGGGACCGAACTTGGGCGCCGGCGAAACGCGCACCAGCGCGTATTCGATTTCCGGATGCACGTTCAGCGCCTGGTTGGACGGGATGGTCCAGGGCGTGGTCGTCCAGATGACGATGGCGCCGTCGTCCACAGAGTCCAGCCCGAAGGCGGCCGCCAGCTTGGCCGGTTCGGCAAACGGGAAGGCGACGTCCACCGCCGGGTCAACGCGGTCGGCGTATTCGACTTCGGCTTCGGCCAGCGCCGAACCGCAGTCAAAGCACCAGTTCACGGGCTTTAAGCCGCGGAACACGTAGCCCTTGTCCAGGATGCGGCCCAACGCGCGGATTTCGTCGGCTTCATTGCTGAAGTTCATGGTCATGTACGGGCGATCCCATTCGCCCAGCACGCCCAGGCGCTTGAAATCCTTGCGCTGGCGGTCGATCTGCTCAAGCGCATAGGCGCGAGCTTTCGACTGCACTTCCGCTACGGGCAGGTGCTTGCCGTACTTCTTTTCGATCTGGATTTCGATCGGCATGCCGTGACAGTCCCAGCCCGGCACGTAATGCGCGTCATAGCCGGCCATGTTGCGGCTCTTGACGATGATGTCCTTCAGGATCTTATTGACCGCGTGGCCGATATGAATGTCGCCGTTCGCATAGGGCGGGCCGTCGTGCAAGACGAAACGCGGCCGGCCGCGGCTGGCCGCACGGATCGCTTGGTAGACGTGATTTTCCTCCCACTGCGAAATCCAGGCGGGCTCGCGCTTGGCAAGGTCGCCCCGCATGGGGAAGGGGGTATCGGGCAGGTTGAGGGTCTTTTTATAGTCCATGAACGGCAAAATAGGCGCGCGCGTTTCGCGCGTCTTCGGCGATGGCGGCAGTCAGGGAAGGGAGGTCAGGAAATTTTTCTTCGTCCCGCAGCTTGTGCAGGAATTCGACGCGTACGAGTTTACCGTAAGCGTTGATGGTGTCGTTGAGCAGGTGTGACTCTAACAGCACGCGGCCACGGTCTTCGACCGTCGGGCGCACGCCCAGGCTGGCCACGGCGGGTAGCGGGTGGTCGGCCAGCCCATACACCTGCACCACGTAAATGCCCGAGCGCGCGGCGCAGCGTTCGGCCACGCGCAGGTTCATGGTGGGATATCCCAGCGTGCGGCCAAGTTTCTGGCCATGGATCACATGGCCGCTGATATGAAAGGGGTGGCCCAGCAGATGGCGGGCGCGGTCCAGGTCGCCCACGGCAAGGGCCGTGCGCACTTCAGAACTGGAAATGCGGTGGCCTTGCTGGTCAGTGACGTCAGCCAGCGTCTGGACTTCAAAGCCATGGCGCATGCCGGCTTCGCGCAGCAGATCAATGTCGCCGCTGCGTTTGTGGCCAAAGCGGAAGTCTTCTCCCACCAGCAGCCACTTGGTCTGCAAGCCTTGCACCAGCAGGTTTTCGATGAAGGCGTTGGCCGACATTTCCGCCAGACGGGCGTTAAAGCGTTCGACGACGACTTGGGACACGCCATAACGCGCCAGCGCCGCGAGCTTGTCGCGCAGCCCGGAAACCCGGGTGGGCGCCAGTTCAGGGCGTTGATTCAACGTGGCGAAATACTCCCGCGGATGGGGTTCGAACGTCATGACGGACGGCACAAGGCCACGTTCGCGGGCGACTTGGCAGACGCGCGCCAGCATGGCCTGATGACCGCGATGGACGCCGTCGAAATTGCCGATCGTCAGCGCGCAAGGAGCGCGCCGGTCGGGCGGGGGCAGGGATCGGTAGATACGCAGCGATGGTTTCACGAGCGAGAGTTTACAATTTTGGATTCCGGGTTTGTTCTAATCCCCCCAACCATTTGTGCGCCGACGGGTTTTCCGGGGTACGCAACGGTGGCGGACAAGCCCTTTGCGCCAAGCAAAGCGCGTCCCTGGCGGGGCGCCTCGGGGGCTCAATATTTGGATTCTTCTATCTTGCCGGAAACACAACTTTCTACGCGCCGACTCGTCATCCTGATTTCGGGGCGGGGCAGCAACATGCAGGCGTTGGTCGAGGCCTGCCGCCATGAGGGCTGGCCCGCCGAGGTGGCCGCCGTCATCGCAAGCCGCCCCGATGCGGGCGGCCTGGAATGGGCCGCCGCCCAGGGCATTCCCACGGCCGCCCTGTATCACAAGGACTACGCCAGCCGCGAAGCCTTCGACGCCGCGCTGGCTGCCGAAATCGACCGCTACGCGCCCGACTACGTCATTCTGGCCGGCTTCATGCGCGTGCTGACCCCCGGCTTCGTCAACCACTACGCGGGCAGGCTGGTCAATATCCATCCGTCGCTGCTGCCGGCATTTCCCGGGCTGCATACGCATGCCCAGGCGCTGGCGACTGGCGTGCGCGTGCATGGCTGTACCGTGCATTTTGTGACGCCGGTGCTGGACCACGGCCCCATCATTGCCCAGGGCTGCGTGCCGGTTCTGGCGGGCGACACGCCGGAACTGCTGGCCAATCGCGTCCTGGCAGTGGAACATCAGGCTTTTCCGGCCGCGGTGCGCTGGCTGGCCGAAGGCCGGGTTACCCTCACAAACGACCACCGGGTGGACGTGCAGGGTGACCCCGCACGCCTGTTCACCTGGTCGCCGGCCGCTTGAGCGGCCCTGAATCGCTTTTACCGGGCGGAACCCTTCCGCCCCACTGGAACACACCATGACTAAACCCCAATCTCCGCGTTCTCGTCCGGCAGGCTCCCCGAGGGCAGCCTCCGAAGGGCGCGACGGTCGGTCCTTTTTCTCGCGCCCCAAGGGCGAGGCCCGCGAAGTCCCGCCGCGCGAGCGCAACGAGCGGGTGCGCGAAGAGCGCCCCAGCCGCGACAGCGGCCGTCCGGCCCCGCGCGCTTCGTTTGACGCGCCGCGTGGCGAAGGCCGCAGCGAACGCGGCGCCTTTGGCGGCGACCGCCGTGAAGGCCAGGGCCGTCCCGCTCCCCGCCCGTCCTACGATGCGCCGCGCGGCGATAACCGCGGCGGCCCGCGTGGCGATAGCCGTGGCGGCGATCGCGGTTCGTATGGTTCCGAACGCGGTTCGTATGGTTCGGACCGCGGTTCCGATCGCCGCGAAGGCCAAGGCGGCCGCCCGGATTCGCGCCCGTCGTACGGCAATGGCCCGCGCGGCGAGAGCCGTGGCGGTGAACGCGGTTCGTATGGTTCCGATCGCCGCGAAGGCCAAGGCGGCCGTCCGGATTCGCGTCCGTCGTATGGCAATGGCCCGCGCGGCGACAGCCGTGGCGGTGAACGTGCTTCCTACGGTTCCGATCGCCGCGAAGGCCAAGGCGGCCGTCCGGACTCGCGTCCGTCGTACGGCAATGGCCCGCGCGGCGACAGCCGCGGCGGTGAACGTGCCTCCTACGGTTCCGATCGCCGCGAAGGCCAAGGCGGCCGTCCGGATTCGCGCCCGTCGTATGGCAATGGCCCGCGTGGCGACAGCCGCGGGGGTGATCGCGGTTCCTATGGTTCGGAACGCGGTTCCGATCGCCGCGAAGGCCAAGGCGGCCGTCCGGATTCGCGTCCGTCGTACGGCAATGGCCCGCGCGGCGACAGCCGCGGGGGTGAACGCGGTTCCTATGGTTCGGAACGCGGTTCCGAGCGCCGCGAAGGCCAAGGCCGTCCGTCCTTTGACGGCCCGCGCGGAGAAGATCGTGGTGAGCGCGGGCAATACGCCGGCCCGCGCGGTGAAGATCGCGGTGAACGCGGCCAATACGCCGGCTCGCGTGGCGGCGATTCGTCGCACGGCCATCGCGATCAGGCGCCGCAAAAGCCGCAGTTCAATCGTCCGCGCCAGTCTTACGCCGCCATCCGCATTGATCAGGTGCAGCGCGTGCTGGGCGAAATCCTCCAGTGGACGTACCCGGCGGACGCCGCGCTGTCGCACTGGCTGCGTCACCACCCGAACCTGGGCGCACGCGATCGTTCCGAAGTCGCTGAAGCCGTTTACGACGTGCTGCGTCATCTGCGCCGTTACCGCCAATTTGGCGAAAGCGGCGTGGGTCCTGCATCCCGCCGCCTGGCCATCCTGGGCCTGAACGCCACGCTGGGCGCCGAGGCGCTGGAAGAGGGCATGGATGCCGCCGAAGCCGAATGGCTCAAGCGCGTGTCGCAGATCGATCTGGCCACCTTGCCCCGCGCCGTGCGCGGCAGCATCCCGGATTGGCTGGACGAACGCCTGGCGCTGATGGACAGCCCGGAAACGCTGGTCGAAGCCTTGAACCGCCAGGCCAGCCTGGACTTGCGCGTCAACCCGCTGAAGGCTGAGCGCGATGCCATGTTGACCGAATTGCAGCAAAGCGCAGGCCGTTACGAACCCGTCGCCATGCCGTTTTCGCCCTGGGGCATCCGCATGGAAGGCCGTCCGGCGATCAACCGCTGGCCGCAATTCGAAAACGGCAGCATCGAAGTGCAGGACGAAGGCAGCCAATTGCTGGCCCTGCTGGTCGCCCCGCGCCGTGGCGAAATGATCATCGATTTCTGCGCCGGCGCAGGCGGCAAGACGCTGCTGTTGGGCGCACTGATGCGCTCAACCGGCCGCCTGTACGCGTTTGACGTATCGGCCGCCCGTCTGGCGCGCGCCAAGCCGCGCTTTGCCCGCAGCGGCCTGTCGAACGTCGTGCCTGTCGTCATCGACAGCGAAAACGACGCCCGCGTGAAGCGCCTGGCCGGCAAGGCCCAGCGCGTGCTGGTCGACGCGCCGTGCAGCGGTATCGGTACCCTGCGCCGCAATCCCGACCTGAAATGGCGCCAGCACCCCGAGGCGCTGGCCGAACTGGGCCAGTTGCAGGAACGCATCCTGAACAGCGCCGCGCGTTGCGTGGCCTCGGGCGGCCGCCTGGTGTATGCCACGTGCAGTCTGTTGGCTGAAGAAAACGAAGTGCAAGCCGAGCGCTTCCTGGCCAGCCACCCAGATTTTGAACGTCTGGATGCCGCTGAAATCCTGGCCGCGCGTTGCGAAACGCTGAAGCTGGAAGGCCCTTACGTCCAGCTGCGTCCCGACGTGCACGGCACCGACGGCTTCTTCGCCGCCGTGTTCGAGCGCAAAAAGAAGGGCGCTGCGGCCGAGACGGCTGAAGCGGCCGTGGCGGCTGATGCCGATGCGGGTATCGACGCTGACGTTGACGTCAAAGCGGATGTCGAGGCTGAAATGCCGGCCGAAGCCATCGCCGACGAGGCGGAAGCCAAGCCCCTGGCAGAGCCGGTGGCGCAAGCTGAAGCCGAGCCCGCTGCGGTGGGCGAGCCGGCTGAGGAAGTGAAGCCGGCTTGAGGAAGTGAAGCCGGCTTGAGCGTCTAAGCGTCCGTGCGACGCCGCGCCGGCTCAGGGAGCCGGCGCGACGCCGACCGTGGTGCTATAGCGGCGGGTGCCCAACGCCTTGGTCTGATATTTCACTTCCCAGCCCAAGGTGTCGGTGCCCGGCTGATCCGCCTGGTACACCACTTGCGACACCGCGACGGCCTTATACGCGCAGCGTCCAGACGCGGCGGATTGGCCGCGCGTTTGCACGATGCTGGCCTTGCCAAGCTGGGGCTGCTGAGTGATCAGCACCCGCGGCGCCCGCAGAGCCAGGCAATCCGACCCCCGGATCTCGTAGTAAGAAGCCAGCACGGCCACATCGCCCGACTTCATCGTCTGGGCCACAGTGGGCGCGGACAGCGCCATTCCCAGCAAGGCCAGGGCGGAAAACAAACGGGGTCGGAACATTTTGGGTGACATCAGTGGGACAAAAGAGACAGTTTGGTCTGCGGTAAGGGCGAAAAGTGTGCGCCACGCGTGTGGCGTTCTCAAGACGAATTCCCTTTGCTGACAGGAACTTTAGTAGCGGAATGTAGCCAAAACCTGGTGCCATTGCGAATACCCCCCACTTTCATGGGGTAGCCGGCCCAAGTGCCGGATGTCTGCAAGGCCCGGCCTCGCGATTTGCCTGAAGTGATCGCGAGAGTGGCTTTTTGTGCGCTCAAACTGGGGCTTAGTCCTTGATTTCGCTCAAAAACTATTTTGAAACTCCCTTGTCATAAGCAGACAAAGGTAAGCTAAACTTCAGGCACTTCTCAAGCGAGGCTCATAACAGCTTTATGGATTACATCCTCTCCTTCATTGCCGGCGGTCTGACCCAAGCCACTTGGTGGCAGATTGTCGTATTCACCTTGGTCGTGACGCACATCACGATTGTTGCGGTCACCGTCTTCCTCCATCGCAGCCAAGCGCACCGCGGTTTGGATTTACATCCGGCTGTCATGCACTTCTTCCGTTTCTGGCTCTGGATGACGACCGGCATGGTCACCAAGGAATGGGTCGCCATTCACCGCAAGCACCACGCCAAGTGCGAAAAGGAAGGCGATCCTCACTCGCCCATGCTGTTCGGTATCTGGAAAGTGCTGTTCCGCGGCGCGGAACTGTATCGCGAAGAATCGAACAACAAGGAAACCATGGCCAAGTTCGGCCACGGTACGCCTGACGACTGGCTCGAACGCAACGTCTACAGCAAGCACAGCTTGTGGGGCGTGCTGTCCATGCTCGCCATCGACGTCGCCCTGTTCGGCGCGGTCGGTGTGACGGTGTGGGCGGTTCAGATGGCCTGGATTCCCTTCTGGGCAGCCGGCGTCGTCAACGGTATCGGCCACTATTGGGGCTATCGCAACTACAACAGCCCGGACACCAGCACCAACGTGTTCCCGTGGGGCATCGTGATTGGCGGCGAAGAGCTGCACAACAACCACCACGCCCATGGCACGTCGGCCAAGTTCTCGGCCAAGTGGTATGAGTTCGACATCGGCTGGTGCTACATCAACATCCTGAAGTTCTTTGGCCTGGCCAAGATCAAGAAGGTTGCGCCGAAGCTGAAGCTGGACGACACCCGCACCGGTATCGACCTGCGCACGCTGCAAGGCGTGATCACGCACCGCTACGAAGTCATGGCCCGCTATGCGGACGTGATCAAGAGCGCGGCTCGTGAAGAACTTACCAAGCTGAAGGCTTCGCGCCAGGAAGGCAACGCGGATTGCGACTACACCAAGCTGCATCAAGTGCGCCGCGCCATCCACCGCAACGAAGACATCCTTCAGCCGGAACAACTGGCTGCCGTGGATAGCGCCATCGCCCAGAACAAGTCGCTGTCGACCCTGGTGCAGATGCGCCGCGAGCTCGGCCGCATCTGGGAAAGCTCCAGCGCCAGCAGCGAACAGCTTCTTCATGACCTGCAGGCCTGGTGCCAGCGCGCCCAGCAAAGCGGCATCGCCGGGCTCGAGCAATTTGCTCAACATCTGCGCCGCTACGCGGCATGATGCTAGAGAAGCTCAACCCTGAACAACGCGCCGCAGTAACGTTAGAACCGCAGCACGCCCTGGTCTTGGCCGGGGCGGGCAGCGGGAAGACCCGGGTACTTACCACCCGCATGGCCTGGCTGATTCAAACCGGCCAGGCTTCGCCTTTTGGGCTTCTCGCGGTCACGTTCACCAACAAAGCCGCCCGCGAAATGCTGGCGCGCATGTCGGCGATTCTTCCGATCGATACGCGCGGCCTGTGGATCGGTACGTTCCACGGCCTGTGCAATCGCATGCTGCGTGCGCACCATCGCGATGCCGGTCTGCCGCAAAGCTTCCAGATCCTGGACGTTACCGATCAGCTTGCCGCCATCAAGCGCCTGATGAAGGCCAATGGCGTCGACGACGAAAAGTACCCGCCCCGCGATGTGCAGCGCTTCATCAACGGCGCCAAGGAAGAGGGCCTTCGTCCGCAAGACGTCGAGGCCTATGACGCCCATCGCCGCCGCCTGATCGAGATCTATCAGCTCTACGAAGCCCAATGCCAGCGCGAAGGCGTGGTGGATTTCGCCGAGCTGTTGTTGCGCGCCTACGAACTGCTGTCGCGCAATGCGCCGGTGCGCGAACATTATCAGCGCCGTTTCCGCCACATTCTGGTCGACGAGTTCCAAGACACCAACACGCTGCAATACAAGTGGCTGCGTCTGTTGGCAGGCGGCGGCGCGGCCATCTTCGCCGTGGGCGACGATGACCAGTCCATCTACGCCTTCCGTGGCGCGAACGTCGGCAACATGTCCGACTTCGAGCGCGACTACGCGCACGGCACCGTGATCCGTCTGGAACAGAACTACCGTTCCTTCGGCCACATCCTGGATTCCGCCAACGCGCTTATCGGCCACAACAGCGGCCGCTTGGGCAAGAACCTGTGGACGGACCAGGGCGAAGGCGAACCCGTGCGCGTCATCGAGCAGCCCTCCGATGGCATGGAAGCCCAGTGGATCGTCGACGAAATCCGTTCGCTGATTCACGAAGGCAGCCTGCGCCGCGAAATTGCCGTGCTTTACCGCAGCAATGCGCAGTCGCGCGTGCTCGAGCACGCCATTTTCTCGGCCGGCATTCCGTACAAGGTTTATGGCGGCCTGCGCTTTTTTGAGCGCCAGGAAATCAAGCACGCGCTGGCGTATCTGCGCCTGATGGCCAACCCCAACGACGATACGTCCTGGATGCGGGTCGTCAACTTCCCGACGCGCGGCATTGGCGCGCGCACGCTGGAGCAACTGGCCGACGCGGCCCGTGCGCATGACACCAGCCTGTACGCGGCGGTGGCGCTGGTGGGCGGCAAGGGCGGGTCCAACCTGGCTCAGTTCGCCCAATTGATCCATCGCCTGATCGACGAAACGCGCGATCTGCCGCTGCCGGAAATGGTCGAGCACATGCTCGAAGCCAGCGGTCTGAATGCCCATTACAAGGCTGAACGCGAAGGCGCCGAGCGGCTGGAAAACTTGAACGAACTGATCACGGCTGCCGCCGTGTTTGCGTCCGAAGAGAATTACGACGGTATGCCGGCCGGCGTGGTGCCTGAACAAGCCACCTCGTCGACGTTGATGCCGGGCGTGGTCGATGCGCCCATCGTGGCGTCTGACGGCTTGACGCCGCTGGCAGGGTTCCTGTCCCACGCGGCGCTGGAAGCGGGCGACAACCAGGCCCAGCAAGGCCAGGACGCCGTCCAGCTCATGACGGTGCACGCCGCCAAGGGCCTGGAGTTCGACGCCGTCTTCATTACTGGTCTGGAAGAGGGGCTGTTCCCGCACGAGAACAGCATTCTTGAGCAGTCCGGGCTGGAAGAAGAGCGCCGCCTGATGTATGTGGCGATTACGCGCGCACGTCAGCGCCTGTACATCAGCCTGGCGCAAAGCCGGATGCTGCATGGCCAGACGCGCTACGCCATGCGCTCGCGCTTCTTGGACGAGATTCCCGAAGAGCATCTGAAATGGCTGTCGCCCAAGGCCGGCCTGGCGCCGGTCAGCAGCACGGGCGCGGGCTGGGGCGGCGGCAATCGTGGCGACGCGTTCGGCCGCAAGGCCACCAACACCATTGCGCCGCGTCAACCTCGCGGCGTGGCAAGCGGTGTCACGGTGGGCGACAAGCAGTATCGTGTGGGTCAGGGCGTGCATCACGCGCGGTTTGGCGATGGCACGATTATTGGCTTGAGCGGCGCCGGTCAGGACGCCCAGGCAGAAATCCAGTTCCGCGATGTGGGCGCCAAAACCTTGGCGCTGGGTATCGCGAAGCTGGATATTGTTCAGGGTTAAACATGGCTAACAATGAGTCCCCGAAAGCCGAGCTAGCGTCGTTGCGCGCTGAGGTCGACGAAATCGATCAGCAGATCATGCTGCTGTTGGGCGTGCGGTTTCGCTGCACGGATATGATCGGTGAATTGAAGACCAAGCACGACATGGACTTGGTGGACCCCGTCAGGGAGTCCCAGCAGGTTGAGCGCATCCGCCGCTTGGCGGAAGAGGCGGGCGTGCCGCCTGCCTTGGCGGAGACCATCCTGCGCGAAGTGATCGACACCGTGGTTGATCATCACACCCGCCTGCGCGAGCGTCCGTACTCGTAACGGCAGGCTGGCGGCGTGTCGGGACTTGCCTTGCGCTAGCCACCGGCATGCCGCTATTTCTTTCTGTACACACCGTTCAATAGCGCCAGCATGGCGTCGACGTCATCCGCGCTGAGCGTCAGCGGGCGGGTGGCTCGGACGTGCGCGGGCCGGCAGTGGCTGTCAACGATGTTGAAGGCAAGGCAAAGGGGGCGGCAAGAGCCGCCGCCCAGTGCCATGCGTCAGGCTTCGCTCTGGTCGATCTCTTCCAAAGAACCCTGGATCTCAAGCCATTGTTCTTCGAGCTCGTCCATGCGCTTGCCGTGTTCGCCGTGCTCGGCCATGACTTTTTGGCGTTCCGCGCGGCGTGCATCGGAATACAAGTCAGCGTCGGCAATGATGGCGTCCAGCGCGTGCAGTTTCGCGCGCAGTTTTTCCATCTCGGTCTCGACCTTGGCCAGCTTCGATTCCAGCGGCTTGCGCAGGGCGGACAGGCGTTGGCGCTGTTCGGCTTCGGCCCGGCGTTGGGCCTTGCGGTCCACAACCGGCTCGCTGCCTTCGGCGCTTTCGCGTGCGGCTTCAGCGCGTTCGCCCGCGTTGCGGGCGGCCAGCCAGTCTCGATAGTCTTCAAGGTCGCCATCGAATTCGCGCACGGCGCCATCCGCAACAATCCAGAAACTGTCGACGGTGGTGCGCAGCAGGTGCCGGTCGTGCGAGACCAGCAGCATGCTGCCGCCAAAGTCGGCCAACGCGGCGGCCAGGGCTTCGCGGGTTTCGACGTCCAAGTGGTTGCTGGGTTCGTCCAGCAGCAGCAGGTTGGGCTTTTGCCAGACGATCAACGACAGTGCCAGGCGTGCCTTTTCGCCGCCCGACATCGGGCCGACTTTGCTGGTGACGGTGTCGCCCGAAAAGCCGAAACCGCCCAGATAATTGCGCAGCTCTTGCTCGCGCGTTTCGGGCGCCAGCCGCGCCAGGTGGGCAATCGGCGTGCTGTCCACGTCCAACATGTCCAGCTGGTGCTGATGGAAGTAGCCGATAGCCAATCCGCGCGAGGCGCGGCGTTCGCCCGCCTGCACGGGAATTTCTTCCGCCAGCGTCTTGATCAGCGTGCTCTTGCCCGCGCCGTTCGCGCCCAGTACACCCACGCGGCTGCCCGCGCGCACCATCAAGGTCACGTCGCGCAGGATGGGAATCGCATTGCCTGCCGCATCCGTATAGCCGGCCGACAGATGCTCAAGCGTGAGCAGCGGGTCGGGCACCTGATCGGGCGAGGGGATGCGGATATCGATGCCGGCTTCGGCGTGCAGCGGCGCCAGCACCTGCATGCGCGCCAGCGCTTTGACGCGGCTTTGCGCTTGCTTGGCTTTCGAGGCTTTGGCTTTGAAACGGTCGATGAAGCCTTGCAGGCGCGCGGTTTCGCGGGTCTGGCGTTCGTAGGCGATATTGGTCTGGCGTAGGCGCTCGGCGCGTTGCGTCAGGAAATCACCGTAGCCGCCGCGATAGCGCACCAGCTTCGCGTGGTCAAAATGCAGGATGGACTTGGCCACCGCGTCCAGAAACTCGGTGTCGTGGGAGATCAGCATGACGGTGCCCGGATAGGCGCCCAGCCATTTCTCCAGCCACAACATTGCGTCCAGATCCAAGTGGTTGGTGGGTTCGTCCAGCAGCAGTAATTCCGACGGCGCCATCAGCGCGCTGGCCAACGCCAGACGCATGCGCCAGCCGCCCGAGAAGCTCTCGACGGGCAGCATCCATTCGCTGGGCTTGAAGCCCAGGCCGGCCAGCAGTTGCTCGGCGCGCGAGGCGGCGCTCCAGGCGCCGGCTTCGATCAGCGCGGCTTCCACTTCGGCAATCTGCGTGCCTTGGTCGTCCGTCAATTCGGCGCGGCGCGCCTGCAATTCGCGCAGGTGCGTGTCGCCGTCGATGACGAATTCGCGAGCAGGGCGGTCGTCGGCGTCGAGCTCTTGCTTGACGCTGGCAATGCGCCAGCCAGCCGGCAGGTTCACATTGCCGGCGTCCAGGTCCAGCGCGCCCGTCAACAGCGCAAACAGCGAAGACTTGCCCGCGCCGTTCTTGCCGACGATGCCTACGCGCTCGCCCGGGTGCACGACGAATTCAGCGCCGTCCAACAACACTTTCGTGCCGCGGCGCAGGGTCAATCCAGTAGCGCGTATCACAGGCTGAGTTGCTCTCGGGTCAGCAGCAGAAGCTGGTCGGACGCTTCTTCCGTATCCAGCCAGACGGGCGACAACTGCGGGAAGGCGGCTTCAAAGAAGTCGCGCTCGTGGCCGATCTCCAGCACGATCACGCCGTCTGGCGTGAGGTACTGCGGGGCCGCCGCCAGAATGCGCCGCACGAGGTCCATGCCGTCTTCGCCGCCGGCCAGCGCCAGATGCGGTTCGTGGCGGTATTCCTGCGGCAGCACATCCATGGAACTGCTGTTCACATAGGGCGGATTACAGATGATGACGTCGTACTGGCGCGCGGGCAGGTTGTCGAACAGATTGCTTTCGTGCAGGTCCAGACGGTCTTGCAGGCCGTAGTCGTCCACGTTGCGGCGAGCGACTTCCAGCGCGTCGGCCGACACGTCCACCGCGTCAACATGCGCGTAGGGGAAGGCCATGGCCGACAGGATGGCCAGGCAGCCCGAACCGGTACACATGTCCAGCACATTTTCCACGGCCGTGGCGTCCTGCACCCAGGGCGACAGCCCTTGGTCCAGCAGTTCGGAAATGGGCGAGCGCGGCACGATGACGCGCTTGTCCACGTAAAAGCGGTGACCGCGCAGCCAGGCCTCGTTGGTGAGGTAGGCGGCCGGCACGCGCTCGGTAACGCGGCGTTCCAGCAGATCCAGCACGCGGTCGCGTTCTTCACGGACGACACGGGCGTCCAGGAACGGCTCCAGCGTGTCCAGCGGCAGGTGCAGGGCGTGCAGCGTCAGATAGACCGCCTCGTCCCAGGCGTTGTCGCTGCCGTGTCCCAGCGCCACCTGGGCGCCGTTCAGGCGCGACACCCCGTAGCGGATGAGGTCGCGCAGGGTGTGCAATTCTTGGCGGGCGGATTGATACATAACAGGCCTTGTATTCCCGGTTCAGCAAGCCGAACCGGGAAAAAACACCCCCCTCTGAAGGGGGGCAGAGCGTCCGCGTAGCGGCGTTTTATTTAGGCAGCAGCAGGTTTTCCAGCGTGCGCCGATAGATGTTCTTCAGCGGTTCCAACGAGGCGACTTCAATACGTTCGTTGACCTTGTGGATGGTCGCGTTACCGGGACCAAACTCAATCACTTGCGGACAGATCTTGGCGATGAAGCGGCCATCAGAGGTGCCACCGGTGGTGGACAGTTCGGCGGTCACGCCCGTTTCGGCGTGAATCGCCTGCACCAGCGCGTCCGTCAACGACCCGCGCGGGGTCAGGAACGGCTCGCCGCCCAACTCCCAGTCCAGGTCGTATTCCAGGCCGTGCTTGTCCAGCACCGCATGCACGCGGGCCTTCAGGCTTTCAGGCGTGCTGGCCGTCGAGAAACGGAAGTTGAACAGCGCCACGGCTTCGCCCGGCACCACGTTCGTGGCACCGGTGCCCGAGTTCAGGTTCGACACCTGGAACGTCGTGGGCGGAAAGTATTCGTTGCCCTGATCCCATTCAATGCTGACGATCTCGGCCAGCGCCGGCGACAACTGATGCACCGGGTTACGCGCCAGATGCGGGTAGGCTACGTGGCCCTGGATGCCCTTGACCGTCAACTTGCCCGACAACGAGCCGCGGCGGCCATTCTTGCAGGTGTCACCCAGCACGTCGCCCGAGGTTGGCTCGCCGACGATGCAGTAGTCCAGCTGTTCGCCGCGTGCTTTCAGCGCGTCGCAAACGATGGCGGTGCCGTCGATGGACGGGCCTTCTTCGTCGGACGTGATCAGGAGCGCGATCGAACCGTCATGTTGCGGGTGGGCCGCCACGAATTCTTCGGCCGCCACCACGAAGGCGGCGATCGAGCTTTTCATGTCGGCCGCCCCGCGGCCGTACAGCCAGCCGTCGCGTTCAGTGGGCACGAACGGATCGCTTTCCCACTTTTCGCGCGGACCCGGAGGCACCACATCGGTGTGACCGGCGAACACGGTCAGCGGCGCGGCGCTTCCGCGCCGGGCCCACAGATTGGTGACGCCGCCCTGTGCGATGGTCTCGCACGTGAAGCCGATGCGCTCGAGCCGGGCGGCAAGCGCCGCCTGGCAGTCTTCATCCGCCGGCGTGACCGACGGGCGGGCGATCAGGTCCTTGACCAGATCCAGTACGGCTGACGTGCTCATTTACGCCCTCAGCAAATCATTGATGCTGGTCTTGGCGCGCGTTTGCGCGTCAACACGCTTGACGATGACGGCGCAAGCCAGGCTGTGCGAGCCATCGGCCGACGGCAGCGAGCCCGGAACGACGACCGAACCCGAGGGCACGCGGCCGTACGTGATCTTGCCGGTGGCGCGATCAAAAATCTTGGTGCTTTGCGACAGGAACACGCCCATGGCCAGCACCGAGTTTTCTTCAACGACCACCCCTTCCACGACTTCCGAACGGGCGCCGATGAAGCAGTTGTCTTCGATGATGGTGGGGTTGGCTTGCAGGGGTTCCAGCACGCCGCCGATGCCCACGCCACCCGACAGGTGGACGTTCTTGCCGATCTGGGCGCACGAACCGACGGTGGCCCAGGTGTCGACCATCGTGCCTTCATCGACGTAGGCGCCGATGTTCACGTAGGAGGGCATCAGGATGACGTTGCGGCCGATGAAGGCGCCGCGGCGGGCGACGGCCGGCGGAACCACGCGATAGCCGCCTTGCTTGAAAGCGTTGTCGCCGTATTCCGAGAACTTGAGCGGCACCTTGTCGTAGAACTGCAGCGGGGCCTGGCCCATGATGGCGTTGTCGTTCAGGCGGAACGACAGCAGCACGGCCTTCTTGATCCACTGGTGCACAACCCAGTCGTCGTTGATTTTCTCGGCCACGCGCAAGCGGCCCAGATCCAGGCCGTCGATGGTGTGTTCCACCGCTTCGCGCACTTCGGCGCTGGCGTCGGCGGGCGACAGGTTGGCCCGGTCGTCCCAGGCTTTTTCGATGGTGGTCTGCAGGTCGAGAGTCATATCGGCTCAGCTTTTAAAGGTTGATCAAACAGAAGTATGTACAAAATGGGCGATGCGTTCGGCTGCCTGCACGCAGTCAGCCAAAGGCGCCACCAACGCAATACGGATGCGGCCGTGGCCGGGGTTCACGCCATGCGCTTCCCGCGCGAGGAAGCTGCCCGGCAGAACGGTAACACCGGTGCGGCCATAAAGGTCGCGCACAAACGCCGTATCCGAGCCCGGCGTGGCCGCCCATAGGTAAAACGACGCTTTCGGGCGTGACACATCCAGCACTTTTTCCAGGATAGGCACGACCGCGTCGAACTTTTCACAGTACAGGCGGCGGTTGTCTTTCACGTGCGCCTCGTCCGTCCAGGCGGCGATGCTGGCCGCGGACACGAGCGGGCTCATCGCACTGCCATGATACGTGCGGTACAGCAGGAACCGGCCGATCAGCGCCGCGTCGCCCGCCACGAAACCCGAGCGCAGGCCCGGCACGTTGGACCGCTTGGACAGGCTGGAGAACGCCACCAGATTGCGGTAGTCGTTCCGGCCCAAACGGCGCGCCGCTTGCAGGCTGCCCAAAGGCGCGTCGCCTTCGTCCAGGTAGATTTCGGAATAGCACTCGTCTGACGCAATCACGAAGCCGTAGCGGTCAGACAGCTTGAAGAGCGTTTCCCATTCGTCCAGCGTCATCACGTTGCCCGCCGGGTTGCCCGGCGAGCACACGAACACCAGGCGCGTCTTTTTCCAAACGTCGTCCGGCACTTGATTCCAATCGCTGGAAAAATTGCGCAGCGGGTCGGCGTTGACGAAATAGGGCGTGGCGCCCGCCAACAGCGTGGCGCCTTCGTAGATTTGATAGAACGGGTTAGGGCAGATCACCACCGACCCGGCCGACGGGTCAATCACCGTCTGCGTAAAAGCAAACAAGGCCTCACGCGAGCCCAGCGCCGGCAGCACCTGCGTGTCGGCGTCCGGGGCGGGGATGCTGTAACGGCGCGCCAGCCAGTCGGCAATCGCCTGCCGCAATGCGGGGTCGCCCTTGGTCGACGGGTACACCGACAGCCCGCCCATGTGGTCGCGTATCGCTTGCGCAATCCGCTCCGGCGCGGCGTGTTTAGGCTCGCCAATCGACAAGTTGATAGGCGTCAGACCGTTCTGTTGCGCGGCGGCGGAAGCCAGCAACGCACGCAATTTTTCGAACGGATAGGGGTGTAAAGCATCGAGGCGCGGATTCATGACGCAAGATTTTAACAAGCAAGCTACAATAGCGGGCTTGACCTTTAGCGAAGGTGGCGAAATTGGTAGACGCACCAGGTTTAGGTCCTGACGCCGTAACAGGTGTAGGGGTTCGAGTCCCCTCCTTCGCACCATTTTTTCCCAATAGATTTTCCCAATAGAATCAACAGCTTAGTTTTTTGGCTTCGTTGATCTGGAATTTTGGGAGTGCTTTGGGTGTGCTCTGGGGTGCGCTTTTGGGTGTGCTCTGAGGTGCGCTCTTGGGTGTGCCTCGGGTATGCCGTTCAGGGCCGTTCTGGCTCCAGAACCTCACCATAGTCCTGCCTCTATCTTGATGCCCGCTGTTCCCGCCACAGGCCCACGGCCTTGCCTTCGGCGCCGGGATCAGTGGCCGGCGTCCCTTTCCCGCAGTTGCCGATGATCATAGCCCCGTTCCAGGGGCTCATTTGTTGCGCCTCCGAACGATGCGGGCATGCTGACGCCTTTGCGTAAAAGCGAAGAGCAGACCCCGTCTTGCATCAGCGTGAGAGCCGGGGAGGGATGTATCATTTGGAAACGGTTATATCTTTGCTGCCGCCAAGCGCCCATAGTCTGCCCGGGAATATTTTTTCCCTGTACATCTAGGACTTACATTGAAGATTGAAACAGGTATCGTGAAGTGGTTTAACAATGACAAGGGCTACGGCTTCATTTCGCCGGAACTTGGTGGGAAGGACCTCTTCGCGCATTACTCGGAAATTCAGGGTGACGGGCACAAATCTCTAGAAGAGAATCAGCGCGTTTCATTCGTTGCCGGCCAAGGACAAAAAGGTCCTCAGGCGACAATGATCAAATCGATTTAAGCGCTAAGCAGCTTGCTGTAAAGCAAGCTGCTTGGTAGCACGTGTGGGGCCGAATCCTTTGAAACATTGGATTCGGCCCTTTCGTTTTGGGCCTCGCGCCACTGCCTAGCCGCATCGACGTCCGTTAACATCCGGGCTCGATCAACCAATTCTTGGGTGTCAGGATGCTGCGCGATCTGGGCTGGTCGTTCTCAAGTGTCTGCGCGCTGCTTTGCGGCGCTGCGACCGCCTACCTGCATTGGTGGGTGGTGATGCACCAGGGGCTGTGGCCGTACATCATCTTTGAATTGATACCCGGGCTGCCGGGGCTGGCCTTCGGCCTTTATGCCATCCACCAATCGAATAGCAAAATCGCGTGGCTTGGCGTGCTGCTGTCGCTATCGCCGTTGGTGACCTGGCTAAGTCTCTGACGCGGGGGGCATTCAGCGAAGGCGCTGCATGCCGCCCGGAGCCTTCCGCACGCCGCCTTTCGCCTTCGACGTTTCGAATTTCGTCTTCAAGCTTCCGCGTCCGGCGCCGGCCGGTTCGGAAAGACGTTCAGCGACATGATGTCGCTTTCGTATTCCGTCATCAGCATGCCGACCAGGTGGCCGTGCAACAGGCCGAAGCGGGTCCAGTTCAAGGGTTCGCTGCCCGGCAGCAAGTCCAGCAGCAGAAGCTGACCCGTGCGCACGGTGCCGACGAAGTAAGCCCGTTCATCCAGGCCGCCCGCCGCGGGCGCATGGAAAATCTTCACGGCGCGCCCGGTGTCGTCTTTGCGCCAGGCGCTTGTGCCGCGGGCGCTAGCGTCGTCGGTGCGCTTCAGATTGTTCTGGATGGTGGTCCAGAGGCCTTTGGCGTTCGGGGTGTGTACAACGATCGTCATGGCGCTGGGTTTCCGTATTGGCGGGCAACACGGAAATTATCCGGATCATGCCGTCCACGACAAGCCCCCATCACATCACACGCTTCGGCCTCTGGAAAATCTGCGCTCAGTTCTTGATCTTGATGCGGTCGCGGCGCTTCTCGGTTCTGGGTTCTACATCCCGGCCCAGTTCCACATCCATCAAGATTGCCGCATGGACTTTTGCGCGGCTGGCTTCGATGCGATGCGCGCATGCCCAGCCCCGGTCGGCGGCCACCGCCAATTTCCTATCCAGCTCTTGATGGCGGCGACGCTTATTTTCCGTCGACATATTGCTGAGTTCTTGATCGGTGATTAAACGCATGGGTTTCTCCTTAGTGAAACGCGAGGGTTGCAAGATTCAAACGGGCGAACGCCCGCATGGCGCGCGTGAACATCACGTCGGGCCACGATGTGTTTTTTTGTTATTCAGAGTTTGGGCAAGCTTCGAGTATCGAGGCCTGCGCAGAGGAAGCAAGATCAAAGCGCGGGCGTAGTTTGACAGCTTAAATATTTAATGCAAGTCGTTGAAAAATAAAGAGAAAAAGATATAAATATTCGACTTTCCATATACTTTTAAGCGGCTTTGGATACTTTTCCCGCACCGCAAAAATCTGTGCGAAACAGGGTTTGTCCTGATGCCCCAACGCCTTGACACCCCTACGCGCAACCCATAAAGTCACCGCACAGATTTAGATAAAAGACCATCTGTAGGGTGGTCTTTTATTGCGCGCAGTTTGCGTCGACCTCTTACAGAAATAATTCCAAGAGGAGACGACTGTGCAATCATCGACCGTAAAAATACGTGGCATCGACGATGTCATCGCTTTTATTGATTCACGCCCAGGCATTACTGGCCGAGCTGGCTTGATTTGGTGGCTGGCGCTGGGTGGCCTGTTCCTGGACGCCTTCGCAAACTCCGCACTGAGCGCGGGCCTGGGGCCCATGACGCGCGACCTGGGCCTGAAAGCCGGTCAAGTTGCGTTGATGACGTCATTTGCCGCCTGGGTCGCCATCGCGTTCAACCCCATCGGGGGCTGGATGGCCGACCGCTGGGGCCGCATCCGTCCGTTGATCATCGCGAAGTTTCTGGCCGTGATTGGCGCGCTGCTGGTGATGTTTGCACCCAGTTTCGAAGTCATACTGGTGGGCCGCTTCTTTGTTGGCGCGGCGTATGGCATTGATTTCGCAATTGCCATGGCGGTGCTGGCCGAGTTCACGCCGGTGAAGTTCAAGAGCCGCCTGAACACCTGGCAGGGCATGTGGTACACGGCGGTCTGCACGAACCTGCTGCTGGCCTTGCTGTTTTTCTCGTGGGACGTGGGCGATTCGATCTGGCGGTATTCGGTTGCGGCCACGGCCATCTTTGCCGTCGTGATTCTGGTGCTGCAACTGAGCTACATGGTTGAAAGCCCGATCTGGCTGGCGCGCAAAGAGCGCGTGGAGCAAGCGGCGCTGGCCATGACCAAGATTTACGCGCAGCCATTCGCCGCCGCGCCCCTGCATGAGCGCATTCCTGTCACGAACCAGGCCAAGCGCGGTATCGCCAACGTGCTGCTGATTTTCCGCGGCGTCTACCTGCCGCGCACCATTCTTGCCGCCACGGTCCAGATCGGCCAGTCGATCCAGTATTTCGCGGTGGGCTGGTATCTGCCGCTGATCAGCGCTGCGCTGTTCGGCAAGGATTTCGTCTTCGCCACCATCGGTGCGCTGGTGTTCAACGTGTTCGGCATCTTCGGCGGATTTTTGTCGCCGTACATCGGCCGCAAGCTCGGCCTGCGGCGCGCCTCGGCGTTCGGCTTTGCAGCCGTGTTTTTGATGCTGCTGATTCTGGGTACCTTCCACGGCAAGATGCCGCTGTGGCTGGCGGTTGTGGTGCCGTCGCTGTTCATCCTGTTCCACTCGGGCGGGCCGGGCGCCAATGGCAAGAGCCTGTCGTCGCTGTCGTTTCGCAGCGAGCTGCGTGCAGGCGCCAACGGCATCATCGGCGCGCTGGGTTCCACGGGTGCGGCGATCGGGCTGCTGATCTTTCCGCTGTTCCGCGAAAACTACGGGCTGGAAAAGACCTTCCTGATCCTGTCCATCGTGCCGCTTGTCGCGAGCATCATTTGCTTTGTGATCAAGTGGGACCCCACCCGCACCCCCATCAACCCGGATAACGAAGCCGGCGCGCCGCAGTTCAAGGACGACGCCGTGCTGCCCGCCTTGAACCCCGTCATTGGGAAAGCCTCGCGATGATGAATAGAAAAGTGATTCTGGCCATTGACGAAGGCACGTCCGGCACGCGGGCGGCCACCGTCGCCGCCGATGGCCACGTGTCTTGCCTGCACTACCAGACGCTGCATGTGGCGTCGCCGCGGCCGGGCGTGGTCGAGCAGGACGCCAACGAGATCCTGAATCGAACCATTGACGTTTGCCGCAGCGCTATTGCACAGGCTCAGGCCGATGGCCAGGAGATCGTTGCGCTGGCGCTCGCCACGCAACGCGCCACGGCTGTGCTGTGGGACACGCAGACCGGCCGGGCGCTGGTGCCGGCCATGGTCTGGCAGGACACGCGTTTTGTGGACGAGCTGTCGCAGTTGGCGCCGGAGTGGGATGCGCGCCTGCGTGACCGCGTGGGCCGTCCCGTTGGCGTGCGTTCGCTGTACCTGTGGGCGGCGCGTCACCTGCGCGACACGCCGCACGTCGCCCGCGCCTGGGCAGAGAAGCGCCTGGCGTTCGGTACGGTCGACACCTGGCTGCTCTGGCATTTTTCGCAACGCCGCGAATGCGTGACCACGCCCACCAACGCCACGTCAGCCGGCGCCTATGTGCTGGCCGACCATCGCTACTACCTGGAGTGGGTGCAGGAGCTGGGCTTTCCGCACGAACTCTTGCCCGTCTTGCGCCAGGATGCCGACGACTTCGGGCATACCCGCTCTGACGTCCTGGGCATCGATGTTCCGATCCTGGCCTCGGCGGGGGATCAGCACGCGGGGGCGATTGGGCTGGGCTGCCTGGACCGCGGGCAGGCGATGTGCGTGCACGGCACCGGCAGCTTCGTGGACCTGATCGTCGGCACCGAACCGCCTGCCAATCCCGGCATGGCCGATGGGTCGCTGACGATGACGGCGCGCCGCCAGAATGGCGCGTCGCACTTTGCCGTCGAGACCTTTGTGGCCACCACCGGTTCCGCATTGGACTGGGTGTGTGAGAAGTTGAAGTGGTTCAAGGACGCGCACGAGATCAGTGCGTTGGCGCAGACGGTGACATCGTCGCAAGGCGTCACCTTCGTGCCGGCGTTGACGGGCCTGCGCGTGCCGCGCATGGAAACCGGCGCGCGCGCGTCGCTGACCGGCGTGTCGATGGCCACCACGCAGGCCGAAGTGGCCTACGCCATTCTGGAAGGCATTGCGCATTCAGTCGCCAGCTGCATCGAAGCGGATGAAGAAGCGTCGGGCGTGCGGGTGTCGGAATTGGTGGTGGGCGGCGGCCTGTCGCGCAGCGATCCGCTGCTACAGATTCAGGCGGACCTGATCGGCATTCCCATTCGCCGCATGCAGGAGGCGGACCGCGCCAGCCTGCGCGGCATTGCCTACCTGGCAGGATCGTCCGGTTTGCTATGGCCGTCGCTGCAAGACGCCCGCAAAACCATCGTGGCCGACGCCGTATTCCACCCGCTGGCCGATGCAACCGAACGCGCGCAGCGCCGCGCTTTGTGGCACGCCCGCGTGGGGTCGGAGCTGGGCCACGTGAAGCAATTCAAGCAGGACAACGAGGAGGCATTGCAGAAATGATCGGTTGGCTATCCAGAAGGCCCAGCAAGGACCGGGCCGACATGACCAGCACCGAACCGTTACGCCTGATACGCCAGGAGCAATTGGACCGGTTGGGCAGTGAGCAATTCGACATCCTCATCATCGGCGGCGGCATTACCGGCGTGTATGCCGCATTGGATGCGAGCCTGCGCGGCTATCGCGTGGCCGTGGTGGAGAAAGACGATTTCGCGTCCGGCACATCATCGAAATCTTCCAAGATGGTGCATGGCGGACTGCGTTATATCGAACAGGGAAACCTGGGCCTGGTGCGCCATTCGCTGCATGAACGCCAGCGGCTGCGGCGCAATGCGCGGCACCTGGTGCAGCGCCTGCCGTTTCTGTTTCCCATCCTGGAACGCGATGGCGTGTTCGACAAGCGTTTGTCCAAGGCCTTTGAAAGCCTGCTCTGGACGTATGACTTGGCGGGCGGCTGGCGGGAAGGCATCCTGCATCAGAAGCTGACGCCGGCCGAGGTGCTTTCGCATTGCCCGACGTTCAAGCAAGAAGGTCTGTTGGGCGGCTTTTTGTATTACGACGCCCGAGTGGACGACGCCCGGCTGACGCTGGCGGTCGCGCGCACGGCGGCCTTTCACGGCGCTACGGTCATCAACCATGCCAAGGCGATTGCCGTCACGCGCAATACGCACGGCAAGGTGGATGGCGCCGTCATCCAGGCCGGCACCCGCGAAATCCGCGCTCGCGCCCGCGTTGTCATCATGGCCACCGGCGTCTGGCTGCGCGATTGGACGGGCGCCAAGGCTGGCGAGCAACCTGCCTTGCATGTGCGCCCGGCCAAAGGGGTGCACGTGGCGGTGCCATGGATGAAGATCCGCAACGATTGCACCGTGACCATTCCGGTGCCAGGCCGCAGCCGCCGCGCCACCATCACGCGCTGGGGCGATGTGTCGTACCTGGGCACGACGGACGAAGACTACGAAGGTGATCTTGACGACGTGTACTGCACGCGCCGCGAGCTGGATTTCCTGCTGGAGGGCGCGCGGTCGGCGTTAAAGACGGATCTGCAACCCGAAGACGTTGTGGGCAGCATTGCCGGGTGCCGGCCGCTGGTTGCGCCGCCTGGCGGCAAGACGCTGGAGATCAAGCGCAATCACGAAATCCGCGTGGCCGCCGACGGCTTGGTCACGATTGTGGGCGGCAAGCTGACAACGTCGCGGCACATGGCGGAACAAACGATCGACGCGGCGCAGCAGGTGCTGGGCCAGCGCAACGCCTGCGTCACGAAGAAGGCGTATCTGCTGGGCGCGGCAGGCTACGACCCGCAGGCCATTGTGGCCTCGGGCGGCATGTCGGCGCATCTGGGTGAACGCTACGGCACCGAGGCGCGCTTCGTCAGCGACTTGATGCAGGCGCAGCCCGCGCTGCTTGCGCCCATTGTGGAAGGCTTGCCCTATACCGAAGCCGAGGTGCTTTACGCGGTGCGCCATGAACTGGCCGGTACCGTCGAAGACGTGCTGTCGCGCCGCATGCGGGCGCGCCTGATGGCGCGTGACGCGTCCGCGCGCGCCGCCGAACGCGTCGGACAACTCTTGCAGGCGGAACTCGGTTTGCCGCCTGCCACCATCGCGCAGCAGGTGAGCGATTACCTGGCTGCCATCCAGCACGAAAAATCCGTACTCATGGGAGACAAAG
This sequence comes from Achromobacter sp. NPDC008082, assembly GCF_042957345.1. NCBI lineage: Bacteria > Pseudomonadati > Pseudomonadota > Betaproteobacteria > Burkholderiales > Alcaligenaceae > Achromobacter > Achromobacter sp. NPDC008082. Next base: position 196,702 of record NZ_JBIBIB010000003.1, read on the forward strand.
AATGATCAGCAAAGAAGCCATCAAGCGCGGCTACAACCGTGGCAACTACGTGGTGGGGGCGCATACGCCGCCGGCCTATGCCGCCACGCTCACGGCCACCGGCACGGAACCTGGGCTGCAACGCAAGCCCGTGCGCATCACCGATGCGCAGATCGATGCGCTGCGCCATGTGGCCGATGATGTGTTGACGGCGACGGCCGACGTCGTGACGTGGACGCGTGACTGGTGGGCCGGGTCGATGGTGACGGAAACAGGCGGCAAACCTGCCACGCCGCAAGCGGTGATCGTGGCGGTATCCACGGTCGAGCAGGTGCAGGCCGTGATGCGCATTGCGCACGCGGACGCCATTCCCGTCACGGTGTCGGCGGGCCGCAGTAACGTCACGGGCGCGGCCTTGCCTGTGCGCGGCGGCATCGTGCTGGATGTGTGCAAGCTGAATAAACTGATCGGCGTCGACCGCGAAAGCCAGATCGTCGACGTCGAGGCCGGCATGTTCGGTGACGTGTTCGAAGAGACCATCCAGAATGAATACGGCTTGACGATGGGCCACTGGCCGTCGTCGTTCGGCATCAGCACGGTGGGCGGCTGGGCGGCGTGCCGCGGGGCAGGGCAGTTGTCCACGCGCTACGGCAAGATCGAAGACATGGTGTTTGGCATGGACGTGGTGCTGGCGGACGGCAGCCTCATCACCGTGGGCGGGTACTCGCGTGCGGCGGTGGGCGGTGACGTGCAGCAGATGTTCATCGGGTCCGAAGGCACGCTGGGTGTGATCGTGCGCCTGCGTCTGAAGCTGCACCGCTTGCCTGACTACGGCCGCGCCATCGCCTACGGTTTCAAGACCTTCGCCATCGGCCTGGACGCGTGCCGCGAAATCATGCAACGCGGCGCCAACCCGGCCGCGCTGCGTTTGTATGACGAATTGGAAAGCGGCGTGCAGTTCAATCGCCCCGATCTGAACGTGCTGCTGGTGGCTGACGAGGGCGCGCGCCAGATGGTGGACGCCGTGATGGAAATCAGCGAAGGCGTGTGCGAGGAACTGGGCGAAAAGCTGGACGGCGACGCCATCTTTGAGCGCTGGCTGGAAACGCGCTATCTCACGGGGAAAAGCGCGGAAGGCTTCAAGCGCAGCCCGGGCTTCGTTGCCGACACGCTGGAAATGTCGGGCCGTTGGAGCGACCTGGCCGCCATCTACACCGAAGTGGTGGAAGCGGTGAATGCCGTGCCTGGCACGCTGGCCGGGTCGGCGCATCAGTCGCACGCCTATGTCGATGGCGCTTGCCTGTATTTTTCATTGCGCGGCGATGTCGAGGTCGAGCGGCGCGGCCAGTGGTATCGGGCCGCTTGGGATGCGGCCAATGCGGTGCTGATTAAATATAATGCCGCGCTCAGCCATCACCATGGCGTAGGCCTGCTGCGCGCGCCTTACATGCAGGAATCGCTGGGCGGCGCGTTCGACGTGCTGCGCACGGTCAAGCGCGCGCTGGACCCGCAGAACATACTCAACCCCGGCAAGCTGGGCTTGAGCGATCAGCGCTTTTACGATCAGGAAGATCGATAACCATGGATAGGTCATTCGGGGCATGCCTGGCGCGCCATCCGGTCATTGCAACGATGTTCGGGCTTGAGCAGATCAATACCTTTGTGGGCAGCGTGGCCGAAATCGGCATCGTCGCCAACGTGGAATTGCGTAAACTCGCGCCCGTCATTGCAACGCTGAACCGGGCGGGCAAGTTCGCCATCGTCAACATCGACAGTTGCGAAGGCTTGTCGCAAGACAAGGGCGGCGTGGAGTATCTGGCCGACATAGGTGTGGCGAGCCTGGTGTCCACCCGCGTGGCCACGATCCAGCGCGCCAACCGGGCCGGCATGGTCACGATGCAGAAAGTGTTCGTGACTGACCGTTCGACCTGGCCGCGCAGCGTGAAGGCGCTGGAGCAGAGCGACCCCAACCTGGTGCAGCTGATGCCCGCGCCGATGCTCACGCACATGGCGGCGCAAGACCTGAAGGCCTTGCCGCCGATCATCGCGTCGGGGTTTGTCTGCAATCAGACGGATATCGGCATTGCGATGAAGCACGGTGCGGTGGGCGTGTCGACAAGCGATCCGGAGTTGTGGAGCCTGGACCCCCGGCAGCTCAAGGGATGAAGGGGCGGGGTTGGCGGCGGTCCATCTGTCGAATCAAGGGGCTGGATATATAACCAGTATTCTGATTCAATCGCGGGTGCGGCGGCGCCTGCCCCGCGCCGCGCCAACTTCAACTTTCAGGGGATCACCATGAAATTCGGATACACCATCGTTTATGTGCCCGATGTGGCGGCGTCGCTGTCGTTCTTCGAACAGGCGTTCGGGTTTACGACGCGGTTCTTGCATGAGTCCAAGACGTACGGCGAACTCGAAACGGGCGACACCACCTTGTCGTTCGCGGCGCATGAGTTGGCGGGTATGAACTTTCCTACGGGCCACGTCGAAGCTTCGTCGTCGCCCAAGCCGTTGGGCATGGAAGTGGGATTCGTCACCGACGACGTGGCGGCGGCCCATGCGAAGGCCGTGTCCTTGGGCGCTACCGAACTCAGCGCTCCGACGGCCAAGCCCTGGGGGCAAGTGGTGTCTTACCTGCGTTGCCCGGATGGCACGCTGGTGGAATTGTGCACGCCGGTGCACGGCTGATTGCCCGCTAGCTATGCAAGTCTTTGCGGCCCGACGAATGAACGGCGCCGGTGATGTGACGCAAGCCCCGGGATAGCACGAGAGGCGGGGTTAATTCCCCCTCGTTCGTTTGCTCGATGCCGCAATTTGTAGAGTTGCCCTATGGTCGATACAGACCAGGCATCGGACTTCTCTTAAATACTGTCAAACATATCAAGCCTTTGAAGCTAGGCCGTTTCCTGCGCGCTACCTTGGACATTTCACTTCAGGAGAGGGTCATGGTTTCGCTTTCGAAGCGTTGCGGCGCGGAGTTCTTCGGCACGTTTTGGCTGGTGCTGGGTGGGTGTGGCGCAGCCGTGCTGGCGGCCGGGTTTCCCGCGTTGGGCATTGGCTTTGCAGGCGTCGCGTTGGCGTTCGGCTTGACGGTGCTGACGATGGCGTTTGCCGTGGGCCATATCTCGGGCGGCCACTTCAACCCGGCGGTAACGGTTGGCCTGGTGGCGGGCGGCCGCTTCCCGCCGAAGGAAATCCTGCCCTATGTGATTGCCCAGGTGCTGGGCGCCATTGTGGCGGCGGCGGTGTTGGCGTGCATTGCCAGCGGCAAGCTGGGTTTCGACTTGAAAGGCAGCCACTTCGCGGCCAACGGCTATGGCGCATATTCGCCGGGCAAGTATTCAATGGTGTCGGCGCTGGTGACGGAAGTGGTGCTGACCGCGGGCTTCCTGTTCGTGATCCTGGGCGCCACGTCCAAGCGCGCGCCTGCCGGCTTTGCGGCGATTCCCATCGGGCTGGCCTTGACCTTGATTCACCTGATCAGTATTCCGGTGACGAACACATCGGTGAACCCGGCGCGTTCGACCGGGCCTGCGTTGTTCGTGGGCGGGTGGGCGCTTGAACAGTTGTGGCTGTTCTGGCTGGCGCCGATTGCCGGGGCCATCATCGGCGCCATTGCCTATCGCTTGGTCAGCGAACCCGCAGCGGAGCGCGGCTAACGACGCATGCCAGGGGGAAGTGCTCAAGACGGCTCACGTCACGTCACGGCACTTCGCGGCCGTCCAGCCACGTCACGGCACTTCGTCCAATTGCGCGAGCTGCGCGTCTTCCGGAAAGCCTTGCGTGCGGTACCGGACAGGGTAGCCCCGTTCTTCGGCCAACAAGGGCTTGAGCACGTGCGCGGCTTGCTCCCAAGACACCACCCGCACTTCGCCAATATCGTCTTCGGCGTCCGGGCGTACCAAGGCCAGCCGGTCTACCTTGGGCAACGAGGTGTCGACGCCGCGCGTCCATGACGCCAGCGAAAACGACATAGCGGGATCATCGTCTGCCGTGAACAGGTTGTAGTTCGCAACGTAGAGGTCGGTGCCTTGCTCTTCGTGGATGTGATCCAGCGCGGCTTTCTGCGCGTCGTACTCTGCTTTTTCCAGCAAGCGTGCCAGATGGGCCAGGCGTTGGGCCAGCCCCGGGTCATCAGGCACATAGCGCTGCGCTTGCCGCTCTTCGTAGTGGTACATGTGCGCGCTGACCACGCGGCCGTGTTGCACGGCCTGGTGGCACAGTTCAACCATGGTGACCAGGCCGGCATCATCGTTGTCGCCGGTGACCAGCAGCACGTCACGCGTAGGCATCATGAACACGGGGCGGCCGCGTACCGGCACGCGTTCGAGCATGTCAGGCAACAAGGCGCGGCTGATGTCGTAGCCGTCGGCCCAGGCGCCGCGAAACACCCCGGGCGTCAGCTCAGCGAACTGGTCGGGGGCATCGCGCAAGTTATCGATGGCAATGGCCAACGCCTGGTCAAACGTCAACTGCCACGCGGCCTCGGGGCCATTGGTCAGGGTGGAGATGGCGTCGGGGTGGTCCAGCGCCAACAGCACCACACAGTCATCGCCAAAGGAAAGCGAGGCAGGGTGGAAGGCGGCGTCGTTGCCTTCTGTGCGCACATGATGCAGGCGGATGTCTTCCAGTGCGCTGCGGCTGCGGATGACCGGGCGGAGCATCGGGCGCGCCACCGTTGCCTGTTGCGGCGTGGTTTGCGTGCTGCTGGCCAACGCCGACACGAAGCCTTGCAGCGCGCGCTTTTGCTCCGCGCCGCGCGTGTTGCAGTACGCGTGGTAGGCGTTGTGCAGGTTGAAAAACGAGCCTTCGCCCAGCAACAAGCGGAACTCATCGGCCTTGTAGGTGACGTCTCCGTCAAAGCCTTGTTGCCGCGCCGCCTTCACGAACAACGAGGCGAACTGATCCGGCGTGGGCTTGCGCCGGAACAGCGTATCGAAGAAACCCATTTGCCTGCCTTTGATTCAAATGCGGGACGGCGCAAGGGCCTGTCCGCGACGGGTCATTGTGGACAGGGATGTCTATGGCGTCCAGCGATAACGCCGCGCTCAGGACGCTGTAAGTGGGAAATCAATAATCTGAGCGGTTATTCCCCCGCCCGAGAAAGCCGCTGATGACTCCGTCCCCCATGCCTGCTGCGACACCGGCACCCGCGCACTACGACCGCATGACGATCACCTTGCACTGGCTGACCGCCGTGCTCGTCGTCGGGCTGTTTGCGCTGGCTGAAATCTGGAGCTTCCTGCCGCGCGGCACGCCCACGCGCAAGCTTCTGCAATCGCTGCATATTTCGTTCGGCCTGGCTTTTGCGGCGGTGTTTGTGGTGCGCGTCGTCTGGCGCCTGTCTCGGGGCCGGCGCCTGCCACGCGCGGCCAGCGGGCTGTTGGGCGTGGCTAGTACGGGTGTACATGGTCTGCTGTACCTGTTGATGGCTACGCAGATAGTGCTTGGGTTTCTGTTTCGCTGGGCGCAGGGCGAGCCATTCGCGTTTTTCGGCCTGTTCAATGTGCCCACGCTGATCGCCATCGACCACGAACAGCGCCGCTTTATCGGCGGCCTGCACGACACCGTGGCCTGGATCATCATCGTGCTGGCGCTGCTGCACGCGCTGGCTGCGCTGTTCCACCACTACTTCCTGCGCGACGGCGTGCTGCGGCGCATGCTGTCCAGCCGGTGAATCCTGCGGGGGACGGGTGCAGGGGATGAAATCGAAGGCGGGCAGGTTGTACATTACGCACTGTCTCCCGCCTTATTTCTAGGATGCACCCCATCATGACCGCCCCCGAAGTCGTTATTTCCTCGTCGATCCAATGCGCAAACGATCGCCCCTTTGTGCTTTTTGGCGGCATCAATGTGCTGGAATCCCTGGATCTGGCCTTGCGCGCATGCGAGGAATACCAGCGCGTGACGACGAAGCTGGGCATCCCTTACGTGTTCAAGGCGTCGTTCGATAAAGCCAACCGCTCGTCGATTCATTCCTACCGCGGCCCGGGCCTGGAAGCCGGGATGAAGATTTTCGAAGCCGTGAAAAAGGAATTCGGCGTACCGGTGATTACCGACGTGCACGAACCCTGGCAGGCCGCGCCCGTCGCCGAAGTGGCTGACATTGTTCAATTGCCGGCCTTCCTGGCCAGGCAAACGGATCTGGTGGTGGCCCTGGCCAAGACGCAGCGCATCGTCAACATCAAAAAGCCCCAGTTTCTCAGCCCGACGCAAATGCTGAACATCGTCGAGAAGTTCACCGAGGCGGGTAACGACAAGCTGATTCTGTGCGACCGCGGCACCAGCTTCGGTTACGACAACCTGGTGGTCGACATGCTGGGCTTTGGCGTGATGAAGAAGGTCACGGGCAACCGCCCGCTGATTTTTGACGTGACGCATGCGCTTCAACAGCGTTCGGCGCTCGACGCCGCGTCCGGCGGCCGCCGCGAGCAGGTGGCGGAACTGGCGCGCGCGGGCATGGCGGTGGGTTTGGCCGGCCTGTTTCTGGAAGCCCATCCGGACCCGAAAAATGCCAAGTGCGATGGCCCCAGCGCCTTGCCGTTGGACAAGCTTGAACCCTTCCTGACGCAGCTTAAACAGCTGGATGATCTGGTGAAATCCTTTGCCGCGATTGATATCGAACCGTGACGCCGGCTGTCATGCCGCCTTCGTCAACTTGTTATACGATCCGGGCCACACATTAGGGAGGCCTGGATGTCTTTGTACGTGATCGTCGCCGTTCGAAAAGAACCCGTCAGCGGGCACATTGCCTATGTGCGGTGGGGCCAGGCCGAGCGCGGTGTGCCCGGCTGGGTTACCGAGCCCGTCACGGCGGCGGCGTCCGAAGTCATTGATGTCATCAAAGACGGGGTGGACGTGGAAACGGCCATCAGCGTCGATGGCATGCGCGTGGCGCTGCGTCCGGTGCGGGTGCTGGTCGATGGGAACGGACGCGAGCATCTCGCCTCCGTGCCCGTGCCCAGCTCCACGCTGCACACGCTCTTTGACCTGCCCGAGTTTTAAGCGGCGGCGCGGCGCCCTTCGGCGAAATCGCGCAGCGCGCCGTCCGTCAGGCGGTAGCGCACCCATTCGTCCAGCGGCCGTGCGCCAATCGATTGATAAAAATCGATAGCGGGCTGGTTCCAGTCCAGCACGCTCCATTCCAACCGTCCGCAGCCGTTGGCCACCGCTTCCCGCGCCAGGTGGCGCAGCAGGTCGCGCCCGGCGCCGATGCCTCGTTGCTCGGGCGTGATGTACAGGTCTTCCAGATAGATGCCGTTCTTGCCCAACCAGGTCGAATAGCTGTAGAAATAGACGGCGTAGCCAATGGCCTTGCCGTCCACCTCGCACATCAGCGCCTTGGCCGGGGCTTCTGGCGCGAACAAGGTGCGGGCGACGTCGTCGGCGCTGGCAATCACCTCATGGGCGGCGCGTTCGTAGACGGCCAGTTCAGTGATGAATGCGTAGATCTGGGCCGCGTCCGAGACAGTGGCGGGGCGGATGGCGATATTCACGTTGACTTCCTCCAAAAGGGAAGGCCATGCTACCCGCTAATCTCGGTGTTTGCAGGAGGGTGTCCCGGCCCGTTTCCGGGAATCCCCGCACTTGCGCGGGGCAGGCCCCGGCGCGACCCTGACCAGGGAATCCGCCTTGGAGTCCGGACGCGTACACAAAGGGGTTGTCCTCTATGGCTGAGTCTGGTTCTGCCGCAGGTCAAACGCCACCGCCTGCTCGGCGCCCGCCGCGCCGAGTGTCCTGGATCTGGCTCGTGCCTGCCGTGGCCGCGCTCGCGGGGCTGCTGCTGGTGTTGCAGGTGTGGCTGAACGCGGGCCCCACGGCCACGATTTACTTCCAAACCGCTGAAGGGCTGGAAGCAGGCAAAACGCAGGTCCGCTACAAGGAAGTCACCGTGGGATTGGTCGAGCGCGTCGCGCTGAATCCTGAGCGCTCTGGCGTCGTAGTGACCATACGGGTGGACAAAGACGCCAGCAACCTGTTGCGGGATGGCACGGTGTTCTGGGTGGTCAGGCCGCGGCTGACGTTAAGCGGCGTGTCCGGGCTGGGGACGCTATTGTCGGGGTCGTACATCGGTCTGGACCCGATTGGCAGCAAGGACAAGGCAGGCGAGCGGCCGGGCCGCAAAACAGAGTTTGTCGGCCTGGAAGTGCCTCCCGAGGTGGCGCAGGATCGGGCAGGCAAGCGCTACACGTTGATTGCAAGCGATCTCGGTTCCCTGGATGTCGGCTCACCGGTGTATTACCGGCGCATCGCGGTGGGCCAGGTGGTTGGATACCATCTGGCGAAGGACGGGCAGGGCGTCGAAGTGCAAGTGTTTATCGATGCGCCCAACGATGCTTACGTCAACGACGGCACGCGATTCTGGAATGCCAGTGGGGTGGATTTCAGCGTCGACGCGCGCGGCTTGCAGATGCGGTCGCAATCGCTGGTGTCGGTGTTTGTCGGCGGGGTGGCGTTTGAGACATCGGCCGAACACAGCCGCATTGCGGCGGCGGCCAACGCATCGTTCGAACTCTTTCCCAGTGAAGAGGCCGCCCGCGCGCAGCCCGATGGCTTGCCCTTGCCGATCCGAATGCGATTCGATCAGTCGGTGCGCGGCTTGGTTGTGGGCGCACCCATCGACGCCTATGGCGTGACGATTGGCAAGGTGGATGCGATCAACCTGGACTTTGATTCGGACACCAAGCAGTTCTACACCGTGGTCTCGGCCACGTTGTATCCCGAACGCCTGGGTGGCCAGACGTACAGCGAGGTCAAGGAGTTTGCCGGACCAGACGCGCAGCACCCCAGCGGCAAGTTGTTGTCTGCGCTGGTCGCGCGCGGAACGCGGGCGCAATTGCGCATCGGTAATCTACTGACGGGCCAGTTGTATGTGGCGATGGTGGAATTTCCCAACGCCAAGCCCGTCACGTTCAAAATGGAAGACCGGCCCTTCATCCCGACCGTGCCCAACAATCTGGACCAGTTGCAGCAGCAGCTAAACAGCATTCTGGCAAAGCTGGACAAAGTGCCCTTTGATGAGATTGGCACGGAGTTGAGTGGTGCGCTGCGCGGGGCGTCCCGGCTCGTCAAGCGAATGGACGTGCAGCTGGCGCCCGAGCTGCAGGCGTTATTGCGTCAGGCCAACCGGTCTTTGGCGGCGGTGGGCGGCTTGCTGGCGCCTGAGGCGGACCTGCCTGCAAGTACGGATAACACGCTGCGCGAGTTGGGGCGCGCAGCCCGGTCCTTGCGCGAGCTGTCCGATTATTTGCAGACCCATCCCGACGCGCTGCTGCGGGGGCGAAAGCCCGATCCGGCTGTCCGCCGGTAGTTTATGCATCCCTTTCTGCCTTCCATCGGAAGGTTTGACCACCTCTTTGGCTCGCGCCCGGGCAGATTGGCGGGTACGACACTTGCTGAACAAGCGGGTGCAACCGGCTGCCGGACAACGGGGCGACGGTGCGGTATTCGAGGGGGGACGATCGAATGGACCATAGTGAAATGATGGCGCGCATGATTTCGCAGCCCGTTGCGCCGGGCAAAGTCGATGGGTGGGATGGCATTCTGTCTGCGTACGCAGATTGTTTATTGCAGGTGCAGGCAAAACTATCGGATGCCGATGTGACGCGCTTCCTGGCGGTTGGCGCGCTGGTGTTTCGCACCTGCTGTCAGGAAGAGGCCCGGCAACGCTGGACGGCCGAGGAATTGGCGGCCTATCACCGCAAGCGGGAATTCGGTGTTTAGATGAATTGCGGCCGGATGCCGCAGCCAAGCGGGCTGGCGGCCGGCGCCGGCTTCAGTACAGGCACTGACTAAGCGCGAACTTGCGGCCAAAAGCGTGGACCTCGTCTCCATCCACCGAGGCCGCAACATCCCAATGACTACCGCGGGTCACCAGAAATGATTGACCCGTTAGCGCATGCCGCAGCGCAAACTGCCAGAACGCGGATTCCGACCCCATGGGCTCCAGATCGTGGGGCCCGATCAAGAGCCGCGACGGGCGGGGGGTGGCGCCCATCGTCCATCGCAACGCAATCGCCATGAAGGCGAAGCGCGCCGATATCGATGATGGCTGAACGCAAAGCACTCGGATCTTATTGCTCATGAACGTCACCCTCTACAGGTGCCGTCAGCGTAACAAAGACCCGAGTGACGTTCCATACCGCGTTTGGTGGATTTCGGCGCGTATCGTCGCAGATTTATGACTATGGCTTGGGGTTCAACGTATTGCGGCTGGCGACCGTGTCACGCGCGGCAGCAGCAGTAACGCCAGCGCCGGCGCCACGGCGAATGCGGCGAACAGCCAGCGCGCCGCCTGCTGCGCACCGGCGACGCCACCCGGGTCGGCCAAGCCGGCGCTGTTGGTGATAACGCCTGCCAACGCGGCCGTTAGTGCTGCCGAATAGAGCTGAACGGTGGTGATCGATGACGACGTCAACGTCTCTTCGCCCTGCGGCGCGGCGGTGAACACCTTCGTCAGCAGATGCGGCCAAGCCAGGCCGATGCCGAATCCCACGCCCGCCAACGCCAGGACAAATGCCGCGAATCCCGCCGCCGAAGTCAGGATGGATGCCTGCGGCGTCATGACGGCAAGCCCCACCAGCGATGCCAGGATCACGACTGGGCTCAGCCACACCAATCGGTTGGCCGCCGCGCCGCTGCGCGTGGCGCTGGGCATGGCGGCAAGCGTCCAGCCCGCCGCCATGGCCGCTGTCATGTAACCCGCCGCCAGCGGCGTCATGCCGTGGATGACTTGCAGGAAATACGGCACGAAGATTTCGGTGGTGATGGCGGCCACCACCAGACACATCACCGCATACAGCGCGCCTAGCGGCGCCCGGATCGAATAGGCCCCAGTGGGCAGCAGGCGCTTGCGCGCCCGCGTGTCCACAAAGGCGATCAGTGCGGCAATTCCCAGCCCGCCCGCGATCCCCGCCAAATTCCATCCGAGTTCGGTGGACAGGCTAGCCAGCGTGATGGCCAGCACCGACGCCACCAACAGGCTGAGGGTGCTTAACGGCAACGAGGACGGCGGGGCAGGGGGGACGGACGCACGGCCGCCGACCTTGAACGTCACGATGAGCGCCAGCGCCGCCGCCACGGGCAGCAGCGCCCAGAACGCCAGCCGCCAATGCCCCGTCTGCGCGAAGATGCCGCCGATTGCCGGCCCGCACAACGTCGCCACGCCCCACATGCCCGACACCAGCGCCATCGCGCGCGACCACAATGGCGCGTCAAACACCAGCCGGATCAGCGCGTAGCTCAGCGCAAACAAAATGCCGCCACCCAGTCCTTGTACGCTGCGCCCGGCCAGCAGCGCGGGCATGCTGGGCGCCAAGGCACAAATGACGGCGCCCAACGTGAACACCGCCACGGCCAGCAAATAGGCCGCGCGCGGCCCCACGGTTTCGATCAGCTTGGCGGATAAGGCGGACCCCACGATGGACGTCACGACGAATAGCGTGGTGTTCCAGGCGTAGTACTCCAGTCCGCCGATATCCTGGATGACGCTGGGCAGAATCGTGGTGACGATATACACGTTGATGGCGTGCAGCGCCACGCCGCCCGCGAGCGCAATGGAGCGCAGGGCATTGGCCCCGTGCAGCAAATCACCCCAGGACGCGCCGGGGTCAGGATGGGGGGTGGCAGCCAAAACAATCTCCGGTTTTATTTATACAAGTTAAGACTTGGATAATACGCGGATTCTGGCCGCTTGATCAGCCACGCGCTCAGCCACGCGCTCAGCCACGCGCTCAGCCACTCGCAGATCGCGGCAGGGAATTACCGGCGCAGCAAGCCGCGCAACAAGAGGTCCAGGGCATGCAGCGCCTGTTCAAGACGGGCCTCACCATCCGGGGCGTCGGCAATCCAGAACGCGCTCTCGGTCAGGCTGCCATTGATCAGATGCGCAAGCGCCTGCGGGTCGGCCGCGTCGATCATGTGGTCATCCATCAAGCGTTGCAGCAAGCCGCTAAGCGAGGCAATGCACTGTTGCTGCGTAGGGGGCGAGGCGGGTCCGAGCACCGCGCGCGCATCCTGCAAGACGATGCGGCGAATCTCGGGTTCAAGCGCCATGCGCAAATAGGCGCGGCAACGTTCGCGCAGAGCCGTCCAGACGTCGGGCGCCTGGTCCGAGATTGCGTTCAGCCGTTGATCGATTTCGTCATCGATGTGCGCGGCGACTGCGGCCAGCAAGCCTTTCTTGTCACCGAAATGGTGATACAAAGCCCCTCGCGTCAATCCTGCCGACGCGGTGAAATCGTCCATGGACGTCGCGGCATAGCCGGCTTGCTGAAAGGCAAGGCGCGCGGCAGCCAACAGTTTGGCGCGGGTGGCTGCGATCATCTCGGCGCGGGAACGCGGCATCCAGGTCTCCTATGACATACGGCGCGTAGGTTAATTGACATACGCAATGTATGTGAATACGATTCGGCCGTCTACCCCCGTTTCAAAGGTTATCGGTGCCCAATCCGTATCGCGAGTTGTTCAAGGCGCCTGGCGCTTTAGGTTTTGTGTTGGCGGGCGCTATCGCCCGCCTGCCGTTGCCGATGATCGGCATCGGCATCATTACGATGTTGTCAGAAGTGCGGGGAGCGTACACGCTGGCAGGCGCGGTCGCCGCAACGTTCGCGCTGGCCACGGCGTTGCTGGCGCCGCGCATTTCTCGTCTGGTGGACCGCCACGGCCAGGGGCGGGTGCTGCCGGTGGCGGCCACGGTCTGCGTGCTGGCGCTGATAGGCCTGAGCGCCTGCGTGCATTGGAATGCGCCGGATTGGACCCTGTTTGTGTTCGCCGCCTTGGCGGGCGCCTTGCCCAGCATGCCCGCCATGATCCGCGCGCGCTGGACGGAGATTTTTCGCGATCAGCCACAGTTGCGCACGGCCTATGCCTTGGAATCGGTGGCGGATGAGCTCAGTTTTATCGTGGGGCCGCCCTTTGCGGTGGGCTTGAGCGTCGCGTTGTTCCCGCAGGCGGGCCCGCTTGCCGCCGCGCTGCTGCTGGCGGTGGGCGTCACCGCTTTCGTCCTGCAACGCGCCACCGCGCCCGCCGTGCAACACCGCCAAGCCGGGCGTGCCGAATCTGTGCTGCGTATGCCGCCGATGGGTTCGCTGGTGGCCATGATGTCGGCCATGGGCGTCATCGTGGGCACGATCGACGTATTGAGCGTGGCGTTCGCCCGGGCGCAGGGCGTGCCTGCGGGGGCAAGCCTGATTCTGTCGGCCTATGCTCTGGGTTCCTGCGTGGCGGGTTTGGTGTTTGGGGTGATGAAGTTTCAGATGCCGCTTCCCCGCATGCTGTCCATTGCCGCCGCTGTGACGGCGTTCACGACCTTGCCGTTGCTGCTGGTGAACGACATGATCACGTTGTCGCTGGGCGTGCTGTTGGCCGGTCTGTCGTTTGCGCCCACGATGATCATCGCGATGGCGCTGGTGGAAACCAGTGTGCCGGGTCAGCGACTGACCGAAGGCTTGACCTGGCTGGTGACGGGCCTGGGCGCCGGCGTCGCGGCCGGCGCAGCGCTGGCGGGTTGGGTGGTGGACCATTACGGCGTGGGGGCGGGATTCTGGACCGCTGTCGTGGCCGGCGCTATCGTGCTGCTGGTAGCCCTTGCCGGGGCGCGAAGGGCAGCGGCGGGGCGTGTGGTGTCGTGACACCAGCCCCTCGTTAGAATTCGGGCTCCGGCGCGCTGCGGGGCGCGCCGTTCACAGGAGCACAACATGTCCCGAACTGTCATCAACCCAGACACCGTTTTCAACACTGTCCAGTACGGCTTCAGCCAAGCCGTCATCGTGACGGGGCAGCGCAGGATGCTGCTGTCCGGCCAAGTGGGTGTCGACATTCACGAACGCACGGTCGGACCCGGCCTGCAGGTGCAAACCGAAGCGGCGCTCGACAACATCGAACGCGTGCTGGCGGCAGCAGGCGGCACGATGGCGCAGGTGATCATGCTGCGCATCTACATTTGCGACACGGTCCGCGAAGAGCAGGAAGTCATTGCGCAGGCGCTGCGCGACCGCTTTCCGAAAGACCCGCCGCCTTCGTCGTGGGTCATCGTCAGCGGTCTGTCGCTGCCGGAATGGCTGGTCGAAATCGAAGCGGAAGCCATGCTGGATTAAGCAGGCGGGGCCTTCTCGCGCCACGGCGTCGCGGCAAAGGCCTCACGTAGATGCGCCAGGAAACCTGCGGTGCGCGCAGACAGATCCTGGCGCGATTTCACCAGCGCCACCACATTGGCGTCAGGCAAATTCCAGCCGGCAAGCAAAGGCACCAGCGTGCGTGCCTTCAGATGTTCGGCCACATCCCATTCCGACCGCGCCACGATGCCGTGGCCAGCCAAGGCCCATTCAAGCGCGGCTGCGCCCGTATTGCTGGACAGCACGGGCGCGATGCGCACGCCCACCGCCGGCCCGCGGCCGCGTTTGAAGCGCCACAAGGTGACGTCTTCATCGTTTTCGCGCAAGGCGATGCAGTCGTGGTCGCGCAGGTCTTCGGGTTTGGCAGGGGCACCGTGGCGCGCCAGATACGCGGGCGAAGCGCACAGAATGCGCCGATTCGGCGCCAGCGGATAGGCCACCAGCGTTGAATCCCGAAGCTCGCCAATGTGGACCATGACGTCCCAGTTGTCAGTCGCCAGCCGGGGCGGGCCATCGGACAGCGTCAGGCTGGCGGTGACGTTTTCCCCGGTCTTGCGAAAACTGGCGACCAGACCCGCAACATAGCGCTGGCCAAAGCCCAATGGCGCGATGACACGTAAATGTCCCGCCACCACGCCGCGCCGCCCCGCGAGTTCGTCTGCCAGATCGCCCAGCTCCCCACAGATCTGCCCTGCGCGCAGCGCCAGCAGCCGGCCTTCATCGGTCAGTGCGGTGCCGCGTCCAGAGCGGTTCACCAGCCGCACCCCCAGACGTTTTTCCAGCGCATGCAGCCGTTGTGTGACTGCGGGCGGCGTCACATCCAGCGCGCGCGCGGCCTGCGCAAGCGACGGCGTGGCGGCCAAGCTCAGGAAAAAACGCAGGTCATCCGTCGTGATCATTCAGATTGGTATTAAGTGAAAATTAAGCCCACATTAAACACGCAAAGGCGTGGGCGCGCCATACTGCAAACCTTCCACGCCGCACGGAGCCGGCGTTTCTGTATTTGCCTGAACGAGACCTGCCCATGATTGCCACTGCCTCTGCCACTGCCACCCTGGATACGCTGGAAACGCCCTGCCTGTTGCTGGACGAAACCCGTATGACGCGCAACATCGAGCGCCTGAACGCTTTGATGGCCGACCATGGCGTGCAACTGCGCCCGCATCTGAAGACGCCCAAGTCGATCGAGGTGGCGCGCCGTGTCATGAGCCGCCCGCAGGGGCCTGCCGCGGTGTCTACCTTGCAAGAGGCTGAGCAATTCGCGGACGCTGGCGTCACGGATCTGCTCTATGCCGTCGGCATCGCGCCTGCCAAGCTGGAGCGCGTGCTGGCGCTGCGTGAGCGCGGCGTTGACCTGACGGTGGTGGTCGACAGCATCGACGCCGCGCGCGCCGTTGCCGCCCGCGCCAAGGTGGCGGGCGAGGGCATCCCCGCCCTGATCGAGATCGACTGCGACGGCCACCGCGCCGGCGTGCAGCCCGGCAATCACGAACAGCTGCTGGCCATTGCGCATGTGCTGAACGACGCTGGCTGCCTGCGTGGCGTGATGACGCACGCGGGGGAATCCTACGGATGCCGCAGCCTTGAAGCCATTGCAGACATGGCCGAACAAGAACGCGCGGCCGCGGTCGGTTGCGCCGAAGCGATCCGGCAGGCTGGCCTGCCGTGCCCGGTCGTGAGCGTGGGTTCCACGCCCACCGCCCACTTCGCACGCCACCTGGACGGCGTAACCGAGGTGCGCGCGGGCGTGTATGTGTTCTTCGACTTGGTCATGGCGGGCCTGGGCGTATGCGCCGTGGACGATATTGCGGCTACCGTGTTGACCACCGTCATCGGCCATCAGCCCGATAAGGGATGGATTCTGGTGGACGCCGGATGGATGGCCATGTCGCGCGACCGCGGCACCGCCAAGCAGCCGGTCGACCAGTTGTATGGCCTGGTGTGCGACGCCCAGGGCAAGCCGTATCCTGATCTTCTGCTCGCGGAAACCAACCAGGAGCAGGGCATCATCAAATTGCGCGCGGGCAGCAATGCCAGCCTGCCTGATTTGCCGATTGGCGCGAAGCTGCGCATCGTGCCCAACCATGCCTGCGCGACATGCGCCCAGCACGATGCCTACGAGGTCGTGCGTGGCAGCGACCCTGGCGTGGTGGCCCATTGGGAACGTTTCCGCGGCTGGTAAGAATTGATCTGAACAGGAAGTCGATATGGACATCATTCACACCCCCAACGCCACGCCGCCTGCGGGCCACTATTCGCAGGCGGTGCGTGCCAATGGCTTTGTTTTTGTGTCGGGGCAATTGGGCTTTTTGCCCGCTACAGAGACTGGCGCGCGGCCCAGTCTTGCCGTCGGTGCAACGGCCCAGACCGAAGCGGCGCTGCGTAGCGTCAAAGCCATTCTCGAGGCCGCAGGCGCGTCCATGGGATCGGTCGTCAACGTTACCGTCTACATCCCCGATATCGGGCTGTGGGACGAGGTCAATCGGGTGTACGAACGCGCATTCGGCGATCATCGCCCCGCACGAGCCGTGGTGCCCACCCGCGAATTGCACTATGGCGCGCTGGTCGAAATCAGCGTCGTTGCGGTTGCCGCTCAAGGGTGATGGCAGGCGCGAGTCGACGCCTATAATGCGGGCGCCTCAATGCCTTCGGGGGAGCACGTTCGCATGCAGTACGAATATCTGTTCTGGTCCATGGCCGCGATGGTGGCGGCCGCGCTGATCGGCGGCTCGCTCTGTGGCCGCTTGCGCTCGGTCAAGCACGTGCTGATGGGGGTTGCCGCCTTGGCCGCCGCCATTTTCGTCGCGGTGCTGCTGCTGGCGCGGCATGGGGGGTTTAGCGACTTGGCGGCGATGCTGTCCATCGCCGCCTTCATGTTCAGCCTGGTGATCGGCACGGCCGCATCACTGCTTACGCGGCGCATCCTGCAGCGCCGCTAAGCCCAGGCTTCAGCCTTATTCTTCGGCGTCGAACTCGTCGGCGTCGTCTTCGTCGTCTTCATCCTGTTCCAGGGCGTCGTAGCCCTTCCAGGTAATGCGCCAGCGCGCCGCGCCTGCGTTGGCGGCCGTTTCGCTCACCTGTTTGACCAGGCCTGCATCCTCAAGCAGGTCCAGGTGGTGCGCAATGACCTGCAAACCCTGCTCTTCGGGGTGCGGCGCCAAGGCGGCGTTCTTGATGTCGTGCGTGCTCAGGTTGGGGCCGGGCGCGTCGCGCAGGGCGCCCAGAATCGTGACGACCAGGTCGAAATCGCGTTGCATGATATTCACCGTTTTGGAAATAGGTAGGCCGACAATAGCAGAGTTCCGTGGCGCCGATGCGACAGGGCGCAAGGCCGGGTTACAGTCCAAGGTTCTCGACAACAGAACACGTAGAACCCTATGAAGAAACCCGCTGAACGCGATTGCCTCGCGGTGATCCCTGGCTACACGGGCCAGGCCGCCAAGCTCTTCCTGACGCGCGGCGAAGACGAAAGCATCACTGGCGTGACGGTTTATGACCTGCTGGGCCACATCAAGCTGCAAGCTGATGCTGAGGCCGCATCGGTCTGGATTCGCGACTGGCTCGCCCAAGAAGCCGACAACCGCAAGGCGCGTCGTACGCAATTGCAGGCGCAGATGTTCATCTGCAAGCTGGCCGGCGATGACAAGGCGGCCTTCCTGGCCGCCCAGAAGCCCCTCATCCGCGTCCTGACCGACGCCGGGGTGCGCTGCCGTACCGTGGCAGCAACGTCCGGGGCCGCGCGCCAGTCCCTTGGTCCGAATGTCAAGAAGCATTAGCCTAAGGCTGTTATAGTCGCGCCTGGGCGTGAGATTGCACCTGCACGGTGCGTGCGTCCAAGCGGGCTAGAGCCCGCAGATCAAGGAAGATTGAACATGGAAATAGTAAGTCGGCACCTTGCCGACGTGGCGGGCGGCGTCGAGCTGCTCACGACGCTGGATGGCGAGCCCATCAGCGTCTATGTCGTGGTGGGCGTAACCGATCTCAATGCGATCGCGGACATCGTCCCCATCGAAAAAGTCGAGGCCGGAGCGGATATACACGCTTCTAATGTCGACAATGTTGATAATGCGCAAGAACAAATCGACCAAGTCCTGGAAAATATGAATCCCGGCGACGTGGCGGTTTTCCTTTGCTCGGGTTCCGATGCTTTTGGCGCGGCGCTTGATCTGTTGGGTTTACCTATCGACGAGTAAGCCTGACGGCAAACCAAAGTGCCGATCTGAACGGCGTATGAAGGATGTACGCGTTTAGACGGCATTTATATAAGCCTTGATTGTTTTTTTATGTTGTATGGGTGTTTACACCTATGCAGGGACAAGTTTTGCCTATGAAAACGTGCAAATTTTCAACGCAGTTTCTCTTTGTTGCATTATTGGCACGTATTTTTTAGGATTATGTTGACTTGTGAGGGGAACATAACGATAGTGTCGGCACACGATCACAAGCGTTGCGATTTTCGTTCAGTGCCGTGCCTTTTCCGGCTCAGCGTTATTGTTCTACTGTCCCCTCCTTGATTGATTCGTGACCTCCGGGCATTTGCCCATTATCTCTAGGAAATACAGTATGGAAACCGGCGTCGTTAAGTGGTTCAATTCGGAAAAAGGCTATGGCTTCATCACCCCGGAAGCGGGTGGTAAGGATCTGTTCGCTCACTTCTCCGAAATCCAGGGTTCTGGCTTCAAGTCTCTGGAAGAGAACCAGCGCGTCAGCTTTGTGACGGCCAATGGCCCCAAGGGCCCGCAAGCCACGAAAATTCAGGTCCTGTAAAGGTCTGACTTTTCGCAAAAAGCCCCTTCGGGGGCTTTTTTGCGTTTGGACGCGGTATTCTCACTGCGTTCCGTTGTTCCGTTGTTCCGTTGTTCCGTTGTTCCGTTGTTCCGTTGTTCAGCTTGTTCGGGCTTTCTGGCCATATCCTGGCCGCGCCTGGAAGCTCCACAAGCGCCGCCACGCCTCTGGCGCCGCCATTGCCATCAGGACCCTCGCCATGACCTCTTCCTCGCCCCAGCCCGTTGCTATGCACCCGCAAGACGTCGTTGCGTTCTGGCGGGATGCGGGGCCGCAACAGTGGTTCAGCAAAAGCGATGCGTTTGACGCTGAATTCCGCCAACGCTTCGAAGCGGCGCACTGGGCTGCGGCCGGGCGTGAATTGGATGCGTGGCTGGAAGATGCCGACGGGGCGCTGGCGCTGATGATTTTGCTGGATCAGTTTCCGCGGAATGCCTACCGCGGCACGGCGCATATGTTCGCCACCGATCCGCTGGCTCAGAATTTCGCTGAACGTGCGATCGCATCTGGGCTGGATCTGGCGGTCGAACCGCAGATGCGTCAGTTTTTCTACATGCCGTTTGAGCACTCTGAAAGCCTCATGATGCAAAACCGGGGCGTTGCGCTGATGGAATCTTTGGATGCGGATACGCTGCGCTGGGCCGTCTTGCATCGCGACATCATCAAACGCTTTGGCCGTTTCCCCCATCGCAACGCCGCGCTGGGCCGGCAGACAACGCAGGCCGAACAACAGTTCCTCGATGCGGGCGGGTTTTCCGGCTAAGACCGCCTTGCCGGCAAGGCTTGGCGTGCGGCCAGACGGAACATCGCGTCGGTATCGCCATGTATCCGTTCATACCAATCTGAAAATTATCCGCGCTGGGCAGCCCCGCAGGGCTGCTGCCGCGTGCCCCGATCCGTATGCACCCGTGCCTGCGTCCTTCCATCATTCGCATATTTGACGTTTTTTGGCGTTCACCAATACACTGGGTTCAGCGAGATTTTCAAGAGACGCGGTCTGCGTTACTTGTCGCCGTCAGTGGTGCTGCGGTTGCTTCCTCTCCCATCCTTGATGATCTGGCGCCCCGCGAGAAATCGCTTCTTCTAGGTTCAAGGACACTCCATGGCAACCGGCATCGTTAAGTGGTTCAACGCCGAAAAGGGTTATGGCTTCATCATGCCCGATGACGGCAGCAAAGACCTTTTCGCTCATTACTCCGAAATCCGCAGCGAAGGCTATAAATCGCTGCAGGAAAACCAGCGCGTCACCTTCGAGGTCGGTACCGGCCCGAAAGGTCCCAGCGCGAAGAACATCAAGGTCGCGGCCTGATGTCTTTCGGGTAGCGCGCCGGCAAGCCCGGTGTTCGGCCCATAAAAAAGCCCCCATACCTGCGTATGGGGGCTTTTTTTGTCCTGCTTTTTCGTTGACCGTTTTCTCAGTGCTTGTGCGCGGGCGGCGTGGCCAGGCGATCCACCACGGCAATGCCGATTGCCGACAGGATGAACAGCGCGTGGATGATGGTTTGCCACATCACGCCGGCTTCGGTGAAGCGCGCATTCGGCGTACCGATCGTGCCGGCTTCGATAAACGTGCGAAGCAGATGGATGGACGAGATCCCGATGATGGCCATCGCCAGCTTCACCTTGAGCACGCTGGCATTGACGTGGCTGAGCCACTCCGGCTGATCCGGGTGGTTCTGCAGGCGCAAGCGCGACACGAAAGTCTCGTATCCGCCGACGATCACCATCACCAGCAAGTTCGAAATCATGACCACGTCGATCAGGCCCAGGACGAGCAGCATGATTTCCATTTCGCCAAAGCTGGTGGCGTGCGTCAGCAAGTGCCACAGCTCTTTCAGGAACAGCATGACGTAGACGCCTTGCGCGACGATCAGGCCCAGGTACAGCGGCAGTTGCAGCCAGCGCGAACTGAAGATCACGCTGGGCAAGATGCCTAAGCGGGGAGGGGGGTTCTCAATCATTGTGGGTGCGAGCCGTTTTGAGTTTGCAATAAAAGTGCGGCGGCAATTCTATCAATGCCTGACCGCGGCAGGCAGCAGTTTTTTATGACGGATGCGTGACGCAAAAGGCGCGCTATTAGCACGCTTGTTCAGCGCTTGCAGCGCTTTTATGTAAGCGAAACTGGCATTTGCGAAACTCTGTGGCGAAACGCTTTGAGAGCTTTGGCCGTATATAGAATTGCCGCCTCACTCGCATAGAGCCAGTCAAGAGGAGTTTGTTCCCATGAAGATCCGCTACACCGTTGCCGCGTTGACCGTTGCGCTTGCCCCTTTCTCCGCGTCGCATGCCCTCGATATCGGTGGCCTGGTGGGCGCCGGCAGCAAGGTCGTGCAAGCGGCCACCCTGAGCGATGCTGAAATCAAGACGCTGTCGGACAAGGCTTGCGCGCAGAGCGATTCGCAGGAAAAGATCGCCGCGCCGGGCAGCAAGTACGACGTGCGCCTGCAGAAGATCGCCAAGTCGCTGGGCGGCACGGTCAATGGCCAGAAGGCCAACTACAAGGTCTACATCACCAAGGACGTCAATGCCTGGGCCATGGCCAACGGCTGCATCCGCGTCTACAGCGGTTTGATGGACATGATGACCGACGACGAAGTGCTGGGCGTGGTTGGCCACGAAATCGGCCACGTGGCCCTGGGCCACAGCAAGAAGGCCATGCAGACCGCCTACACGGTGTCGGCCGCGCGTGACGCCGCTGGCGCTGCCGGCGGCGCGACGGTCGCCGCGCTTAACTCGTCGCAGTTGGGCGACCTGACCGAGAAGTTCATCAACGCGCAATTCTCGCAATCGCAGGAAAGCGCGGCCGACGACTATTCGTTCGATCAGCTGCAGGCCAAGAAGCTCAACACCCGTGGTCTGGTGACCGCGTTTCAGAAGCTTGCCGAGCTGGATGGCGGCAAGAGCGATATGATGAGCTCGCACCCGTCCTCGGCTAAGCGTGCTCAGCACATCGAAGATCGCATCGCCAAGGCAAAATAAGGCGTCTAATCGACGTTTGCCCTCCCTTTTCGGGCGGAAAACGGGGCGCGAGCAGCCGGGCAAATCCGGGGCTCGCGCCCCTTTGCGTCAGGGTTCCGGAAGTTTCCGGTAAAATGCCGCGTTTATCCGCCCGTAATCTCATCTCTCGGAAAATAGGTCTTTTAATGCAGCCTGTGGTTGAAACCCTCTCCGGCCTGGAGCGCCGTGTTGATCTGGCCGTCTCGGTGGCCGACGTCGAAAAGGAAGTCCAGGCGCAATTGAAGCGCGTGGCTCGCACCGCCAAGGTCCCCGGCTTCCGCCCGGGTAAAGCTCCGCTCGCCATGCTCGAGCGCAGCCATGGCCCCAGCATCCGCTACGACGTGATCAATAGCCAAGTTGGCCGTGCCTTCGAACAAGCCATCGACGGCGCGAAGCTGCGCGTCGCTGGCGCCCCGAACCTCGAACCCAAGACTGAAGGCGTTACCGACGACACGCTGGCGTTCACCGCCACGTTCGAGGTCTACCCTGAAGTTGCCGTGCCGGATCTGTCGGCGCTGGCCGTCACCCGCTACGAAACGGCCGTCACCGACGCCGAAGTGCAACAAACCCTGGACGTTCTGCGCAAGCAGCGCGCCACGTTCGAAGCCCGTGAAGGCCGTGCGTCGCAAGACGGCGACCGCGTCACGCTGGACTTCGCCGGCACCATCGACGGCGTGCCGTTCGAAGGCGGCAAGGCCGAAGACTTCCCGTTCGTGCTCGGCCAAGGCCGCATGCTGCCGGAATTCGAAGAAGCCGCTCGCGGCCTGAAGGCTGGCGAAACCAAGGTTTTCGAACTGAAGTTCCCGGATGACTACCAAGGCGTGGAAGTTGCCGGCAAGACCGCCGAATTCACCATCACCGTCAAGGAAGTGGCTGAAGGCGTTCTGCCCGAGCTGAACAGCGAATTCGCCAAGTCCCTCGGCCAAGCCGAAGGCGACGTCGAAAAGCTGAAGGCCGACATCCGCAGCAACATCGAACGCGAAGTCAAGGTCCGTTCGGCTGGCCGCACCAAGTCCAGCGTCATGGACGCCCTGGTCGAAGCCGGCAAGTTCGACGTGCCGAAGGCCCTGGTCGACAACGACGTGCAAGGCCGTGTCGCAGCTGCCCGCGAAGAGCTGAAGCAGCGTGGCATCCCCAACGCCGAGTCCGTGCCGATCCCGGCAGAAGCCTTCTCGACCGAATCCGAACGCCGTGTCCGTCTGGGCCTGCTGGTGTCGGAACTGGTCAAGCAAGAGCAACTGCAAGCCAAGCCCGAGCAAGTGCGCGCGCGCATTGAAGAGTTCGCAGAAAACTACGAACAACCCGCTCAGGTTGTCAGCTATTACCTGGCTGACCGCCAGCGTCGTGCTGAAATCGAGGCTATCGTGCTGGAAGACAACGTCGTCGCGCACGTGTTGGAAAAGGCCAAGGTCACCGAAGAGAAGGTGCCTTTCGATCAGTTGATGGGGATGGCGTAACACTATGCAGAGATTCACCGATTTCTATGCGGCAATGAATGGCGGGTCTTCGGTGACCCCCACCGGCCTGGGCTACATTCCCATGGTTATCGAGCAGTCGGGGCGCGGCGAACGCGCCTACGACATCTATTCGCGTCTGCTCCGCGAACGGCTCATTTTCCTGGTGGGTCCGGTCAATGACGCAACGGCCAATCTGGTTGT
The DNA here is from genome assembly GCF_042957345.1 of Achromobacter sp. NPDC008082. NCBI lineage: Bacteria > Pseudomonadati > Pseudomonadota > Betaproteobacteria > Burkholderiales > Alcaligenaceae > Achromobacter > Achromobacter sp. NPDC008082. The sequence continues at coordinate 220,235 of NZ_JBIBIB010000003.1, forward strand.
GGCGCAGTTGCTGTTCCTGGAATCGGAGAATCCTGACAAGGACATTTCCCTGTACATCAACTCGCCTGGCGGGTCGGTGTATGCGGGAATGGCCATTTTTGACACCATGCAGTTCATCAAGCCGGACGTATCGACCCTGTGCACGGGCCTCGCGGCCAGCATGGGCGCGTTCCTGCTGGCGGCTGGCAAGAAGGGCAAGCGTTTCACGCTGCCCAACTCGCGGATCATGATCCACCAGCCGTCGGGCGGCGCCCAGGGTCAGGCGTCCGACATCCAGATTCAGGCTCGCGAGATCCTGGACCTGCGCGAACGTCTTAACCGGATTCTGGCCGACAACACCGGCCAGTCGATGGAGCGCATCGGCCTGGACACGGAGCGTGACAACTTCATGTCCGCCGAAGATGCGGTATCGTATGGATTGGTGGACAAGGTGATGAGCTCCCGCTCGGAAGGCTGACTTCCCGGTTGATCTGAACCCGCTGCCATCAAGTTTGAGTAAGCGCATGCGCCGGGCCCGTTACCGGTCTGGCGCATCTTTACCTGAGATACGAAACAAATATGCCTGAAAAAAAGGGATCGGCAGACGCAAAAGTGCTGCATTGCTCGTTTTGCAATAAAAGCCAGCATGAAGTCCGCAAGCTGATCGCGGGTCCGTCGGTATTCATCTGCGATGAATGCATCGATTTGTGCAACGACATCATCCGCGAGGAAGCGCAGGCTACCGCGCGCGCGGCGATTCGTTCCGAGCTGCCCACTCCGGCTGAAATCAAGACCTTCCTGGATCAGTACGTGATTGGGCAAAATTCGCCCAAGCGCATGCTGGCCGTGGCGGTCTACAACCATTACAAGCGCATTCGTCACGGCGAGATCAAGGGTGACGAAGTCGAGCTCTCCAAGAGCAACATCATGCTGATTGGCCCCACCGGGTCCGGCAAGACGCTCTTGGCTCAGACGTTGGCGCGCATGCTGAACGTGCCGTTCGTCATGGCTGACGCCACCACGCTGACCGAAGCCGGTTACGTGGGCGAAGACGTCGAAAACATCATTCAGAAGTTGCTGCAGAACTGCAACTACGAAGTCGAGAAGGCGCAGCGCGCCATCATCTACATCGACGAAATCGACAAGATTTCCCGCAAGTCCGACAACCCCTCGATCACCCGCGATGTGTCGGGCGAGGGCGTGCAGCAGGCCTTGCTCAAGCTGATTGAAGGTACGGTTGCCTCGGTGCCCCCGCAGGGCGGCCGCAAGCACCCCAACCAGGACTTCGTTCAGGTCGACACGACCAACATCCTGTTCATCGTGGGCGGCGCCTTCGACGGACTGGAAAAGGTCATCCGCGACCGCACCGAGAAATCGGGCATCGGTTTCTCGGCGTCGGTACGCGCCAAGTCCGAACGCGGTGTGGGCGAGCTGTTCTCCGAAGTCGAACCGGAAGATCTGATCAAGTTTGGTCTGATCCCCGAGCTGGTCGGCCGTCTGCCCGTCGTTGCGACGCTGGACGAACTCGACGAAGCGGCGCTGGTGCAGATTCTGACCGAGCCCAAGAACGCCTTGCTCAAGCAATTCCAGAAGCTGTTCGCCATGGAAGGCGCCGAGCTCGACTTGCGGCCTGCCGCACTGAAGGCTATCGCCCGCAAGGCGCTCAAGCGCAAGACCGGTGCTCGTGGCCTGCGTTCGATCATCGAACAGACGTTGTTGGACACCATGTACGAGTTGCCTTCACAAGGCAACGTGAAGCGCGTGGTCGTTGACGAGAACGCGATCGAAGGCGAGGGCAAGCCCTTGCTGATCTACGCGGACGAAGCCAGCGAGACCGACAAGCCCGAGCGCGGAGAAGTCCGCGACGCGGCAGCCTGATATTTCAAAAAAGCCCGTTCCTGTAACGGGTTTTTTTGCCTTTCCGCCGCCCTCCGGGGCATTTTTTTTCCCCTTACGGATATCTGGCAGCCGAGATCTTGAATTTTCGGCTATTGTTCCCATAACAGACGTAACTGACGTGGATAGCTCGGGGTATACCCCGGCCTCCTGTCCCCGATACGCCGAGTCATACCGAGGAACCTCCTATGTCTGCCAGCCAGACCCTGCCTTCCGACCCGATCGACCTCCCTCTGCTCCCACTTCGTGACGTCGTGGTGTTTCCGCATATGGTCATCCCGCTGTTCGTCGGCCGTCCGCGCTCTATCCGCGCGCTCGAGGTTGCGATGGAAGCGGGCAAGAGCATCATGCTGGTGGCCCAAAAGTCCGCCGGCAAGGATGATCCCACCCCTGAAGACGTCTACGAGATCGGTTGCGTGGCCGGTATTCTGCAGATGCTCAAGCTGCCCGACGGCACCGTCAAGGTGCTGGTCGAAGGCACCCAGCGTGCCCGCATCAACAGCATTGAAGATGCCGATTCGCACTTCACCTGCCAGGTGACGCCGATCGAACCGGACGCCATGCAGGGCTCCGAGACCGAGGCCCTGCGCCGCGCGATCGTCGCCCAGTTCGAACAGTACGTAAAGCTCAACAAGAAGATCCCCCCGGAGATCCTGACCTCGCTGGCTGGCATTGATGATGCCGGACGCCTGGCCGACACGATCGCCGCGCATCTTCCGCTGAAGCTCGAGCAGAAGCAAAAGATGCTCGAGATCGTCGGCACGTCTGAGCGCCTTGAAGGTCTGCTCACCCAGCTCGAAACCGAAATCGACATTCTCCAGGTCGAGAAGCGGATTCGCGGCCGCGTGAAGAAGCAGATGGAAAAGAGCCAGCGCGACTACTACCTGAATGAGCAGGTCAAGGCCATTCAGAAAGAGTTGGGCGAAGGCGAAGAAGGCGCGGACATCGAAGAGCTTGAAAAGAAGATCATCGCTGCCCACATGCCGAAAGAGGCGCGTAAGAAGGCCGATGCCGAGCTCAAGAAGCTCAAGCTCATGTCGCCCATGTCGGCTGAAGCCACGGTGGTGCGCAACTACATCGATACGCTCATCAACCTCCCCTGGAGGAAGAAGAGCAAGATCAACAACTCGATCGCCAACGCCGAGACGGTGCTGGACAACGACCACTACGGTCTGGAAAAGGTCAAGGAACGCATCCTCGAATATCTTGCCGTGCAACAGCGCGTGGACAAGGTGAAGGCGCCGATCCTGTGCCTGGTCGGCCCTCCGGGTGTGGGCAAGACCTCGCTCGGGCAATCCATCGCCAAGGCGACGAACCGCAAGTTCGTGCGCATGGCGCTGGGCGGCGTGCGCGACGAGGCCGAAATTCGCGGCCACCGTCGTACGTACATCGGCTCGATGCCGGGCAAGATCGTTCAGAACATGTCGAAGGTTGGCGTGCGCAATCCGCTGTTCCTGCTTGATGAAATCGACAAGCTGGGCATGGATTTCCGCGGCGACCCGTCCTCGGCGCTGCTCGAAGTGCTGGACCCGGAACAGAACCACACGTTCCAGGACCACTACATCGAAGTCGACTTCGACCTGTCCGACGTGATGTTCGTGGCCACCAGCAACACGCTGAATATTCCGCCGGCCCTGTTGGACCGTATGGAAGTGATCCGCCTGTCCGGTTACACGGAAGAGGAAAAGATCCATATCGCCCGCGACCATCTGCTGCCGAAGCTGATGAAGAACAACGGCGTGAAGGACAGCGAGTTGACGGTCGATGACAGCGCGCTGCGCGACATCGTTCGCTACTACACCCGCGAGGCTGGTGTGCGTGCGCTCGAACGCGAAGTGGGCAAGATCTGCCGCAAGGTCATCAAGCAATTGCTGACCCAGACGGATCGTGCCAAGGCCGAAGGCAAGACCCTTGAGGTCAAGCCGGTCAACGTCACGGGCGACAACCTGAGCGACTATCTGGGCGTGCGCCGCTACACGTTCGGTATGGCCGAAAAGGAAAACCAGATTGGTCAGGTGACGGGTCTGGCGTGGACGGAAGTCGGTGGCGACCTGCTGACGATCGAAGTCGCGGATATGCCCGGCAAGGGTGTCATCCAACGCACCGGTTCGCTGGGCGACGTGATGAAGGAGTCGGTTGAAGCGGCTCGTACGGTAGTGCGCTCGCGTGCTCGCCGTCTGGGCTTCGCTGACAGCGTCTTCGAGAAGCACGACATGCACGTGCACGTGCCGGAAGGTGCGACGCCCAAGGACGGTCCGTCCGCGGGTATCGCCATCACGACGGCCATGGTGTCCGCGTTGTCGCGCATCCCGGTGCGCGCTGATGTCGCCATGACCGGCGAGATCACGCTGCGCGGCGAAGTGCTGCCGATCGGCGGCCTGAAGGAAAAGCTGTTGGCGGCGCACCGTGGCGGCATCAAGACGGTCTTGATCCCGGAAGAAAACGTCAAGGATTTGGCGGAGATTCCGGACAACGTCAAGAACCACCTTGAAATCGTGCCGGTTCGTTGGATCGACAAGGTGCTGGAGCTGGCGCTGGAACGTCTGCCGGAACCTCTGGCAGAGGATGAAGCCGTCAAGGAACCTCTGGTTGCCAAGCCGGCCGAGCCGGGTTCGACTGATCCGGTGCTCAAGCACTGATCGTGACACCCAGGGCGCCTTCGAAAGCAGGCGCCCAATAAAAACCCCGCTGCGGCGGGGTTTTTTACTGGCTGGAAGTTTCGTGGAAAACCATCTTCCACGAAGCTTCCGCGCTTAATGCAGGGCGTGAGTTCGGATCAAGCCAACCGCGATGCCTTCCAGTGCGAATTCCTGATCGGCTTCAACGATGATGGTTTGGAAGTCAGGGTTTTCGGGCAACAGCTCGATATGGCCGTTTGTGCGTTGCAGCCGTTTGACGGTGACGTCGTCACCCAGGCGGGCCACGACGATTTGGCCATTGCGGGCTTCGGACGCTTTCTTCACAGCGAGCAAGTCGCCTTCAAGAATGCCGGCGTCGCGCATGCTCATCCCACGAACCTTCAGCAGGTAATCGGGCGCTTGCGCAAACAGGTGCGGGTCGACGCCCACTTCGCGTTCGACGTGCTCGGCCGCAAGAATGGGGCTGCCAGCGGCCACACGGCCCACCAGGGGCAGCAGCAACTGTGCAAGTGAGGGCAGGGGCAGGGAAGTCTGCGAGGATGCAGCGGCGCTGTCCTTCAAGCGGATGCCGCGCGATGCGCCGGCGGTAAGCTCAATGGCGCCCTTGCGGGCCAAGGCTTTAAGGTGATCTTCCGCTGCGTTAGGTGAGCGAAAGCCCAAAGCCTGGGCAATTTCGGCACGCGTGGGCGGGAAGCCGGTGCGCGTAACCGTTTGCCGGATGAGGTCCAGAATTTGTTGCTGGCGATCTGTAAGTTTGCTGGCCATGGCGATGATCCGGTGCGAGCGGACTGTACATATATACAGCGCCATTCTGGGGGACGCAGCGCAAAAATGCAAGCCGTGGGTGGCGCCAAAAACAAAACGGAGCCCGAAGGCTCCGTTCTTTAGGGCGCAGGCCTTCAGGCTCGCTCCGATTCGGCGCTTACAGAACGGCTGCGATGCCGGCTGCGACCTTGTCGATGTTGCCGCTGTTCAGGGCGGCAACGCAGATGCGGCCGCTGGACACCGCGTAGACGCCGTGCTCTTCACGCAGGCGATCAACTTGAGCCGAGGTCAGACCCGAGTACGAGAACATGCCGCGTTGTTCCAGCACGAAGCTGAAGTCCTGCTTGCCGCCGTGTTCCTTGATCTTCTCGACCAGTTGCTTGCGCATCAGGCGGATGCGGTCACGCATGCCGGCCAGTTCTTCTTCCCACATCGCGAAGAGTTCGGGCGAGTTCAACACCGTGGACACCACCGTGCCGCCATGGGTCGGCGGGTTCGAGTAGTTGGTGCGAATCACGCGCTTCAGTTGGCTCAGCACGCGAACGGCTTCGTCCTTGCTGCCGGCCACAACCGTCAGGGCGCCCACGCGCTCGCCGTACAGCGAGAACGACTTCGAGAACGACGAGCTGATGAACATGGTCATGTCCAGGTCGGCGAACAGGCGCACGACCGCAGCATCTTCCTTCAGGCCTTCGCCAAAGCCTTGGTAGGCGATGTCGAGGAACGGGACCAGGTTGTTTTCTTTGACGACGGCGGCGATCTGCTTCCACTGGTCGGCGGTGGGGTCCACGCCGGTCGGGTTGTGGCAGCAAGCGTGCAGCACGACGACGGTCTTGGCCGGGGCGGCCTTCAGGTCGGCCAGCATGGCGTCGAAGTTCAGGCCGCGGGTGGTGGCGTCGTAGTACGAGTACGTGCCAACTTCAAACCCGGCGCGTTCGAACAGCGCGCGGTGGTTTTCCCAGCTGGGGTTGCTGATCAGGACCTTGGAGCCCGGCAGCAGGTGATGCAGGAAGTCGGCGCCGATCTTCAGCGCGCCGGTGCCGCCCAAAGCTTGGGTGGTCAGTACGCGGCCGGCAGCGGCCAGCGCGGAATCTTTGCCCAGCAGAAGCGCTTGCGCACCCTGGTTGTATCCGGCAATGCCTTCGATCGGCAGGTAGCCACGGGCGGCAGCGGCTTCAATGCGGGCGGTTTCAGCTTTGCGAACGGCGCCCAGCAGGGGAATACGACCTTGATCGTCGTAGTACACGCCCACGCCCAGATTGACTTTTCCGGGACGCGTATCCGCGTTGTATTGTTCGTTCAGACCAAGAATGGGGTCGCGCGGCGCGAGTTCGACGGAATCGAAAAGGTTGCTCATGGGACTCTGATGAGGATGGGTGGACGCAGTACGATGTGCTGTGGATAATGGGGGGTTTACCCTGGAACAGTCTAGCATGCCCAAGAGCCCAATAGACCCGAGCAGCGCGGGAGATCTGACCGATGATCTCGCTGCGGATCTGACGGCGGCGCCGGCATCGGCTGCGGCCTTGCCAAGCGGGGAGGTCAAGCCCGGCTTCGTCGAGTTTCCAGATAGCCCATTCCAGCTGTATCAGCCGTATCCGCCGGCAGGTGACCAGCCTGCCGCCATCGAGGGCCTGACCCAAGGGGTCGAAGATGGCCTCATGTTCCAGACGCTGCTGGGCGTGACGGGGTCGGGCAAAACTTACACCATGGCCAACGTGATCGCCCGTATGGGGCGCCCCGCGCTGGTGCTGGCTCCTAACAAGACGCTTGCCGCGCAGCTTTATGCAGAAATGCGTGAGTTCTTTCCCAAGAACGCGGTTGAGTATTTTGTGTCGTATTACGATTATTACCAGCCCGAGGCCTACGTGCCGACGCGCGACCTGTTTATTGAAAAGGATTCGTCCATCAATGAACACATCGAGCAGATGCGGCTGTCGGCCACCAAGAGCCTGCTGGAGCGCCGCGACACGATCATTGTGGGTACGGTCTCCTGCATCTACGGTATTGGTAATCCGGGTGATTACCACGCGATGGTGCTGATCCTGCGTAGCGGCGATCAGATTTCCCGCCGCGAGATCCTGGCGCGCCTGGTGGCCATGCAATACACGCGCAACGATGCCGAATTCACGCGGGGTGTGTTCCGGGTTCGTGGCGAAACCATTGACATTTTCCCGGCTGAAAGCGCCGAGTTGGCGCTGCGTCTGACCCTGTTCGATGACGAGATCGAAAGCCTGGAGCTTTTCGACCCGCTGACGGGCCGCATTCGCCAAAAGCTGCCGCGCTTTACGGTTTACCCGGGCTCGCACTACGTAACGCCGCGCGATACTGTCCTGCGCGCCATCGAAACCATCAAGGAAGAGCTGCGTGATCGCGTGAAGCGCTTCGTTGACGACGGGCATTTGGTTGAAGCGCAGCGCCTTGAGCAGCGCACCCGTTTTGACCTGGAAATGCTTCAAGAGCTGGGCTTCTGCAAAGGCATCGAGAACTACTCGCGGCATTTGTCGGGCGCGGCGCCGGGCGAGCCGCCGCCCACGTTGATCGACTACCTGCCGTCCGATGCGCTGATGTTCATCGACGAAAGCCACGTCACGATCGGCCAACTGAGCGGCATGTACCGCGGTGACCGATCGCGCAAGGAAACGCTGGTTCAGTATGGGTTCCGCCTGCCATCCGCCTTGGATAATCGGCCCCTCAAGCTCGAAGAGTTCGAAGTCCGCATGCGCCAATGCGTGTTCGTTTCGGCGACCCCGGCCGCGTACGAAAAAGAGCACGCCGACAACGTTGTCGAGCAGGTGGTGCGGCCGACGGGCCTCGTCGACCCCTTGGTTGAGGTGTTGCCCGCCCGCACGCAGGTGGATGACTTGCTGGGCCAGATCAAGGCCCGGGTTTCGCTGGGCGAACGCGTGCTGGTCACGACCCTGACCAAGCGCATGGCGGAAGACCTGACGGACTTCCTCAGTGAGCATGGCGTGAAGGTCCGGTACCTGCATTCGGACATCGACACCGTCGAACGCGTGGAAATTCTGCGCGACCTGCGGCTGGGAACGTTCGACGTGCTGGTGGGGATCAACCTGCTGCGTGAAGGCCTGGATATCCCCGAGGTATCGCTCGTGGCGATTCTGGACGCGGATAAGGAAGGTTTCCTGCGTTCAGAGCGCAGTCTGATTCAGACCATTGGCCGTGCTGCCCGCAATTTGAATGGGCACGCGATTCTGTATGCGGACCGCATTACGGATTCCATGCAGCGCGCCATGGAGGAAACCAGCCGCCGCCGCGCCAAGCAGCTGCAATTCAACATTGACAACGGCATCACGGCGCGCGGCGTGCAGAAGGCGGTGCGCGAGCTGATTGACGGCATTGTGGCGCCGGTGCAGCACGACGCACTGGAAGCCGCGGTTCCCGCCGAGTTCCTCAAGGACGAAAAGGCGTTGGCACGAGAGCTCAAGCGCCTGGAAAAGTTGATGATGGATCACGCGCGGAACTTGGAGTTCGAGCAGGCTGCCGCCGCCCGCGACGCCCTGACTGCATTGAAGCAGAGGGTGCTTCTGGATGGCGCAGTGTGAAGGAATTCGCGTTTCTGAATGTATCTGGTTGCTGACAGCTAGCTGAACTGTTGTAAAGACTACTGCACTGCAATCAGGCTTTCATAAACCTTGTAATTTATGGGATATCAAGCTAAGAGTTTACTTGTTAAGAAATCAGTAAGTTACTGATTTTTAAGGATAAATTAAGCTGATGTATTTGCTCTTATCCAATCGGAGATTTGCAAAAAAAGCTTGCCTTATCTCGGGTTTTCCCGCACACTTACTCCCATGATGACCAAGGTACTTTTCGTTTGCATGGGCAATATCTGTCGCTCGCCGAGCGCAGAGGGCGTGTTTCGCCATTTGGTGAATGACGCGGGTTTGGGCGACGTCGTTCGCATCGACTCTGCGGGCACGCACGCGTTTCACATCGGCGAGGCGCCTGATGCCCGGGCGCAGGCTGCGGCGCGTAAGCGCGGCTACGAGATCACGCACTGTGAGGCGCGTCAGGTCACCGCGGAAGATTTCCGCGATTTTGATCTTATCCTCGCCATGGACTGGGACAATCTGTCCGCCATGCAGCAGCAGTGCCCCAAAACCTATCAGCACAAATTGATGCTGCTGATGCGTTTCGCCAACGAGTTCGAAGAGGCCACCGTGCCTGATCCGTACTATGGCGGCGCAGACGGCTTCGGCAAGGTGCTCGACTACCTGGAAGACGCCTGTCAGGGTGTTCTTGAACTGGTCCGTAAGCGCGCTACTCAGTATCAAGCGGCTTGATCGCTTTTCCGTAGAGCCGCCTGTAGTGCGGCTCTTGGCGTACTGGGGCAGTGAAAAAACCGCGCAACTGCGCGGTTTTTTCTAGCCGGGAGCCATACCAAATTAGTCGGGAATAGGCTATACTTGACCCAATTACTCGGGTATTGACCGCTGGATTCGCTGGCGGCCATTGCCGAATCACAGGGAACCCACCATGCGGCTAACTACCAAAGGGCGTTTCGCCGTGACTGCCATGATCGATCTGGCTATGCGGCAGCATAGCGGCCCGGTCACTCTTGCGGCCATCAGCCAGCGTCAGAATATTTCGCTTTCCTATCTGGAACAGCTGTTCGGAAAACTGCGTCGCCACGAACTCGTGGATAGCGTGCGCGGTCCGGGCGGCGGTTACTCGCTTGCGCGTCTTGCGCGCAACGTTACCGTTGCCGACATCATCTTTGCGGTTGATGAGCCGCTGGACGCCACCAGCTGTGGCGGCAAACGGGACTGTACGAGCGGCAATGACGGCAAGCCGGGCAAGTGCATGACGCACGAGCTCTGGGCCACATTGAATCGCAAGATGGTCGATTACCTGGATTCGGTGTCCCTGCAAGATCTCGTTGATCAGCAGCGCGTGCGCCAATTGCAGGAAGCCAGCAATCAAGCGCAGGCCTGCGCGGTACGTGTGAATCGGGTGGGTGGGGCGAACGCCGCCGCCAATGCCCCGACCACGGCCGTCGCCGCCAATGCCACCGTATAAGCAGTATCAGGAGTTGTAGATATGACCACCCGCCCGATTTATTTTGACTATTCGGCCACGACACCCGTCGACCCCCGCGTCGTGGACAAGATGGTGCCCTGGCTGTACGAGAATTTTGGCAATCCGGCATCGCGCAGCCACTCGTTTGGCTGGGAATCCGAAGAAGCCGTTGAACGCGCCCGCGAAGAAGTCGCCAAGCTGGTCAATGCTGACCCGCGTGAAATTGTCTGGACTTCCGGCGCTACGGAATCCAACAACCTGGCCATCAAGGGCGCTGCGAACTTCTACGCCGAACGCGGCAAGCACATCATTACTGTGAAGACCGAGCACAAGGCGGTGTTGGACACCTGTCGCGAGCTCGAGCGCCAAGGCTTCGAAGTCACGTATCTGAATGTGAAAGATGATGGCCTGATCGATCTGGATGTCTTCAAGGCTGCGCTGCGCCCTGACACCGTGCTGGTGTCGGTGATGATGGTCAACAACGAGATCGGCGTGGTCCAGGACATCGAGACCCTGGGCGAGATCTGCCGCGAGAAAGGGATCATCTTCCACGTGGACGCCGCTCAGGCGACCGGCAAGGTGGAAATCGATCTGCAAAAGCTGAAGGTCGACCTGATGTCGTTCTCGGCGCACAAAACGTACGGCCCCAAGGGGATCGGTGCGTTGTACGTGCGCCGCAAGCCGCGCATCCGCATCGAAGCGCAAATGCATGGCGGTGGCCACGAGCGTGGTTTCCGTTCGGGTACGTTGGCTACGCATCAGATCGTCGGCATGGGCGAAGCTTTCCGCCTGGCCCGCGAAGAAATGGGCACCGAGAACGAACGCATCCGCATGTTGCGTGACCGTCTTTGGAATGGCCTGTCGCAGATCGAAGAGGTCTATCTGAATGGCGACATGGACCAGCGCGTGCCGCATAACCTGAACGTCAGCTTCAACTATGTCGAAGGCGAGTCCCTGATCATGGCGATCAAGGAACTGGCCGTTTCCAGCGGTTCGGCCTGCACTTCGGCCAGCCTGGAACCTTCCTATGTGCTGCGCGCACTGGGCCGCAACGACGAGCTGGCGCACAGCTCGATCCGCTTCACCTTGGGCCGTTTCACGACCGAAAAGGAAGTGGATTACGCGATCGAACTTCTCAAGAGCCGTGTTGGCAAGCTGCGCGATATGTCGCCGCTGTGGGAAATGGCCAAGGAAGGCATCGACCTGAACACCGTGCAGTGGGCTGCGCACTAAGCGCCCGCGCCAAGAAATACGTGGAGAACTAATATGTCTTACAGCACTAAAGTCCTGGATCACTACGAAAACCCGCGCAACGTCGGTTCGTTCGACAAGTCGGACGAGTCGGTTGGTACCGGCATGGTCGGCGCACCCGCCTGTGGCGACGTGATGAAGCTGCAAATCAAGGTGAACGAAGCTGGCGTGATCGAAGACGCGCGCTTCAAGACCTATGGCTGCGGTTCGGCGATTGCGTCCAGCTCGCTCGTGACCGAATGGGTCAAGGGCAAGACGCTGGACCAAGCCATGAACATCCGCAACACGCAGATCGCCGAAGAGCTGGCTCTGCCGCCGGTGAAGGTTCACTGTTCCATCCTGGCCGAAGACGCAATCAAGGCCGCGGTGCAGAACTACAAAGAAAAGCACTCGGCTCCGGCTGAAGCGGTGGCAGGCTGATCATGTCCGTTACCCTGACCCAACAGGCTGCCACCCATATCGGCCGCTACTTGCAAAAGCGCGGAAAGGGTATCGGCTTGCGGCTCGGCGTTAGGACGACGGGCTGCTCCGGCATGGCCTACAAGTTGGAATACGTGGACGACTCGGCGCCGGAAGACGCCGTGTTCGAAAGCTTTGGCGTGAAGGTTTTCATCGACCCCAAGAGCCTGGCTTACCTGGATGGCACCGAGCTGGATTACGCCCGCGAAGGCCTGAACGAAGGTTTCAAGTTCCGTAACCCCAACGAAAAGGCGACCTGCGGCTGCGGCGAGTCGTTCACGGTGTAAGTCTTGGCTGGAGACGACCACTTCAGCCTGTTCGGCTTACCGGCACGCTTCGACCTGGACGCGCAAGCGTTGGAATCGTCGTGGCGCGCTGTCGCCGCGCAAGTGCATCCCGACCGTTTTGCCACGGCCAGCCCCGCGGAACGCCGCGTCGCCATGCAATGGGCGGCGCGTGCGAACGAGGCTTACCGTGTGCTGCGCGACCCGTTACTGCGGGCGCGTTACCTGTGCGAGCAGGCAGGCGTTGATTTGCAGACCGAGAGCAATACGTCCATGGACACCGCTTTTCTGATGCAGCAAATGACCTGGCGCGAAATGCTGGATGATGCGCGAGACGACGCTGCCGCGTTGGCCGCCCTGCAATCGGAATTGGAAGAGGCGCGCGTTGCGATGCGCGCCACGCTGACCCGCCTGCTGGATACCGAACGCGACTACGCGACCGCCGGGCTCAAGGTGCGGGAATGGATGTTCGTGGAAAAGCTGGCTGAAGAGCTGGCACACGCTCAGCCCGCTGGATAGCCCTACGCTGCGTTGGGGCGCCCCGGAGACGGGCGCCAGGACTTCGCCGCCTACTGACCAGAAAAATAGAATCATGGCCTTATTGCAAATATCCGAGCCCGGTGAATCGCCCGCGCCGCACCAGCGCAAGCTGGCGGTCGGGATCGATCTGGGCACTACCAATTCTCTCGTCGCGGCGGTGCGCAGCAGCGTGGCCGAAGTGTTGCCTGACGCGCAGGGCCATGCCTTGCTGCCGTCGGCGGTGCGTTATTTCCCCGGCGGGAAAGTCACCACGGGCCGCGAGCCGCTGGCTCAGCAAGCCGAAGACCCCTTGAATACCGTTGTGTCCGTGAAGCGATTCATGGGCCGTTCGTTGGAAGAAGCGCGCGCCACGCGTGCTCCCTACGAATTCGTGGACGCGCCCGGCATGGTGCGTATCCGGACGGCGCAGGGTGATCTGAGCCCCGTCGAGGTGTCCGCGCAGATTCTGGCCGTGCTGCGACAGCGCGCGGAAGACGTGCTGGGCGACGACCTGGTGGGCGCGGTGATCACCGTGCCCGCATACTTTGACGATGCTCAGCGGCAAGCCACGCGCGATGCGGCGCGTTTGGCCGGCCTGAACGTACTGCGCCTGCTGAATGAACCCACGGCCGCGGCCATTGCCTACGGTTTGGATCACGCGTCCGAAGGTGTGTACGCCGTGTACGACTTGGGCGGCGGCACGTTCGATATTTCGATTTTGCGTCTGACGCAGGGCGTGTTCGAAGTGATCTCCACCGGCGGCGACACCGCGCTGGGCGGCGATGACTTTGATGCGCTGATTGCCGATCACGCCGTGGCCAAGCTGGCGGCGGGCGAGTTTTCGCCGGCGGATCGCCGCGGGCTGCTGATGGCCGCTCGCACTGCGCGTGAAGCCTTGTCGGATGCCGAGACCGCCACGCTGAAGCTGGCTCTGTCTGACGGCCGCGATGTGAATCTGACGCTGACGCGCGCCGAATTTGAAACGCTGGCGCAGCCGCTGATCGAGCGCACGCTGGATTGCGCGCGCCGCGCTTTGCGCGACGCGTCGCTGAAGCCCGCCGATGTGCGCGGCGTCGTGATGGTGGGCGGTGCGACGCGCATGCCCGTTGTGCGCGCCGCGGTGGGCAAGGTGTTTGGCACCGAGCCGTTGACCGATCTGGACCCGGATCAAGTTGTGGCGCTGGGGGCGGCCTTGCAGGCCAATCTGCTGGCGGGTAATCGCGCGCCGGGTGAAGACTGGCTGCTGCTGGACGTGATTCCGCTGTCGCTAGGGCTGGAAACCATGGGCGGGCTGGTTGAGCGGGTGATTCCGCGCAACAGCACGATTCCGGTGGCGCGCGCGCAAGAGTTCACGACGTTCAAAGATGGCCAGACGGCCATGAGCATCCACGTGGTGCAGGGCGAGCGTGATCTGGTGGCGGATTCGCGTTCGCTTGCACGCTTTGAGTTGCGTGGCATCCCCCCGATGGTGGCGGGCGCCGCGCGCATCCGCGTGACCTTCCAGGTGGATGCGGATGGCCTGCTGAGCGTGACCGCGCGCGAGCAGAGCACGGGCGTGGAAGCCGCGGTATCCGTGAAGCCGTCGTACGGGCTGACCGACGATGAGATCGCGCAGATGCTGGCCGATAGCGTGGCGCAGGCCGATACCGATGCCCGCGCACGCATGTTGCGCGAGCAGCAGGTGGACGCGCGCCAACTGGTCGAATCCGTTCAGGCCGCGCTGGCGGTCGACGGCGACTTGCTGGACGCCGACGAGCGCAAGCAGGTGGACGACTGCCTGCAAGCCGCCATCGATGCGCAGAATGCAGAGAACGTGGACACGGTGAAAGACGCCTTGCAGGCCTTGTCGGCCGCGACCGATGACTTCGCCGCTCGGCGGATGGATCGCAGCATCCGCGCCGCGTTGGCGGGCCGCAAACTTGATGAGATCGCCTGATTAGACGTTATGCCGAAACTGACTGTATTGCCTCATCCCGATTACTGCCCGGAAGGCGCCGTGATCGAAGACGCGCCCAAGGGCGTGTCGATCTGCCGCGTGCTGCTGGATAACCACATCGACATCGAACACGCGTGCGAGCTGTCGTGCGCGTGCACGACCTGTCACGTGGTGATCAAGCAAGGCTATTCCGCGCTGGAAGACGCGACGGACGACGAAGAAGATTTGCTGGACAAGGCCTGGGGCCTGACGCCGACGTCGCGCTTGTCGTGCCAGGCGCTGGTGACCGATACCGATCTGACGGTCGAGATTCCCAAGTACACCATCAACCACGCGAAAGAGGGCCATTGATGAAGTGGACCGACACCTACGAGATTGCCACCGCGCTGGTCGACGCGCATCCTGACGTGGACCCGAAGACGCTGCGTTTTACGCAGCTGCGCGAATGGGTCATGGCCTTGCCGGATTTCAGCGATGATCCCGCCCACTGCGGCGAGAAAATCCTGGAAGCCATTCAGATGGCCTGGATCGACGAAGCGGACTGACCCGCTGGCAAGAACGCTCCCCACGGGGAGCGTTTTGTTTTGGCGCCTGCGATGCCGCGGCGATGACGGCCACGGTATTATCAGGGGTCCGATTGTTGTGTTCCTATTTGCCTGAGTCTACCGATGCCCGCTGCCCAATTGCGTTTTGGCCTGGCCGCCAATCGACTGCACCACGAAACTCCCGACGCCGCGCTGTTCACCTGGTTGCGGGCCTGTTCGTCCACCATACGCGAGATGGGCGTGCAACTGCACACCGTTGGCCGCACGCACGACGCCATCGTGCGCGAAGGTATGCTGCAAGGCTATAACGGCCTGGTGCGCTACCCCTATGGACGCGAAGGCGGCTTGATGAAGCTGGTGGCGCGCGTCACCGAGGGCCGTGATGGGCAGGCGCCGTTTGATGGCGCCATCTATCTGATTGATCCGGTGGACCCGTCGTCGATTTTCCCCGAAGCGTTGGCGTTGAAGCGTCAATGCATTACGCACGGCCGGCCGTTTATCTCGACGCTCGCGGGCGCCATCGAATGGATGGAAGTCGAACGCGTGCATGCCGGACTCGCGCCCGATGTGTCGGCCTCGCGCCTCTTTAATTTTGCAGGCCAGACGCTGGCAATGATCGCCCACGATGCGCTTAAAGACGAGATGGTGGCGTTTGCCCGCGAGCACTTTGATGTGCTGTCGCAGTTTGCGCGGCGCGTCGCCACCGGCACCACCGGCGGGCGTCTGAACGAGCTGGCGTGGTCGCGTGGCTGGCCGAAGGAGACGCCGTGGGTGCATCGTTACTTGAGCGGGCCGCTGGGCGGCGACGCGCAGATTGCCGAACTGGTGCTGGAGCATCAATGCCAGCGCGTGATCTTCTTTGAAGACCCGCACGTGGCGCGTCAGCATGAAGCGGATATCCAATTGCTGGAACGCGCCGTGCGCGTGGTGACGGAGTCGGCCACGTGCGCGACGTCGCCAACGGTGGCGCGGCGCTGGGCGCAGGCCGTGGAAAAGCGCGCCGGGCTTGTCTGATCTGGCTATTGCCGGGATGATCTGCGATGACCCGATGACCGGCCATTGTCCGGTCGCCCGCCATTATCCGGCCGGCTCACCATTATCCGGCCATCCGCGATAACCGCGTGAACAACGATCGGCCTTATCGGCCATTCCCAGCTCTTATTCGCCCTTGAACGCGGGCGCCCGTTTTTCGCGGAACGCTTGCACGCCTTCCGCGAAGTCGGCGCGCCGCGCGGAATCCAGAAAGCGCGCGGTTTCGTCCGCCAGCTGGGTTTCCAATGTGGCGTGCGCAGCCGAGCGCAGCAGCGCTTTTGCGCCGGCGATGCCATGCGGCGCGTGGCGGGCTAGGTCATTCGCATATTGTTCCGCCGCAACGCCGAGTTCGCCTGCCGGCGCCACGCGCGTGATGATGCCCCAGGCCAACGCATCGCTGGCGGTGAAGGCATCGTGGCGCAGCAGCAAGTCCAGCGCACGCTTCGGACCCAGCACGCGCGCCAGCCCGTGTGTCATGCCGGCGTCTGGTGTGGCGCCGAGTTTGAGATACGCCGTCATGAAGCGCGTGCCCGCATCGGCGATGGCCAGGTCGCACGCCAGCACCAACGACAAGCCCGCGCCCGCCGCCACGCCATGCACTTGCGCCAGCCACACCTTGTCCATGCGGCCGATGCGCGAGATGAAATCATTAAGCGGCGTGAACAAGTCCAAGAGCGTGTTGCGCACGTCATTGGGCTCGCCCGTGAACATGCTGATGTCGCCGCCCGCGCAGAAGGCTTTGCCCGATGCGCGCAAGCGCACGACGCGAATTTGCTTGCGGGTTTCCAGCCATTGGGCGGCGCGTTGCAGGTCGCGCGCCATGGCGACATCAATGGCGTTAAGCGTGTCAGCGCGGTTCAGCGTGACGGTCGCAAGTGGGCCTTCGGCCTCCAGCAGCACCGTCTGAAACGTGGGAAGTCCTTGGGTCATGGCGTGTCTCCGTTATCGGGTAAGTACCAACTGTCGATCCAAAAACCGCGATGCTATGGTCTGAACCGAGCGCTTGCTTGGTTTTGTTTTGAGCACGCTTAGCGTAACGCATCGCAGTACCGCATGAACGATTTTCCGGCGCTGAACAGGCAAAGGTAAAGACAGGTTCGTTGCATCTCCTGGCTCGCGGGTCGCCTGATTCACCGCTTAAAAAATGTCCGTCCCAAGGCGGCAAAAAAACTTCGCGATCATTCAGCGAGGAGACAAATGGTGGATCAGTCCGAGCAACCTCCCTTGCTGGAGGTGGATGGGGTTACCTTGGCGTTTGGCGGGGTCAAAGCGCTGACTGGCGTGGGCTTTCGCGTAGCGCCGGGTTCCATCACCACGGTCATCGGCCCCAATGGCGCCGGCAAGACCTCGCTTTTCAACACCATCTCCGGGTTCTATAAACCGGCCGCCGGGCAGATCCGTTTTGAAGGGCGCGACATTACGCGTGTCGCGGCGCCGACACGCGCCAAGCTGGGCTTGGCGCGCAGCTTCCAGAACATTGCGCTCTTTCGCGGCATGACGGTGCTGGACAACATCAAGCTGGGCCGCCACGCGCATCTGCGCACCAATGTGCTGGACGCCTTGTTCTACCTGGGCCGCGCGCGCCGCGAAGAGATGGCGCTGCGGGCTGACATCGAAGAACGCATCATCGATTTTCTTGAAATCGACCACATCCGCCACGCGCCCGTTGCGGCCTTGCCGTATGGCTTGCAAAAGCGCGTGGAATTGGCGCGCGCGCTGGCCATGAACCCCAAAGTGCTGATGCTGGACGAGCCGGTTGCCGGCATGAATCGCGAAGAAACCGACGACATGGCGCGCTTCATTCTTGACGCGCGTTCGGAGTGGGGCGTGACGGTGCTGATGGTGGAGCACGACATGGGCATGGTGATGGACCTGTCGGACCACGTGGTGGTGCTGAATTTTGGGCAGGTCATTGCCGATGGCACGCCCAGCCAGGTGCAGGCGAACCCGGAAGTGATCAAGGCGTATCTGGGCGCGGGCGATGTGGGCGACTTGCGCCGCCGCTTGCGGGAGGCCGCCTGATGGACATGCTGTTCTTTCTGGAAGTGTCGCTGGCCGGTCTGGGCAGCGGCGGCCTGTATGCGCTGGCGGCGCTGGCCTTCGTGATTGTCTACAAGGCGACGCGCGTGGTGAACATCGCCATCGGCGAATTCCTGATGCTGGGCGCCTATGTGTTCTATGCGTTCGCCACGAGCATGGAGTGGCCGATTTGGCTGGCGATCGTGGGGGCTGTGGTGGTGTCAGGCGCCTTGGGCGCGCTGGTCGAGCGGCTGACGATACGGCCCATGCTGGGCGAAGCGCCCATCTCGGTATTCATGGTGACGGTGGGGCTGGCGTCCATTCTGGTGGGCGTGGTGGAACTGATCTGGACGGCCGACCAACGCCGCTTGCCCGAGTTCATGCCGCGTTCGCCCGTGATGGTGGGCGAAGCCTTTGTAGCGCCCAAGGTGTTCTACGGATTCTGGGTGGCGGTGGTGCTGGCCTTGCTGGTGCTGGTGGTGTTTCGCTACTGGCGCGGCGGCGTGGCCTTGCGCGCGACAGCGTCTGACCAAGGCGCGGCGTATGCGATGGGCATCAACGTGCCGCGCGTGTTTTCGTTGGCCTGGGTAACGGCGGGTGCGTTGGCGGCGGTGTCGGGCGTGATTGTGGGGGCGATTGGCGGCATCTCGTCGTCGATGGGCGTGTTTGGCTTGTCGGTGCTGGTGGTGGTGATCGTGGGCGGGCTGGACAGCGTGGCGGGCGCCTTGGTGGGCGGCGTGTTCATCGGCTTGCTGGAGGCGTGGGCGGGCGCGTACCTGGGCGGCGAGTTCAAGCTGTTGGCCACGTTCATCGTGTTGGTGGTGGTGCTGATGGTCAGGCCCTATGGTCTGTTCGGCACCCGTGAAATCGAGAGGCTCTGACCCATGCGTATCGCTACTGCAAAGCAGACGTACCTGGCCGACGAAGCGCTATTCGATACGCGCACGCAACATCTGTGGCTGGCGTTGCTGGCGGCGTCCCTTGTGCTGTTCCCGTTTGTGGCGGACGCGTACTGGCTGTACCTGGCCTGCCTGGTGGCGATCAACATCGCCAGCGCGACCGGGCTGAATATTCTGACGGGCTACACCGGGCTGGTCAGCCTGGGGCAGGCGGCCTTCATGGGGCTGGGCGCCTACACCGTGGCCGTGATGGAGCTGCGCCTGGGGACACCGGTGCTGGTCAATCTGCTGGGCGGTGGGGTGGTGGCCATGGTGGGCGGGCTGCTCGTCGGCATTCCCTCGCTGCGGGTGAAGGGCTTGTACCTGGCCATCGCCACGATTGCCGCATCATTCATCGCGCATTTCATCTTTGCCAACTGGCAATTCACGGGCGGCACCACGGGCCTGCAAGTCCCGCCAGCGCGGCTGTTGGGGGTGGACCTGGACACCTCGTTCAAGATCTATTGGCTGATCGTGCCGGTGACGGTGCTGATGGTGCTGGGCGCCGCCAACCTGTTCCGCACGCGTATCGGGCGCGCCTTCATCGCCATTCGTGACCGCGACATTTCGGCCGAAGTGCTGGGCATCCGGCTGCTGCACTACAAGCTGCTGTCGTTTGGCTTGTCGTCGTTCTACGCGGGCGTGGCGGGCGGCCTGTGGGCGTATTTCTTTCGCGTCGTCACGCCCGAGAGCTTCCCGCTGATCATGTCGATCTTCTTTCTGGCCGCGATCATCGTGGGCGGCATGGGGTCGATTTTGGGCTCCATCCTGGGCGCCATCTTCATGACGATGGTGCCGGAATTGTTGAAGCTCATCGTGGGCTGGCTGCCGGTGGGCGGCGACGCGCTGCGGCTGGTGTCGCCCGTGCGCACCATTGTTTTCGGCCTGCTGATTGTGGGCTTTCTGATCTTCGAGCCGCATGGGCTCGCGGAAATCTGGCGGCGAGTGCGCCGCTTCTTCCACCTGTGGCCTTTCCGGACCTGAGCGCTGGCTGGCCGACTTCAATACCCATAAGACCCAAGGAGACACATCATGAAGCGCATCCGGATAGGCAGCGGTTTATCGAAGTTGTTGGCCCCATTGGGCCTGGCGGCGGCCTTGGCGGCGGCGCCGGCGGCGCAGGCCGCGGACGATCTGGTGCTGGGCGGGTCGATTCCGCTGAGCGGCGTGTTCGCGTTCGCGGGCCAGGGCATTCACGCGGGTATCACCGACTACGTGAAGATCATCAACGACCAGGGCGGCATCAAGGGCCGCAAGCTGCGCTACGTGCCTGAGGACACGGCCTACAAGGTGGATGCGTCGGTGGCGGCGTTCAAGAAGATCACCAGCCAGAACAAGGTGAACTTCTACTACGGTGATTCGACCGGCTTTTCGAAGACCATCAACGCCGAACTGAACCGCACGGGCGACATCCTGATGACGGGCGCCTCGTTCGCGACCGAGCTGAACGACCCGGCCAAGTATCCGGCTCAGTTCATGCTGGGGCCGGACTACACCGAGATGTTCGGCATCTTGCTGCGCTACATCGCCAAGGAGCAGCCGGGCGCGAAAGTCGCGTTCGTGTATTCCGACACCGAGTTCGGCCGCGACCCCATCGCCAGCTCGCGCGCGGTGGCGGAAAAGCTGGGGCTGAAAGTCGCCACCGAAATCATGACGCCGCCGGGCAGCGTGGATGTATCGACCGAAGTCATCAAGCTGCGCCGCGCCGACCCTGACTTCACGATCTTTCACGGCTATGTGCTGGCGCCCATTCCCGAATTCGTGGGGCAGGGCAAGCGCATGGGCCTGAAGACGCGCTACATGGGCACCTTCTGGACGATGGACAACTCCACCGTGATGCAGATGGGTGAAGACGCCGAAGGCTTCATGGGCGTGATGCCGTACCGCTACTACTACGACACGGAAGGCGACGCGCCGATGCTGAAGAAGATACGCGAAATGCGTCCGCAGTATCAAAGCACGGGCTACATGCAGGGCTTCCTGGCGGCGATGCTGTTTAGCGAAGTGGCCAAGCGCACGCTGGACGCGGGCAAAGAACTGACCAGCGCCAACATGAAGGCCGCGCTGGATGGCATCAAGGACTTTGACACGGGCGGCTTGATCGGCGTGCCAATCACGATCAAGGGTAATTCCATTCCGGTGGGCCGGATCTATCGCGCTGACGTGAAGCAAAAGCAGATGGTGCCGGCGTCCGATTGGATCGTGTTGAAGTGAGGCCACAGTGAACCCGGGACATGACGCGCAACCGGCGACGGCGCCGCCCGCAGCGGTGCTGGACATCAACAATATCGAAGTCGTCTACAACAAGGCGGTGCAGGTGTTGCGCGGCCTGTCCCTGTCGGTGCCGGCTGGCAGCATCGTGGCGCTGTTGGGCAGCAACGGCGCCGGCAAGTCCACCACCTTGAAGGCCGTGTCCGGCTTGCTGGACCTGGAAGACGGGGCGCTGGTGCGCGGGCATATCGTCTACAACGGCGGCGACACCGCGGGCGCCAAGCCGCAGAATCTGGTGCGCGCGGGGCTGGCGCATGTGATGGAAGGGCGGCGCGTGTTCGAAGACCTGACCGTGGAAGAAAACCTGGTGGCGGCCACCTACGCGCTGACGGGCAGGCCGGGGGCGCGCGTGGACTTCGATCTGGTCTACGGCTATTTCCCGCGCTTGTTCGAGCGCCGGCGCGGGCTGGCGGGTTACTTGTCCGGGGGCGAACAGCAGATGCTTGCCATCGGCCGGGCGCTGATCGCGCAGCCTCGGTTGATGCTGTTGGATGAACCTTCGCTGGGCTTATCGCCAATGCTGGTGGAAAGCATTTTTTCCATCATCGCGCGCATTAACGCCGAGCAGGGCGTGTCGATGCTGCTGGTTGAACAGAACGCCTCGGTGGCATTGGCCGTGGCGCATTACGGCTACATCATGGAAACGGGCAAGGTGGTGATCGACGGGTCTGCCGACAAGCTGGCGGCCGACCCGGACGTGCGCGAGTTTTATCTGGGCGTGGGCGGCACGGGCGAAGCGCGCGGCTTTCGCGACATCAAGCACTACAAGCGCCGCAAGCGCTGGCTATCATGAAGGACAAGACCATGATTGCCCCCATCGACCTTGCCGTCTGGCCCGAGCTGACCTTGCCGCAGATGCTGCGCGAGCAGGCGCGGCGCCAGCCTGCCGGCATTGCCATCCGCCAAAAGGACTTCGGCATCTGGAAGCCGCTGACCTGGGCCGGATATTGGCAGCGTGCGTGCCGCGTGGGGATGGGGCTGCGCGCCTTGGGGTTGAGCCGCGGCGGCCGCGTGGCCATCGTGTCCGAGAACCGCGTGGAATGGCTACTGACGCAGTTGGGGGCGGGCACCGTGGGCGGCGTGGCGGTGGGCGTGTATTCCACCAGCCCCGCCGAAGAAATGGGCTATGTGCTGGAGCACGCAGACGTTGAGCTTGTTGTGTGCGAAGACCAGGAGCAAACCGACAAGGTGCTGCAAGTGGCCAGCCGCCTGCCGCGCTTGCGCCGCATCGTGATGATGGAAACCAAGGGGCTGCGATCGTATGGGCCGGCCGAGCGCGAACGCATCGTGACCTTTGCTGAGGTCGAAGCCGATGGCGCGGCGCGCGAGGCCGCCGAACTTGCCGCGCTGAACACCGCGCTGGATGCCCAGGGCCTGGATGAGACCGGGCTGATGATCTATACGTCGGGTTCCACCGGCAAGCCCAAGGGCGCGATGCTGAGCTTTCGCAATATGCGCGGCGTGGCGCCGGGCATCGCGGACCGGCTGTCGATGGATGCGCGCAGCGTGCATCTGTCTTACCTGCCGCTGTGCCACGTGGCCGAGCAGATGCTGTCGACCTTTGTGCCGTTGTACCTGGGGTCGCAGGTGAATTTTGGGGAATCGATCCGTACCGTGCAGGAAGACCTGCGCGAAGTGGCGCCGACGATCTTCCTGGGCGTGCCGCGCATTTGGGAAAAGCTGCACGCGTCGATATCAATCAAGATGCAGGAAGCGGGGAGGCTACAGCAATGGCTGTACCGCCAGGCGCTGGCGCGTTGCGCGCCGTTTCTGGAAAAGTCGCCTGCGCAGTACAGCGTGGGCGAACGGATGACGCATGCCCTGTGGTACTGGCTGGTGCTGCGCGCCCTGCAAAACTTCATCGGCTTGCGGCGCGCGCGCGTGGCGATGACGGGTGCTGCGCCCATTCCGCCCGACGTGGTGCGCTACTTCCGCAATCTGGGTGTGCCGCTGCTAGAGGTGTACGGGCTGACGGAGTCCTCGGGCATGATTTTTGGCCAGCATCCTGACCGCGTGAAAGTGGGCACGGTGGGCGAGCCGATTCTGGGTGTCGACTGGAAAATGGGCGACGCGGGCGAACTGCTGGTGCGGGGCGATATGGTCTTCCAGGGCTACTACAAGAACGCCGACGCCACGGCCGATACCGTGCGTGATGGCTGGCTGCACACGGGTGACGTGGTGGCTGAACAGGATGGCCGCGTGCGCATCGTTGACCGGCTGAAAGACATCATGATCACGGCAGGGGGCAAGAATTTGACGCCGTCTGAAATCGAGAACGCCGTCAAGGGCAGCCCCTACGTGAAGGAATGCATCGTGATCGCGGACGGGCGCAAGTTCGTCTCGGCGCTGATCCAGCTGGAGTTCGATACGGTGGGCAAGTGGGCGGAGTCGCGCCGCATCGCGTT
This sequence comes from Achromobacter sp. NPDC008082, assembly GCF_042957345.1. Classification (NCBI taxonomy): domain Bacteria; kingdom Pseudomonadati; phylum Pseudomonadota; class Betaproteobacteria; order Burkholderiales; family Alcaligenaceae; genus Achromobacter; species Achromobacter sp. NPDC008082. Next base: position 244,216 of record NZ_JBIBIB010000003.1, read on the forward strand.
CACGCATTTCCGGTCGCTGGCCGAATCGGCGCAGGTGCGCGAGCTGGTGCAGCAGGAAGTGTCGCGCGCCAATGCCGGGCTGGCCCCGGTGGCGCAGATCAAGCGCTTTCACCTGCTGACCAAAGAACTGGATCATGACGACGGCGAGGTGACGGCGACGATGAAGGTGCGCCGCGCCAGCATCTATCGCACGTATGCGAAGGAAATCGAAACGCTCTACGTTGAGGAGACGATGGCATGAATGAAGCCGTGATCGTGGAAGCGGTGCGTACGCCATTCGGCCGCCGCGGCGGATGGTGGGCGGATACGCGGCCTGACACGCTGTTGGCCCAGACGGTGCGCGGGCTGCTGGCGCGCGCTGGGCTGCCGGGAGACAAAGTCGAAGACCTGATCGCCGGCTGCGTCAGCCAGGCGGGCGAGCAGGGCGCCAACATCGGGCGTTTGGCTGCCATGCTGTCCGGCTTGCCGGAAAGCGTGCCGGGCGTTTCGTTGAACCGCATGTGCGGCTCCAGCCAACAGGCGGTGCACTTCGGTGCGCAGGCCATCGCGGCGGGCGATATGCGCTACGTGGTGGCGGGCGGCGTTGAAAGCATGAGCCGCGTGCCGATGTTCCTGGACGTAACCTTGGGCCAGGGGGAATTCAAGGGGTTTGAATCGCTGAACCCCGCGCTGCTGGAACGCTATCCGTTGATCCATCAGATTGAAAGCGCGGAACGCATCGCCGACCACTGGCAGCTGTCGCAAGCCGCGATGGACGAGTGGGCGCGCGAAAGCCATGCGCGCGCCTGGGCGGCGGCGCGTGCCGGCTGGCATGCGGAACTGCTGCCGGGGCCGCAAGACGCTGCGCATCGCGACGAAGGCATCCGCGAGAAAACAGACCCCGCCCGCATGGCCGCCATGGCGCCCGCCATGCGGCCAGCGGGGCAGGGCGGCGTCACCGCAGCGAATGCCAGCCAGCTGGCGGATGGTGCGGCGGCGGTGTTGCTGGCCGACCGCGATACGGCGTTGTCAGACGGGCTGCGTCCGCGTGCGCGATTCCTGGTGCGCGTGGTGGTGGGCGCTGACCCGGTGATGCAGCTGACGGGCGTGATTCCGGCCACGCGTCTGGCGTTGGCGCGCGCGGGACTCAGTCTGGAAGACATCGATTGGATCGAAATCAATGAGGCCTTCGCCAGCGTTGTGCTGGCGTGGCAGCGCGAGCTGGACGCCAAGCCATCGCGCGTGAATCCCTGGGGTGGCGCAATTGCGCATGGGCACCCGCTGGGCGCGACGGGCGCGGGGCTGATGGCCAAGATGCTGACAGGGCTTGAAGCAACGGAAGGCGAGATCGGCATGCAGCTGATGTGCATCGGCCATGGCATGGCCACCGCGACGATTATCCAGAGGCTGTGACGCGTCATGACCAAGACCGTGGCCGCCGTGCCGCGCGACGAAGGCACCGATTCCGAACGCCGCCGCGAACTGGTGCTGACGGCGGGGCGGCTCTTTTGCAAGCACGGCTATGAGCGCACCACGGTGCGTGAACTGGCGCGCGCGGTCGGGCTGCAATCCGGCAGCTTGTTCCACCATTTCCGCAGCAAGGAAGAAATTCTGGTGGCAGTGATGAACAACGGCATCCAGGAAGTGATCGACGACGGCGAGCGCGCGCTGGCGCGATACCAGGCCCCGGCCGATCGTCTGGCGGCGCTGTTTCGCGTACATATGTGGAGCATGCTGCAAGGCGCGGGTGGCGACGCGATGAACGCGCTGGTGTACGAATGGCGCAGCTTGTCGGCGCCCAGCCAGGCGGCCGTGAAGGCGCTAAGCGACCACTATGAAGCCATGTGGCAGGCGGCGGTGGCGGGCGCGGTGGACGCGGGGCTGATCCAGGGGGATGCACGCGTCATCAAGCGCTGTGTGCTGGGAGCGATGAACCTGACGGTGCAGTGGTACAAGCCCGGCGGGCGCCTTGCGCCTGCCGAGTTCATTGATGCGATGTTGTTGGCGTCGCTGCCGGCTTTGCCCGCGGGAGCGGGGGCGTGGCCCGTTGCGGCATGACTGCGACTCAAGCACGACTCAAGCGCTACTTAAGCGCGGCATAACCGCGACTTAGCCGCGGCGTTTGATGAAGGCGCCGACGGCGCAGGCCACGGCCAGCGCCAGCAGCGAACCGGACACCGGCAGCAGGTAATCGGCTTCGCCGTGATAGCCGCCACCGGTGACGCCGCCCGCCACGCCGCCCATCCACAGCAGGGCGGTCATCAGCGCCGCCACGGCCGAGATGGCGGCGGCGATGCATAGCGCAATGAATACCGGACGTCGCGCTCGCACGGGCGCGTAGGACGCGCCCTGCGAGCCCGGCTGGATGCGGCGGGGTTGCTTGATCCAGTAGACCAGCCCCGCCACCACCAGCAACAGCATCAGGATCTTGAAGATCATGATGCCGCCGTGGCCTTGCGGCCTTTAGTCTTCACGGCGCAGGTGCGGGAAGAGGATGACGTCACGGATGCTGGGGCTGTCGGTCAGCAGCATGACCAGGCGGTCGATGCCAATGCCGCAGCCGCCCGTCGGAGGCATGCCGTATTCCAGCGCACGGATGTAGTCCGCGTCGTAGAACATGGCTTCTTCGTCGCCGGCGTCCTTAGCTTCGACTTGCGAGCGGAAGCGTTCGGCCTGGTCTTCGGGGTCGTTCAACTCCGAGAAACCGTTGGCGATTTCGCGGCCGGTCATGAACAGTTCGAAGCGCTCGGTGATGCCTTCGCGCGTGTCGGAAGCGCGCGCCAGCGGCGACACTTCGACCGGGTAGTCGATGATGTAGGTCGGGTTCCAGAGCTTGGCTTCCGCCGTCTCTTCGAACAGCGCCAGTTGCAGCGCGCCCAGGCCGGCGCGCGACAGCACGGGGCCGTCGGCGTCCGCGCCCAGCTTCTTCAGTTCGGCGCGCACAAAGACCGGGTCATCCAGCTGCGCCTGGGTGTAGCCCGGCGCGTACTTCAGGATGGCTTCGCAAATGGTCAGGCGGTCAAACGGCTTGGACAGGTCAAGCTCGCGTTCCTGATACGTCAGCACGGCGCTGCCGGTGGCCGAAATAGCGGCCTGGCGGATCAGCTCTTCGGTGAAGTCCATGAGCCAGCGGTATTCCGCAAAGGCCGCGTAGAACTCCATCATCGTGAATTCAGGGTTGTGACGCGGGCTGACGCCTTCGTTGCGGAAGTTGCGGTTGACTTCGAACACGCGTTCAAAGCCGCCGACAATCAGGCGCTTCAGGTAGAGCTCGGGCGCAATGCGCAGGTACATTTCCATGTCCAGCGCATTGTGGTGCGTGACGAAGGGCTTGGCCGCCGCGCCACCCGGAATCGGGTGCAGCATGGGCGTTTCCACTTCGAGGAAGCCGGCGTTCAGCATGAACTGGCGGATGCTGCCCACGGCCTTGCTGCGCGCTTCAAACGTGCGGCGCGTGGCGTCCGTCATGATGAGGTCAACGTAGCGCTGGCGGTAACGCAGTTCCTGGTCGGCCACGCCGTGGAACTTGTCAGGCAGCGGGCGCAACGACTTCGACAGCAGGCGGGCGGTGGCGGCGTGCACCGACAGTTCGCCCTTGTTGGTCTTGAAGACCGACCCTTCGATCGCGATGATGTCGCCGATGTCCCATTGCTTGAACGCGGCGTAGTTGTCTTCGCCCAGCGTGCCGCGGTCCAGGTAGATCTGGATGCGGCCGGTGCTGTCTTGCAGCGTGGCGAAGCTGGCCTTGCCCATGACGCGCTTGAGCATCATGCGGCCGGCGACCTTGACGGTGACGGCGGCGGCGGCCAGGGCTTCCTGTTCTTCGCCGTCGTACTTGTCATGCAGGGCCGCGGCGCGGGCGTCCGGGACGAAATCGTTGGGGTACGCGACCCCGGTTTCGCGCAGTTTGGCCAGCTTGGCGCGCCGTTCGGCGATCAAGCGGTTTTCATCCTGGGCGGGGGCCGGAGTGGTCGAGTGGTCGGTCATGGTCGGGGGATCAGTCGTAATTGCGGATGTCGTCGATTTCGGTTGTGCCGAAATCTTCGCGATCCAGGTAGGCGAGGATGCGGGTGGCCACATTGGCGGGCGAAGACAGCTTGCCCGTGGCGTGGAAGTCCTGGAACTTGGCCAGGGCCGGGAAGCTTTCCGGGTCGCTGGAACGGATGGCGACCTGCATGTCGGTGTCGACAATGCCGGGGGCCAGCGCAACGATGCGCGCGCCGTCGGCGCCTTGTTCCTGCTTGACCACGCGCGAGTACATATCAAGCGCGGCCTTGGTGGCGCAGTAAACGCCCCAGCCGGCGTTCGGGTTGCGGCCCGCGCCGGAGGAAATGTTCAGCACGCGGCGGTCGGCCTTCAGGTCTTCGACGGCGGCCAGGAAGCGCGCGGTCAGCAGCATGACGGCGGTGACGTTCAGATTGAAGGCGGCGGTGATGGCCGCGCTGTCGATCAGGGCGTCGGTGCCGGTCACGGGGTGCACCGTGCCCGCATTGTTGATGAGCAGATAGCGTTTGGCGTCGCGCGGCAGGGCCGAGCAGATGCGTTCGGCCGCGGTTTCAGCCGCCTTCAAGTCCGAGAGGTCCACGGACAGTTGTTCCAGCTGAACATCCTGCGACCGCGCATAGGCGGCCAGTTCGGGGTCTTCGCGGCGCGCCAGCGTGATCAGGCGCGTGCCCGGTTTGGCCAGGCCGCGCGCCATGGCGGCGCCGATGCCGCGCGAGGCGCCGGTAAGGATTGCGATGGTGTCAGACATTCGTGGACCTCTGGGTACGGTGAGGGGAAAAATCGCGGAACTTAGACGCCTTGCTTCAGGCTGGCCTGGATGAAGGGGTCCAGGTCGCCGTCCAGCACTTTCTGCGTGTTGGAAATTTCAACGTTCGTGCGCAAGTCCTTGATGCGGCTCTGGTCCAGCACGTAGGAACGAATCTGGTGGCCCCAGCCCACATCGGTCTTGGAGTCTTCCAGCTTCTGCTGTTCGGCCATGCGGTTGCGCATTTCCAGTTCGTAGAGCTTGGACTTCAGCATCTGCATGGCTTCGGCGCGGTTGCGGTGCTGTGAACGGTCGTTCTGGCACTGCACGACGATGCCCGTGGGGATGTGGGTCAGACGCACGGCGGAGTCGGTCTTGTTGATGTGCTGGCCGCCCGCGCCGGAAGCGCGGTAGGTGTCCACGCGCAGGTCGGCGGGGTTCACTTCAACTTCGAATGATTCGTCGACTTCCGGGTACACGAACACGCTGGCGAACGACGTGTGGCGGCCGCCGGAGGAATCGAACGGGCTCTTGCGGACCAGGCGGTGCACGCCGGTTTCGGTGCGCAGGTAGCCGAAGGCGTATTCGCCTTCCATCTTGATGGTGGCCGACTTGATGCCCGCGACGTCGCCTTCGGATTCTTCCAGCACTTCGACCTTGAAGCCCTTGCGCTCGGCGTACTTCAGGTACTGGCGCAACAGCATCGACGCCCAATCCTGCGCTTCCGTGCCGCCGGCGCCAGCCTGGATGTCCAGGAAGCAGTTCAACGGGTCGGCCGGGTTCGAGAACATGCGGCGGAATTCAAGGTTTTCCAGCTTTGCCTGGAAACCGTCGGCGTCTTGTTCAATGGCTTCAAGCGTGGAATCGTCATCGTCGGCCTTGGCCAGTTCAAACAATTCGTTGGCGTCGGCCAGGCCTGTGCCAAGCGCGGTGAGCGTTTCCACCACGTCTTCCAGGGCTTTCTTTTCACGGCCCAGGTCTTGGGCGTGCTTGGGGTCGTTCCAGACCGCCGGGTCTTCGAGCTCGGCGTTTACAACGTGCAGGCGTTCAGCTTTGGCATCGTAGTCAAAGATACCTCCGTAGAGCCTGTTCGCGCTCCGCGTAATCGGCGAGGCGGGCTGCGAGCTGGTTCTGACGTTCGGCTTCCATGATGATTCCTGATGACTTTTGTGCGAAACCTGGCATTTTACCGTGGATGGAACAACTACGCGGGCGCGTGTTGCAAGAAGAGGGACGGATTGGTCTCTAGGGGTTTGCGTGGGGATTACGCGAAACTGCCTGAGTTGTTCAGTTTTTTGTCATCCCGCGGGTTCTAGGCTAGGACCAGCGGCCATTGCGTCCCCGACCCGGGGCGGGGGCCGCAAGATGCCGGCGCACAGCCGGCCTATCCCGCTAGAGGACAGGAGACATAGATGGAAAACACGATGACCCCCGGGGTCACGCCGGCGATCCCGGCGAGTGAGGAGGACCGCATCTACCGCAAGGTAGGCTGGCGGCTGGTGCCACTGTTGGTGGTGTGCTACGTCGTGGCCTACCTGGACCGCGTGAACGTGGGCTTTGCCAAACTGCAAATGCTGCAGGAGCTTCAGTTCAGCGAAACGGTGTACGGGCTAGGCGCAGGCATTTTCTTCATCGGCTACTTCCTCTTCGAAATCCCCAGCAACATCATCCTGCACAAGGTCGGCGCGCGAATCTGGATCGCGCGCATCATGATCACGTGGGGCATCATTTCCGCCTGCATGATGTTCGTGACCAGCGTGCATATGTTCTACGCGTTGCGCTTCCTGCTGGGCGCGGCGGAAGCCGGATTCTTCCCCGGCATCATCCTGTACCTGACCTATTGGTATCCGGCCGCGCGCCGCGGGCGCATCACGACGTTCTTCATGACGGCGGTGCCGATGTCCGGGCTGATTGGCGGCCCGATCTCAGGCTGGATCATGGCCACCTTCCATGGCGACCACGGCTTGTCGGGCTGGCAGTGGCTGTTCCTGCTGGAAGGCATTCCTTCGGTGCTGATCGGGGTGCTGGTGCTGATCTATCTGGACGACCGCATCAACAAAGCCAAGTGGCTGACCGCCAACGAGAAAGCGGTGCTGATCCGCAACATCGCGGCCGAAGAGCAGCAAAAGGAAGACCCGCCGATTCGCGCCGCGCTGACGCGCCCGCGCGTGTGGGCGATGGCGCTGATCTACTTTTCGTTCGTGATGGGTTTGTATGGCGTGGGCTTCTGGATGCCGAGCCTGATCAAGAGCACGGGCGTGCAAAGCCCGCTGGCGATTGGTTTGCTGACCGCCATTCCCAACCTGTTCGCCGTGATCGGGATGATCTTGATTTCGCGCAATTCGGATCGGCTGCGTGAACGCCGCTGGCACGTGGCGCTGCCCGCGCTGTTTGGCGCGCTGGGGCTGTTCTTCTCGGCCGTCTGGAGCGGCAATACGGTGCTGGCGATTTTGGCGCTGACGGTGGCCAACATCGGCATTTGCACGGTGCTGCCCCTGTTCTGGAGCCTGCCCACGGCTTTGCTGGGTGGCACGGCGGCGGCAGCCGGCATTGCGCTGATCAACTCGGTGGGCAACCTGGCGGGTTTTGTCAGCCCGTATCTGGTGGGCTGGCTAAAGGACATGACCGGCACGACGAACACCGGCCTGTACATGCTGTCGGGCTGCCTGGTGGTGGGCGCCCTGGTGGCGCTGGCGCAGCCGGCCAAGCTGGTGAATAAATAACGGGGCGGCCCGGGGGCGTGCCTCGGGCCATTTGGGAAAAACCGGCGGCGGCTTTGACGAGCCCCCGCCGTTTTGTTTTCACCCCGCGTGTTCAATCACCAATTGCACCGACACCATCCCGTTCCACACGTTTTGCTCCAGCCGGTACGCGGCCTGGATGTGTTCGGGCAGAGACTGGTCGTGGCCGAACCAGATGGCGTCAAAGCGTTGATGGCCGCGTTCCAGCGACAGCTTCAAGTGCTTTTCACCGACCAGGCGCTGGTTGCGCACGGTGAATTCATCCAGGAACAACGGCGCGGCAAAGCCCGCGCCCCACACCTGTTGTTGCAGCATGCCCGCCACTTCCGCGTTGGCGTAACCGGACTCCAGCGAACCGTCGGTTTCGATGACGGGTTCGAAGGTGTCGCGCCCGGTCAGCTCGCGCACGGCGGCGTCGAAAGCCGGAGCGAAGGCGGGGAAGTCTTCGCGGCCCAGCGTCAGGCCGGCCGCCATGGCGTGGCCGCCGAACTTGCGGATCAGGTTGGGGTGGCGCTTGGACACCAGGTCCAGCGCGTCGCGCAAATGCACGTCGGGAATCGAGCGGCCGGAACCCCGGATTTCGTCGTCGCCCGCGGGGGCGAACGCTAGCGTGGGGCGCCAGAACTTTTCTTTCAAGCGCGACGCCACCAAGCCCACCACGCCCTGGTGCCAGCCCGGGTCGAACACGCAGACCGTGGCGCCCGCTGACGCGTTGGGTTCTTCCATGGCGGCCAGCGCCTGCTCGCGCATCTCGGCTTCGATGGTGCGGCGTTCGCGGTTGATGTTGTCGAGCTCGCGCGCCATTTCCAGCGCTTGGGCTTCGTCGTCGGTGGTCAGGCAGGCGATGCCCAGGCTCATGTCGGCCAGACGGCCCGCAGCGTTGATGCGCGGCCCCAGCGCGAAGCCCAGGTCGAAACCATTGGCGCTGCGCGGCTCGCGGCCGGCCACGGCGAACAGCGCACGCAGCCCCGGTTGCAGACGGCCGCTGCGCATGCGTTGCAGGCCTTGGGTGACAAGCAAGCGGTTATTGGCGTCCAGCTTGACCACGTCGGCGACCGTGCCTAGCGCCACCAGATCAGACAGCGCATCCAGGCGCGGGCCGCCGTCGGCGGCATAGACGCCACGGCGGCGCAGCTCGGCGCGCAAGGCCAGCATCATGTAGAAGATGACGCCAACGCCCGCCAGGTTCTTGGACGGGAAGCCGCAGCCGGGCTGATTCGGGTTCACGATGGCCAGGGCGTCGGGCAGGGTGTCGCCCGGCAAGTGGTGGTCGGTAATGACCACGCCGATGCCGGCCGCGTTGGCGGCGGCCACGCCGTCCACGCTGGCGATGCCGTTGTCGACGGTGATGATGATGTCGGGCTTGCCGCTGCGGTGCGTGACGGCCAGGTCCACCACGGCGGGCGACAGGCCGTAGCCAGTCTCGAAGCGGTTGGGCACCAGGAAGTCGACATCCGCGCCCATGGCGGCCAGCGCGCGCAGGCCGACCGCGCAGGCGGTGGCGCCGTCGCAGTCATAGTCGGCCACGATCAGCAGCTTCTTGCCGGCCTGGATGGCGTCGGCCAGGACGCCGGCGGCATGCGCCGAATGCGTCAGGCCAGCGGGCGGCAGCAGCGACGGCCAGGCCAGTTTGGTCTGGTCGGGATGGGTGACGCCGCGCGAGGCCCACAGACGGGCGAGCAGGGGGTGGATGCCCGAGGCTTCCAACACACGGCTGGCGTCCAGGTCGGCGGGGCGAATTGTTAAGCGGGGTGAGACCACCAGGCGCTCCAGTTTTTCTTGGGCGCGGGCAGCAAGCCAAGCAGGCCCCCGCGCGGTTTCAGGGTGAGGGCGACTTGGCGGTCGTCGCCCAGCAGCAGCAGGTCGGTGGGCGTATCCGGTACGCCTTTCTTGCCGGCCAACGGGCGCAAATGCTGCGCGTCCAGTTCAGCCAGCGCATCCAGCCAGGCGGACCAGTCGCCTGCGCGTTGCGGGGCGTCAAGCCCGGTCAGTACGCGTTCAGGGCCGGCCGGGGTGATGGGCCATGGCCTGCCGCCGCCGTACAGCCATAAGGCGTTGACGGGGGGCAGCCCGCGCGCGGCGCGGTCGTCGTTGACGGGGTGTTCATGCCACGCCATCTGTATTTCATTCAGCAACCGGCGCCACGGACGCGTTTCGGCATCCTGGCGCCACCACTCGTTCAAGCGGTGACCGGCCACGACGTGGGGCGATGCCGTCTGCGGCCGCAGCCCGTCGGGCAGCGTCAGCCGCCAACGCTGTGGCGACAAGGCCTGAACCGTGAAACCGGTGCCGTCGAACAGCGGACGAGCAGTGTCGAGCAGGGCAGCGGTTTCCTCGGGGCGCAGGTCCATCTGGCCCGGGTCCAGCAGGTTGGCCTGATCGGCCCCCAAGGCCAGGTGCACCAGTTCGGCGAGCCAGACGGGGCCGTCCGTGGCGGCATGGCCTGCCGTGGCATCGGCTGCCGCAGGATCGCCTGCCGCAGCATCGGCTGCCGCAGGATCGCCTGCCGCGGGATCGCCCGCCGCAGCATCACCCGCCGCAGCTTGACCGGCTGCGAGCAGCGGCCCCAGGCCTGCGCCTTGCAGCAGGCCGGGCTCGGGAGCGTAGCCTGCGCGGCTCAACTGCCAGGACTCAAAGGCGGTACAGCCGTGGGCGCGCGCATCGAAAGCGGCCGGGCGGGCGGCGCCCGCTTGCAGCCAGCTGTGCAGGGTGGGCGCGCGTTCGGGCAGGAGTTTGGCCAGTTCGGCGGCCACGGGTAGGGCGGGCAAGGCGCCCGGAATGACGATCAGCATGGCGGGGATTGTAGTCCGGGCGGGGGCAGGGAACTAAGGGGCATTGGCGCTTGCCATAGGTTGACACGGCTGGTCGTGGAACCGCACATTCGCGGCGCGATTTTCCAGCCGTTAATGCCATAATGCGCACGTGCTGAAAATACCCTACGAACTATGGATAGGCGCCCGCTATGCCGGGTTGGCCCGAATCCGCCAGCGACGCGGGCGCCGCGATCGCTTCATCTCCTTCATCGCCGCCAGCTCCATGGCCGGTATCGCGCTGGGCGTCGCCGCCCTGATCGTCGTGCTGTCCGTGATGAACGGGTTCCAAAAAGAAGTGCGCGACCGCATGTTGTCGGTGCTGCCGCACATCGAACTCTATATACCCGGGGCCTTGCCCGAACGGGTGCTGGAGCAGTGGCAGCAGTTCTCTGACGCCGCCAAGAAGAACCCCGAGGTCAAGGCCGGCGCGCCATTCGTGGCCGCCCAAGGCATGCTGGTGCGCGGACAGGCGTTGCGAGGCGTGCAGGTGCGCGGCATCGACCCCGCCACGGAAGGCAACGTATCTGACCTGCCGCGCCAGATGGTGTCGGGAAAACTGACCGACCTGAAGGCGGGCGGCTTCGGCGTGGTGCTGGGCAACGAACTGGCCGACGGCCTGGGCGTGAAGCTGGGCGACACGCTGCTGATGATGGCCCCGCAAGGCTCGATCAGCCCCGCCGGTTTTGCGCCGCGCATGCGCCAGTTCACCGTGGTGGGCGTGTTCTCGTCGGGCCACTATGAATACGATTCGTCGCTGGCGTTCGTTGACAACGAAGACGCCGCGCGCGTGTTCCGCGAAAACGGCACGGCCGGCGTGCGCCTGCGTATCGCCGACATGCAGAAGGCCCCGGAAGTGGCGAACGAGCTGAAAAAAGTGCTGCCGCCTTACGTGATGGCCAGCGACTGGTCGCGCAACAACCGCACCTGGTTCGCCGCCGTGCAAACCGAAAAACGCATGATGTTCCTGATCCTGGCGCTGATCGTGGCGGTGGCGGCGTTCAACCTGCTGTCGTCGCTGGTCATGGCCGTGAAGGACAAGCAATCGGACATCGCCATCCTGCGCACCTTGGGTGCGGGGCCGGGCGAAGTGGCGCGCATCTTCCTGGTGCAGGGCGCGCTGATTGGCGTGATCGGCACGTTGCTGGGCGTAGCCGGCGGTATCGTCATTGCCTATAACGTGGACGTGATCGTGCCGTTCATCGAGCGTCTGCTGGGTGTGCATTTCCTGCCGCGCGAGGTCTATTTCATCAGCGCCTTGCCGTCTGATCCGCAAGTGGGCGACATCGTCACGATTGGCCTGACGTCACTGGTGTTGTCGCTGCTGGCAACGCTGTATCCCAGCTGGCGCGCCTCGCGTCTGCAACCGGCTCAGGTGCTGCGCCATGATTAAGATTCAAAACGCTGACGCCCTGACGCCTGCGCTGCAGGCCGAGAACATCGTCAAGGTCTACGACGAGGGCCCCGCCCGCATCGAAGTGCTCAGCAATGTCAGCCTGTCTGTTGCGCGTGGCGAGATGGTTGCCATTGTGGGCGCATCGGGTTCGGGCAAGAGCACCTTGCTGCATATCCTGGGCTTGCTCGACGTGCCGACCAGCGGGTCGGTGTCGGTGGATGGCCAATTGGCCGTCGGCCTGTCCGAAGCCAAGAAGAGCGCCGTGCGCAACAGCAGCCTGGGCTTTGTCTATCAGTTCCACCATCTGCTGGCGGAATTTTCGGCGCTGGACAATGTGGCGATGCCGCTTATCGTGCGCCGCGAGAACCGTGACAAGGCCCGCGAGGCCGCGCGCGAGGTGCTGGCGCTGGTGGGCCTGGCCGCGCGCCAAGACCATTTCCCGGGCCAGTTGTCGGGCGGTGAACGCCAGCGCGTAGCGCTTGCGCGCGCGCTGGTGACGCGCCCCGTCTGCGTGCTGGCCGACGAACCCACGGGCAACCTGGACCGCAACACCGCGCACAAGATGTTCGAACTCTTGACCCAGGTGAATCAGGAATCGGGTACGGCGTTCGCCATCGTGACCCACGACCAGGAGCTGGCCGGCCGCGCCGACCGCCAATTGCTGATGGAAAACGGCCGCCTGGTATCGGGATAAGGGATGCGGGTGGATAATCCGCAACAGGAGGCCACGCCCATGCTGATCGACACCCACTGCCATCTGGACGCCGCAGAGTTCGACGCCGACCGCCAGCAGGTGGCCGACCACGCCTGCGAGGCCGGCGTCCAATCCATCGTCATCCCCGCCATCGAACGCGCCAATTTCGGCATCGTGCGGGACATGGCGGCCGAGGTGGCAGGCGGCGCCTACGCGCTGGGCATCCACCCCCTTTACGTCCAGCGCGCGGCCGATGCCGATCTGGACGCGCTGCGCGACGCGATCAAAGCGTCGCTAGGCGACCCGCGCTTTGTCGCCATTGGCGAGATCGGCCTGGACTTCTTCGTGCCTGAAATCTCATCGGGCGAACCCCGCGAAAAGCAGGAACGTTTTTACGCCGCGCAGTTGGCGATGGCCGCCGAATTCAAGCTGCCGGTGCTGCTGCATGTGCGCCGCTCGCAAGACATCCTGCTGAAGTATCTGCGCCGCCATGGCCGCATCGGCGGCATCGCGCACGCCTTTAACGGCAGCGCCCAGCAGGCGCAGGCCTTTATTGATCTGGGGTTTGCACTGGGCATGGGCGGCGCCATGACCTACGAGCGCGCCTTGCAGATCCGCCGCCACGCGGTGGACGTCGACTTGTCGCATCTGGTGCTGGAAACCGACGCGCCAGACATTCCGCCCGCCTGGCTGCACCCTCCGCAGCGCCGCAACCGGCCGGGGGAGTTGGCCCGCATCGCCCAGGTGCTGGCCGAGCTGCGCGGCATCACGGCCGCCCAGGTGGCGCACGCCACCACCGCGAACGCCATGCGGGTGTTGCCGCGTTTGCCGGCCGCCATTCTCGCTGACGACTGAAATCCGTCCCTGGATGTTGCCTGCGCGATAACGTGAGTTGTCGTGCGGATGCGTCACTTTTCTAAGATTTTTCTCAAAACTTTCTAAAAACTGAATAAACACTGACAAAAAGTTGAATGACATATTGGGAATGAATATCATTGCCGTTCATTGAAATTATCAATCAGCGCAATGCGCGCCGCCCGGTTCGGGCGGTTCCCTTTGATTCCCTATGTCGACTCTTCAACGCATCCACGGCTCGGTCCGAGCTCGTCGTTCACCTTCCCATTCCTTGCGTCTGTTGCCGCTGGCTTTGCCCCTGGCGCTGGCGCTGGCCACGATCGGCGCCGCGCATGCGCAACCCGCGCCACCCGCGCAAACCGTCGCGGGCCCCAAGGAAGACACCCTGGGTGTCGCGCAGCTGGACACCGTGGTGGTGACCGCGTCCGGCTTCGAGCAGGACATCAAGAACGCGCCCGCATCCATTTCGGTGATCACGCGAGAGCAGCTGGAGACCAAACCCTTTCACAATCTGGCCGATGCGGTGTCGGACGTGGAAGGCGTGACGGTCGAGCGGGGCGGCAAGGCGGGTGGCATGAATATCAGCATCCGCGGCTTGCCCAGCGACTACACGCTGGTGCTGGTGGACGGCAAGCGCATGAGCCAGAACAGCTCGGGCGCGCGCCCGAACGGCTTTGGCGACGTCGACACCAACTTCATTCCCCCGATGGCCGCCATCGAGCGCATCGAGGTGGTGCGTGGCCCCATGTCCACCCTGTATGGGTCGGATGCGATGGGCGGGGTCATCAACATCATCACGCGCAAGGTCAGCCAGGACTGGATGGGCCAGATCACGCTGGACGGCACGGCGCAGGGCGACAACACCTTCGGCAACAACTACGGCGCGGCGTTCTACCTGAGCGGCCCCATCAAGACCGACAAGCTGGGCCTGACCTTGCGCGGCGGCCACTATCGCCGCCTGAGCGCCAACGGCAGCTACCCCGTCAACCAGGCCGAGTACAACAGCGGCAACTACACCGGCGATATCGCCAGCTTCACCGGCCTTGGCGACAGCACGCAGCAGAACGTTGGGCTGCGCCTGTCGCTGACGCCGAACCGCAATCACGACGTGTTGCTGGACGTGGACAGCTACTGGCAGACGTATGACAACGCCAATGGCGAACTCGGCACGCTGAACACCAGCATCGCGCCCAATCGCCAAGGCGGCGGCTACGAGCCCGAAATGAAGTTCAACCGTCAGCGCTATGCGTTGACGCATCTGGGCCGATACAGCAATTCCATCAGCTCGGACACGAGCTTGGTGTACGACACCACCGAAACCATCGGCCGCACCAATCCCATGAACGCGCCCCGCATGCCGACGGACGGCGACAAGCGCGATCTGGAATACGACAACTGGGTGCTGGACACGAAGTGGACGATGCCGCTGTTCAACGACCGGCACAACCTGACGCTGGGCGGCCAGTGGCGCGAGCAGCACTTCAAGGACACGCTGGTATCCGCGCCGCTGAACCTGCGCCAGTATCAATGGGCATTGTTCGCCGAAGACGAATGGCGCATTGTCGACGACCTGGCCTTGACGGCGGGCGCCCGATACGACCGCAACGAACAGTTCGGCGGCAAGTGGAGCCCGCGCGGCTATCTGGTGTGGAACGCCACGCCGATGTGGACGGTCAAGGGCGGCGTCAGCAAGGGCTACAAAACGCCCGACATCAACCTGATGACCGACGGAATCATCGGCCTGGGCGCGCAAGGCACCATGCCGCTGCTGGGCAATTCGCAGCTGACGCCGGAAAGCAGCACCTCGTCGGAACTGGGCCTGCTGTTTGACGATGGCGAAGGCCTGTCCGGCAATCTGACCGCCTTCCACACCAAGTTCAAAGACAAGATCGACAGCCAGAACGTGCCGAACTGCCTGGCGGTGGGCGGCCCCGCGCCGGGCTGCCTGGACCTGGGCGTATGGGAGCGCAACGGCATACCGGTGGCGAACTTCTCGCAGCGCGTGAACATTGATACCGCGACCATCCAGGGCGTTGAGCTGGGCGGCCGGATTCCGCTTTATGGCGGCGTGTCGTTCAACGGGAATTACACGCTGACCGCCAGCGAAGTCACCTCCGGCGCCAAGCAAGGCCAGCCGCTGGGTTCGCAGCCTCGCCACAGCTTGAACCTGGGCCTGAACTGGCGCATCAACGACCAGTTCAACGCGTGGGTGCGCGGCGAGTATCGCGCCAAGCAATTCAATGACATGAACTGGGAGAAGGAGCAGGTGTTCTACAACCCGTACTGGCTGGCCAGCATGGGTGGCTCGTATGTAGTCAACAAGAACGTGACGCTGTCGGCGTCGGTGTTCAACCTGTTCGACAAGAACTTCGTTAACTACGGGCCCACCAAAATCGGCACGAGCGAGCCCGCCGCCAATGCGAACTGGGCCAACTCGTACCGCCAGGTGCTGGAAGGCCGCCGCCTGTGGGTGTCGGCGAACATCACGTTCTAAATTGCCGAGGTTATGCCGGGGATTGGCGCGGCAGCTCCATCCGCACGCTCAGGCCTTGCGGAGACATGTTGCGCGCCGATATCCGGCCCTTGTGCGCGGCGATGGCGGCTTGGGCGATGGACAGCCCGAGCCCCGCGCCAGAGCCCGCGAGGTTCTTGTCCGACGCCACCCGGTAGAACGGTTCGAACAGCGACTCCAGATCTTGCGCCGGTACGCCCGGCCCGCGGTCTTCGATTTCCAGGCAGGCTTCACGCGCGCTGATCAGCAGCCGCACCCGGATGGCGCTGTGCGCGGGGGCGAAGCGCAAGGCGTTGCGCAGCACGTTTTCAATCGCGCTGGACAAGCTGTCGCGTTCGCCCGTCACCATGACCGGCGCGGGCGGTTCCCAGGTGATGCGCACATGCAGCGCGTCGGCCTCAAAGCGCGCATCGTCCACCACGTCGGACACGATGGCGGTCAGGTCCAGCGTGTCGCTGGGTTCAGGCAATGCGCCAAGCCGCGCCAGCCGCAAGGTATTGCCCACCAGCGCATCCAGGCGTTCACATTCGCGTTCAATGCGATCCAGTTGCACGTCCTGGCGTTCGTCTTTGCGCCGCGCAAGTTCAGACGCGAGCCTTAAACGCGCCAGCGGCGAGCGCAGCTCGTGGGCGATGTTGTGCAGCAGCTGTTCACGCGTATCGACCAAGGCCTTGAGCCGGTCGGCCATGGCGTTGAAATCACGCGCCAGCAAGCCCAGTTCGTCTTTGCGCCGGGCAAGCTTGGGCGGTGTGTGGGCACCGAGCCGGCCCGCCGCCAAGGCTTGCGTGGCGTGGCGCAGCTGCGTCAACGGCGCGGTGACGTGCCGTGTCAACGCCCAGCAAAAAGGCGCGGTCACGGCCAGCGCAAACAGCAGCAAGGCCAGCGCCACGGGCGACAAGCCCAACACTTCCCAGTGCGAAGAGTCGAACGGCAGGAACAGCATCAGCAGCTGCGTGCCGTCGGGCAGCACCAGCAGTTGGGGCTGCCACCACGACACGCGTTCGCCGACGGGGTCGGGCTGAAGGTAGTCCGCTTGCGGCGGATGGTCTGACGCCGCGCGATACGCGCTAAGCCAATCGTGCATGCGCGCGGGCAGGGTGCGCCCCAGAATCTCGGTGTCTTGCGCGTCCAGCACGTAGATCTTCAGCGCGGAATAACGCTCGTCCATGGCGCGGACCCAGCGTTCCAATCCTTCCACACCGTGGTTGCGGGCCACTTGGCGCGCGTCTTGGGTGAGGCTGGCGGGGTTCAGGCCATCCAGCGAGTTGATGCGATACCAGGCCACCGTGGCGGTGAACAGCATGCCGCACACCAGGATGATCGCCATGGCGCACCAGAAGGTCAGAAAGGCGCGCCAGAAAAGGGACCGCGTGGGCAGCGGCCAGCTCATGCCGACGCGCCCGCCAGCACGTAGCCCAGCCCTCGCAGGTTACGGATCGACAGCGTGTCGCCGGACGCATCCAGGCGCAGCTTCTTGCGCAAGGTGCTGATGTGGGTGTCGATGCTGCGGTCGTAGCGTTCGGGGCGGCGGCCCAGCGCGTACATGCCGATCTGCTCACGCGCGACGACCTGGCCGGGCACGCGCATCAGCAGTTCCAGGATGCGTTGTTCGGCCCCGGTCAGCAGGACTTCTTCCTGACCCAATCGCGCCCGGCCGGACGCCGGGTCCAGCGACAACGCGCCCAGCGTCAGGCAGGGCTTGGTGGTCTCGGGCACTTCTTCAAAGCGGCGCATCACGGCGGTGATACGGGCCTTGAGTTCGCGCGGGCTGAACGGCTTGGCCAGATAGTCGTCGGCGCCGAACTCCAGCCCCAGCACACGGTCGGTCTCACTGCCGTGGGCCGTGAACATGATCACGGGCCGGCGCGATCGCGCGCGGTATTGCTTGAGCAGGTCCAGGCCATTGCCGTCGGGCAGCATCAGGTCCAGCAGCACCAGGTCGTAATCGTCTTGCGCCAGCAGGGCAAGACCCTGGGCGCCGGTATGGGCCAGTGTCAGCAGGCAGTGATTGGGTTCGAGGTATTCGCGCAGCATCTGAGCCAGTTCGACATCGTCGTCGATCAGGAGGATGCGGCGCGTAACCGCTGTGTGTGAGAAAAGCATCCGTTATCTGTGTTCCGCACCCGGTAGTGTGGCTGATGGCCGAACCGCCAAGTGTCAAGAAGTGCGAAGAAAGTAAAAGTTGCGGAAAGGCGTTTGCCGGATTCCGACAGCCTCAATTCTAATATGAGAATAGTTTTCATTAAGAAATAAGAGGTGGGCCCGGGGTTGCACGTGGGGTGCGGCAGGGTCCGGTACGGGAGAAAGCGGAATCATGAGCAGCAAAGATCTGGCCTTGGGCGGGCGCGTCACGGTGTCGCGTACGCAACTGGCGGTGGCCCTGTGCGCGGCCGGTTTGGGCATGAGCCCGGCGGCCGCTTGGGCGCAAAGCGACAGTTCGGCCAAGACCCTGGAAACCGTCGTGGTGACGGCCAGCGGCTACGAGCAGCAGATTCAGGACGCGCCGGCGTCCATCAGCGTGATCACCCGCGAAGATCTGGACAAGAAGTTCTACCGCGACGTGAATGACGCGCTGATCGACGTGCCGGGCGTCATCATCACGGGCGGCGGCGACCGCCAGGACATTTCGCTGCGCGGCATGGGCCCGCAATACACGCTGATCTTGATCGACGGCAAGCGCCAGAGCTCGCGCGAAACCCGTACCAACTCTGATTCTGCCGGCGTTGAAGGCGGCTGGACGCCGCCGCTTGCCGCCATCGAACGCATTGAAGTGGTGCGCGGCCCGATGTCGTCGCTGTATGGCTCGGATGCCATGGGCGGCGTGATCAACATCATCACGCGCAAGGTCCCCAATGAATGGCATGGCGAGATCCGCATGGATACGACCATTCAGGAAAGCAGCAAATCGGGCGACATCTATCAGGGCAACTTTTATCTGGCAGGCCCCATCAAGAACGATTTGCTGGGCTTGCAAATCTACGGTCAGGCCTCACAGCGCGATGAAGACAACATTGTCGACGGCTTCCGCAAGCGCAATTCGGATAGCGTGACCGCCAAGCTTGCGCTCACGCCGAACCGCGACCACGACATCGTGCTGGAAGCCACCACGATGCGCCAGAAAAACCAGGAAACGCTGGGCAAGACGGTTGCGCCGCTGGCCCCGGGCGAGGCCTGCGGGCGCAACGGCTGCCCGGCATCTGCCCAGACGGACTATCGCAGCAACAAGTGGGCGCTGTCGCATACCGGCCGGTGGGGTTGGGCGGTGTCTGACAGCTACGTGCAGCAGGAAGAGTTCGACAACCGCTCGCGGCAGATGAAGGTCAAGAACCTGAACCTGCAATCGAGCTGGACGCTGCCGTTGGGTTCGCACATGCTGACCTTGGGCGGCACCTACCTGAGCCAGCGCCTGAATGATCAAACCGGCAATCAGCTGGCGGGCGGCCCCAGCAAGATCGACCGCTACCAGTGGGCCTTGTTCGCTGAAGACGAATGGCGCCTGACCGACAGCTTCGCGCTGACCGCCGGCCTGCGCATGGACGAAGACGAAAACTTCGGCACGCACTTCAGCCCGCGTTTGTACGGCGTGTGGCACATGGCGGAGCGCTGGACGTTGAAGGGCGGGGTGTCCACGGGCTTCCGTGCGCCGGACCTGCGCCAGACGGTGGCGGGCTGGGGCCAGGTCAGCCGCGGCGGCAACATGTATGGCAACCCCGACCTGACCCCCGAGAAGTCGGTTACCGAAGAAATCGGCATCCTGTATGACGACGGCGAAGGCTTCAACGCCGGCCTGACCGTGTTCAACAACGACTTCAAGGACAAGATCACCCGCGTGGCGTGCCCGTTGTCGCAATGCACGGAAGGCCCCAACCAGTTCGGCTCCAACCCCACCACCTATATGAACGTGGACAAGGCGGTGTCGCGCGGCGTGGAAGCCAGCATGAAGCTGCCGTTGGCGCGCGACTGGTCGTTGACCAGCAGCTACACGTTCACCAAGTCGGAACAGAAGTCGGGCCAGTACAAGGGCGAGCCCTTGAACCAGTTGCCCAAGCATCTGTTCACCACCACGGTGAACTGGGAAGCGTCCGACGCGCTGCAAGCCTGGGCGCGCGTGAACTACCGCGGCAAGGAAAGCCAGCCGACGACGGGCGCGTCGTCGTCGTCGGTGGTGGCGCCGTCCTACACCTTTGTGGATATGGGCGCGTCGTACGCGGTGAACAAGACCGTGTCGGTGTACGCCGGCATTTACAACCTGTTCGACAAGCAAGTCACGTATGACGACTACGCATACGTGGAAGACGGCCGCCGTTACTGGCTGGGCGTGGGCGTGAAGTTCTAAGTTTCAGTAAAGGGGGGCGCTTGCGTCCCCCGCAACACGAAGAGGGTTCTATGACGAAGCAAGGAAAAACGGGCTGTGCCCGCCGCTGGTTGCTGCAAGCCGGCGCCGCGCTGGCCTTGGGCGCGGTGACGGCCGTATCCGCCGCGCAAACCACAGTGCCTGTCAAACATGCGCGCGGTGAAACCGCCGTGCCGGCCAAGCCCGCCAAGACCGTGGTGATGGACCTGGCCGTGCTGGACACGATGCATGCGCTGGGCGTTGAAGCGACGGGCGTGCCGGCCGTTGCCAAGTGGCCGCCGCAATTGGCGCAGTACGCCGATGCGCGCTATCTGAAAGTGGGTTCCATGTTCGAACCCAACTACGAAGTGATCCACGCCGCGCAGCCGCAGGTGATTTTCGTGGCGGGCCGCTCGGCGCCCAAGTATGACGAGCTGTCCAAGCTGGCGCCCACCGTCGACCTGACGGTAGACGCCAAGGACTTGGTCGGCAGCGTCACGCGCAACACCGAAACGCTGGCCGCCTTGTACGGCAAAGAGGCAGAGGCCAAGCAGAAGCTGGCGGCCTTGCAGGCGTCGATCAAGACGCTGCACGACAAGGCGGGCTCGGCCGGCACCGCGTTGATCGTGTTGACCACAGGCGGCAAGATGAGCGCCTACGGCCCCGGCTCGCGCTTTGGCGTGATCCACGACGCCTTTGGCGTCAAGCCCGCCGCGCCCGGCCTGAACGTGTCGAACCACGGCCAGGCGATCTCGTTTGAGTTCATCGCCCAGACCGACCCCGACTGGCTGTTCGTGATTGACCGCGATGCCGCCATCGGCCGCGAAGGCGTGTCGGCCCAGCGCATGCTGGACAACGATCTGGTGCGCCCGACCAAGGCGTGGAAGAACAAGCGGGTGGTGTATCTGAATGGCTTTAACTGGTATTTGCTGGGCAGCGCCGGGCTGACGGCGATGCAGCAGAACGTGGATGACATCACCGCGGCGTTGGCGCAAGGAAAGTAAGCGGCATGTGGGAAGCGTGGGAAGCGTGGGAAGGCCGCCCGTGAGTTGGCGGCAGACGATTAGCGGTTGGGGCGGCCTGGCCGTCGTGTTGCTGGTGCTGGTGCTGTTGTGCGCGGCCAGCGTCAGCCTGGGCGCGGGGCAGCTGTCATTGACGGCGTTGTGGGGCGAGGGCGACGCCGCCGACCGCGCCTGGCGCCTGATGATGGTCAGCCGCGTGCCACGCACCTTGGCCTTGCTGCTGGCCGGCATGTCGCTGGCGGTGGCCGGGCTGATCATGCAGATGCTGGTGCGCAACCGCTACGTCGAACCCACGACGGCTGGCACCGTCGAGTCCGCCACGCTGGGTATCCTGGTCATTACCTTGCTGGCGCCCGACACGCCGGTGATCGGCAAGATGCTCACCGCCACCGCCTTCGCGCTGGCGGGCACCTTGCTGTTCCTGGCGCTCCTGCGCCGCGTGCCGTTGCGCACGCCGTTCATCGTGCCCTTGATCGGGCTGATACTCGGCGGCGTGATTCATGCGATGACCACCTTCGTGGCCTTTCGCTTTGACCTGCTGCAATCGCTGCACGCCTGGACCACGGGTGATTTCTCGGGTGTGCTGCGCGGCCGCTACGAATTGCTGTGGATCGGTTTTGCGCTGGCCTGCGCGGCCTACGCCGCCGCTGACCGCTACACGGTGGCGGGCATGGGCCGCGAGTTCGCGTCCAACCTGGGGCTGAACCACGCGCGCCTGACGCTGGTGGGCCTGCTGATCGTCTCCGCCATCTCGGCCGTGGTGGTGGTGACGGCGGGCGCCATTCCTTTTCTGGGCCTGATCGTGCCTAACGCCGTCAGCCTGATTCTGGGCGACAACATGCGCCGATCCATTCCCTGGGTGGCGGCGCTGGGCGGCATCTTTGTGCTGGCCTGCGACATCATCGGCCGGCTGGTGATTCACCCCTACGAAATTCCTATCGGTACCGTTGTGGGCGTGCTGGGCAGCATCCTGTTCCTGTGCCTGCTGCGCCTGCGGAGGAATCGTCTTGGCTGAACATGTGAAAGCCGGCTTTGCGCTGCACGCGACGAAAACCCCGCCCCAAGCGATGCGCCTGTTCTGGCTGGCTGCGGCCGCGCTGGCGTGCGTGGCCGCGTTCATGACGTTGGGCGCCAACGGCCAATGGTCGTTCGTGATTCCATTTCGCGGCGGCAAGCTGATTGCGATGCTGCTGGTGGCGTACGCCGTGGCCGTGTCGTCGGTGCTGTTCCAGACGATCACGCACAACCGCATCCTGACGCCCGCCATCATGGGCTTTGACGCGTTGTATCTGTTGATTCAGGCCGTCGTGGTGTTCGGCTTTGGCCAGGCCGCCACGGCGGCGAACCACCCCGTGGCGGCGTTCCTGTTGGAAGTCTGCGCCATGACGGCGTTTGCGTGCCTGCTGTTTCGCTGGTTGTTTTCAGACGCGGTACGCAGCCTGCATTTGATGATGCTGGTGGGCATCATCTTCGGGCTGCTGTTTCGCAGCCTGTCCAATTTCATGGTGCGGCTGATCGACCCTAACGAATTCCTGGTGCTGCAAGACCGCATGTTCGCCAGCTTCAATTCGGTGCGCGTGTCGCTCTTGCCGATTGCGTTTGCCGCCGTCTGTGTGGCCACGCTGGTGATCTGGCGCATGCGGCATCGCTACGACGTGTTAGCGCTGGGCCGTGAGATTGCCGTGAACCTGGGCGTGGACTATCGCCGCAGCCTGATGCTGACGCTCGGCGCCATCGCCGTGCTGGTGTCGGTGTCTACCGCGCTGGTGGGGCCGGTGACGTTCTTCGGCCTGCTCGTCAGCAACCTGGCGTATCAGGCGATGGGTTCCGACAAGCACAAGTACACCATTCCCGCCGCCACGATGCTGAGCGTCATCTTCCTGGTGGGCGGCCAGACGCTGCTGGAACGCGTGCTGGGCTTGAACACCACGGTCAGTGTGGTGATTGAATTCGTAGGCGGCGTGATGTTCCTCGTCCTGATTTTGCGCAAGGGGCGCCGATGATTGAAATTACCGAAGTCAGCAAGCAGTACGGCGACAGCGTGGTCGTTGATGGCGTCAGCCTGCAATTGCCCGCCAACGGCGTCACCGCCATCATCGGGCCAAACGGCGCGGGGAAATCGACCTTGCTGTCGATGGTCAGCCGCTTGCTGCCGCTATCCGCGGGCCAGATCCAGGTGGATGGGCTGGACGTAACGAAGGCCGACAGCCGCGAACTGGCGCGCCGCTTGTCCATCTTGCGGCAAGACAACCATCTGCCGCTGCGGCTGACGGTGAAGGACTTGGTCGCGTTTGGCCGCTACCCGCACACGGGCGGCCGGCTCACGCTGGACGACAAAACCCACATCGACCGCGCCATTGCGTATTTGAACCTGGAGCCCCTGGCGGACCGCTATCTGGATGAGATGTCGGGCGGGCAGCGTCAGCGCGCGTTTGTGGCGATGGTGCTGTGCCAGGACACGCGCTACGTGCTGCTGGACGAACCGCTGAACAGCCTGGATATGAAGCACGCGGTGGCCATGATGGGCACCCTGCGCCGCGCGGCGGATGAGCTGGGCAAGACGGTGGTGCTGGTGCTGCACGACATCAACTTTGCGTCCACCTGCGCGGACCGCATCGTGGCGATGCGGCAAGGAAAGATCGCGCATCAAGGCACGCCGGATGAATTGATCCGGCCCGAGGTGCTGAGCCCTTTGTATGAATTGCCGATCGACGTGCACGAGATCGGCGGCAAGCGGATCTGCGTGTACTACCGGTAGGGGCGGGGGCGGGCGCAGCCCACCCCGCTGGGTCGTGAGCGCAGTGCGTTCTGGCAGTAGGTTCCGACAGGGTGCTAAGACCGCCCGTAGACTCAGCGCGCCGATTCCGTGCTGGCGACCAGCCCGCTGCGACGCGCGGCGCGATGCTGGCGTTCCAGCAAGACGGCCCACAGCCACAAAGGCAGGCTGGCCAGCGCCAGCAGGCTGCCGACCCAGCCGGTCGACGTCCAGCCATAACCCGCGGCAATCGCCAGCCCGCCCAGTAGCGGGCCCAGGGCGTTGGCGGTGTTGAAGGCCGAGTGATTCAGCGCCGCCGCCAGGCCTTGCGCATCGCCCGCGACGTCCATCAGCCGCGTTTGCAGCACCGTGCCCAACGCGCCGCCCACGCCCACCAGGAATACGTTCAGCGTGATCAGCCAGACGTTGTGCGCCATCAGCGGGAACAACGCCAGCACCACGGCCGACCACACCAGCAGCAGGCCGGCAGTGCGCATGACGGCGCGGTCGGCAAAGATCGGCACCACCATATTGCCCACGGTCAGGCCCACGCCAAACGCGCTGAGCACGAACGGCACCACCGACGGCGATACCTGCGTGACGGCGGTGAGCGTGTCGGCCAGATACGTGTAGACCGAGAACAAGCCGCCAAAACCCACCGCGCCGATCGCCAGCGTGATCCATACCTGGCCGCGGCCCAGGGCGCTTAGTTCGCGCAGCGGGCTGGCCTTGTGGTCGGCGGGGGTGTCGGGCGCGTAAATGGCCACGCTGATCATCGTCAGCACCGCCAGCAGCGACACCAGCCCGAAGCTCCAGCGCCAGCCAATCACTTGGCCCAGCCAGTTGGCCAGCGGCACGCCGACGATGGTGGCGACGGTCAGCCCCAGAAACACGCGGCCCACGGCCATCGTGCGCCGGTTGGCCGGCACAAGCGAACTCGCCACCAGCGATGCAATGCCGAAGTACGCGCCATGGGGCAAGCCGCTAAGAAAGCGGAAGAACAGCATCCAGTGGTAATCGGGGGCGATGGCGCTCAGGCCGTTGCCGACAGCGAACAACGCCATCAGCGCGATCAGCAAGCGGCGGCGCGGCATCTTCGCGCCCAGCACGGCAAGAATGGGCGCGCCAACGACCACCCCCAACGCATAGGCGCTGATGACGTGGCCCGCGGTGGGCGCGTCAATGCCCAGCGACTGGGAGAAATAAGGCAGCAGGCTCATCGTGGCGAACTCGGTGGTTCCGATGGCGAAGCTGCCGACAGCAAGGGCAAGCAGCACCAGCGCGGGCCGGTGCTGCGTAGAAGAGGGGTGAGACATGGATGGACGAGAGGAGATTCGGCGGATGTTGCGGCGCAACAGCGCTATTGTAAGCACCGAAAGCTGTCATTTGTCTGTGTCGGGATTGACGTTGCTGACAAGCTTTGGTGATAAGGCGGGGCGCCCCACCCGCAAAGGCGCCCCGCCTGTACGGCGGCTACTGGCTGAGATCCACCGCATAACGCGACAGCTGCGTCGTCGCATCCGGCGTCGCGTCAAACACCGACACGTTCGTCACGCCGTGCGCGGCGGCCATCGCCACGGTGCCAGGCACCGACCAGAACACCACCGGGCCGGCCAACGTAGCAAGCGGCTTGAAGCGCCAGCTGCGGTCCAGGCCGTACGTGGCCAGGTCCAGCGACGGGTTCTTCTTGATGTAGCTGATCAGCACATCACGGCTGGCGTCCGGCGCTTGCAGCACGATGTCACCCTTGCCGCCGGCCAGGCCGGGGAAGTCGCCGCCGCCGCTTGCGCGGTAGTTGTTGGTCACCACCAGGAACTGCGCGGCCGGGTCCAGCGGTGCGCCTTGGTACGTCAGCCCCGAAATGCGCGAGCCCTTGGGTTGGCTGACGTCAATCTCGTACTTCAGCGCATTGCCCGCCGCGTACAGCACGTCGAAGTTGAACGTGGGAAAGCTCGTATCGATCAGATCTTGCGGCGCGACCTGGGCGGGGTCGATCTGCTTGAACTGTTCGGCCGTCTTCTCCAGCCATTGGCGCACGGTGTCGCCCGTGACGCGCACCACTTGCAGCGTGTTGGGGTACAGATAAAGGTCCGCAGCATTGTTGATTGCCACATTGCCTTGCTTCACGAACGTGAAGTCGCCCGGGCCGTTACGCCCGCCTTTGAAGGGCGCGGCGGCCGACAGAATAGGCAGGTTGGCATATGACGGGTTGTTCTTCGCGATGTAATCCGTCAGGTAGTCGATCTGCGCCATGTTCACGATCTGCAACGCCGACACATCGCCCGTCAACGCGTAGTAGGTCGCCATGTCGAACTGGCTTTGGCCGATGGGCGTCTTCACGTAGTCGATAGTGGCGGCGTGTTCAGCCTGCACCAACTGCTGCACGGCGGTGTCGGGCGCCACATAGGTGGCCGGCGTGGAGCCGCTTTGCGCGGTCAGGCGCGTGGAAATGCGCGCGACCGTGGTCGCGTCCTTCTGCACCTGCCAGCCCTTGTCATAGGCAAGCTTTAACGTGATCTGGCCCAGGTTGTTGCCCCATTGGCCGGCCTGCACGGCAGGCACGCCATTGATCAGGCCCTTGGCCAGATCAATGCCCGGCTGGCCCGCGAATTGCGACGTCGTGCTGGTGTCGGGAAACAGCAAGTGCTGGTGGCCGGTGATCAGCGCATCAATGCCCGGCACCTGGGTCAGGTAGCCCGCGCCGTTCTCCATCGATGGGCTGTACGCCGTCTTCATGTCGATGCCGCCATGCGCCAGCGCCACGATGATGTCCGCACCTGCGGCCTTCATGTCGGGCACATAGCGCTGCGCCGTTTCCTTCCAGCCCGTGACCTCGACATGGCCTTCCAGATTGGCCTTGTCCCATTGCAGAATGGGCGGCGGCGCAAAGCCGATGACGCCCACCTTCAACGCCACATCGATGGCCTTGCCGCTGGCGTCCGTGGCCTTGAACGTCTTGTCCAGCACCACCCAGGGTTTGAAGATGGGTTGCTTGCTGGCGGCCGACACCACGTTGGCCGACACGAACGGAAAGCCCGGCGCGGCGCAATCGCGCGCGCCTGTGGGGTTGGTCTGCGCGGTACCTTTGCCAATGCCGGCCAGGCCGAAATCCACATTCGTGATCTGCGACAGAAAGGGCAGGCCGTAATTGAATTCGTGATTGCCCATGGTGCCGGCGTCATAGGCCAGCAGCTTCATCTGCTTGTAGACGGCAATCATGTCCGAGCATTGCACGGGCGAGACCAGCGCCTGGTAGTCGGACAGCGCGGTGCCTTGAATGGTGTCGCCGTTGTCAAACAGCAGCGTGTTGGCGTGCTGCTTGCGGGCGTTGGCGATCAGCGTCGCGGTGCGATCCACGCCGTAGCTCTTGTCTTCGGCCAGCTTGTAGTAGTCGTACCCCAGCACGTTGGCGTGCAGGTCGGTCGTGGCAAGAATCGCAACGTCCAATGCCGCGCCTTGCGGCACGCTGGCCGCAGGCGGCGTGACCGCGCCGGAGTCTTCGTCATCATCATCATCGTTGCCGCAACCGGCCAGGCCGGTCAGGAGCAGCACGCTGGCGGATACCGCAAACAGTTTTCGTACGTGTGGCTTCACTGTCTTTCCTTCCGTGTCATGAAGGAAATCGATTTTGGGGACAGTGTGTGACCTGGGCGTGACACGGCGGCGGTTCGGAGCCGCTGCGGCGATCCATGCCTTAGCAGCGCGGTACATCAGCGCATCGACGCGTTCCTGCATCGACGCGTCGATGCCTTAGCGCAGCGGCGATTCCCGCGTCAGGCTTTCCACTTCCAGCGCCGCCAGCGCATCCAGGAACCGCCATGCGAATGAGCCCGGGCCTTGGGCCAGCATGCCGGCGCGCTCGCCCGCAATAGCAAAGCAGGACAGGGCGGCGACAGCGGCGGTGAACGGGTCATCTTTTGCCACCGCTGCAAACGCGCCGACCAGTGCGCTCAGCGCGCAGCCGGTGGCGGTGACGCGCGGCATCAGCGCCGACCCGCCCGTGATGTGCACGGCACGCGTGCCATCGGTGACGTAATCCATTTCACCCGTCACGGCCACGACCGTGCCATGCGCGCGTGCGATGACGTCGGCGGATCGTTCCGCCTGCGCCACCGCGTCGCGCGCATCCACGCCCTTGCCGCTGCTTTGGCCACCCGCCAGCGCGATGATTTCCGAGGCGTTGCCGCGGATGATGGCCGGACGCAGCGCCAGCAACTGCTGCACGGCGCCGCGGCGAAAGGCCGTGGCGTGGTGGGCCACCGGGTCCAATACCCAGGGAATGCCGGCCTGGTTGGCAGATGCGGCGGTGAGCAACATGCTTTCCAGCCAAGGCGCGGACAGGGTGCCGATGTTGATGACGACCGCACCAGCCAGGCGCGCGAATTCCGGCGCTTCGTCCGTGGCATGCACCATGGCGGGCGACGCGCCCATGGCCAGCAGCACATTGGCGGCAATGTTCATGGACACAAAATTCGTCAGGCACTGCACCAGCGGCGCATCACGGCGCACGGCGGCGTACAGGTCTTGCGAGGCTTGGGCGAGGGCAGTGTGGGCGGATAGGTCAGTCATGCGTTGAATCGTAAGCGCTGCGGCGTTGCGCCGCGGAAGGCGGGGGTATGTTCGGGCGGCGGCCGGCGGCTTGTCAAGCGCGGAACAGCATTTTCCTTGAGCGGTGTCTTTGCCTTTGCGTTTGCGTTTGCCTTTGCGATTGCTTTTGCCTCTGCCTTTGCTTCTGCCTCTGCCTTTGTCTCTGCTTCTACCTCTACCTCTACCTCTGCCTTTGCCCTTGCCGTTGGCTAGCGCGGGCTTGGCCGCCTTCTATTCACGCACGCCGTCATCATGGCGCGCCGCCACCCCACCGCAATGGCGGACGGGAGCGTAGCCCCAAGCTGGCGGTTTTCGTCAGGGATGCGGCGCTACGGTCTGCGTGCGGGCGTCGGCTGACATTTACTGTGATTCACGGCGTGACCTGGTAGCCACGCTGTTGCATGCAACTGGTGTAGGCCGACGAGGCGTTGGCATTCGTCTTTGCGTCTTGGCGGCGGTCCTGGCGCTGCCGCGAACCGCCTACCACCGCGCCCGCCACGGCGGCATTTTTCGCCTTTTCCTGCCGGTAGTCTTGCTTGACGTCATCGTCGACGCGGTCAGAGATCTCGTCGTGTTGATTGGTGCGCGCACCTGCAACGGCCGCGCCGGCAACCGCGCCAGTGGCGGCGCCCCGGGCGCGTCCGCCTGATGAGGGTTGGCTGGCGGTGCTGTTGGCGCCCGACTGCGATTGGCACGCCGCAATGTCTTGTTGAGTCAGTTCAGGAGATTGGCCTTTCATCGGTGTCACGGTCTGCGCCGTGGCGCTCAGGCACACCAAAGTGAGTAAAGACGCTGCACAGGGGAATAGGGACGTTTTCATGAAAACTCCATTGAGATGATGGGGGTCCCCGGAAATTTCAGTCTAGCTCTGCAAGCAGACACCCTGCGCGAATCATCCATACCCCAGATGGGGTATGGGCGTATCCAGGGCCGGATGGGCAACATCATGGCCGCCCCTGCCACGGCCATCCTGAGGATCTGTTATGCGTATCGCGTTTGCATCCTGTATTGCCACCGATGTGTTCAGCGACCAACCCGTCTGGGATTGGATTGGTGCGCACGCGCCCGATCATCTGGTTCTGCTGGGCGACAGCATGTACCTGGACATCCTCGTCGAGCAGTCGGTGCATCCCAAAGACATGAGCGAAAACGATTTTGCGAAACATGCCTTTGGCCGATACCGCGAACTGCTGCATCAACCGCAATTCTCAACGCTGGTGAAATCGATGCCGGCAGGCTCCGTCTGGGCGACGTGGGACGATCATGATTTTCTTTGGAATGACGCCTTGGGAGCCGTCGCCGCGGCGAACCCCCAGCATGCGCCAAAGATACGCATGAGCACGGCCTTGCATGAGGCGTATCGACGCACGCTAGAGCTAGGGTTGGCCGCCGGTTCGTTTCCTGAATCCTATGCGGCGCCCGAGCTCTGGAACGTCAATCAGCCGGCGCTGGAAACGCCCAGCGTCTGGCTGTCGGACGACGTGATGCTGCATCTTGCGGATGTTCGCACCTGGCGCACAGGCACGTGGCTCGTGCCGAAGAACATATGCACCATGCTGGGCGCCCCACAACGCGCTGCGTTCGATGCGGCGATGGATGCGGGGCCGAACGCGGTTCATCTCTTTGCAAGCGGCTCGGTCTGTGCCGACTACAAAATCGGGTACGCAGCAGACTGGCGTTGGCTGCTGGGCAGGGCCGCGGTTAGCAAGACCCTGGTGCTCAGTGGCGACATCCATCGCAATGAGTCGGATGCCTTCTACACAGGCGGGTGGCCCCTGCATGAAGCCACATCGTCGGGCGTGGCGGTGAAGGACGCCGTGACCGTAGGAGACACGTGCAGAAACTACGGCTTGGTCGACATCGACAACAAGCACGTGTCGTTTTCTTTCTTCGCAGAGAATCAGCTTGAACCGCTGCATTCACGCACGTTGAGCCGCAAGACCTGGCTTCCGGTTTAAGGCAGTGGCGCGGTGGCGCTTGCGTGAGCGGCGCGCTGACTATGCCTGCGGTGTTTGCGGAATTTCGATGTGAAACGCAGGGTCGCCATTGGCGGGAGAGTAGAACTTCGAGATCTCGCCCGCGGCCTTTGCCTGTTCAAGCGCGCTGAGAAAGCGCGTTCGGTTGGCAATGGAAGAGGGGGCGATATCGATAACGTTCAGGGCGGAGGGGTCCGCACAATGCCGGCTGACCTTGCCTGGACCGAGCTCAAGAATTTTTGCTTCCATCGCGCCAAGTATGACTTGTCGGCCATGGCCCAGCGGTTTCAAGCGCTGATATTCCCGAATCACGGTTTGCCCGGCGGGGCCATAAAGGTCGAGTTGCTTCTGAATGCTTGCGGCCTCGATGTTCACGAACATGGCGCGGGCTTGGCCGGCGGGCGTGCGCACCGTGCTGGTGATGACGCAGGAGGGCAGCCCCGCGGAATCCAGGATCGAATTCAGGATGGATCGGGAGTGTTCGCTGACGACTGATGCGTCTGCGCTGGGTACAAATTTGATGCTGGCCATCGTGTCGGTCTCCTGTTGCAGATGCTAGGGATCAGTGGCGGGCTTTGCGTCCTGTGCGGGTAATCGGAATGTCACCGCCGGGCGAGTTACGGGAAAGATTTGTCGACCGGCTTATCGGTGTAGGTCGAGGACTGTTCAATGGGAGGCGAGGTTTCGCGCGGCAGCGTCGCGGCCAAGGGCGCCGGCGAATCTTTACCGAGCAGGTACCCGGCAATGGCACCGAAAAGTCCAATGATCGGCGTGAGCTGTTCGTTGCTGTAGCCGACGACCAAGAGCAAAGCGGAGAATCCCAGAAT
This sequence comes from Achromobacter sp. NPDC008082, assembly GCF_042957345.1. Taxonomy (NCBI): domain Bacteria; kingdom Pseudomonadati; phylum Pseudomonadota; class Betaproteobacteria; order Burkholderiales; family Alcaligenaceae; genus Achromobacter; species Achromobacter sp. NPDC008082. The sequence continues at coordinate 275,453 of NZ_JBIBIB010000003.1, forward strand.
GCTGATGACTCCCATCGTTCGCAGCACTTGAACGCTAGTGGCGCGCGACCGCCACAGCAGCACGGCCGAGATGATCAATGAACATAGGGTGAAAGCGAGGAGCGACAGCGCCAATAGTTTGATCAGGTCAGGCGACCAGCCTTGCTGGGGAAGCTCTGCATTGCTTGCCATGGCCGCGTTGAAGTCGTTTTGCGCTTTCATCAGCGCATCAACGGAAGCCGTGCTGGCGGATAGTACGCGCGCCGTCATTTCTGCTGCTCCGCCACTTGCGCTTCAAGTGCTTGAATCTTCGCCTCTAGCTTTTTGACTCGTTCATCGAGCTCGGTGATCGCCTCGGTCTGCTTGGCGATAAGGTTTGATCCGGCCAGATTTAACGTGGTCTGTCCTGAATGGCCGGGCATCCAGGGATTACCTGAGGGTGTAGACGGCGCGTAACCCGGCTTGGAACTGCTCCAGTCTTTTGGCAGCGTCATCGTTTGAGGGAGCGTTTGGCCACTGGCGCCCGCCATCCCTAGGGTAAATAAGGAAATCGATAGAAACGCGCGCTTCATACTCGCTCTCCTGTTTCGGGGCGCCTGAATGCCAGCGAAGGGGATGATGCGGTGACTTTGCTCGCCCCGTACATACGCAGATTTTGGTATGTACCTTGAAAGCCAAATTGGATAGCCCGCCGCACGACGCCTTGAGGCGCTTGCGGCTTGCCGAGGTGGACAATTCCATTCACTCGATGATCCGGTTGAATCATCCTCGTCCTACGCTTCTGGCTTTAGGAGAAGGACATCACCGGTCGTTCATTTTGCTTTGGCGTCGTGGCGGGGGCGGCGGGCGTGCAGTGTTTGCCGGCGTTGCCTGGGTTTTTTGCGCTGCTGTTGATTGCCGGCTCAGGCGGCGTCGCATGCGTGGTTTGGGTCCGCTGCCGCGGTGACAGCGTTCGCATCTTTTGTTCTTTTTTGTTGGGCCTGAGCAGCGGCACGCTCAACGCCTGTGTTCAAGCGCATGTCCGCGTGAACGATGCGTTGTCAGACTTGCATCAAGACCAGGTATCGCGCCTGATTCTGCGCGTGGCGGAGCTGCCGGATGGCGATGATCGGCATCAGCGTTTCGTGGGCGAACTTGCTGAACCGCCGCGCGCGGGAATTCCCTCGCGTGTGCAGGTCACATGGCAGACGCCGCCCGGCGCGTCGTCCGCCATGCCTGCGGTGGTTCCGGGTCAGGTATGGCGCATGGCCGTGGTGTTGCGGCGGCCGCACGGGGTGTTGAACCCGGCAGGGCCGGACGCCGAGGCGCGGATGTTTGCGCGTGGGCTGCGTGCGGTGGGCACGGTGCGAGGGCAGCCGCGCTTGTTGGATGATCAGCCGTGGGCGTCGGCGGGCATCGCCATCGAACGCGCGCGGCACCATGTGCGGGCGGGTTTGCGTAAGGCCTTGGGAGAACACCGCTATGCGCCGGTGTTGATTGCGTTGGCGATCGGGGATCAGGCGGGGGTGGCGCGCGATGACTGGCGCATCTTCAACCGCAGTGGCATTACGCATTTGGTCTCGATCAGCGGCATGCACGTGACGTCGATCGCCGGCATTGCGGGCGTGCTGCTGGCGGCGTTGTGGCGGCGGGCGCGCTGGCGGGGCGTGGGCTTGGCGGAGTTTGCGCCGTCGCGCATTGCGGGTGGCGCGACGGCGGCCGTGGTGGCCTTGCTGTATTGCCTGCTGGCGGGGTGGGGCGTGCCAGCGCGGCGCACGTTCTTCATGTTGTCGGTGGTGTTGGTGGCGGCGGTGTCGCGCTTGCCGTTGACGGCGGGCAGGGTGCTGGCGGGTGCGGGGGCGGCGGTGGTGGCGCTGGACCCCTGGGCGCCAATGTCGCCGGGGTTCTGGTTGTCGTTCGGGGCGGTGGCGATTCTGCTGCGCATTGCCGACATGCCCTTCGATGCCGAAGCCTCTTGGCGCAGGCGCCTGGCCAGCCGCTTGGAGCAGGCCACGCGGTTGCAGTTGATCGTCACGCTGGGGCTGACGCCGTTGCTGGCGTTTCTGGTCCATCAGGTGTCGGTGGGGTCGCCGCTGGCGAACGCGGTGGCGATTCCGTCCGTGACGTTCATCGTGACGCCGCTGGCCTTGTTGTGCGCGGCGTTATCCGTGGTGCCGGGCGCGCAAGCGGTTGCCGGCTGGGTCGGGCAAATTGGGCTGGCGGCGTTTGATTACACAATGGTGCCGGTCGCCTGGGTGGGCAACGCGCAGTGGGCAAGCGTGTCCGTCGCGGCGGCCCCGTGGCCGTGGCTGCTGTGGGCGGTGGCGGGCATGGTCTGGGCGTTGCAGGCGCGGGGCTGGCCGGCGCGGCATCTGGGCTGGGTGTGCATGCTGCCCTTGCTGTGTTGGCGGCCCGACCGGCCTGAACTCGGCCACTGGCGGATGAGTGCGCTGGATGTGGGGCAGGGCAGCGCCATTCTGGTTGAGACCGCCAGCCAGACCTTGCTGTTTGACGCCGGGCCAAGGCACTACGGCGGCAGCGACGCAGGCGAGCGCGTGGTCGCGCCGTTCCTGCAAGCACGCGGCATTTCGGCGCTGGACGTGCTGGTGTTGTCACACGCCGACCAGGACCACGTGGGCGGCGCGCGTGTGGTGCTGGCGGCAGTGCCGGTGCGGCGCAGCTACGCCTCGTTTGACGTGGCGGCGTTTGTGAGACGGGACGCTAGCGTGTGGCCGGAGGCAGGGAAAGCCTCGCCCGGCGCGCAAGCCACGTTGCCCGATCGCATGTTGCGCTGCCGTCGCGATGACGCTTGGGAAGTCGACGGCGTGCGGTTCACGTTTCTGCATCCGGCCGATGACGGCGGTGGCGCACCGGCAGACCGCAATGCCGATAGCTGCGTGCTGCGTGTGCAGGGCGCCAGCCATTCGTTGTTATTGACGGGCGATATTGGCGTGGCGCAAGAGCGGCAACTGGTCGCGCGTGGCGTGCCGCCTACGGACGTCGTCCTGGCCCCGCACCATGGCTCGGCGTCCTCATCCGGCCGTGATTGGGTGATGGCGGTAAAGGCCAGCCATGCGATTGCGCAGGCCGGCCACTTGAACCGCTTTCGTCATCCCGCCCCGGCAGTGGAACGGCGTTGGTCGCGGGCCGGGGCCGTGTTCTGGCGTAGTGATCGTGACGGGGCGGTAATAGCGGAGTCGACCGCGCACGCGCTGCGCGTGGAGTCGCAACGGGATCGCGCGCGGCGGTACTGGCATGGGAGGTAGATAGGGTTCGCGTCAACGTCGACAGGCACGCGCTGCCAAGAATCACCGCGCACTGATTCCCACGCCATCCCGAATCTGTCTAAACGCCGGCAACGCGGCGGCCATCGCGTCGCGTGCCGTCGCGCACGCCAGGACGACGCGCGCTTGTGGCGCGTCGTATAGCGCGGTGTATTGGAGAATGCCGCCCGCGCCCGCCTTGCCTTGCGCGCCAGGCGCCACCACGTAATCCACGCCGGGGATGCCGGCCTGAACAAAACTATCCAGCGTTTCCAACGTTGCGCCTTGCGCCGTCTGCACGTTGCGCACGGCGGCCAATCTGGCGGCTTGGGCTTCGGGCGAATCGGGGGCGTGCTTGCTGGTGGATTTCGAGGTGCGTAGGGCTTGGTAGCCGACCGTGCAAACGATGTTGCCGCCACCCACCGCCGACGGGCCGCCGGCGGCGCTGGCGATTTCCACCAGCACGTCGTAGCGGGAGGTCTTGCGATGGCCCGCGATGTGGAAGGGGGCCGGCACGCTGACCTGGAATCCCAATTCGTTGTTGGCATAACTGCGCGGAAGGGGGGCCGCAGGCGCAGCGTTGCCGCTGCCTTCCACCACATATCGCACGGGCAGCATCAGGCTTTGCTTTTCCGCTTTCATATCGGGCGTGAAGGCGGGCAGGCGGCCGGCGCGGCGGATCATGGCGACGGTGGCGTTGTCGACTGCCGGGTCGCCGGATGACTGGCTGATCGTGACAGCATCCAGCGTGCCGTCCGCCAGGATGTCGATGCGCAACTGGACGTTAAGCGTGCGGCCCGCGCGCAGGACGGCGGGCGGCGTGACGATCTTGCGCTGCAATTGCTTGCGGATGGCGGTGTTCCACTCGGCTTGCGTCGCCAGGGTGTTGGCCGCGACGGGGGCGGACAGGCTAAGGACTAGCGCGGCAATGCAGGTTGCGCGGAACCGCCAAGGCATGGGGTGATCTCCTGGATGGGGGGCGTGCGGCATGCTGCCGGACAAATCAGGGGGCAGCATAACCGACGTGAATTCGACGCCAGCCTAAGCCCCAGCCCCAGCCACCCGGGTCAGCCCTTGCCCGTCACCAGATCGTCGAACAGCAACTCCCCGCCCATCTGTCCGCCCTTGAGCATCAATTCCACGCCGTCGACCAACGCGTTGTCGCTGCGCGCGATGCTGACGGTGACGCCGGGCGCCAGCACGCAGCGGAACGCCAGGCCCCACAGGCCCAAGGCGAGCGTTGCCTGACTAGAGGTGTCGCCGCCCGCGATGCCGATGCGCGACAGGCGCGTGCCGCGTTGCGCGCTGGCGCTGATGATGTTCGCGGCCAATTGCGCGGTGGCGCGCGCGGTGGACGCAGCCTGATCGGCGGTGACGGCATCTTGGGGCCGATCAGTGTGGACCAGCACGTTCTGGCCGCGCTGCAAGGTGGCGGCGGCCTGCTGGACCTGCGCGTTCGCATACGTTGGGTCGTGCAGCAGTTGTTGCACGTTCAAGGGCTGATGCACGTAGCGCTGGCACGCCGCGATCTGCCGCGCGGTGACAGGCGACAGGCTGCCCGCCACGACCAGCACCGGCCCCGATGCGGGCGTCAAAGGCGGGGCGGAGGGGGCGGTGGGGTTCGCGTAACCATCGTGGCCGGTGTGGCCAGGGGAAGCGGCCCGCGCCAGCGCCTGCTGCACGCTGCTGGGGCCCACCGCCAGCAGCGGCACGCACGCCGCGGCGCGCCAGATCAGGCGGCCGATGACGGCGAGTTGCTCGTCATCGGTCAGGTCGAACAGCACCGGGCCGTCGGACGTTTCGATGATGCTGTCGATCCAGTCTTCCACGCGCGGCGCGTCGTCGGCCTGGCGAAGACGCGGGTAGGCGGTGTGCGGCACCGAGCGGATACCGGGCAGCCCCTGCTCGGCCAGATGCCGGCGCAAGTCGGCCTCGTGCATCGGCGTGACGGGGTGCTGGCTCATGACCGGATGGCGGTCGATACGATGAATCTCGGGCGATGCGCCGGCGCGCGCGAACAACTGCGCGAAGCTGCAATAGCGCCCGATGCTGGGCTGCCCGCCAACGATGGGCACCAGCGGGTTGGGCATGTGGCGGCGCAGTTCGCGTATGGCCACGCCGATGCTGCCGACGTGCGGCGCGCTGTCGAAGGTGGAACAGCATTTGTAGTGCAGCACGCGCGCGCCCGTGCCGGCCATGAAGCGGCCGACGGCGCGCAGTTCGGTTTCCATGTCGGCGGGCGCCATGGCGCGCGCGGCGCCGGCGATGCCGATGGCGTCCAGCGGCCCGGCGCGGCGCAGGTGCTCGGGCGTTGGCACGCCCAGAAACAGCAGGCCGCGCAGGCCGGCGCGCGCTACCTCGGCCAGCGTGTCAGTGGCGCCGGTGAAGTCGTCGCCATACCAGCACACGCGCGGCGCGTGAACAACGGGCGCGTCGCGATGGGCTTCGCTGCCTGCCGCAGTCATGCGCGGTTTCCGAAGAAGGCCAGCGCACGTTGCAGTTCGGGGGCGTTGCGGGAGTAGTCTTCCAGCGTCTGGCCTTCGCGCACCGCTTGCCAGGCTTGGCGAATGCTCTGCACGCCCGCTGCCGGGCCATCCGGGTGGGCCAGGATGCCGCCGCCAGACATGAACATCAGGTCGTCGGTGCGCACCGCGGCCCACGTGGCGGGCACCGTGCCGGCCCATTGGCCGGACGAGAACGCGGGCATGACGGCGTCGTCGATGCCGGGCGTCAACGATGCCAGGCAGTCGCGCGCGGAGTCGACGACTTCGCGGTCGTCTTGCGCAAATTTTCCATGCAGGCCGTGCACATGCATATGGTCCACGCCCGCCAGCCGCCACAAGGTTTGATACGCCTGAAAGCCCATGCCCAAAAGCGGATCGCGCGACAGCGCGCCGTAGCCGTTGCGATGGCCGTGCAGCGCCAGCGGCGTGCTGCGGCGTAGCGTCTGGATGGCCGAGAAGCCGCACCAGTTCAGGCTCGCCATGACGCAGGTGCCTTCTTCGCGTTCGATCAGGTCGGCGTGGCGGCGCATGGCGTCGGTTTCGTCGCTGATGTTGAACGCCACCATGACCTGCCGGCCCGTGCGTTCGCGGTGCGCGCGCACCACCGCCATGACGGCGGCTACGCGTTGCGCCAGCGGGGCGTGGGCGGGGTTGGCGCAGACTTCGTCGTCCTTGATGAAGTCCACACCCGCCGCGCACAGCTGCGCCACCAGATGCGCGGTCTGTTCAGGCGACAGGCCGACGTTGGGCTTGATGATGGTGCCCACCAGCGGCCCTTGCGTCACGCCCGTCAACTGGCGCGTGCCGGCGATGCCCACTTGCGGCAGCTCAAACTGCGCGCGGTAGTTGGCAGGCAGCTCCATGCTTTCCAGGCGCAGGCCGGTGACTTCGCCCAGGTCGTACAGGTTGCCGCCGACAGTGGCGGCCAAGGTCGCCAGGTTGGCGCCTACGTTGGCCACCGGAAACGAAATGCGCACGCGGGCGCGCTGGTACGTACCCGGCATGCCGCCCGGCTGGCGCGCCAGCCACGCGTTGGGCAGGCTGGGCGCGGTAACGGTGTCCAATAGTTCAATGGACTCGACACGCGCGCGGGCCCGGGCGCGCAGCTCGTCGGTTTCACCTTGCACGCGGGTGAAGGTGCCGCAGGACTGTTCGCCGGCCATGACCTCCGCGACCCGCGCGGGGTCCATCGGGGTTTCGATCAGGTAGGTGGCGCTAAACGATTGGGAATTCATGGTGGCGGCGGACAACGGTGTCGAGTCGAAGGGGGCTTCAGAGGCGGGACAGATCGGGGAAGGGGCGGACGGGGTCTTTGCCATCCCAACCCGAAGCGCTTTCGCGGATCAGGTCGAACAAGCGGCCTTTGGGGCCGGCCACTTCGGACAGCTCGATCACGGTGCCCGGGTGGTATTCGGTATCGAAATAGATGAAGCGGCCTTTCTCGCCCACTTCACCGCTCATCTTGGGCTTAAAGCCTTGGGCCAGCAGGCGCTCCAGATCGGCGTCGTAGCTTTCGGTCCAGTACGCCACGTGTTGCAGGCCGGTGCGGCCGGCTTGCAGGAAGTCGCGGTACATGGACGGCACGTCGTTGCGGGTCTGGATCAGTTCCACCTGCACGAAGCCGGAGTTCGCCAGCGCAACCGAGTTGTGCGGTTCGTAGTGCTCGCCGTCGTACTGGTAGTTCACGATCGGCACGCGCGGGTTGTAGTACCACGGGCCCACGCCCAGCGTGGTGCTCCAGTACTCCATGGCGGCTTCGATGTCGTGCACGACATAACCAAGTTGGCGGATCTCGCCCAGGAAACGACTCATGATGGATCTTTATAAAGAGGGAGACGGAAGGGGAAGCGGCCCGGCGCTGAATCACATCCGGGCCGCGTCAGGTCACAGGAAGCCGATGGAGAACCAGGGGAAGGCCGCCACGATGATCAGCCCCACCAGCAGCGCGGCGATGTAGCCCCAGATCGGGCCGATGCCCTCGTTGGGGTCGACGCGGCTGATGGCGCAGGCGCCGTAGTAGCCCACGCCAAAGGGCGGCGCGAACAGGCCGATGCCCATGGCGAAGATCACGACCATCGCGTAGTGCACTTCATGCACGCCCGCCTGCACCGCGATCGGGAACAGCAGCGGCCCGAACAGCACGATGGCGGGGATGCCTTCCAGCACGCTGCCCAGAATGATGAAGGCCACGATGGACACGGCCAGGAAGCCGTAGCTGCCGCCGGGCATGCCGGCCATCAGGCGGGCCAGATCGCCCGAGAAACCCGATTGCGTCAGCGCCCACGCCATGGCGGTGGCGCAGCCCACGATCAGCATGATGGCGCCCGACAACGAGGCGGTTTCGATCAGCATGGGCTTCAAGCGCGCCCAGTCAAAGCGGCGATAGATCAGGATGCCGATCACCGCCGAATACACGATGCCGATGGTTGAGACCTCGGTTGCGGTGGCCACGCCTTCGACGACGGCCGCGCGGATGACGAAGGGCAGGGCGACGGCGGGCAGCGCAATCACGAAGAAGCGGCCGATTTCCTTGAAGGAAAAGCGCTGCACCAGGCTCAGGTCTTCGCCGCGATAGCGCCACCACACCACCGAGCACAGCGCCAGGCCTAGCACCACCGCGGGCAAGAGGCCGCCCGTGAACAGCGCCGCAATCGACACGCCCGTGACCGAGCCGATGGTGATCAGCACAATGGACGGCGGGATGGTTTCGGTTTGCGCGCCGGTGGCCGACAGCAGCGCCACCAGATCGCCCGGCTTGGCGCCGCGCTTTTGCATTTCCGGGAACAGCACGGGCGCAATGGCCGCCATGTCGGCGATCTTCGACCCCGAGATGCCCGACACCAGGTACATCGCGCCAATCAGCACATACGACAGCCCGCCGCGCACATGGCCCAGCAGGCTCGCCAGGAACTGGATCATGGCGCGCGCCATGCCGGTCATCTCGATCAGCGAACCCAGGAAGATAAAGAGCGGCACCGCCAGCAGCATCAGGTGCGACATGCCTTCGTCCAACCGGCCCACCATCACTTCCATCGGCGTGTTGGTCGTCAACGCCAGGTACGAGAACGTGGCCAGCGCGAACGAGAACGCAATCGGCACACCCGAGAACACCGTGGCCGCCACAATTCCCACAAAGAAGATCACCAGGTTAAGCTTGCCCAGCCCCTTGAACATCGGCTGCGCAAACCAGAAGAGGGCGACCACAACCGCCACGCCCGCCAGCGCCATCAGCACTTGCGGCAAGGGCTGCGTGCGCAAGAGGCGCAACAAGGCCACCACCGCCATCAGCGCCATGCCGATGGGAATGGCCGATGCGCGCCACGCGTTGCTGAGCTCAAGCGCGGGCGTGATGATGAAGTGTTCTTCGTGCGCGTACTCGATGGCGGGTGCCAGGATCATCACCAGAAACGCCAGCGATGCGGCCAGCGCCACGGTTTCCAGCTGCGCGCGCCGTGCGGGGCTGACGTTGTTGACCAGCGCCGTCATACGCATGTGCTCGCCGCGCCGCAGCGCAACCACCGCGCCCAGCATCGACAGCCACAGGAACAGGATGGAGGCGAGCTCATCGGACCAGACCAGCGGGCTGTGGAACGCGTAGCGCGCCACCACCCCGGCAAACAGCACAATGATTTCGACAAGCACAATCGCGGCCGCGACGTGTTCAACCACGCTGCCGAGCACACTGTCCAGGGCGTTGGCCGCCCGCCGCAAGGGGTTGGCGGGCAGCACGGGGGCGGCCGGGTGGGGGGCGGACAAGGAAGACATGGCGCGACCTCAGGCCAGCTTGCCGACACTTTGTTCCAGCAGCGACCAGGCTTCGTTGCCGAAGCGGCCTTGCCATTCCTTGTAGAAGCCCGCCGTGCGCAATTGTTCGCGGAAGCTGTCGGCGGCCGGCTGATTGAATTGCAAGCCCTTGGCTTCCAGGTCGGACTGCACCGAAGCGTTCAGCTTCTTGATGTCTTCGCGCTGCGCAAGACCCGCTTCGTTGATGCCGCGCGCAACGACCGTCTTCAGGTCTTCCGGCAGGCCTTCCCACATGCGGCCGTTGGCGATGAACCAGTAACCGTCCCAGATGTGATTGGTCAGCGAGCAGTACTTCTGCACTTCGTACAGCTTGGCGACCTGGATGATGGGCAGCGGGTTTTCCTGCGCGTCCACCACCTTGGTCTGCAACGACGAATACACCTCGCTGAATTGCAGGCTGGCGGGCGCGGCGCCCAGGCCCTTGAACATGGAGATCGGCAGCGAGCTCACGGGCACGCGGATCTTCAGGCCGTTCATGTCGGACGCCGATGCCACCGGCGCCTTGCTGCTGGTGGTTTGGCGAAAGCCGTTGTCCCACATCTTTTCAAAGGCGTAGAGCTTGCGCTGCGCGATGGCGGCGCGCACGTGGGCGCCGAGTGCGCCGTCCATGGCGCCCCAGACCTGGTTGTAGTCCTTGAACGCGAAGCCCACGGCGTTGATGGCGGCCACCGGCACCAGGGTGGCGATCACCAGCGCCGACGGCGTGAAGAAGTCGATACCGCCCGAGCGCACTTGCGCCAGCATGTCGGTGTCGCCGCCCAACTGGTTGTTCGGGAAAATCTTGATGTCCACGCGGCCGTTGCTTTCCTTCAGGATGCGTTCGGCGGCTTCCTGGGCGCGGATGTTCAGCGGGTGCGTCACCGGCAGGTTGTTGCCGTACTTGAGCGTGTAGTCGGCGGCGCGGGCAATCAGCGGGAATCCCCCGCCCAGGGCGACGGCGGCGGGAACGGCGCAAAGGCGGCGCAAGGCACTGCGGCGTGTCAGCAGCTTCATGGTTGTCTCCATAATCGTAGTTATGATGTTTTTTGATGTGCCACAAATACGCCAATACCATGCGGCAGACTGGACAATAGTGAATAGGCAGTATCATCGTCAAACCTTATTCATGATGGTTTTTGATGTGAATAAACCTGCTCCCGAACGCAAGCTGGCGCGCTTGGCCGATGTGGCCGAGCGCGCTGGTGTCTCCACCGCCACAGCCGACCGCGTGTTGAACCGCCGGCCGGGCGTGCGCGCCAATACGGCGCAAAAGGTCTTCAAGGCCGCCATCGAACTGGACTACCTGCCCGAACAGGAACTCAGCGCCGCGGCGCCCGCGGAACCGATGCGGCTGGTGTTTCTGCTGCCGCGCGGCAGCAACCGCTATCTGCGCATGCTGGGCGACACCGTCAGCTACGCGCATGAACATTTCGGGCCGCTGAACGCCAAGTGCCAGATCGAATACGTGGAAAGCTTCAACCCCGATGCGCTGGCGCAGGCCTTGGCCAAGCACGGCAAGCGCGCCGACGGCATCGCCTTCATGGCGCTGGAGCACCCGGTGGTGCGCGAAGCCGTCAATGCGCTGGCGCAGCAGGGCGTGCCCACGGTGACCTTGATTTCCGATATTGCCAACAGCGCGCGCACGGCTTATGTGGGGCTGGACAACCGCGCCGCCGGCCGCACGGCGGGCTATCTGATTGCGCGCTTCATTGGCATGCGCGCGGCGCATGTGGCGCTGATCGCCGGGTCGCGCCATTACCGCGCGCACGAAGAACGCGAAAGCGGTTTTCTTCAGCTGTATGCCGAACAGTTCCAGGCAATGCAGGTGGTGGATTTGCGCGAAGGCTATGACGACGCGCAGCGCAACTACGAACAGACGCGCCAGCTGCTTGAGCAGTATCCGAATCTTGCCGGCATCTACAACATTGGCGGCGCGTCCGACGGCGTCGCCCGCGCCCTGAAGGAAGCGGGCTTGCAACACCGCGTGGTGTTCATCGGCCACGGCCTGACGCCCGACACGCGTTCGTTGCTGATCGACGGCACGATGGATGCCGTCATCACGCAAAGCCCGATGGAAGCGCTGATGAGCTGCGTGCGCATCTTCTGCAACCTGCGCGACAAACGCAGCGCGATGAACGGCGTCGAGCTGGCGCGCAGTCAAGTGATTTTTCGTGAAAATCTGCCGTAGCCGCGTGATGGATTGAAACGGCAATTCTTTTTATGGCCATGCCTGTCTACAATCCGCCATCTGCGGACCACGGCTTTCATCGCTACCTTGCCATCCCCATCCTCTGCTTCGCGTCCCTTGGACTGGCTGAATTTTTTCGCAGCCGATGTCCGGGATGGCCTTGGGCCTTATCTGGCTATTTACCTGCTGGCGGTGCACCAGTGGCGGCCTGACAGCATCGGCTTGGTCATGACTATTTCCGGGCTGGCGGCGCTGGCGGCGCAAACGCCGGCTGGCGCGCTGGTCGACCGCACGGCGAACAAGCGCAGGCTGCTGATGGCGGCCGCCATTCTGGTGACGGTGGCGTGCATGGCGGTTCTGGCGAACGGCAATTTCGCGTGGGTCACCGTCACGCAGGCGCTGGCGGGCATCGCGTCATCGGTGTTCGCGCCGGCCATCGCGGGCATCACCTTGGGGCTGACGGCCGCCAACGGTTTCACCGGGCGTATCGCGCGCAACGAATCGTATAACCACGCCGGCAATGCGTTTGCCGCCTTGCTGGCCGGCGGCCTGGCGTATGTGTGGGGGCCGGTGGCGGTGTTTTACTTGATGGCCGTGATGGCGCTGGCCAGCCTGGCCGCGGCATCGCGCATCCCCGCGCATATTGATGTGGACCGGGCGCGCGGCCTGGACCACGACGCCGCCGCCAGCGCACACCCCGTTGCCTTGCGGCAGTTGCTCAGCAACCGGTCACTGCTGTTGCTGGCCTTGAGCTGCGCCTTGTTCCACCTGGCCAATGCCGCCATGCTGCCGCTGGTGGGCCAGAAGCTGGCATTGGCCAACCCGGCGCTTGCCACGCCGCTGACCGCCGCCTGCATCGTCGCCGCGCAGTTCGTCATGATTCCCGCGGCGATGGCGGTGGGGCGCTATGCCGACCGCCTGGGCCGCAAACGCTTGTTGCTGATCGGATTCCTGATCCTGCCGTTGCGCGGGGTGCTGTACACCTTTTCGGACCACACCGCCTGGCTTGTCGCCGTGCAGTTGCTGGACGGCGTGGGCGCGGGTATCTTCGGGGCCGTTCTGCCGTTGATGGTGCTGGACCTGACCCAAGGCACCGGTCGTTTCAACGCCAGCCTGGGCGCGGTGACGACGGTGTTTGGCATCGGTGCGTCGCTGAGCAACGGCGTGGCCGGCGTGATCGTTCAGCAGGCGGGTTACCGCGCCGCGTTTCTGGCTTTGGCCGGCATTGCGGCGCTTGCATGTATCACCTTGCTGGCCTTGCCCGAGACACGCAAGACGCACGCAAAACCCGCCACCTCCGTTTCCTCTATTTCCTGATTCCTTGCCGGTAAGCATGTCTTTGTCCAATGCACTGATCTGGTTGATTGCCGCGGCAACCACCATGGCCATCTTGTTCCGCCCCTGGCGTTTGCCTGAATACGTGTGGGCCTGTGCGGGCGCCGTCGCGTTGGTGGCGTTGGGCTTGCTGCCCGTCGCCCAGGCGGGCAGCGCCATCTTGGAGGGCACGGATGTCTACCTGTTCCTGATCGGCATGATGCTCGTGGCCGAGGTGGCCCGGCAGGCAGGGCTATTCGACTGGCTGGCGGTGGCGGCGGCCGATCATGCGGGCGGCTCGGCGCGGCGGCTGTTCGATCTGGTCTTCCTGGTGGGGACGGTGGTTACCGTGCTGCTGTCCAACGATGCGACGGCGGTGGTGCTTACACCGGCTGTCTATGCCGTGGCGCGCGTGGTGGGCGCGCCGCCATTGCCGTATCTGTACGTGTGCGCATTCATCGCCAACGCGGCAAGCTTCGTGCTGCCGATTTCGAATCCCGCCAATCTGGTGGTGTTTGGCGACCGCATGCCCGCACTGATGCCTTGGCTGGCGCACTTTGCGCTGCCTTCCGTGCTGGCGATTGCGTCTACCTACGTCACGCTGCGGCTGGTGTTTCGCGACGACTTGCGGCAGCCGCTCAAGCCTTCGCCGCCGCTGCCGCCGATGACGCCGGCCTTGCGGATTGCGGCGCTTGGCGTGGCGGGCACGGCGTGCACCTTGCTGATCACGTCGGCGCTGGGCTACCGGCTGGGCATGCCCACCCTGGTCGCGGGGGCGGCTTCGGCGGTGCTGGTGCTGGGCGTGACGCGGTCCAGCCCATGGCGCCTGATCAAGGGCGTCGCCTGGGGAGTGCTGCCCCTGGTGGCCGGCTTGTTCGTGTTGGTGCAAGGCATGGCCGCAAGCGGCGTGCTGCAAGACCTGGCGCAGTTGATGCGCGGCTTGTCCGCCAACGCCGCGCTGTGGGCCAGCGGCATCGGCGCGGCGCTGTCGGGCAATGTCATCAACAACTTGCCGGCGGGTCTGATGGCGGGGTCGCTCGCGCGCATGGCTGACCTGCCCAGCGGCACCACCGCTGCGCTGCTCATCGGTATCGACCTGGGTCCGAACCTGTCCGTGAGCGGCTCGCTCGCCACCTTGCTCTGGCTGCTGGCGGTGCGCCGCGAAGGCATGCACATCAGCGCGTTCAGTTTCCTGCGGCTGGGACTTGTGGTGATGCCTCCCGCCCTGTTGCTGGCCCTGGCGGCGTTGCACCTGACGAATTGACGCAATGCCCGTTCCCCCGGCCGCCCATTCCGGGCGGCACATTGTGCTTGTGTTTTTACTGCCTAGGCAGATAAAATCCGGGAATCGCGTTTCGCCTTGATGTTCCAGACCGCCATGCCGCCTGCCAAACCTTCCGTGCTGGACAGCTTTTACACCGGTGAACTCGGCTTCATGGTGACGTCCGTGCGCGCCAGCATTCACGATGCGCTCGAGCGCGAACTGGCGCCGTATGACCTGACGACGCCGCAGTATGTGGTTCTGAACTGTCTGGCCAAGGGCTGGGGCCGTACGCTTAGCGACTTTTGCCGGGTGCTGGCTTATGACTCGGGCGCCATGACCCGCTTGCTGGATCGCATCGTGGCCAAGGGCTTCATCCGGCGCGTCGAGAATGAGGCGGACCGCCGCAGCTACCTGATCGAACTGACCGAGCTGGGGCAGGCCGCCTTGCCGCAAGCGCTGGACGCCACCGAAGTCGCCATGCGGCGTTTGCTGAAGGGCTTTTCCGAAGATGATGCCGAGACGCTGCACAAGCTGTTGTCGCGGCTGCTGATCAACGCGGGCAAGGACTGAATCGGTTCGGCCGAATTCCGCGTCACCTTTTCCGCTTTTTTTTATCTATTTATCTGCCTAGGCATATACAGCCTGGGCATAAAGTCCAAAACCCTCGCCGCGCCATGCCAGCTTCCCCGCAACCTCCCATTCCGCCCGCCTTGCTGATGACGATCGGTGCGTTGACGTTTGTCGACTTTCTGCAAAACGGCATGGTCACGTTTGCGGCCTCGCCCATCATGGGCGAGATCGGCGCCAGCCCCGAGGAATACACCACCGTCGCGGTCATTTACGCCTGCGTGGCCGTGGTGATGATTGCGCTGCAAGGCTGGCTGGTGCATCACCTGGGTTTGCGGCGTTATCTGCTGGCGTCGTTGGGCGCCGCGGCGGCGGGGGCGGTGGTGTGTGCGCTGTCGCGCAGCGAAGCGGGGTTTCTGCTGGGCCGGGTGCTGATGGCGATGGGCTGCGCAGCCATGCTGACGTCATCGCGGCTGACGGTGAACCTGATCCCGCCAGGCCCCGCGCGGTTTCAGGGCATCAAGGCCTTGGCGACGGGGTTGTGCACGGGCACGGCGCTGGGGCCGTTGCTGGCCTCGGTGGCGGTGGATCAAACCGGCTGGCCCGTAATGTTCTGGCTGGTCGCCGCGCTGTCGTTGCTGGCGATGGTTCCGGTTGCGGTGTCCATGCCCGATAACGGCGGGATGACCGTCGCAGGGCAGGCGCGGCTGGCGCCGATTGCGGCGTTGGGGCTGGGCAGTTTCTTGCTGCTGCACGCGTTGCAGCGGTCTTACTACGATTTTTTCAGCGACCGCCATCTGCTGGTGCTGGTCGCCGCTGCGGGCGTGGCGGCGCTGGCGTTCTTCGTGCGCGCGGAAACGCGTCATGGCGCGCCGTTGCTGAAGCTGGGCGGCATGAAGGAAGTGCGCTTTCTGAGCGGTCTGGCGCTGTTCATGTTTTGTTATCTGATGCTGGGCGCCAACGGCTATCTGGTGCCGCTGATGCTGCAACGCGCGCTGGGCTTGTCGTGGGCGAACACGGGCGTGTTCTTCGCGATGGGGCTGGGCGCGGGCGTGCTGACGTTTGCAGTGATGTCGCAGTTGCTTGCCCGCTGGCCGTCGCCGCGCAAATTCTTCGTGGCGGGCTTTATTGCGCTGGCGGCGTTTGCCGTGTTGATGTCACGGCTGACGCCTTCGGCTGACCCCTGGACCGACGTGTTGCCCGCGCTGGCGTGTTACGGCGTGTTCATCATGATCGTCATGCCGGCCACCGCCATGAACACCTTTACGGGGCTCACCCACGACCCCGCCGTGTTCGCGCATGCGCAGCAGGTGAAGAACATGCTGGCGCAGGTGGGGCAGGCGCTGGGCATCATGGTGGCGACGGTGGGCCAGCAGTGGTTTACGTCGGAACACTACAACGTGCTGAAGGCCGGCATCGCCGAAGGCAACGCCAATTTTGAAGCCGCGAAGGCGCAGTTGACCGGCGTGTACGCGGCGGTGGCGGACCCGGCGCGGGCGCAGCAGATGGCCTTGGCGCACCTCTCGCAATGGCTGGACCAGCAATCTGTGCTGCTGGCGAACCTGGATCATTTCCGGGTGCTGGCCGTGCTGGCGTTGGCCGGGGTGGTGGTCAGCATGACGCAGCGGGTGTTCCGCTAGGCGGCGCGGCGGATCAATTCCCGGCCAGCTCGCCGATCACCTGGCGCGCCACGTCCGACAAGGACAGGCCGCCATCCATCGCCGCGCGTTGCAGCCGTTCGTGCGCCGCGTGCTCGGTCAGGCCGTAATGGCTGATCAGCAGCAGCTTGGCGCGGTCGATACGCTTTTTTTCTTCCAGCGCCCCGCGCATGGTGTGCAGCGCGTCGTCGGCGCGCTGCATGCGCAGCGTCTGCTCGCGCATCATGTCCAGAATTGACCGCTCCAGTTCGCTGCCCACGCCGTCGGGCGCGGGCGTGTCGACAATGCGGCTTTGCACGCTGAAGACCATGCTGGGCGCGTGGCCGCTGGCGTGCTCGGCATAGCGGCTGAGCAGCAGGCGGCGGTCGTCCAGTTCTTTGCGGGTGTCGGCGATACGGCGTTCGCACTGCTGCGCCAACGCCTGGGCCAGCAGGCTTTCCACTTCACGCATGGCGTCGATGCGCGCGGTGCACAGGTCGAACCACAGCTCGGCCAAACTGCCGTCCACGCGTTGCCCCTCGGCGGTGCGCTGCGCCATGTCGCGCATGCGTTCTACGGGTTCGCCTTGTTGCTGGATCTGTTCCCAAACCGTGCGCGGTGCGCCGTCAGCGTGTTCGGCGTAGATGTCGAAACTGCGGCGCTGATTGGCCGCCAGGCCCAGCATGCGGGCCTTTTGCGCCTCGGTGAAAAACCCGGCGGTAAAACCCATGACGCCGCAAGCGCGTTCCTGTCCGCTCAGCTCTTTGCCTTGCATGAAGTTCAACAGCGCGACCAGGATGCGGGTGACGCCGGGGTCCAGCGCTGAATCGGCCGCTTCGAACACCACGGCCAGCAGGCTGCCAATGACCTGCGTGAAGCGCGCATCGGCGTCCGCCACGGCGATGGCGCGGTCGCGGATCTGGCGGCGCAGGGCGGGCAGTTCGTCCAGCCGGAACAGGGCGAAGGCGATACCGTTGAGCAGGCGGGCCTTGCCGCTGCCATGCGCGGGGTCGGCCGCCAAGCCATCCAGAAAATGGCGCGCGTCGGCCTCGATGCGGACGGCGGTGTCGCTCAAGCCTGCCAGCGTTTGTTGCAAGCGTTCTTGCGGGCTGCACAGCGTCAGGTTGGAGTAGCCGCGTTCCTTTTGCAGCGCGTGCACCAGCGCGCTGATGCGCACCACCAACTCACAGGTGCCGGCCAAGGCTTCCAGCCCGTGGAGCTCGCTGCGCCGGGCGGCAAGCAGAAAGCGCAAGGGCGGCGGCATGTGGCGTTCGGCCATGGCGGTCTCTTTGTCAGTCTTTGAAAGTCAGGCGCGGCGGCGCAAAACGGGTTCGGGGGACGTCAGCAGCGGCGTATCCATGGCGCCGAAGACCTGGCAGGCGGCCACGTTGCCAATGACCAGCACGGCGGGGCTGCGCAATTGAAAGTCCAGGGCGTCGTGCGTCATGTTGGCGAGCGTTGAGCGGCATTCACGCTGGTCGGCCAAAGACGCGCGTTCAATCATCGCCACCGGGGTGTCGGGCGCCATGCCAGCGGCCAGTAATTGGCGGCTCAAGTCGTGCAATTTGGCTACCCCCATATAGACCACCAGCGTGGTGCCGCTGCGTGCCAGCCCCGTCCAGTCGGGCATCGTGCCGTCCTGGGAATGCGCGGTGATCAGTGTAACGCCCTGGGCCATGCCGCGTTGGGTCAAAGGGATGCCGCAGGCGGTGGCGGCGGCCAGGCCGGCGGTGATGCCGTTGATGATTTCGCAGCTTACGCCGTGGTCGCTCAGCCACTGCGCTTCTTCGCCGCCGCGGCCAAAGATGCAGGGGTCGCCGCCTTTCAGGCGCGCCACGCGCAAGCCTTGCCGGGCATAGCGCAGCATCAAGCGCTGGATGAAGGCTTGCGGCGTGGAGCGGCAGCCGCCGCGCTTGCCGACATGGACCAACCGGGCTTGCGCGCAGTAGTCCAGCACCTGCGGGTTGACCAGATCATCCACCAGCACGACGTCGGCCAATCCCAATGCACGCACGGCTTTGAGGGTCAGCAATTCCGGGTCGCCGGGGCCGGCGCCAATCAACCAGACGGAAGTGTTCATCAGAGGGCTCCTGGATTCAACGATCAAGAAAAAGGATAAGGATGACAATCAGCTGCGCCACGCACAGGCCTTTCCAGAAAGCGAGCGGATTGCGTTCCAGCAGCGGCAGGCGCGCCTGGTGGGCGGCGGACGCCGGCGGGTGGCGCAGCGCATGGGTGAACTCCGATAGCTCGGGCGTGCGCTTGGCCGGGTCGGGATGCAGGGCGCGGCTTAGCACGCCGTCGATCCAGGCGGGCAGTTCGCGCTCGCGGTCCAGCACCGACACATAGTTCAAGCGCAACTGCGCGGCCCGGCTGCGCGCACGCGCCACGTCGGCGCCATAGGGCAAACGGCCGGACAGCATCTGGTAGAGCATGGCGGCCAACGAATACAAGTCAGACCGCGCCGTGCCGGCTTCCCCCAGAAACAGCTCGGGCGCGGCGTATTGCGCGGTGCCCAGCATCGGGGGCGCGTCGTCATCGTGCGCGCTGCGGTCCAGAAGGCCCGCCGCTTGCGTGGAGCCCAGGTCGATGATCGTGGCCTTGCCGTCGTCGCCCACCAAAATGTTGTCGGGCCGCAAATCGTTGTGCACGATCTCCAACCGGTGAAACGCTTGCAGGCCGCGCGCAATCTGTTCGATCAGCGCCACCGCATGCTCCAGCGTGGGGCGGGGGTGGTCGGCCATCCATTGCGTCAGCGTGCGTCCCGCAATGCACTCGCTGACCGTGTACAGGTAGCGGCGCGCACGCGGCATCGGCCACGCGCGCACCACGTGGCGGCTGTCGATGCGGCGGGCGATCCACTCTTCGGTCATCAGCCGTTCCAGATACGCCGGGTCATGCCGCAAGTCCAAAGACGGAATCTTGATGACCACGGCGTCGCCGCTGGCGATGTCGCGGGCCAGGTAGACATGGCTGCGATGGCTGGCGCGCAGCTCGTCCTGAATGCGGAAGCCTTCGAATTCCATGCCGGCCGCCAGCAACGGCGGGCAGGGCAGGTTCAGGCTGTAGCGCGCGATTTCGTCGGCGCGGCGTGGGGGCAGGGCATCGATGCGCACCAGCTGCACGGTCAGGTTGTCGTCGCTGCCGCGTTCGAACGCCAGTTGGACCAGCGCGCGCGCCGCATCGTCCAGCGCGTCGGGATGCAACGCAATGGCGTGCGCGACGTCATGCGCATGGATGTGTTCGTACACGCCATCGGTCGCCAGCAGGAAGACGTCGCCCAGCTCCAGCGGCTGGGTGTGATAGTCGATTTCCAAGTGCGGCGCTAAACCCAGCGCGCGCGCCAGATAGCTGTTGTCTTGCGAGATCCACACGCGATGGTCGTCGGTCAGGGGCTCCATTGCGCCGCCGCGCAGCCGGTAGATGCGCGCATCGCCAATGTGCAGGATGTGCGCCGTGGTGGCCTTCAGCACCATCACGGTCAGCGTGCAGACGTAGCCGCGGTCGGCATCGCGCGGCTGGTCAGGGTGATGGCGCTGGCGGGTTTGCGCATGCAGCCAGCCGTTGGTGGCGCTTAGCACCTTGTGCGCCGACTTCTTCACCGACCACGTTTCGGGCGTGCAGTAATAGTCTTCCAGGAAGCTGGCCACGGCGGTTTCGCTGGCGATGTGGCTGACCTGGCTGCTGCTGATGCCGTCGGCCAGCGCGATGGCGATGCCCTTGGCGCCCAGCAGCGGTTCGGCCGGCACGCACAGGCCGTGAAAGTCCTGGTTGACCAGTTTGCGCCCCGGCTCGGTGTGCTGGCCCACCGCCACCTGCAAGCAGGCGGCGGCGCCGGGGGCGGGGCGGTCCATCACGGCGTGCGTCCTGGCGGGATCAGTTGAAGCGGCGCTTGGGCGCGGTCTTCATGTGGGTCGTGTAGAGCGTCAGGCCGGTCAGCGAGATGCCGCCGATCAGGTTGCCCAGCACCACCGGGATTTCGTTCCAGATCATGTAGTCCATGATCGAGAAGTTGCCGCCCATGATCATCGCCGACGGGAACAGGAACATGTTGACGATGGAATGCTCGAAGCCCATCGCGAAGAACAGCATCACTGGCATCCACATGGCGATGACCTTGCCGCTGACCGACGTCGAGATCATCGCGCCGACCACCCCCAGCGACACCATCCAGTTGCACAGCACGCCGCGAATGAAGATGGTCAGCATGCCGCCCGCGCCGTATTCCTTGTAGCCCAGCGTGCGGTTTTCGCCGATGTGCGAAATGACTTGGCCGACCTTGTTGGGCGGCACGGAAAAGCCGTAGGTGAACACGATGGCCATCAGCACCGCCACCGTCAGCGCACCGGCGAAGTTGCCGATGAAGACAAACCCCCAATGCTTCAGGATGGCTTTCACGGTGACGCCGGGCCGCTTGTCAAAGAGCGCAAGCGGCGTCAGCACGAACACGCCGGTCAGCAGGTCGAATCCCATCAGGTACAGGATGCAAAAGCCCACGGGAAAGAGGGCCGCGCCCAGAATGGGCGACTCGGTTTGCACCGTGACCGTCACGGCGAACACGGCGGCAATCGCCAAAATGGCGCCGGCCATGAAGGCGCGGATCAGGACGTCGCGGGTCGCCATGTAGATTTTCGACTCGCCCGCGTCCACCATTTTGGTGACGAATTCGGAAGGTACCAGGTAGGACATGATGATTCCCTATTGCGTTGTAGGTAAGGGGGGCGTGGCGCTTAGGCGACTTCGACGGCGTCGCCGTTAAAGCGCGCCTGCCAGGTGCGCAGGCGTTGTTCGGGGTATTGCACGCAGGTGCCGTCGGCCAGACGGAAGTGCTGCTTGTATAGCGGCGAGACCACGATCAGGTCGCCGCCCAACTGGCCGATGAGACCGCGCCCGATGACGTTGGCGCCGGATTTCGGGTCGCGGTTGTCGATGGCGTACAAGGGCGCGCCGTCGGCGTCAGGCAGGTAGAACAGCGCAATCTGCTGCCCGTCCAGCAGCGCGACGACGCCAGAGCCGGCGACCAGGTCCTGGCGGGTGCAGACGGCGCGCCAGACGGGGGCGGAAGCCGGGGGCAATGCGGGGTTCAATGCAGAGTTCAATGCGGCGTTCAATGCGGGGTTCAACGCGGCGTTCAATGCGGCGTTCGGGGCAGGTTGTGTGGCAGCCATCAGACGATCTCCTCGGCAATGGGAATGACGCGCGCGGCACGAGCCGGGGCGGGCCGGGGTTGGCCGCGTTCTTGCACGAATTGGATGTCGGGGTCGCCGCCGCGCTCGTTGACGAAGGTGCGAAAGCGCTTGAGCTTTTCCGGGTCGGCGATGGCGTTGGCCCATTCGCATTCGTAGCGGTCCACTACCAGCTGCATCTGCGCGTCCAGTTCGGCGCACAGGCCCAGGCTGTCGTTCAGCACCACGTCTTTCAAATAGTCCAGCCCGCCTTCCAGCGATTCGCGCCAGACGGATGTGCGTTGCAACTTGTCGGCGGTGCGGATGTAGAACATCAGCACGCGGTCGATGCTGCGGATGAGCGTGGCGTCATCCAGGTCGGTGGCGAACAGCTCGGCGTGGCGCGGGCGCATGCCGCCGTTGCCGCACACGTACAGGTTCCAGCCGTTTTCGGTGGCGATGACGCCGATGTCCTTGCTCTGCGCTTCGGCGCATTCGCGCGTGCAGCCCGACACCGCGAACTTCAGCTTGTGCGGCGCGCGCAGGCCCTTGTAGCGGTGCTCGATGTCTAGCGCCATGCGCACGCTGTCTTGCACGCCGTAGCGGCACCACGTGCTGCCCACGCACGACTTCACGGTGCGCGTGGACTTGCCGTAGGCATGGCCCGTTTCGAAACCGGCCGCGATCAGTTCAGCCCAGATGTCGGGCAATTCATGCAGCTGCGCGCCGAACAGGTCGATGCGCTGGCCGCCCGTGATCTTCGTGTACAGCTGGTACTTCTTGGCCACCGCGCCGATGGCGATCAGCCCATCGGGCGTGATCTCGCCAGCGGGTATGCGCGGCACCACCGAGTACGTGCCGTTCTTCTGCATGTTCGCCATGAATGTGTCGTTGGTGTCTTGCAGCGGCACCAGATGCGGGTCTTGAATGGGGCGGTTCCAGCACGACGCCAGAATCGAGCCCACGGCCGGCTTGCAGATGTCGCAACCGACGTGGCCCTTGCCATGGCGGGCCAGCAATTCGTCGAACGTTTCGATGCCGCCCACGCGCACCATCGCGTAGAGCTCCTGGCGCGTGTAGGCAAAGTGCTCGCACAGGCTTTTGTCGACTTCCACGCCGCGGCTGGCCAGTTCGTGTTCGACCACCTGCTTGAGCAACGCGGCGCACCCGCCGCAGCCCGAGGCCGCTTTCGTGCATTGCTTGACGCTGCCCAAGTCGGTGCAGCCGCCATCAATGGCCGCGCTGACCGCGCCTTTGCTGACGTTGTGACAGGAACAGATCGTGGCGGTGGCGGGCAGCGCGTCCACGCCGAGTGCGGGCGCGGCCTTGCCCAGCGGCAGGATCAGGCTGGCGGGGTCGGCGGGCGGCGCGATGCCATTCTGCGCGTATTGCAGCAGGGTGTCGTAGTAGCGGTTGTCGCCCACCAGCACCGCGCCCAGCACGCGTTTGCCGTCTTCGGACACCACCAGGCGGCGGTAGCTGGAACCGGCTTCGTCGATGTAGCGATAGCTGCGTGCGCCTGGCGTTGCGCCATGCGCGTCGCCAATGGAGCCCACGTCCACGCCCAGCAGCTTCAGCTTGGTGGACATGTCGGCGCCGGTGAAGGGCGCTTCGTCCGCGCCGCACAAGTCGGCCGCGACGATGCGCGCCATCTGATAGCCTGGCGCCACCAGCCCGAACACCGTGCCGTTCCAGGCCGCGCATTCGCCGATGGCGTAGATGCGTTCATCGCTGGTCAGGCAGCGGTCATCAATGGCCACGCCGCCGCGTTCGGCCAAGGTCAGCCCGGCTTTGCGCGCCAGCGTCACGTGCGGGCGGATGCCGGCCGAAAACACGATCAAATCGGTTTCCAGCGGCTCGCCTTCGGCAAAGCGCATGCGGTAGCGGTAGCGTGTGCCCGGCTTGATGTCTTGCGTGGCGCGCGACACATGCACGCCCACCCCCAAGGCTTCGATCCGCGCCTTGAGCGCCGCGCCGCCCGCCTCATCCAGCTGCACCGGCATCAGGCGCGGCGCGAATTCCACCACGTGCGCTTCCAGGTTCAATGACTTCAGCGCGTTGGCCGCTTCCAGCCCCAGCAGGCCGCCGCCCACCACCACGCCGCGCCGCGCACCGCGCGCGGCCTCGCGGATCAGGTCCAGGTCGTCGATGCTGCGATACACCAGCCGCGACGCGCCTTCCGCGCCCGCAATGGGCGGCACGAAGGGATACGACCCGGTGGCCAGCACCAGCTTGTCGTAGGCCTGGCGGCCGCTCTGCGTGACGACTTCCTGCGTGTAGCGGTCGATCTCAAGCACGGGTTCCCCCAGGTGCAGGTGCAGCCCGTCTTGTTCATAGAAGGCCGTGTCGCACATCGCCATCGATTCCGCGTCGCGGCCGTTCAGGTATTCAGACAGGTGCACACGGTCATAAGCGCGCCGCGTCTCTTCGCCGTAGACGTGAATGCGATAGCGCTCGAGTGCGCCGCGCGCGATCAGTTGCTCGACGCAATGGTGTCCCACCATGCCGTTGCCGATGACGACGAGCGTCTGCAAGGAATCGGGAGAGGCCGCTGCTTTCATGAATATCCCCAAGCGCTGAATGTGAATCAAAAGACAAAAGGCGCCCTGGACCTGTTGGTCGGGGCGCCTTTGCCGGTACTGCTCAAGTTGTGGTGCGGCCTTGCGGCCTGCATGAACCTTTAAGCAAAGACCATGCCAACGGGGCTGGTGCCCGATGACGGCAGCACGTTTAAACGCGCGGCTCATAGGGGAACGGGCGATCGGCAGGCGGCGTGTGCCGGGGCGCGATATGGCCTGGGCATGGCGCGGCATCAGGCTTGCGCGCCAAACTGGTGCAAGGCGTTGTGCGTTGCCGCACCGCTTTGGGTCTGCGCCGGCTCGCGGCAAGCGCGCGCGCGCGCCGCGCCGCAATGCCAGTTCATTGCCGCGGCGGAATGGGATATGCCTTTTTTGCCCGGCCTGACCGTGGGCGCTCCGTTGACCGTGCTGTTGTCGGTGACCGCAGAATTCTGATTGATGCGATGTGGGCGGGCGGCTAGGGGGTGGCCGTCTTGCCCACGCGCATCACTTGCCGCCGCACCCGCAGGCTGCCACGCACGGTTTTCTTTGCGCCTTTGATTGATGTCGGCTTTCGTCCCTTGTTCCGGTCGCTGCGGGCTTGGGCCCGCGCCCGCGCGGTGCAGGCCGCGGCCAACGCCAGCAGCTTGTCTTCATCCAGTTGCTCGGCGTCAACCAGCCCTTCATCGGCGCCTTTGAGCGCGATCAGCAAGTCGTCCAGCTTCAGGTGCAGGGCGCGGGCATCCTTGTTCTGGTTTTGCTGGATCAGAAACACCATCAGGAACGTCACGATGGTGGTGCCCGTGTTGATGACCAGTTGCCAGGTTTCGGAATACGCAAAGGCCGGGCCGGTGGCAGCCCATATCAATACCGCGATGAGCGCGGCGCCAAACGCCGTCGGCGACCCCGCCCATTTGGTGACGCGCGCGGCAAAGTGGTCGAAGAAGCGCGTGATGGCGTGCGACTGGGCAGGCGGCGTCTGCTCAAGTTTTGCGTTCTGCGCATGGGGCTTCGACATGGACGCCTCCTATTTCGGCCGGGGGCTGCGCAGGCCTTTGTCCGCTGGCGCCAGCTCGCCCGAGCGCAAGCGGGGCAGGCAATTGATCATGGCGCGCGCCACGTTGCGCACCTCTTCCTGCACGGCCTGATCGTGGTCCAGATCGGCGTGGCTGGTGGCGTAGGGCTCGTAGTAGCCGATGTAGCGATCCAGCCTCGCCATCGCCCCGGCGTCAACCAACCCCATCCAGTCCAGCCAGTCGCAAAGCGCGCGCCGCTGGACTTCTATGCCCGCGACATCCCCGTGCACCACCACGCCGTAAGCGCGGCCGGCAAGGTGCTTGGGGTAGGGCCAGCCGGCCAGTTCAAGCTGCTTGGCCTTTTCCACGTTTTTGCCGGACGTGGTCGTGGGATCAGGGTTGCCGCCATCGGCGCATACCAGGCGGTCGATCATCAGCTTTAACGGGCTGGGCGATTGATACCAATACGTGGGCGCCACCAGCATCACGCCGTGCGCCGCCACCCACTGTTCGTAGATCTCGTTCATGGCGTCGTTGTCTTGCCCCAGCGAATGGTTGGGGTAACAGCTGCACGGCCAATGGCACAGCGGCATGGCTGAAGACACGCAGCCTTTGCAGGCATGGATCTGGTACTGATATTCGGAGGTGAGCCGGCTCAGGTCGAGCATGTCGGCTTGCAGGCCCGCGTTTTCCACTTCGGCTTGCAGCAGCCCCGCCAGCCGCCAGCTTTTTGAGACTTCGCCCGGACAGGTACCGTCGTTGCGGGCGGACCCGATGACGATCAGCACACGCGAACGGGTGCCGGGGTCGCGCTGGATGTACGCGGCCTGCTCCAGGCGATCGTGCGCGTCTTTCCATTCCACGGACAAGTCATAGCTTGGGTCGGCGTAAGCCGCGCCGGCTTTCTCGGTGATGGGCGCCTTGCGGCCGTCTTGATAGGCATCCCACGCAATGGCCTCCAGCCGTTCCAGCGCTTCTTTTTCAGCGTTGAACGCGGGGTCGTAAAAGCGGCGCATGAAGCGCAGCGTGAAGGTGTTGCGCGAAAGCGGGCCGGAATATTGCCCCTTGCGGATGTCGGGCTTGGATGCGGTCATCGGCGTCTGCCTGCGGGGGATGATCCGCAGGGTCAGCAAACCCCGTGCCTGCCGCGTTACCCGTCGTGCCCGCCCGTCATCACGACCATGATTTCGGCAGGGGCGGCGCTACAGGACAAATAGATATGCCCCACGCCGCTGTCGAAGTAGGCCGTGTCGTGTTTGGCCAGCCGCATCGATTCGCCGTTCTCGAAGCGGAGCTCGATTTCGCCTTCCAGCACCATCAGGAATTCCTGGCCGGCATGGCGCATGTAGTCCTCGAACTCGGACGCATCGCGGGCCAGGATGCGGCCGTACATGGGCGTCATGCTGCGGCGGGGGTATTGGCCGGCCAGCAGTTTGTAGTCGTAGGTGCCCGTCAGGTAGCCGGGGGCGTCGGCCAGCGTGCAGCGCAAGGCGGTGGGCGGGGCGTCGCCGGGGGCTGCGTGTTCGACGGGGCCGAACAGTTCCGCGATGTCCACGTCCAGCGCGCGGGCCACGGCGGCGAATTTCGCATAGCTGATCGACACCTGGCCCAATTCCATCTTCGATAAGGTGGACAGCGCCACGCCGGTCAGCGCCGACAGCTCCTTCAAGGTCATCGAGCGCGATTTGCGCAGCGCGCGCAGGCGCACGCCCAGGCTGCTGCGGTCGGCCAGGATGTCAGCGGCGGGCGAGGGCGGGCGAACGGGGGCCATATCGGTGCTTTCCCTTAGCGGCACGGGCTAGCGTGTTTTTCGCTGGCCTTTTTGGTTGACGGGTATTTTGTCATATCCGAGAATTCTCATATCCGAGAATTCCGAAGGGCATCATGAGCACGCAGCAGTTTGATGTTGTCATCGTGGGGGCCGGCATTGCCGGCGCGTCGCTGGCCTACCGGCTGGCGGCGGAAACCGAGGGGCCGTCCGGTGCGCCGCCCCGGGTGCAGCGACGGGTGCTGTTGCTGGAGCGTGAGCCGCAACCGGGCTATCACTCCACGGGCCGTTCCGCCGCGATGTTCATGGAAACCTATGGCACGCCGCAGATCCAGGCGCTGACGCGCGCCAGCCGCGCGTTCTACGAACAGCCGCCGGCGGGCTTTTCCGAACACCCGATTCTTCAGGATCGCGGCTGCCTGTATATCGCCAGCCAAGCGCAGCGCGACACGCTCATCCACAGTTTCGAGGCCGCGCGGGCGCTGGCCGGCAATGTGGAATTGCTGGATGGCGATGACGCGTTGGCGCGCGTGCCGTGCCTGCGGCCCGAGGCCGTGGCGGGCGGCGCGATGTTTGAACCCGATGCGCGCGACCTGGACGTGCATGCGCTGCACCAGGGCTTTCTGGCGGGTGCGCGCCGTCATGGCGCGGTGCTGCATTGCCACGCCGAAGTCGCGTCGGGCGCGCGGCAGGGCGACGGCCGGTGGGCGCTGACCTTGACGGACGGCACGCATCTGGACGCCGGCGTCGTCGTCAACGCCGCGGGCGCCTGGGCCGATGAACTGGCCAAGCGCTGCGGCGTGGCGCCGGTGGGCTTGCAGCCGTGCCGCCGCAGCGCCTTCACGTTCACCGCGCCCGAAGGCGTGGACTGCACGGCGTGGCCGGCCGTGGTGGGCATCGACGAAAGTTTCTATTTCAAGCCGGATGCGGGCCAGTTGCTGGGTTCGCCCGCCAACGCCGACCCGGTCGACGCGCACGATGTCGTGGCCGAAGAGCTGGACGTGGCCACCGGCATCTATCACATCGAAGCCGCCACCACGCTGACGATCCGCCGGCCCGCCCACGTGTGGGCCGGGCTGCGTTCGTTTGTGCCGGATGGCGATCTGGTGGTGGGCTTTGACGCCACCGCGCCGGGTTTTTTCTGGCTGGCGGCGCAGGGCGGCTATGGCATTCAGTCGGCCGCGGGCGTGTCGGCGATGGCGGCCGCGCTCTTGACCGGGCAGCCGCTGCCGGACGCGCTGATCGATGAAGGCGTGGCCCCGTCGTTGCTGTCGCCCATGCGGCTGCGCAAGACGCCGGCGGCCCAGGCTTAGGCCTAAGCCCCAGGCTTTCAACGCATTATTTGCTGTGACTTCTGCTCAGACCAATTGAACAACAAGGGGAAAATAACCATGTTCATGCAACGCAGGAAGTTTGCCGTGGCGTGCGCCGCCATCGTTTTGGCCGCCAGCGCCGGGGCTGTGCAGGCCGCCGGGTATCCGCAACGGCCGATCCAGCTGATCGTGCCTTTTCCGCCGGGCGGCGCGGGCGACGTGCTGGGCCGCATCATCGCCAAGCGCATGGGGCAAGAGCTGGGGCAGTCCATCATCGTCGAGAACAAGGCGGGCGCAGGCACGATTCTGGGCGCGCAGACGGTGGCCAAGGCCGAACCCGACGGCTACACGCTGCTGCTCAGTTCGGGCACGACGTTCACGGTGAACCCGGCCGTGTACGACAAGCTGCCGTATAGCCCGTCGCAAGACTTCCAGCCGGTGGGCATGGTGGGGCGCGCGGCGCTGATCATTGTCGCGAATCCGCAGACGCCGTATTCAGATGTGAAGGGCCTGGTCGACGCCGCCCGCAAGCAGGGCGACAAGTTTTCGTATGGCTCGTTCGGCATCGGCACCGTGTCGCACTTTGCGGGCGAGATGTTCCAGGAAGCCGCCGGCACGCGCATGACGCACATTCCGTACAAGGGCAGTTCGCCGGCCATGACGGACTTGATCGGCGGCCAGATTCCGGTTCTGTTCGATACCGTGGTGTCGGCCATGCCGCAGATCAAATCGGGCAAGGTCAAGGCCATTGCCGTGACTACGCCGCAGCGCTCCGGCTTCCTGCCGGACGTGCCGACCGTCGCCGAGGCCGGCTACCCGGACGTCAGCATGGACACCTGGATTGCCGTGTTCGCGCCCAAACGCGTGCCGGCCGATGTGGTCGCCACACTGAACACCGCCATCGCCAAGACCTTGCAAGACCCCGACACCCAGGCCCAGTTGCGCGCCAGCGGTTTTGAACCCACGCCGATGGACGGCGCGGGCGTGGCGCGCATCATCGCGGAAGAAACGCCGCGCTTCGCGCAGATTGCCAAACGGGCGGGGATCAAGGCACAGTAAGCCTGCCCGCGCGCCGCTAAAGGCGTGCACGCGAAATGCACGCCGCGCCGCGTATTTCGCGCATCAACCCGGGGGGGGGCGGTGACGGCCGTCCCCGCGCTGTTTTCCAGACTGACAAGGAATTTTGCATGAGCCATTCCAACGATCTGCTGTCGCTATCCGCGGTTGAATTGCGACGGCGCATCGGCGCCCGCAGCCTGTCGCCAGTGGAGCTGCTGGATGCCTGCATCGCCCGCATCCAGGCGGTGAACCCGGCGATTAACGCCGTGACGGCCACGTGCTTTGACCGCGCCCGCGACGAAGCGCGGCGCGCCGAAGCGGCCGTGATGCGCGGCGATGCGCTGGGCGCGCTGCACGGCTTGCCCTTGGGCGTGAAAGACCTGGAAGACACGGGCGGCTTGCTGAGCACTTACGGGTCGCCCAACTTCCGCGAAAACGTGCCGGTAGCCGACAACATCCTGGTGGCGCGCTTGCGGGCGGCCGGCGCCATTGTGGTGGGCAAGACCAACGTGCCGGAAATGGGCGCGGGCGCCAATTCCCGCAATCCCGTCTGGGGCGCGACAGGCAACCCCTTCAACCCCATGTTGAACGCGGGCGGCTCATCCGGCGGTTCGGCCGCCGCGCTGGCCACCGATATGCTGCCCTTGTGCACCGGGTCAGACACCGGCGGGTCGCTGCGCATCCCCGCCGCCAAGTGCGGCGTGGTGGGCTTTCGGCCCTCTCCGGGCTTGATTCCCGTTGACCGCCGCCAGCTGGGCTGGACGCCGATTTCCGTCGTCGGCCCCATGGGCCGCAGCGTCGAAGATGCCTGCCTGCAAATGGCGCCCACCGTCGCCATTGATCCCTTGGACCCCTTGTCGTATTCCGATGACGGCGCGTTGTACGCGGTGCCGGGCCGGGTGGACTTGGGATCGTTGCGCGTAGCGTATACCGAAGACTTCGGCGTGTGCCCGGTGGACGACGACATCCGCCGCACCTTCCGCGCCAAGATCGAGGCCATGCGGCATTTGTTCCGCAGCTGCGATCCGGTATCGATAGACATGGGCGAGGCCGACCGCTGCTTTGACGTGGTGCGCGCCGAGAGCTTTGTCGCCGCGTTTCGCGACACGTACGAAAAAGATCCCAGCCTGCTCGGCCCCAACGTGCGCGCCAATTACGAGATCGGCGCCAACATGACGCTGGCCGATCGCGCGTGGAGCCATCTGGAGCAGACGCGCCTGTTCCGCCGTTTCCAGGCGCTGTACCGCGATTACGATCTGGTGCTGTCGCCGGTGACGCCGGTGTCGCCGTTTCCGTGGTCGGAGCTGTATGCGCAGACCATCGAAGGCAAGCCTGCGCGCAATTACTACCACTGGCTGGGTCTGACCTACGTGGTGACGCTGGTGGCCAACCCGGCGCTGTCCTTGCCTTGCGGCGTGGACGAACGCGGCATGCCATTCGGCCTGCAAGTCATCGGCCCGCATCGGGGCGATGCGCGCGTGCTGGCCTGCGGCCATGCGATGGAGCAGGCGTTTGCGGCCAGCGACGCCTTGCGCCGTCCGCGCCCCGATCTGACCAAGCTCGCGCAACCCGTGCCGGCGCTGCGTGAGCTGGCCACGCATCCCGCGCCTGAAGCCTTGGCGACGCGCGCGTTCACGGCAGAAGAGGCCGCCTCATTGCGGGCGGGCGGTTCGACGTCGGCCGCGGTGTAAGAGCGGGGGATAGGTTTGGGGGCAGGAGCCGGAGCGGGAGCAGGGGGGGCAGGCGAGGTTCAGTGCTGCGATTCGGTGCGGCGATTCAGTGTTGCGATTCGGCCCCGCGATTCGTGCGGCTTCGGCCGCTTATCCAAACGCCGCCTCGACCGCCGCAAACGCCGCCGCCACCAGCGGGTCGGTGCGGCGCGGCGTCTGCGTGATGAACGACAGCTCGGCCTGAATCGACAGCCCCTTGATCAGCAGCAAGCCATTGGCCTGCGACTCACGCAGCGCGATGGAGTCCCGCACCAGCGACAGCCCGACACCTGACCGCACCAGGTCGAGCATTGACGCTTCCTGATCCACCTCCGCCACCGCGTTGGGCGCGATGCCCAGCGTATCGAACTTGTCCGTCAGCAGGCGGTGGTGCACGGAATCTGGCGGGGTCCAGATCCACGGCAGCGCGGCAATTTCCGCCCAGCCGCGTCCGGCCACCTGCGCGCCCCAGCCCTTGGGCGCCACCACGTAATAGGTAAACGCCGCCAGCGGCAGCGCGTCCAGCCCTGCCCCGCCGGAGGTCCTTGCCGGCCCCAGAAAGAAGCCTACATCCAGTTCCCCGGCCCGCACCTGCCGGCCCACTGAGCCAGACATGCCGTGGCGCAGCGTGGGGCGGATCTTCGGGTAGTGCTCGACCAGGTATTGCAGGGTCGCGCCCAGCCGCAAGAATTCCGGGTCCAGGATGGTGCCGATACGCAATTCGCCTTGTACCGTGTCGCGCAGGGCGCCGATGGCGCGCTGAAAGTCGTCCAGCGCGTCCAGGATGCGCAGCGCCGACGGCAGCAGCGCCCGGCCATCGGCGTTGGGCGCCAGGCCCTGCGCGGTGCGCGCGAACAGGGTCAGGTCCAGCGATTCCTGAAAGTTCTTCAGTTGCAGGCTGAGCGCCGGCTGGGTCAGGTGCAGATGCTCGGCCGCGCGCGTCAGATTGCCTTCACGCGCCACGGCGGCAAAGGTGCGGATGTGCTTCAGGTCCATGGCGATGTCCGGAATCGGGGGATGAGCATTATTAAAGATGCTTATAAACCGGTTTTCAACATTTCATTGGACAGTTGCGGGCCGCTGCGCCAGAGTCTTGCCAGATGCCCGGCGCGCGCGCACGCGACGCAGCCGGGTCGGCTCATCGTGACGGCGGCCTTCAATGGCGGGCTACCGGATAAAACCAGATAAGAAGAGCTTATGGAGACATACGACATCATCATCGTCGGCGCAGGCTCGGCCGGCTGCGTGCTGGCCAACCGGCTGAGCCAGGACCCGGACACGCGGGTGCTGCTGCTGGAGGCGGGCGGGCGCGACAACTACCACTGGATTCATATTCCGGTGGGCTATCTGTACTGCATCGGCAACCCGCGCACCGACTGGATGTACCGCACGGTGAAGGAACCGGGGCTAGGCGGGCGTTCGCTGATCTATCCGCGCGGCCGCGTGCTGGGCGGCTGCTCGTCCATCAACGGCATGATCTACATGCGCGGCCAGCGTGAAGACTATGAAGATTGGGCGGCGCTGTCCGGCGACCCCGCCTGGAGCTGGGACCAGGTGCTGCCCGTGTTCAAGCGCAGCGAAGACTATCACCGCGGCGCCGACGAATTCCATGGCTCGGGCGGCGAATGGCGCGTGGAAGCGCAGCGCTTGCGCTGGGACATTCTGGAAGCCTTTGCCAGCGCAGCCGAACAGGAAGGCATTCCGCGCGTGCAGGACTTCAACCGGGGCGACAACTTTGGCAGCGGCTACTTCGAAGTGAACCAGCGGCGCGGCTGGCGGTGGAACACGTCGAAGGCGTTTCTGCGCCCCGTGCAAAAACGCCCGAACCTGCATGTGATGACGGGCGCGCATGTAGAGCAGCTGATGCTGGAAGGAAAGCGTTGCGTGGGTGTGCAACTGCGGCGCGATGGTAAAAGCCAGACCGTGCGCGCGCGGCGCGAAGTGGTGCTGGCGGCGGGGGCGGTGAACACGCCGCATCTGCTGGAACTGTCGGGCATCGGCGAACCCGCGCGGCTGCGCGAAAGCGGTATCGCGCTGCGCCATGCCTTGCCCGGCGTGGGCGAAAACCTGCAAGACCATCTGCAACTGCGCGTCATCATCAAGGTCAATGGCGTGAAGACGCTGAACCGCATCACGGCGTCGTGGTGGGGCAAGGCGGGCATCGGCCTGGAATATTTGATGAAGCGCAGCGGCCCGATGAGCATGGCGCCATCACAGCTGGGGGCGTTTGCGAAGTCGGACCCGGGGCAAACGCGCGCCAACGTGGAATTCCATGTGCAGCCGCTGTCGCTGGGCGCGTTTGGCGAACCCTTGCACGGCTTCGATGCGTTCACGGCCAGCGTCTGCAACCTGCGGCCGACGTCGCGCGGCAGCGTGCATGCGCAGGGGCCGGTGCAGGCGGGCGAGGCCAGTGCGCCCGTCATCGCGGCGAACTACCTGAGCACGGAAGCCGACATTCAAGTGGCGGCCGATTCCATCCGGCTGGTGCGGCGCATTACCGCCGCGCCCGCCTTGCAGCGCTATCAGCCGCAGGAATGGCTGCCCGGCCCGGACTATCAAACGGATGCGCAGCTGCGCGAAGCCGCTGGCAAGATCGGCACGACAATCTTCCATCCGGTCGGCACTTGCGCGATGGGCAAGAGCGCCGACAGCGGCGCCGTGGTGGATTCGCGCCTGCGGGTGTTTGGGCTGGAAGGCTTGCGTATTGCGGACGCGTCGGTGATGCCACTGATCACGTCCGGCAATACGAATTCACCCACCATCATGATTGCGGAGCGCGCGGCCGACATGATCCGTCAGGACGCCATGCCGGCCTGACGCGTTTAACGCAACGAGCGGTACGTCTCCTGACGTTGCGGGTGGGTCAGCATCACTTGCCAGAGCTGGCCCTCGCGCGACCGGAAGAAGCCCGCGCAACACATCAGATAGTATTTCCACATGCGGTAAAAGCGCACGCCATACCGCGCTTGCAGCGTGGGCCACGCGCGCTCGAAGTTGTCCCACCAGGCCATCAGCGTGCGGTCGTAGTCGGCGCCGAAGTTGTGCCAGTCTTCGATGATGAAGCGGTGTTCAACGGCGGTGGCGATTTCGCGCGCGGATGGCAGCTTGCCGTTGGGGAACACGTAGCGGTCGATCCACGGGTCGGTGCTTTGGCTGGTGGCCGCGATGCCGATGGTGTGCAGCAGGAACACGCCGTCTGTCGCCATCAGGCGCTGCACGTTGCTGAAGTACGTGTCGTAGTTTTTGGGGCCGACGTGTTCGAACATGCCCACCGACACGACCTTGTCGAAACTGCCTTGCAGGTCGCGGTAGTCTTGCAGGAGCAGCGTCACGGGCAGGCCTTTGACGCGTTCTTGCGCCAACGCCAATTGCTCTTTCGATACCGTTACGCCGGTGACCGTAACGCCGTAATTTTCCGCGGCAAACTTGGCCAGCCCGCCCCAGCCGCAACCGATGTCCAGCAGCGTCTCGCCGGGTTTGAGTTGCAGCTTGCGGCAGATCATGTCCAGCTTGGCCAGTTGCGCGTCTTCCAGCGTCTGGGCGTTTTCCCAGTACGCGCACGAATAGATCATGCGGCTGTCGAGCATGGCTTCGAACACGTCGTTGCCCGCGTCGTAATGCTGTTCGCCCACTTCAAAGGCGCGGCCCTTGGATTGCAGGTTGAATAGCTTGTGGCGCAGGTGCTCGGCAATCAGCTTGATACGCGCCACGCCCAGCGCGGCCGAACCCATGTCGGCGCGCAAGAGCCGCGTGAACAATTCGTCCAGCCGCTCGCAATCCCATTCCCCATCCATATACGATTCGCCCAGCCCCAGCGACCAGCTGGCGAACACGCGTTCGTACATGTGCTTGTCATGCACCTGGATGTCCCACGGGCGCGAGCCGTTGATCTGCACGTCGGCGCGCGACAGCACATCCTGGAGCACTTTGGGAGGTTCGGGGGGAGGGGGGCTGACCGCGGGGGGGGAACGGTCGGGGGTGGTCAGCGGAGAGGCAGGACTGCTTTGCTGCATACGGACTCCATATCAATTTTGGGATGACTGATCTGGCAATGCCTGAAGCTCATAACTCTCGCCCTAAGCGGCGGCCGATTCCAATTTAATGAATGGATCGGCGCGATAGAAAAATGCAATTTCCTGCCGGGGGCGCCGAAGAGAATGGGGTGATCGTAGCGAGGCGCGGGCGCAGTGTCCAGCACGGGCAAGCAGTGCGGCGCGCGGCCGACATTGCGCAGGCCTGCCCGCCCCATTCATGTGCATGTGCGGGTAGCGCGATTACACTAGTCCGCCCTGTTGTGCCGCCGTCTTGGCGTGCGCCGGTTTGTGGAGTGTATAGATGGTGGACGCCACCCAGCAGCCCCGATTGGACTTCGTCACTTGCGCCAGCCCGGCCGGTTTGCACCGGATGGCCTACTGGGAATGGGGCGACCCCGCCAACGACCGGGTGCTGCTCTGCGTGCATGGCCTGACCCGCAGCGGCCGGGATTTCGATGTGCTGGCCCGCCGGCTGGCCGGCGAATACCGGGTGGTTTGCCCCGATGTAGTGGGGCGCGGCCGGTCAGACTGGCTGGCGAACCCGGTGTTCTACACGGTGCCGCAGTACGTGTCCGACATGGTCACGTTGATTGCACGGTTGCAGCCGGGCCGGCTGGCGTGGGTGGGCACTTCGATGGGCGGGCTGATCGGAATGGCGCTGTCGGGCGCGGCTGTGTTTGCGGCCGCCATGCAGGCCATGCGCCCGCACGCGGGCATGCTGCCGCCCGGCCAGGGCATTCGATTGGACAAGCTGGTGCTGAACGATGTCGGCCCGCGCCTGGAAACGGGCGCCTTGTCGCGCATTGGCCAGTATGTGGGCGAGCCGGGCGAATTCGCCACGTTTGAGGAAGCGGTGGCCACCATGCGCGCCAATTCCGAGACCTTTGGCCCGCATACCGATGCGCAATGGGCGGACCTGGCGCAGTACCTGTACCCGGAACAGGGCGGCAAATGGGTCAAGCACTATGACCTGGCGCTGGCCCAGGCGCTGGCCGCGCAAACGCCTGAAGAACTGGCGGCGGGCGAACAGATTCTGTGGCGGTCCTATGATGCGACGCCTTGCCCCGTGCTGATCGTGCGCGGCGAAAAGTCCGACTTGCTGACGCGCGCCACGGTTGACGAAATGCTGAAACGGCATCCGCGCGCGCAGGCCATGGAAGTGCCTGGCGTGGGCCATGCCCCCACGCTGATTGCGGACGCGCAGGTAGAACCGGTGGCGGCGTTCTTGCTGGCGTGATCTGCGGCCCGGCATGGCAGGCGCGGAATTGTGGTCCTGATTATTGGGCCTGATTATTGGTCCGGATTCATTGCCCTGAATGCCGCCGTGACCGTCCGCCCCGCGATTATGGGGACAGCCCGGCGCTATCCACCGCGCCGGGCCTTCTCTACAATAGCCCGATGACATCGCCCACCTTGAACATCGATCTCCACTGCCATTCCACCGTTTCGGACGGCGCGCTTGCGCCCCGCGACGTGGCGCAGCGCGCGCACGGCAATGGCGTGGACGTCTGGGCGCTGACGGATCACGACGAAGTGGGCGGCCTGGCCGAAGCCGCGCGGGCGGCCGAAGACCTGGGCATGCGATTCGCCACGGGCGTGGAAATCTCGGTGACGTGGGCGGGGTTGACGGTGCACATCGTGGGCCTGCGCTTTGACCCGGCCAACACTGCGCTGGTCGAGGGCTTGCGCAAAACGCGCTCGGGCCGCGCCGAACGCGCCAAACGCATCGGCGACCGGCTGGCCGATATGGGCATGCCCGGCGCGTATGAAGGCGCGCTGCCTTTCG
Organism: Achromobacter sp. NPDC008082; assembly: GCF_042957345.1. Classification (NCBI taxonomy): domain Bacteria; kingdom Pseudomonadati; phylum Pseudomonadota; class Betaproteobacteria; order Burkholderiales; family Alcaligenaceae; genus Achromobacter; species Achromobacter sp. NPDC008082. The sequence continues at coordinate 312,339 of NZ_JBIBIB010000003.1, forward strand.
CCGGCAACCCTGAACTGATCAGCCGCACGCACTTTGCGCGCTATCTGGTCGAAGCCGGCTACTGCCCCGATGTGCAAACCGTCTTCACCAAGCACCTGGGCGACGACCGCCCCGGCCACGTGCCCATGCAATGGGCCACCTTGGCCGAAGCGGTGGGCTGGATTCGCGGCGCGGGCGGCCGCGCCGTCATCGCCCACCCGGGCCGCTACAAATACACCCCCTTGCAATTCGCCGCGCTGTTCGACGAATTCCTGCAACTGGGCGGCGAAGGCATCGAAGTTACGACGGGCAGCCACACCGTCGAAGAGGCCCGCCAATACGCCGACGTTGCACGCCGCTACGGCTTTCTGGCCTCGCGCGGTTCGGACTTTCACAGTCCCAAGGAAAGCCGGATCGACCTGGGCCGTTTGCCCTCGCTGCCGTCCGACTTGAAGCCAGTCTGGCACGACTGGTTCTGACGCGGGCGGCGCCGCCGCCCATCCTGCAAGCCATTGACTGGGATCGCGCCATTGCGGCGCAGCCGCTATGAACAAAGCCTTTGTGAAAGAGTCGGACAACGACGACGATGACGATCTGCCGCAAGCCCAAGCGCTGCCGGCAGGCACCAAGAACTACATGACGCCCGAAGGCTACGAACGCCTGCGCGCCGAACTCACGCACTTGATGAACGTCGAGCGCCCGTCGGTTGTGCAAGTGGTGTCCTGGGCCGCCTCCAACGGCGACCGCTCGGAAAACGGCGACTATCTTTACGGCAAGAAGCGCCTGCGCGAAATCGACCGCCGCATGCGCTTTTTGACCAAACGGCTGGACATCGCCGAAGTGGTTGACCCGGCCATCCAGCCCAACCGCGACCAGGTGTTCTTCGGCGCCACGGTGCTGTATTCGGACAAGGCCGGCGAAGAGCACAAAGTCACCATCGTGGGTGTGGACGAAGCCGAACCCTTGGCCGGGAAAATCAGCTGGATTTCCCCCGTGGCGCGCGCGTTGATCAAGGCGAAGGAAGGCGACACGGTGGTGCTGCGCACGCCGGGCGGCATTGAAGAGCTGGATATTCTGGAAGTCAGCTATCCGGGCTGATCGGCCCATACCCCCAAAAGGAAACAGGCGCCAGCTTGTGGCTGGCGCCTGTTTGGTTGGGAGGGATCTGACGTCCCTGCCTCGGTTTGGCGGCTTGCGCCGCCGTTCCCCTGGGGCTTGCTGCTAAGTCGGTACGGTTTACTTCTTGCGCGCGGCGATGGACTTCTCGGCCATGTTGACCAGGTCTTCGCCGATCTGCTTTTTCCACTTGTCGTAAACGGGCTGCGTCACCTTGGCGAACGCGTCGTGCTCGGCCGGCGACAAGGACGTGACCGTGACGCCGTGGCCTTCAATTTCCTTCAGCAACGACGGGTCTTCCGGCGTGACGCCCTTGCGCGCAATCACGATCTGCTGCTTGCCGGCATCCAATGCCGCCTGGCGCACGATGTCGCGGTCTTTTTCCGACCACGAATTCCACACTTCGCGGTTCACCACGAAGATCAGCGGGTCGGCCACGTAGTTCCACAGGGTCAGGTACTTCTGGCCCACGGTGTACAGCTTGGAGCCGGTGTAGATGGACAGGGGGTTTTCCTGGCCATCCACCGCGCCGCTGGCCAATGCCGGCTGCGCATCGGCCCAGCTCATCTGCGTGGGGTTGGCGCCCAGCGCGGTGAACGTGTCGATGTACAGCGGCGAACCCACCACGCGCAGCTTCATGCCCTTCATGTCTTCGGGCTTCTTGATTTCACGCTTGGAATTGCTGATCTGGCGGTAGCCGTTCTCGCCCCATGCCAGCGGCACGACGCCCGCCTTTTCGATCAGTTTGAACATCTCTTTGCCCACATCGCCTTGCACCAGCGCGTCGATGGCGGCGTAGTCGGGCATCAGGAAGGGCAGCGAGAACAGGTTCAGCTGCTTGACCTGCGGCGACCAGTTGATGGTTGAGCCCACGGCCATGTCGATCACGCCTTGGCGGATGGCGGTGAATTCGCGCGTCTGGTCACCTTGCACCAGCGATGTGCCCGGATAGACCTTGATGTTGATGCGGCCATCGGTGCGCTCGCGCACCAGCTTGGACCAGATCTCGGCGCCCTGGCCCCACGGGAAGGTGGTGCCCACGACAATCGACAGCTTGTATTCGGGCTTGTAGTTCTGCGCGTGCGCCGGCGTCATGCCGACGGCGGCTGCGGCGCACAGCGCGGCGCCGATCAGGTTGCGGAAGTTCATGCGATGTCTCCTCTCTTTGCGAGTGTGTCTGTTGTTGTGTTGAGAACCTGCACTTCAATAGCCCAGCTTTTTTGGCAACCACAGCGCCAGCTGCGGGAACACCAGCACCGCCACCAGCACCAGGAACATCGCGCCTAGCAGCCACACCACCCAGCGCACCGTGGACTCCATCGGCACGCGCGCAATGCGGCACGACACCATCAGGTTCACGGCCAGCGGCGGGGTGAATTGGCCTAGCGCCACCTTCAATGTCAGGATCACGCCGAACCACACCGGGTCCCAGCCGTAGGCGTTGGCGATCGGCATCAGCAGCGGCACGAAAATCAGAAAGATCGAAATGCCATCCAGGAACATGCCGACCGTCATCAGCAGCAAAATCAGCAGCGACAGCACGCCCCATTCGCCCAAGCCGGAATTGACGATGGCGTTGGTGATCGGGTCGATCACGCTCAGCGTGGACAAGGCCCAGGCGAAGATGCCGGCCAGCGTCACCACCAGCATGATTACGGCGGACAGCTCGGCGGCTTCGCGCAGAATCTTGTACAGGTCGCGGAACTTGATGGTGCGGTGAATGAAGCCGCCCACGAACAAACCGTAGAACACGGCGACGACGGCGGCCTCGGTTGGCGTGAACCAGCCCATGCGCATGCCGCCCAGAATCAGCACGGGCGCGGCCAGCCCCCACGACGCTTCGCGCAGGCTGGCCCAGAAAGGCGGGCGGGGCAGGTGGGCTTCCAGCGCGCCCATCTTGTATTTGCGCGACAGCCACACGGCCGGAATGATCAGCGCGAAGCCGGCCAGAATGCCGGGGATCATGCCCGCGGCGAACAGGGCCGGCACGGACGCGCCCGGCACCAGCACCGAGTAAATGATGAAGGCCACTGACGGCGGGATCAGGATGTCGGTAGCCGCGCCGGCGGCCACAACCGCTGCCGAGAACGAGCCGGGATAGCCCGCGCGCGACATGGCCGTGATCATCACCGCGCCCACTGCCGCCGCGCAGGCCGGGCCGGAGCCCGAGATGCCGCCCAGGAACATGGCCACCGCAATCGACACCAGCGGCAGCATGCCCGGGCCACGGCCCACGATGGCGATGGCAAAGTCCACCAGCCGCTTGGCCACGCCCGAGCGGTCGAAAATGGAGCCCACCAGCACGAACATCGGAATCGCCAGCAGCGGGTACTTGGCCAGCCCGGCGTAGAAGTTCTGCGGCACGGTCAACAGGCCATACCAGGGCGTGTCCAGGTTGGACAGCACGATGGCGACGGTGCCGCCAATACCCAGCGCCACGCCAACCGGCACGCCGATCAGCATCAGCACGATGAAGACAACGAACAAGAGGGTGGCGATCATTTTGTGTCGGCGCCCCGGGCGATGCGGCGGATCGTGCCGATCGTGCGCAGCGAAATCGCGGCCGCCATCACGGGCAGCCAGATCGAATACCACCAGGTCGGCACGCCGATCGCGGGCGAGGTTTCTTCGTAGAGGTATTCGTCAGACACGAGCTTTACCGACAGCACGGTCAGCAGCAGGAAGAACGCCAGCACGCAGCCGTTGGAAATCAGCGCCATGATGCGCTGGCGGCGCGGGGAACCGCTGTCGGCCAGGATTTCGATGCGGATGTGGTGGTTGCGCACGAACGCCACGCTGCCGCCCGCCATGGTCAGCACGATCAGCAGGAATACCGAAATTTCTTCGGTCCAGGCGAACGACTGGTCGGTGAAATAGCGCACCAGCACGTTGGCGAACGTGATCAGCGCCAGCGCCGCCAGCAGGATCACGGCCAGCCAGTCTTCAATGGCGAGCGGCACCCGGACGGCGGGATCGGATTCAACAGGGATGATCGGTTCGACAGGCTCGGCGGGGGCTTCGGAACGGGACATGGGGTGAGGCGACGGCAGGGCGCTAGGCGCGCTTTCTATTGAGAGTCGCTGCATCCTACCGTTGCCCCGGGGGCGCGATAGCTCGTGTTTTCCCGTGGTGCGGGGCGACAACAACATGCTGCATTGCGTCAGGCGAGGCCTGGGCAGGGCCGCGGGGCGGCGGATAAACCGCGATGCCTCTAGGGCTTTACCGGAATATTGCTACGCACCATCCGGGTGCAAGGTCCGCGGAATTCTTTTGTAACAATGGCGAAAAGCGGGCGTTGGCAAGTTTCTTGAACGGTTCTTGAACGCTTGTTGAATAAGCACTCCGGGAAAACCCCCTAAACAGGTAAAATCACTTTTTGCACCCATCCTTATACGGCGCCCGCATCGTGTCCCTAGTTCAGCATCTGCCTGGTTCCTCCGTCCTGTCCTCCTTTCGTCGCGATCGCCTACTGGCGCAATTGAAGGAAGCCGGCCTGCCGGTGGCCGACATCTCCGCTCGTTACGAGCACTTCGTCAGCACCGACGCCGCGTTGACGGCCGAACAGCAGCAACACCTGACCCAACTGCTGGACTACGGCACGCCCAGCACGGCCGACGCACCGGCCAAGAGCCTGTCCCTGCTGGTCATTCCCCGCCTGGGCACCATTTCCCCGTGGGCCAGCAAGGCCACCGACATCGCCCACAACTGTGGCTTGTCGTCGGTGCACCGCATCGAACGCGGCGTGCGTTACGTGATCACCCCCGAACGCGGCCTGCTCGGCACCAAATCGTTTGACGACGCCATGCTGGCGCGCGCGGCCGATTGCCTGCACGACCGCATGACCGAAACCGTGGTTGACGCCAGCTTCGACGGCCAGGCGCTGTTCCAGACGCTGGCCGGCAAGCCCATGCGCACGGTTGGTGTTCAGGCCAACGGCGTGCAAGCCCTGGCCGAAGCCAATATTTCGCTGGGCCTGGCCCTGTCGGAAGACGAAATCGAATATCTGGCCAAGTCGTTCACCGACCTGGGCCGCGACCCCACCGATGTGGAACTGATGATGTTCGCGCAAGCCAATAGCGAACATTGCCGCCACAAGATCTTCAACGCCGAATGGGTGATCGACGGCCAGTCGCAGCCCAACACGCTGTTTGGCATGATCCGCGCCACGCACAAGGCGCAGCCGGAAGGCACCGTCGTGGCGTACTCGGACAACGCCGCCATCATGGAAGGCGGCCCCGCGCAGCGCTTCCAGGCCGGCGTGCCCGGCGTCACGGGCGAGGGCGCTGACGGCGCCAAGTACATCCGCCGCGACACCACCGTGCACACCTTGATGAAGGTGGAAACGCACAACCACCCGACCGCCATCGCCCCGTTCCCGGGCGCGTCCACGGGCGCGGGCGGGGAAATCCGCGACGAAGGCGCAACGGGCCGCGGCTCCAAGCCCAAGGCCGGCCTGACCGGCTTCACCGTGTCGCACCTGCGTTTCGACGACGCGCTGCAACCCTGGGAAGCCGACCACCACGGCCTGCCCGAGCGCATTGCATCGCCGCTGTCCATCATGATCGACGGCCCCATCGGCGGCGCGGCGTTCAACAACGAATTCGGCCGGCCCAACTTGCTGGGCTACTTCCGCTCGTTCGAGCAGACCGCTGGCGGTACGCGCTGGGGCTATCACAAGCCCATCATGATTGCGGGCGGCCTGGGCAGCATCGACGCGGGCCTGACCCACAAAGACGTGATTCCCCCTGGCGCACTGCTGATTCAGCTGGGCGGCCCGGGCTTCCGTATCGGCATGGGCGGCGGCGCGGCCTCCAGCATCAGCATGGGCAGCAACTCGGCCGAACTGGACTTTGATTCCGTCCAGCGCGGCAACCCGGAAATCGAACGCCGGGCGCAGGAAGTCATTGACCGCTGCTGGCAGCAGGCCGAAAACAACCCCATCATCGCCATCCACGACGTGGGCGCGGGCGGCTTGTCCAATGCCTTCCCGGAATTGGTCAACGACGCCGGCCGTGGCGCCATCTTTGATCTGAAGCGGGTGCCGCTGGAAGAGTCTGGCTTGTCGCCCGCTGAAATCTGGAGCAATGAATCGCAGGAACGCTATGTTCTGTCGATTCTGCCGAAAGACCTGGAACGCTTTGACGCCATCGCCCGCCGCGAACGCTGCCCGTACGCGGTGGTGGGCGTGGCCACCGAAGAACGCCAGCTGCGCGTGGTGGATGGAGAGGGCTTGCCCGGCCTGGATACCATTCGCCCGCAAGGCGACGCCGAAGTGCGCCCCGTGGATGTGCCGATCGACGTCATCCTGGGCAAGCCGCCGCGCATGACGCGCGACGTGCGCCGCCTGCCGGGCGTGTCCGCGCCGCTGGATCTGGCCGGCATCGACCTGACCGAAGCCGCCTACCGTGTGCTGCGTCACCCGACGGTCGCCAACAAGTCCTTCCTGATCACCATCGGTGATCGCACCGTGGGCGGGCTGTCCAGCCGCGACCAGATGGTGGGCCCGTGGCAAGTGCCGGTGGCTGATTGCGCGGTGACCTTGGCTGACTACGAAGGCTTCCGCGGCGAAGCGATGTCGATGGGCGAACGCACCCCCATCGCCATGCTCGACGCCCCGGCGTCCGGCCGCATGGCCGTGGCCGAAGCCCTGACCAACCTGGCCGCCGCCGACGTGGCGCGCCTGGAAGACATCAAGCTGTCCGCCAACTGGATGGCCGCTTGCGGCGTCGACGGCCAGGACGCCGCGCTGTATGACACCGTGTCCGCCGTCAGCGAACTGTGCCAGGCGACCGGCCTGTCCATTCCGGTGGGCAAGGATTCGCTGTCCATGAAGACGTCCTGGGAACAGGACGGCGAACAGCGCCAAGTGGTGGCGCCGGTGTCGCTGGTGGTGACGGCGTTTGCACCCGTTGCCGACGTGCGCGCCAGCCTGACGCCGCAGCTTCGCACCGACGCGGGCGACAGCGTGCTGATCCTGATTGATCTGGGCCGTGGCCGTCACCGCATGGGTGGTTCGATTCTGGCGCAGACGTACAACCAGGTCGGCGAAACCGTGCCGGACATCGACGCGCCGCAAGAGCTGCGCGCGTTCTTCATCACGATCCGCACGCTGGCCGAAGCCGGCACCATTCTGGCTTACCACGACCGTTCCGACGGCGGCCTGTTCGCCACGCTGACCGAAATGGCCTTCGCTGGCCGCACTGGTATCTCGGTGAATCTGGACATGCTGACGTTCGATCCGCAATCGGCGGATTGGGGCGACTACAAGATTCGCCCGGATCAAGTGAAGGTGCAGCGCGAAGAACTGACGCTCAAGGCGCTGTTCTCGGAAGAGGCGGGCGCCGTGATCCAGGTGCCGGCATCGCAACGCGACGCCGTCATGCAAGTGCTGCGCGGCGCGGGCCTGTCGGCCCACTCGCACGTGATCGGCGGCCTGAATGGCGCCGACGAAGTCGAGTTCTATCGCGACGGCAAGAAGGTCTGGGGCCAGCCGCGCGCTGAACTCGGCCGCGCCTGGAGCGAAGTGTCTTACCGCATCATGTCGCGCCGCGACAACCCGGCGTGCGCGCAGGCTGAACTTGACGTCTGGAACGATACGACCGACCCGGGCATGAGCCCGAACGTGTCCTTCGACCCGCAAGAGAACATCGCCGCGCCCTTCATCAACACCGGCACGCGTCCGCGCGTGGCCATCCTGCGCGAGCAGGGTTGCAACAGCCAGGTGGAAATGGCCTGGGCGTTTGACACCTCGGGCTTTGAAGCCATCGACGTCCACATGACCGACCTGTTGGCTGGCCGCGTGGACCTGGCGCAGATGCAAGGCCTGGTGGCCGTGGGCGGCTTCAGCTACGGCGACGTGCTGGGCGCAGGCGAAGGCTGGGCGCGCACCATCCGCTTCAACAGCAAGCTGTCGGATCAGTTCGCCGCGTACTTCGCGCGCCCCGATACGTTCGCGCTGGGCGTGTGCAATGGCTGCCAGATGATGGCCGCGTTGGCCCCGATGATTCCGGGCGCCGAGCACTGGCCGCGCTTCACGCGCAATCAGTCGGAAAAGTACGAAGCCCGTCTGTCGATGGTGGAATTGGCGAAGTCGCCGTCCATCTTCTTCGCCGGCATGGAAGGCGCTCGCATTCCCGTGGCCGTGGCGCACGGTGAAGGCTTTGCCGACTTCTCGCAGCAGGGCGACGCTAGCCGCGTGCTGGCCGCCGCGCGCTATATCGACAACCGTGGCCAAGCCACCGAGGCCTACCCGTTCAACCCGAACGGCAGCCCGGGCGGCCTGACGTCCGTCACCACTGCCGATGGCCGCTTCACGGTCATGATGCCGCACCCGGAACGCGTGACCCGCAACGTCATGATGTCGTGGGCGCCCGAGAAGTGGGGCAATGCCGACACGGGCGGCGCGTACAGCCCGTGGATGCGCATCTTCCGCAACGCGCGCGTTTGGCTGAAGTAACTCCGCCCCACAAGCCACAAGCAACAATGCCTGCCAAACCGGCAGGCATTGTCACGTGGGAGCGAACGGAAAACGCGCTAGGTCTTGCTGCTATGACGCGGCGTTGCGAAAGTGCGTGGCTTCGCGCTCGAATTGCGTCGCCAGTTCTTCGGCGGCCGGCGTCAGCGGATGTGCGCTGCGCTGGAACAGGCCGATGGCATAGCTGGGCAAGGGTTCCGACACCGGCACGATTTCAAGCTGTTCGCGCAGCATGCCGGTGGTGATCAGCGCGGTGGGCAGCAGCGCCATGCGATCACTGTTGGCCACCAACGCTGCCGCGTCGATCAGGCCATCCGTGTACATATCCACGCGCGGCGCGCCCAGCCCGGCGTCGTCAAACACCTTGTAGACCGCCGCACCGGGCTGGCCGGGCGGCCCGGCAACGGTGAACACCACGTCCTGCAATTCATACATCGTGCGCGCTTGGCGCAGCGGGTGATCCCGGCGCGCCGCCACCACCAGCGGACTGTCGATCAGCGCGCGCACCTTCAGCTGTGAATCCGCGTTCTCTGCATTCACCGGGCAGATGGCGAAGTCGAGTTGGCCATCGCGCAGCAACGGCGTCAGCGTGTGGTAAAGCCCGCTGCGGCAACTGAGCTGGACTTCGGGGTAGACCTGCCGAAAGCGCTGGATGGCGGACGGCGCCAGCAACACCGATGCCGCCGCCGAGATGCCATATTGCACCGTGCCCATGCGTTCGCCGCGTATTTGCGACATGGTGTCGCGCGCGCGTTTGGTTTCATGCACCAAATGCTGGGCGTGAGGAAGAAAGCGTTTGCCGTAGTCGTTGGGCCGCATGCCTTTGGCGTGCCTGTCGAACAACGGTAATCCCAGCGTGCGCTCCAGCCGTCGCAGGGATTTGGTCATTGCCGGTTGAGTTTGCCCGGTGGCGCGGGCTGCCGCGTGCACGCTGCCATGTTGCGTGACCGCCAGAAAGTCGAACACTTGCTGCAACTTCATGTTGATGCCTCCCCGTTATTACTCGGTCGATCTTGCTAATAGCGTCCCCGCTTGCTCGCATCTAGAGTGCTCAGCGACCGTAATCTAGAGTGCTCAGCGACCGTAGTTCATTCACACGTTAGTGGCAAGCATGCGCGCCGGAAAACGGGGCGCCGTGGGGCTGCCGCCAGAGGGAGCGCGGTCAGCGCGCTGTAACCCAATGAGATATTTAACTTTTCATTGCATGAGGTCGTTAACCCGGGGAGCGTTATGCAAACCGGAGTGACCTATATGTTCAAGAATTTAAGTATCCGCGCCATTTTGACGACCGCCCTGGCCGTCTTTTTTGGCCTTTTCCTGGTCACCGGCGTGGCCGTCTATCAGCAACTCACGTCTAACCGCACGTCCATTGAAGTCTTGCTGGACACGAACCTGGTGCGCGCCAATGCCGTGGACGGCGCGGCTGCCGAGCTGCTGCGCGCGCGTCTCGTCTTGCTGGCCGCCCAGAGCGCGCTGATCGAAGGCAAGAGCATCGACAGCCTGCCCAGCATGCAGCGTTTGGACGGCTATACGAAAAAAGCGTCTGCCTTGATAGACGTAGCGCGCAAGCAACCCGAAACGTCGGCAGTAGGTAAGCCCTTGTTCGACGCCGCGTTGGCCGCCTATGACGTCTATCAGCGCGACGCTATCGCGCCGATGGTGGCGGCCATTCGCGCTGGCAAGCCGCAGGACGCCAGCCGCCTGAACCTGGAAAAGGTCACGCCGCTGGGCATCGCCTTTACGCAGGCCATCGAGAAGTACGTGGACTACGCGGACGAAATCGGCCAGCGCGTGGCGCGCGATGCGTCCTCGCGCATCAACGGCGCCATCGTGCTGCTGATTGGTTTGCTGGGGGTGGTGGCGGTGCTGGTGGTGAGCCTGTACGTCATCTTCGCCCGCTCCGTTTTCCGCCCCTTGCATGAAGCAGGCCGTTTGTTTGACCGCATCGCGGGCGGCGACTTGAGCAACCGCATCGAGCAACGCGGCGACAACGAAATCGGCGTGCTGTACGCCGCCGTCAAGCGTATGCAGGACAGCCTGGCGCGCACCGTGTCGGCCGTGCGTCTGGGCGTGGAAGAAATCCACACCGGTTCGCGCGAGATCGCGGCCGGCAACATCGACTTGTCTTCGCGTACCGAGCAGCAGGCAGCTTCGCTTGAAGAAACGGCCGCCAGCATGGACGAGCTGTCGTCCACCGTGAAGAACAACGCCGACAGTTCGCGCAGCGCCTCGCAATTGGCGACGGCGGCGTCCGAAGTGGCCACGCGCGGCGGCAAGGCCGTGGGCGACGTGGTGGGCACGATGCGCGGCATTGCTGATAGCTCCAAGCGCATCGCCGACATCGTCGGCGTGATCGACGGCATTGCGTTCCAGACCAACATCCTGGCCCTGAACGCCGCGGTGGAAGCCGCGCGTGCGGGCGAGCAGGGCAAGGGCTTTGCCGTGGTGGCCAGCGAAGTGCGCGCCCTGGCGCAGCGCAGCGGCCAGGCGGCCAAGGAAATCAAGGGCTTGATCGACGATTCCGTGCAAAAGGTGTCGATCGGGTCGGATCAGGTGGAAGCCGCGGGCGCGACGATGGAAGAGATTGTGACGTCGGTGCGCCGCGTGACGGACATCATCAACGAGATTTCCAGCGCGTCCGAAGAACAATCGCAAGGGATTCAGCAGGTGAATCAGGCGGTGTCGCAGATGGACAGCGTGACGCAGCAAAACGCTGCGCTGGTGGAACAGGCCGCGGCAAGCGCCGCATCGCTGGAAGCGCAAGCGCAACGTTTGCGCGAGGCGGTGGCCGTGTTCAAGTTGCAGGCGGGCGGGCAGGTGATCGATGCCGATGCGCCGGCGCTGGGCCGGGGCGCGCAGGCCGCGCTGATTGGCGCTTGATGCTTCAGACTAAGGCCGTATCGGGATGAAGCAATAGCCGAATTCCGAATCGGCTGACGCGAGCCACCCATGCATCGGCTGGCCGCCAACGTCAAACGCCCCGGGAAAGCCTGGCTTTCCCGGGGCGTTTGACGTTGTGCCGCGAGTTATTGATCCAGCTGGATCTTGGCGTCGGCCGCCACGTTCTTCCACTTCTTCACGTCGCTTGCGATCACTTGCTGGAATTCATCCGACGTGCCGGCGACTACGGTGCCGCCCAGGCTCGCCATCTTGGCCTTCACTTCGGGCGTGTTCAGCGCCTTCACGGAAGCGTCGTGCAGCTTCTTCTTCACGTCTTCCGGCAGGCCCTTGGGCGCCAGCAGGCCGTTCCAGGCGTTGGCTTCGTAGCGCGGCAGGCCGGCTTCCTTGAAGGTCGGCGTGTCGGGCAGTTCCGGCGAACGCGTGTCGGCGGCGATGGCGATGGGACGAATCTGGCCGCCCTTGATGTAGGGCAGCGAGGCCGGCACCGGTTCCCAGATCATCGACACCTGGCCGCTGATCACGTCGGTGAAGGCCGGGCCCGCGCCACGGTAGGCGATGTGCATGAGCTTGGAACCCGTCATCGACTTCATCAGTTCCATGGCCAGGTTGCCCAGGCCGCCCGCGCCCGACGAGGCGTAGGTGTACTTGTCCGGGTTGGCCTTGGAAACCGCGATCAGCGCGTTCAGGTCGGTGGCCGGGAAGTCCTTGGTGACGCTCAGCACGCCCGGCACGGTGACCAGTTGCGTGATGGCGGTGAAGTCCTGCACGGCGTCATACGTCAACGACTTGTACACGGCCGGGTTGGTGCCGTGGGTGCTGGACGACGCCAGCAGCAGGATGTAGCCGTCGGGTGCGGAATCGGCCACGTAACGCGTGCCGATCGAGCCGCCTGCGCCCGCCTTGTTTTCCACGACGACGGTGGCGCCCAGCTCGGTGCCCAGTTGGGCGGCGAACACGCGGCCGATGATGTCGGCCGTGCCGCCCGGGGCGAACGGCACGATCAGGCGCAGGGGCTTGGCAGGGTAGTCGGCGGCTTGCTGCGCCGAGGCGGCGCCGGCGGCCAGCGTCGCGCCGGTCAGCAGCGCCAGGGCAAGGGTGGATTTCTTGAAATTCATCGGTGTCTCCAGGCGAAGGTTAGTCGAGGCTGCGGTTCAGCCAATCGACGATCAATCCGGCTATCTGGTCGCTGTTGCGGTCCAGCATGCAGAAATGGGAATTGCCGGCGATGCCGGCGGCGGGCAGGTCCAGCACATCGGCGCGTTGGCCGGCTGTGCGCAGAGCGTTCCAGTAGGCGTCCGTCTGGGCGCGGTAGCGCTGCCAGGTGTCGTCCGCGCCAAAGTGATCGCCCCAGACCAGCAGTTGCGGCGGCAACTGGCAGGGAGCCGTGGCGGGCGTACCCGTCGGTTCGACGGCGACCACCGCGCGCACGGTGGCCGCGTATTCCTGGGCGAGCAGGGTGGCGAAGCCGCCGCCCTGGCTGTGTCCGATGACAATGCAGGGGCCGGCCAGGTCCAGCAATTGGCGGTAGGCGTCCAGCGCCATGTCGCCGTGAGTCAGCCAGCGCGGCACGAACTGCTTGGAAAACGTGTCGAAGGCGTCGATGGGAAATTGCTGCGCGGGGTACGCGTGGCGGGGCTGGCCCGCGGGCGCATAGCCGTCGGCCGGGCCGATGCGGAACAGCCGCCACGCTTCTTCCTTGGAGCGGAAGATGGGCGCACTGTCGTACACCTGCGGATACATCGCCCACGACGCGCGGCCCCGTTCGGGCGCGTCGGACACAAACACGTCATAGCCCGCTTGCAGCAAGCGCCACAGCCAGCCCTCGCGGCCATCGGGCGTGCTTTCCCATTGCGCGCCCGTCATGCCGCCGCCATGCCAAAGCAGGATGGGGTAGGGGTGGCGCGGCTGGGCCAGCCGGTATTCCTGCACGTACAACTGGCCGACGCTGTAGCCGCCGTTCATGTCGACCAGCCGGGCCGACGCGTTGTCCACCACTTGCTGTTGCTGCATCGGCACGCCGCCCGCCACGGCCTCGGCGCCGCCCAGAAAGTGGCTGCGGATGGATTTGAGCAAAACAGGGGCGTCGGGCATCAGGGTTTTCCAGAAGTCGATGTCGGGATGTTAGTTGCCAATTGTTTCTGGGTTGTGCAAAATGAGCACCCGCTGTGCCGAATCGGCACAACGCATAACGGCGGCGCCAGCGACGAACACCCGAGGGCCGACCCGGGACCCGACGAGAGAGACAGATGGACACCAAATGGCTGGAAGACTTCGTCGCGCTATCGAAGTCGCGCAATATGTTCCAGGCGGCCGAGGCGCGCAGCGTGACGCACCCGGCGTTCGGCCGCCGCATCAAGGCGCTTGAGGAATGGGCGGGCGTGGCGCTGGTGGAACGCGGCCATCAGGCCACCACCTTGAACGCGGCCGGGCGCAGCATGCTGGCCGCCGCCATCGACGTGCTGGATATCCTGCGCGACACCCGGCTGGCGCTGCAAAAGCCCGAGCAGGAACGCAACCGCAAGATCATCATCGCGTCGGGCAAGACGCTGGCGCATTCGGTGCTGCCCGGGCTGATGGCCAGCGTGCAGCAGGGCATGCCGGCGTTCCAGCTGAAGGTCATCACCACCACGCTGAACTACGGGGTGGACATGCTGGCGGATGGCGAGGTCGACTTCCTGCTGTGCCATGCGCACGAGCCGCTCTACGCCAAGATCGACAACCCCGGCTACCGTTGCCGGCGCGTGGGCGCCGACAAGCTGGTTGCGGTCAGTGCGCCCGTGGCGGACGGCGGCCGCCACCCCCGTTATGCCGTGCCTAAGCTGGCGTCGGACCCGGCCGTGCCGTTCCTGGCTTATGCCGACAGCATGTCGCTAGGCCGCATCCTGCACGACCGCCTGCGCGGGCTTTGTGTGGTGCCGCAGTTGCAGACTTTGTATGAATCAGATCTGGCCGATGCGCTGCACGCCATGGCGCGCCAGGGCTTTGGCCTGGCCTGGCTGCCGCACACACTCATCGAGGACGACTTGCGCGCAGGCAAGCTGGTGCGGGCCGACAGCGCGCGCAACGACATCCATATGGAGATCCGGCTGTATCAGTCGGTGGACAACGCCAAATTGCTAGCCCGCCAGGTCTGGGGCTGCATCGAAGCGTATTCGGCCCGGTAGTGGCCCGATAGCCGCCCGATGGCCGCCCGATGGCCGCCCGATATCGGCCGCGTTCAGGCATAAAATAGAAAAATTACCCCATTCCCGCACACAGGATTTCAGCGCCATGAACGCCCGTATCCCCGAAGACGCACTGCCGCCCACCCTGGACCCGAAAGCGCTCCAGGAATTTGTCGACGACAAATGGGACAACGAAATCATCCCCGCACTGACCGACTACATCGCCATTCCCGCCAAGAGCCCGGCCTTTGACGCCGACTGGGAAAAGAACGCGTTCATTGAACGCGTGGTGCGCGATGCGGCGCAGTGGGTCGAAGCGCAGAAAGTATCGGGCCTGAAGCTGGAAGTGGTGCGCCTGCCGGGCCGCACGCCCGTCATCTTCTTTGACGCGCCGGCTACCCGCAGCGACAACGGCGACACCGTGCTGCTGTACGGCCACCTGGACAAGCAGCCGGAATTCTCGGGCTGGCGCGCGGGCCTGGGCCCGTGGACCCCGAAGTACGAAGACGGCAAGCTCTATGGCCGCGGCGGCGCGGACGACGGCTACGCCGTGTACGCCTCGCTGACCGCCATCATGGCGCTGGACAAGCAAGGCATTCCGCGCCCGCGTTGCGTGGGCATCGTTGAAACCTGTGAAGAATCCGGCAGCTATGACTTGCTGCCTTACGTAGACGCGCTGCGCGACCGCCTGGGCAATGTCGCCCTGGTCGTCTGCCTGGATTCGGGCGCGGGCAACTACGACCAGCTGTGGATGACCACGTCGCTGCGCGGCATGGTGTCCGGCACGCTGGAAGTGCAGGTGCTGGACGAAGGCGTGCACTCGGGCGACTCCAGCGGCGTTGTGCCGTCGTCGTTCCGCATCTTGCGCCATCTGCTGGACCGCCTGGAAGACAGCGGCACCGGCCGTCTGCTGCCGCAAAGCCTGCACTGCGAAATTCCCGCTGACCGCGTCGAACAGGTGTCGGCCACGGCCCGCATTCTGGGCGACGAAGTGTGGCGCCGTTTCCCCTGGAGCTGCGGCGCCGACGGCGGCTTTGTGCTGCCGATGACGACCGAGCCCGAACAGGCCCTGCTGAACCGCACCTGGCGCCCGACCTTGTCGGTGACGGGCGCCGAAGGCCTGCCGCCGCTGTCCAGCGCCGGCAACGTGCTGCGCCCGCGCACCGCGTTCAAGCTGTCGCTGCGCTTGCCGCCGCTGGTGGACGCCGTGGCCGCGTCGCAGGAAATCAAGGCATTGCTGGAAGCCGACGCGCCGTACAACGCCAAGGTGATCTTCAAGGCTAACGAAGGCGCGGCCACCGGCTGGAACGCGCCGGCCGCCGTGCCCTGGCTGACGCAGGCGCTGGACGCCGCCTCGCAGCAGTATTACGGCCAGCCTTGCGGCTATATCGGCCAGGGCGGCACGATTCCGCTGATGAGCATCCTGCAAAAGGGCTTCCCCAAGGCGCAGTTCATGGTGTGCGGCGTGTTGGGCCCCAAGTCCAACGCCCACGGCCCCAATGAATTCCTGCACGTGCCTTACGGCAAGAAGCTGACGGCTGCCGTCGCGCAAACCATGGCGGCCATGCCGGCATGATTTCGACTTCTGACGCTTACGCCAATGTGGTGGCTGAAACCCGCCACTGGCTGAATCAGGCCGTCATCGGCCTGAACCTTTGCCCGTTTGCCAAAGCGGTTCAGGTCAAGGACCAGATCCGTTTTGCGGTCAGCGACGCCACCGACGCCGAGGGCGTCCTGACTGACTTGCAGGACGAGCTTGCCTTACTGTCCGAGGCCGACCCGGAACAGATCGACACCACCTTGCTGATCTTGCCCGACGCGTTGGACGACTTCCTGGATTTCAACGATTTCGAAGACCTGTCTGACCGCCTGCTCAAGCGCATGCGGCTGGTGGGCGAGCTGCAAGTGGCCACTTTCCACCCGCAGTTCCAGTTTGCGGACACGCAGCAGGACGACATCGAGAACTACACGAACCGTTCGCCGTACCCGATTCTGCATCTGCTGCGCGAAGACAGCATCGACCGGGCGGTGGAATCGTTCCCGGACGCGGCCGACATCTATGAAAAGAACATCGACACGATGAAGAAGCTGGGCCTGGAAGGCTGGAAGAAGCTGATGACCAAGGCGTAGCCGGTGTAGCCGGACTAGCCGGCCGCCTGCGCGCATCCAAATCCGTGCCGCCTTCGTATATGGGGCATGGGGCCACACACCACTGGCCCCATGCCCCATGTTCTTCACAAGGAGACGACCTTGCCGCCCCGTGATTCCTTCGTTCAGGCACGCCGATGCGCAGCGTGATGATGCTTGCCGTGCTGGCTTCGGTACTGGTGCTGGGGCTGGCGGCGTGTTCGCCGCTGGCCGTGCTGAATGGCGCGGTGCCTGATGACGCCAGCCGCGTCGTGTCAGGCGTGGCGTATGGCGACAGCCCGCGCCAGCAGCTGGACATCTACGCGCCGCCCGGCGTCAGCCGCCCGCCCGTGGTGGTGTTCTTTTACGGCGGCAGCTGGCGCAACGGTTCGCGCGCCGACTACAAATTCGTGGGTGATGCGTTGGCCTCGCGCGGCATCATGGCCGTTATTGCCGACTACCGGCTGTATCCCGACGTGTCGTACCCGGACTTCGTGGACGACTCCGCACGCGCCGTCGCCTGGACCTTGCAGCACATCGCCAACTACGGCGGCGACCCGGCGGAAGTCTTCGTAGCCGGGCATAGCGCGGGCGGCTACAACGCGGCCATGGTGGCGCTGGATGCGCGCTGGCTGGCGCGCTTTGGTGCGTCGCCCGCCATGCTGCGCGGCTGGATCGGCATGGCCGGCCCCTACAACTTCCTGCCCATCGTCGCGCGCAGCCTGAAACCCGTGTTCCATTTCCCTGGCACGCCGGCGGATTCCCAACCGATTGCCCACGTCAGCGCCGCCGCGCCGCCGGCCTTGCTGATGGTGGGCATGGCCGACACCACGGTCGACCCCGAGCTCAACACGGAACGCCTGGCGGCGGCGCTGCGGGCGGCGCACGCGCCGGTCGATGTCGTGCGTTATGACCGCTTGGGCCATGCGCTGTTGGCGGGCGCCTTGGCGCGTCCGCTGCGCTGGCGCGCGCCGGTGCTGGACGACCTGACGGCGTTCGTCTGGCAGACGGCCCGGGCGGGCCAGGGGGACCGGGCAGGGCAATCGGACCGGGCAGCGCAATCGGACCGGGCAGCGCAAGCGGACCCGTCGGACCCGACCGGCCAGGCCGCCACCTCGGACCGCGGCCCCTCGCAAGCGGCGGCCGCCCGTTCACAGCCATGATTTTGGGCCGTCAGTCGTGACCCACCCCCCGGCCCACCCCCCGCCCCAACCCCGCGCCCCTACTCCCGCCCCAACCCCCGCCCGATGCAAGGCTCGCCGCAATCGGGCATTATTTGCGCCACGGGTCGTGTTGACCAGCATAGAGGGGTAAGTCGTGCCGCAAGACATGCGCTTGGCGTTGGATGCACCAGACTGGATCTCGATGGCGCTGATGCCGATTGCACAAGCACAGGCAAGCGATATTGCGCGTACCGACGCCGACGCCCGGCGTCTGGAAACCGACATGCAGCCCATGGGCGCCAAACGGCGCGGCGAATTCCTGGCGGGCAGAGTGTGCGCGGCGCGCGCCCTGGAAGCCGCCGGCGCCGGGCGCATCGGCTACGTCCCGCGCGGGGAAGACAAGCTGCCCGTGTGGCCCGCAGGCTGGCACGGCAGCATCAGCCACAGCACGGCATGGGCGGCTGCGGCGGTGGCGGCGTCCCGCCATTGCGTGGCGCTGGGATTCGATATCCAGGAACGGGTCAGCCCGCGTGTGATGACCGAAGTCTTGCCCTTGATCGCGAACACCGCCGAATTGGCCCGCGCCAGCCCTTACTTCGAACGCCGCAGCGCGCTGACGCTGTTGTTCTCCGCCAAGGAATCGCTCTACAAGGCGCTGCATCCGCTGGTGCGCACGTTCCAGGATTTTGATGGCGCGGAATTGACGTCAATCACGCCCACCCGTTTGCAGCTGACCCTGACGCGCAGCTGGGGGCCGGGGGGCTGGGAGGCAGGGACGGCGGTGTGGATGCATTACACGTGGCAAGACGACCTGGTCGCCACCCTGTGTTGGCTGACCGGCGATCCCGGGGCGTGATCTAGGGTTTTCCCCAGGCATCTGACGGGCATCGGCGTTCGTATATGGCAATGTCCCCGCCAGATTCGCCAAGAGATGCCCACTATGACGCCGCACTCTGCCTCTACGTCTTCCGAGCCCTATGCGCCCGAGCCCGACGCGCCGCCGATGTCGTTTGCCGACCGCCTGCTGCGTGAGCACTTGCAGAGCCGCTTGGGCGGTTTGCGAGGCGGATCGCTGACCATCGAAGACGCCATGGGCCCGATGCGAGCAGGCGTCAGCGGAGCCGGCGTCAGCGGTTCAGCCCAGAGCCACAGCCCGGCCCACGCCCACCCATACCATCACCATCAGGCCCGCCCCGTGCACGTGCGCGTGCGGAACCCGGCTTTTTACCGGGCGCTGGCGGGCAGCGGCAGCGTGGGCGGCGGCGAGGCGTATGGCGACGGGCATTGGGAATGCGATGACCTGGTCGGCCTGATCCGCCTGCTGGTGCGCAACCGCGAGTGGCTGGACAGCATGGAAACCGGCAGTGCGCGCTTGGGCGGCCTGGCCATGCGCGCGCTGCATGCGCTGCGCCGCAACACCCGCGCCGGCAGCCGCCGCAACATTGCCGCGCACTACGACCTGGGCAATGCGTTCTTTCAGCTGTTCCTGTCAGATGACATGATGTATTCGTCCGCCATGTGGGACGGGGAGGACGACACGCTGGAGCAGGCGTCCACGCGCAAGCTGGATGTGATTTGCCGCAAGCTGAACTTGCAACCCGGTGACCACGTGGTCGAGATCGGCACCGGCTGGGGCGGCTTTGCACTGCATGCCGCACGCCATTACGGTTGCCGCGTCACCACCACCACGATTTCGCGCGAGCAGCATGCGCTGGCTTCCGAGCGCATCCGCCGCGCCGGGTTGCAGTTCCGGGTGGACGTCTTGCTACAGGACTACCGCGACCTGCATGGCCAGTTCGACAAGCTCGTCTCGATAGAGATGATCGAGGCCATCGGCGCGGCCTATCTGCCCACGTACTTCGCCAAAGTGGGTGAATTGCTCAAGCCCGAGGGCGTGGCGCTGATCCAGGCCATCACCATCGAAGACCACCGCTACGCGCAGGCGTTGAAAGCCGTGGACTTCATCAAGCTCCATGTCTTCCCGGGCAGCTTCATGCCATCGATTCAGGCGATGCTGAACGCCAAAACGCGCGCCAGCGACTTGAGCCTGGTGCATCTGGAAGACTTCGGGCTGTCTTACGCGCGCACGTTGCAAGCGTGGCGCCAACGCTTCGTGGCGCGGCTTGACGCGGTGCGGGCGCAGGGGTTTGATGAACGCTTCATCCGCCTGTGGGAGTTCTACCTGGCCTATTGCGAAGGCGGATTCCGCGAACGCGCCATTGGCGTATCGCATCTGCTGCTGGCGCGCCCGGCAGCCATGCCCGGCGCGCCGCGCTGGACGGCCCGGGAGGCGAAGGAGTTCCCATGACATTCTGGGCCAACCTGATCGGCTACCAGATCGTCTGGTTCGGCGCGGTAATCGGCGCCAGCCGGGGCAACCCGTGGTGGGGCGTCGTGCTGTCGGCAGGCTTCGTGCTGATCCAGGCCTGGGTGTCCCACAGCCGCCGCGCCGATTTGCGGCTGGTTGCCGTGGCCTTGTACCTGGGCTTGGCGCTGGATGGCCTGCTGGCCGCCAGCGGCTGGGCGCTGTACGCGACGCCCCGGCCCGCGTTGCCAGTGGGGGGCGCACCGCTCTGGATCTTGGCGCTCTGGGCCGCCTTCGCCATGACCTTCAACCATTCGCTGGCGTATCTGCGTGACCGCCCTGTCATGGGCGCAGCGTTGGGGCTCGTGGGCGGGCCGCTGGCGTATTGGGGCGCGGCGCGAGGGTGGGGCGCGATGGTGTTTGTGCCGCCCGTCTGGCGCAGCTTGACGTGGCTGGCCATCGGCTGGGCGCTGGCGATGTGGATACTCTGCCGTCTGGCCGGCCGTTGGGAACGGAATTTGCGGCGGCCAGCCGGTTCGATCACAGGGGGCGCAACATGAGCCCGGGTATGCAGATTCTGATGGTGGCGGTGATGGGGGTGGTGCTGATGGCGGCCGGGTGGCAGTGGCAGCGCCGCCATCGCAATGCCGGCATCGTTGATGTGATGTGGACGGCGGGTGTCGGGCTGGGCGCGGTGCTGACCGCATTGACGGGGCCGGGCGCCGTCATGCCCCGGCTGCTGCTGGCGGTGCTGGGCGGCGTGTGGGCGGGCCGGCTCGCGCTGCATATCTGGCGCCGCGTGCGCGAGGGCGAAGAAGACGGCCGCTACCGCGCGCTGCGCGCCCACTGGAACGGCAGCCAAACCAAGTTCGCGCTGTTTTTTCTGGCGCAGGCCGGCTTGATCGTGCTGTTTACCTTGCCCTTCATTGCGGTTGCCGCCAACCCAATGCCCGGCATGACGCCGTGGTTGTGGCTGGGGCTGCTGATCTGGATTGTGGCGGTTGCCGGTGAATCATTGGCCGACCGGCAACTGGCGGCCTTTCGCGCGGACGCGGCCAATGCCGGGCGCGTGTGCCAAGTCGGCTTGTGGCGCTATTCCCGCCATCCCAATTACTTCTTCGAATGGCTCCACTGGTTCAGCTACGTGGCGCTGGCCGTGGGCGCCAGCTTCGCGTGGCTGGCGTGGCTGGGGCCTGTCGTGATGTTCATCTTTCTGCGCTGGATCAGCGGCATCCCCTACACCGAGGCGCAATCGATCCGCTCGCGCGGCGACGCCTACCGCGAATATCAGCGCACGACGCCAATGCTTTTCCCCTGGTTTCCGAAACCGGCTTCCGCCGCCGGCTCCCCGCCACGCCACGCAAAGGGCAAATCATGAACACCGCCATTCTTAGCGACGTCCAACTTCCGTCGGATCGTCCCGCCCCGGGCTTGCTGGGCTGGGCCGAACGCGGGTGGGTGCCCGACGCCCTGGTGCGCCACGGCATCCGCCGCCTGTGCGCCGACCGGCTGCGCGACGAAAGGGCGGGCGGCCCGGCGGCCGAGGCAAGGCGCTATCAGCATTTGATGAACGAATTGCAGCTTAGCCCGCTGGCCATCCACACCGACGACGCCAACGCCCAGCACTATGAATTGCCTGCCGACTTTTTCAAGCTGTGCCTGGGCAAGCGCTTGAAGTATTCAGGCTGCTACTACGCCACCGGCCGCGAAAGCCTGGACCAGGCCGAAGCCGCCATGCTGGAGCTAACCGGCATGCGCGCTGAACTGGCGGACGGCCAGCGCATTCTGGAGCTGGGCTGCGGCTGGGGGTCGCTCACGCTGTGGATGGCGGAACGCTATCCACATGCGCGCATCACCGCCGTGTCCAATTCCGCGTCCCAGCGCCAGCACATCCAGCAGCAATGCCAGTTGCGCGGCCTGGGCAATGTGGAGGTCATCACCTGCGACGTCAACACGCTGCAACTGCCGCCTGCCGAATTCGACCGCTGCGTGTCCGTCGAAATGTTCGAGCACATGCGCAACTATCAGGACTTGTTGGCGCGTATCGGCACGTGGCTGCGGCCCGCGGGCAAGCTGTTCGTACACATCTTTGCGCACCGCAGCCTGATGTACCCGTTCGAAACCGAGGGCGCCGACAACTGGCTGGGCCGCCACTTCTTCACGGGCGGCATCATGCCCGCGGCAGACACCTTACTGTGGTTCCAGCGCGATCTGCACATTGAAGCGCGTTGGCTGATCGACGGCAGCCATTACGAACGCACGGCGAATCACTGGCTCGCGAACCAGGACGCGAACCGCGCCGCCGCCATGCAGGTGCTGGAGCACGCGTATGGTCCGGCGCTTGCGGCCTTGTGGTTTCAGCGCTGGCGCATGTTCTGGATGGCGTGCGCCGAATTGTTCGGCTATGAACAGGGGCGGCAATGGATGGTCGCCCATTACCGCTTTACGCGCCCTGACTAAGAGAGGAGTGCCATGCGCAATATCTTTCGCAGTTCCGCGTTGGCCGTGGCGGCCATGCTGGCAGGGTGCAGCAGCCCGCCGCCGATGCCGCCCGTGGCGCAGGTCGACATCCCGCGTTTCATGGGCGACTGGTATGTGATTGCCGGCATCCCCAGCTGGCCCGAACGCAAGTCGTTCAATGCGGTGGAGTCATACGCGTTGATGCCCGACGGCCGCATCCAGACCACGTTCCGCTACCGCCATGGCGGCTTTGACGCCGATGTGGAAACCATGCATCCGGTAGGTACCGTGCAGCCGGGCACAGGCAACGCCATCTGGGGCATGCAGTTCATCTGGCCGATTCAGGCGGAATACGTGATTGCTTACGTGGACGACGCCTATCAGCAAACCATCATCGGCCGCTCTAAACGCGATTACGTGTGGATCATGGCCCGCACGCCCACGCTGCCCGAAGCCGATTACGCGCGCCTGGTCGCCAAGGTCGGCGAGCTGGGGTATGACACCAGTCAGCTGCGCGTGGTGCCGCAACAGTGGCCGGAACCTGCGGCGCGCCCGCGCTAGTCATTGCATACCAAATACCACCCGGCGGAATTAAGCCCGCCCCACGCGCCTTAGCTTCCCCAGCCGCACCGGGATATCCCTAGATAGCCCATCGGCGGTATTGCATACAACATACGGCCATTGTGACCGCTGCTGTTCGGCTGGCGGCCTGTGCGTCCTTCCCCCTTTCCTCGTCTTGCCACGCGGCGCTTGCCTGAGCGCGCGCGGGGCTGGTGCCTTTGCCCTTGCTCGGAGAGCCGTATGCGATTGTCCCGCCGTCACGCCCTGGGTGCGCTTGCCGCGCTGCCCCTGATGTCCCTGAGCTCGCGCCCGGTCTGGGCGCAGAACACCTTTCCGACGCGCCCGGTGCGCCTGCTGGTGGGCTTTGCCCCCGGCGGCCTGACCGACATCGCGGCACGCGCCTTGGCCGAACGCATGGGCAAGACGCTCAAGCAAAACGTGGTTGTGGAAAACCGCCCGGGCGGGCAGGCCATCATCGCCACCGTGGCGGTGGCGCGTGCGGAACCCGACGGCTACACGCTGGGTTTTGCCGGCACCAACGGCATGATCCTGAACCCCTTGCTCTACAACAATCTGCCGTACCAGCAGTCTGACTTCAAACAGCTGGGGTCGATGGGCAAGTCGCCCATGCTGCTGATCGTGCACCCGGATCTGGGCGTGAAGAACGTGCAGGAATTCATTGCGCTGGCGAAGAAAAAGCCGGGCGACATTACCTGCGCCCACGCGGGCCGCGGCGTCATCAATCACCTGGCGCTGCTGCACTTTCAATCCAAGACGGGCACGCAATTCCAGGATGTGCCCTACAAAGGCAGCGGCCCCGCGTTGCTGGACCTAATGGCCGGCACGGTGCAAAGCACGTTCGACTTTCCGACGTCTGCGCTGCCCAACATCAAGTCGGGCAAGTTGCAGGTACTGGCCGTCACCGCCGACAAGCGCCTGTCCAGCCTGCCGGACGTGCCCACCATGAAGGAGGCGGGCGTCGACGGCTTCGAGCTGTACACGCGCATGATGATTTCCGGCCCCGCCGCCATGCCCGCAAACGTGGTGGCGGTGCTGGAAAACGCCGTGCGCGAAGGCACGCGCGACCCCAGCCTGATCCAGCAATTCGCGGAGCAGGGCGTGGCCGTGGAATTCACGTCGTCAGCCGATCTGGACAAAGTCATCGCCGATGAGTCCGCCATGTGGGCGCAGGTGATCAAGGCCAATGGCGTGCCCAAGACCGATCTGAAAGCCTGACGCCACCTTTAAGGACTCTTCCAAGGACACCCCGTGACTGAACAAGCCCGCATCACCGTCACCCCCGAATTTGCCTTGATCGACGTTGCGCGCGACATCCGCATCGACGGCTTTCCGGCCTATGCCTTCATCACCGTTACCGCCAGCATGCAGATGTGCGGCGCGCCGTGGCGCTCGCAGGCCGTGTTCGTCGCAGGCTTCGATGGCAGCCTGGACCTGGGGCGCGACAGCCCCGTGTCGGGCAGCTACGCCGAGCCCTCGGCCATGGGCATCGTGTGGTCCATGGTCTGCGAAGACATGAGCCGCGTGGTGTTCCCGCCCGACCGCACCGAGCCGCTGGTGATCCAGATCGAGGCCACGGATGGCGTGCGCCACGCGTCGGCGCAGCTGGTGCAAGACTTCCTGGAAGAGGGCGTCACGCACCGCGCCGTCCGCGAAACCGTGGGCGGCATGACGGTGTCTGGCGAGCTCTATACGCCGGCCGGCCCCGGCCCGCATCCGCTCGTGATCTACATGAACGGCTCGTCGGGCGGCGTCAACGCGCCACGCGCCGCGCTCTTTGCCGCACGCGGCTTCCAGTGCCTGGCGCTGGCCATCTTCAATTACGAAGGCCGGCCCAAGTACTTGAACGACATGCCGCTGGAGTATTTCGAGCACGCCCTGCGCTGGGCGCGCGACACGCTGGCGCCGCGCGACGGCTTTGTGGCGCTGTCGGGCATTAGCCGTGGCGGAGAAACGTCGCTGCTGGTGGCCTCGCACTATCCCGATCTGGTCAGCGCGGTGGTGGCGTACGTGCCGTCGCCCGTTACGCACGGCGTGGTCAGCGCCCGTTCGCCCGGCACCGGCCGCAATGCCCAGGTGTGGACCCAGGGCGGCGAACCCTTGCCGCATCTGTGGGAAAACAACGCCAGCGCGGATTGGGAAGCCGCCTACGCCTCCGAGCCGCCGTATCGGCAGACGCACGCGTTCCTTAGCGCCACGCGCGATAGCGCTGCGTTCGAGCGCGCGCGGATTCCGGTTGAAAACTATCCGGGTCCGGTCATGCTGGTCAGCGCGTCAGACGATGGCTTCTGGCCTAGCACCGCGTATTCGGAAATTGTGATGCGCCAACGCCAGGCGCACGGTCTGCCCACGTTTCATCACGTTTGCATGGGGGCGGGGCACCACGTGCATTACCCCTACCTGCCGGCCACGCTGATCAGCAAACCGCATGCGATGTCGGGCTTGCTGCTGGATGCGGGCGGCACGCCGGCCGCGAATGCGGCGGGCAACGAAGGCTCGTATGTGGCGGTGCTGGAATTTTTGGGAAGGGCGGCGGGCAAGCCGTAATCCGGCGCGTTCCCGCCGCCGCCGCGGCCACCGCGGCCGCCGCGCCCGCCGCAGCCACCGCGGCCACGCGCGTGCATGCGGTGGCCGGCCCGCCACCGCGCCACCGCGCTGCCGCGCGCTATCGCACGCTTATTCTTCGCTTGTCCATTCCACCTGCACGCCCAGGCTGCGCAGGTTTTCCACAAACTGGGGATGGGCGCGGCGAATCGGCGTGGCGTTGCGGATTTCCGAGCGGCCCTTGATGCTGCTGGCCACCATGAACAGCGCGATCGCCACGCGGATGATGTAGGGGCTTTCCACCACGGCGGGCGTGAGCGGCATGCCGCCAAACGTCACCACGCGGTGCGGGTCGGACGAGAACACGTGGGCGCCAAACTTCGACAGCTCGCCCGTCCAGCCCAGCGCGCCGTCATAGACCTTGTTCCAGAACATCGCGTTGCCCTCGGCGCACACGCCCAGCGCAATGAAAATCGGCAGCAGGTCCACGGGGAAGTACGGCCACGGCGCGGCTTCCACCTTGGTCAGCACATTGCTGGTGAAGGGCGTCTGTACCTTCAGCGGGCCGGAACGCAGCGCGCGCGACCAGCCGTCCTTATGCTCGATCTGCACGCCGAACTTAGCGAATGTGCGGTCGATCAGCGGGAAGTTGCCCGGCGTGCGGTTGCGCACCACGACGTCGCCGCCCGTGATGGCGCCCAGCGCCAGAAAGGTCGTGATCTCGTGGAAGTCTTCTTCAAAAGTGAAGTCGCCGCCCGTCAGCGTGGCGCCGCCGCGCACCGTCAGGCGCGACGTGCCGATGCCGTCGATGTCGGCGCCCATCATCACCATGAAGCGGCAGAACTCCTGCACGTGCGGTTCCGACGCCGCGTTGGTCAACGACGATTCGCCAACGGCTGCCGCCGCGCACAGCACGAAGTTTTCGGTGGTGGTGACGGACGCGTAGTCCAGCCAATGGTGCGTGGCTTTCAACGGGCCGCTGCTGCGCACCAGCAGCGAACCGCTGGCGCGTTCCACTTCGCCGCCGAACGAGCGGAAGATGTCCACGTGCGGATCAATCTCGCGCACGCCCAGCGTGCAACCCTTCACGTTGTCTTCCAGACGCGCCACGCCAAAACGCGCCAGCAGCGGCGGCACCAGCATGATCGACGAACGCATCTCCTCGGGCAGCCGGTGCGACGTGGCGTCAAACGTGGTGTGGCGGTGATGCAGGTTCAGCGTGCGCGTGGCTTCGTCCAGCTTCACGTCGCTGCCCAGCGTGCGGAAGATGTCGAGAATCTTGCGGACATCGGTAATGTCCGGCACGCCGTGCAGCGTCAGGGGCTGGTCGGTCAGCAGCGTGGCGCACAAGATCGGCAGGACGGCGTTCTTGTTGGCCGAAGGAATGACGCGGCCACGCAAAGGCGTGCCACCGTGGACGATGAGGTTGGACATGGGTGAGGCGGCGGGGAAGGGTTTTGTAGCGAGGAGTGGCGGGAATTGTACTGTTGTCGCCATAGGGCGGCCGGCCAGCCCGGTGATGAAACGTTTCAAACTGCAAATTGGCATGGCCGCCCGGGGCGCAATGCCCCGACGCGTAGCGTCCCCGCGCGGTCAATGCCCCGCCACCACCATGCCTGACGTTCGTAATCCGGGCCGGAACGCATGCGCGCGGGCCAGCCACGCGATCGCGAACGCCAGGGCGATCAGCGCCACCAGCGCCCACGGAAACGCCCCAACGCCCCAGGCCTCAAGCAGCATGCCGCCTGCCACCCCGGCGCCAGCGATTGCGCCATTCCACGCCACCACGTTCATGGACAGCGCCACGTCCGCGCCGCTGCCGGCGGCATCGGCCAACGCGGTTTGCAACAAGGTGGCGGCACCGCCAAAGCTCACGCCCCAAACCGCCACGCCCAGATAGACCACGGCCGCATTCGCAGGCGCCAAGCCGAAGACCAGCGCCGTGGCGCCAAACGCGGCCAGGCTCGCCAGCACCGTCACGCGCAAATGGTGGTCGACGAGCTTGCCGGTGATCCAGATGCCGGCAAGCGCCGCCGTGCCAAACACCAGCAACACCAGGTCCACCCGTTCAGATAAACCGGCAGGTGCGACAAAGGGCGCGATATACGTGTACAGAATGTTGTGCGCCAGCATTCACGCCACCACCACCGCCAGCACCGGCCGCACGCCAGGCGTCGTGAACACCCGGCGCAGCGGCAGGCGTTCATGGGCGGACTGCCCTGGGTAGTCAGGCACCTTGGCCAGCACCCAGACAATCAGGGCGAGCGTCAGCGCCGACATGATCCAGAACGCGACGCGCCAGCCCACAGTAGCCCCCAACAAGGTGCCAAGCGGCACCCCCAGAGACAGCGCAATGGGCGTGCCTACCATCGCCAACGCCATCGCGCGCCCTTGTTGCCAGGGGGCGACCATGCGCCGCGCGTAGCCCGCCAGCAGGCTCCACGCCAGCCCCGCCGCCATGCCCGCGAAGAAGCGCGCTACCAAGGTTAGCCCGTAGTTCGTCGACAGCGCCGTGGCGGAATTGAAGAGTAGAAAGCCGATGATCGTCATCAGCAGCACGTTGCGGCGGCGCCAGCCGCGGGTGGCGATTGTCAGCGGAATGGCCGCCAGCAAAGAACCCAGCGCGTAAGCGGTTACGGTCTGCCCGGCCAGCGCCTGGCTGACGTCCAGCCCGGCGCTGATCTGCGGCAGCAGCCCGGCGGGCAGGGTTTCGGTGACGATGCATAGAAAGCCGGTCATGGCCAGCGCCAGCAGCCCGGAGACAGGCAGGCTGTCAGACGCGGGTTGCCCGGTTGAAGTGGTTGAATGGTGCACGCAAAAGTCCTTTGTAGAGGGGCCGGATCGATATCGGCGGCGGTTCGGGCGCGGGGAAAGGGCGCCCAGGCATGTCGTGTTGATGGCCGCTAGTTATGTATCTATCGGTATAAATGTAGGCGCGTAGCTTTCGCGTTGTCAATGACTTTTGTATCGATTAGTATTGATGTCGCGTTCGAAAAAGGGAGACGGCTATGGCGCAAATGGGCAGGCCGCGCGCGTTTGACCGCGAGCAGGCGGTTGAACAGGCGATGCATTTATTTTGGGAACACGGCTATGAATCAACATCGCTCAGCCAGCTGAAGGCCGGCATCGGCGGCGGCATTTCAGCGCCCAGTTTTTATGCGGCGTTCGGATCAAAAGAGGCGCTGTATGCCGAAGCCGTTCAACGCTATCTGGACACCTACGCCCGCGTGAACGACAGCCTGTGGGATGACGCCATTCCCCCGAAATCCGCCATAGAACTGGCGCTGCGCCGGTCGGCGAAGATGCAGTGCGAACGCACGCATCCCAAAGGCTGCATGGTGGCGCTGGGCGTCATGAGCGCGCCCACCCCCGAACACGCCGGTGTCGCCAAGCCCTTGGCGGCATCGCGCCAGCGCACGCATTCGGGCTTCATCCGCTGCGTGGAACGCGGCATCGCCAGCGGCGAGCTTGCCGCCACCACCGATGCCAAAGTGCTGGGCACCTTGTTCAACAGTTTTTTGTTGGGCGTGTCGCTCGCGGCGCGGGACGGCGTGCGTTATCCGGTGTTCGACGCCGCGATCACGCAGCTGATGCTGCAATGGGACGCGGCGCGCGGGCCAGCAAACTAGGACAGCCAGCTAAGACAGGACGCGAAGACAGCACGCGAAGACAGCACGCCATGACAGCACGCTAAGTCAGCACGCCATGACAGCACGCCACAACCGCCCAGCGCTGTCTCACACGTCCGTTTCGCCTCGCCCAAACGTCAGCTCGCGGCCACGCGCATCCACGCGCGCGCGGGCCTGTTCCATGCGCCGCCGCAAGCGCCAGCCGCCAAACCAGCCGCTATCGTTATTGATTTCGCCGCTCAAGCGCTGCAAGTAATCGTCTTCGGGCGATAGCGCGCATGCGCGTGCAATCCACACCTTGGCCAGATACGCATTGGGCTCGCAACCGCGTCCTTCCATGAACGCGATGGCGTAGCTGCGTGCGGCGGTTTCGCGGTCGCCGTCATCGCTTTGGTCCCACATCCAGGGCAGCACGCGGTCCAGGGCGGCGCGCTGGTCCTCATCCGACCCGCTGTGCATCAGCATCAGCCAGCTCAGGTTGCGGGCGGCCATGGCTTCCATGCGGGAACCGCGATCGGCCACGCGCCAGTTGTTTTCCAGCCAGAGCCGGTACGCCTGGTATTCACCTTGCGGAATGTCGCGGCCTTCGTCGATGGCGGCATAGGCCAGGTTGTTGCGCGCCACCAGATGGCCGGCTTCGGCGGCACGCGCAAGCCAGTCGCGCGCGGCGGTCTTGTCGATACCGGCGTAGCCGGCGTCGATCTTGCCGGCATACAGCTCGCTTAGCGACATCAGCGCATCGGGGCGCTCGCGCGCGGCGCCTTCCTGCCACAGGAACATTGCGGCCTCTGGCGACACGTCGCCCCACAGGTTGCGGCCCAGTTGCGGCAGATTGAACGCGCGGTCCTTGCCGTCCAGCGCGAAGCCGCGTTCCAGCAGCGCCTGCGTGTCGAGCTCGCCCGCCTGCAAACCGAACAGGCCGAACTTGCTGCCCGCCGCCGCCAGCAGCACGGCTTCGACATCGTCGCCCCAGCGCGCGCCGCGCAGCAGAATCTGCCGGAACAGGCCGTGCGTGTCGGGCATGCCCTTGAACCACAGGCACGCCTGCAAGGTGAACACGGTGCCGGGGTAAGCTTCGTCGGTCAGGTCGATATCCGCCGGCGCCGCTGCGCAGGCTTGCGTCAGCAGTTCGTAGGCGTGTTGCAGCAGCGCGGCATCCCAATGCACGTCACCGTCATCATCGACATGGCGGGCGCGCATGGTTTCGAAGTTGGCGTAATGGCACAGGGCCACGGCGCGCTGCTCGGCGGGCAACTGCAAGGTCAGCCATTGTTCGAACGCGTCGCGAAACTGGGCGTTCTGCGCGTCGTCGTCCGCGTCGGGGTAGAAGGCGGAATAGCCGAGATAATCGAATGCTTTGTGAAACCGCAGTTCATCGCGCTCGGCGTCAGTCAAACCGGCGCATACGGGGCCGTTGATGAACGCGTCCATCGCGTCGTGGCTGCCGCCCCAGCGCGGATACAGGAAGTACAGGTACGTGGTGAGCACGCCCACATCGTTGGGGCGCAAGGCCAGCGAGGTCCGCAGCCAATAGGTTTTGGGATCGTTGTTGTCGTCCGCCTGGCGGGCGGGCAGGCCGGCAGGCAAGGACGCCGGCAGCTCGGCCAGGCCCATGCGGCTGTGTTCGGTAAGCAGGCTCAAGCCTTGTTCCCAGACGTCGGCCGGCCAGCGTTCCTGCAACGCATTGTGTGACGCCGGCGCGCCGGCTGCCAGCGCCGCCAGCCATTCCGGTTCGCCCAGGTAGGAGCAGACCCGCATGGTTCTCTGCACGGCCACCACGGGCCGCTCATGCAACGCCATCGCTTGCAGGAAGGCCCCGACGGCATGATCGCGCGCCATCATTGCGCCGGCCCATTGCTCATCGTCCACGTAGTCCGCCGTGTTGCTGCTGCGGATATTGCCGGCAATGGTTTCCCACTGGTTGCCGTAGGCAAGATGCGCGTGATACGACGCCGGCCGCGCCTCGCGCCAGGCGCGCAGGCGGGCAAGATTGTCGGCCGCTGAAATTTGCGGGTCGCTGATCTGGTCCAACAACCACCGATATCCGAACGACTCGCCTTTGCTATCCAGCCACCGCAGCGCGGCGGGTTCCAGGATGGCGTCCAGTTCATCAAACTGGCCGCCTAGCAGCCGCTGCCGAAGTTCCGCGCGGCGCGCAAGATGGGTATCGATCGTGTCAGAGGATGAAGTCATTCGCTACGCAGGTGGGTTCAGGAAAGGGCGAACCCACGCCGGCAGCGCGTGGCGCATGCGGGGGCCGCATGCTTATAACAACGGCAGATTGGCGGATTAGTTAAGGACGGGGTCTTTTGCCGCCGGATTTTTCCGCACCAGCACCGAGCCCAAAATCGCCAGCACCAGCCCGCCGCCCACATAGGGCAGGCCAAAAATAAGCGCCCAGAAAAACAGGGCGGTGTTGGCGTCGCGGGCGTCTGCGCTGCTGCCGGTGTGCGCGCCCACGTCCATCGTCAGCAGTGTGGCGGGAATCGTCAGCACCATGGCGGCGCCCAGCACCACGCAACCCCAGCCGATCAGGCGGCGCAGGTTGGCAATGCGCGCCAGCAGCACGCTGGCGATGACAGTGATGACGAGCCAGATGACGAGCCCGGCGGCGATCATCGTGTCCGGGTCGCCTGACGTGGCGGCTTGCTCACCGGGGCCCAAGGCCAGGATCACCGGCAGCAGCACGCCGTAGCTGACTCTGCCGATGAGCAATCCCAAGACGATGCTGACAATCCATTTGACGGTGTTTGAGGGCATGCCGAAGGTCCTGGCCGTTAGGCGGTTTGTCCATGGGGCGTTTGAGCCGGTCGGACGTTTAGCCATTCATCGAGTAGTGATCTTGCACCGGGAAAAATACCACGGCATCGCCTACGCCCGGCGGCGCACGTTCTCCTGGTGCAGCAGCTTGATCTGTTCCGCAAACTCCGGCACCGGGCCGTCTACGGTTGCGCCATCGATGACGTCTTGGATCGCCAACGGCTTGACGCGCGACGGCGCCACGCCCCATTCCCGCATCCACTGCGCATACTGCTTGGACGACGCGGCATACACGATGCGGCCCAAGCCCACCCAGCCATGCGCCGCCGAACACATCGGGCAGTGCTCGCCGGAGGTGTACACGGTGCACGATGCGCGCTCGGCTTGCGGCACATTGTTGGCCGCCCAACGGGCGATTTCGAATTCGGGGTGTTGCGTGTGATCGTCGCCCGAAACGTGGTTGTGGTCTTCGAACAGGACCTTGCCCGTGCCGGACACCAGCACGGAACCAAAGGGCTGATCACCCAGCTCCAACGCGCGCTTGGCCAGCTCCAAGCACCGGGCCAGGTGTTTCTTGTCCAGGTCATTGATCATGCGGTGTCTCCTTGTAGGGTTGGGGCGCTTGCGCAGAATTGCTTGCGGTAGGCCGACGGTGAAATCGCAAAGGCATGGGTGAAGTGTTGGCGAAACGATACCGAAGATCCGAATCCTACGTCTTCGGCGATGCGGTCCACGGCCAGCCGGCCGGTTTCCAGCAGCCGTTGCGCGGCGGCCAGCCGGTGGTTCAACAGCCATTCCGACACGGTGGCGCCCGTCTTCGCCTTGAAGTGGCGGGTGAATGTGCGCCGGCTCATGCCGCTTTTTTCCGCCAGCAGGTCCAGCGACAGCGGCTGCCGCAGGTTCTCGATGGCCCAGTCCAGCGTGGCGCTGAGCTTGTCCGAGCCGCTGCGTTCGGGCAGCGGCTGTTCGATGTATTGCGCCTGTCCGCCGTGCCGGTGCGGCGCGACGACCATGCGGCGGGCGACGCGGTTGGCCACTTCCGCGCCATGATCGCGGCGCAGCAGATGCAGGCAGCAATCAATGGCGGCGGCGGTGCCGGCCGAGGTCAGGATGTCGCCATCGTCGATGTACAACGATTTGCGGTCCAGCTTGACCTTCGGATAGCGGCGTTCGAAGTCGTCGCCCCAGACCCAGTGCGTGGCGGCCGTGCGCCCGTTCAGCAAGCCGGCTTCCGCCAGCACAAAGGTGCCCAGGCATAGCCCCACGATGCGCGCGCCCCGGGCGTGCGCGGCGCGCAAGGCCTGCAACAGGGCGGGGGAGGCGGCGGCTTCGGGGTCGGTCCAGGCGGGCATGATGACGGTGTCGGCCTGGGCCAGCACCGACAGATCATGGCCGACTTCGATCTTGAAGCCCGACATGGTGGAAATCAGCCCGGCCTTTTCTGCGCAGATCAGCAGGCGGTAACGCGGCACGCCAAGGCGCGCCAGGTCGTCGCCAAACACCATGCACGGCACGGACAGGTGAAACGGGCTGATGTCTTCAAAGGCGATGACGGCGACGGTGTGCATGGGGTGGGAGCGGGCAAAGAGATGGTCCAAAAGAGTTGGCCCAAGGGTTTGGCCCGATTCTAGCAATAGTTGTCCATCGGGCCACTATCAAGAAACCCGCATCGGCGTGACACTGGGTGTTCTTTCCCCTACCGACAAGAGACAAGCCATGAGCCATCCCACCATTCGCACCCTGGCCGGCGCCACCGCCCCGGCATCGCTCGACGCGTCCAGCACCGCCTTGCTGGTCATCGATTTCCAGAACGAATATTTCAGCGGCAAGCTGCCCATCCCCGCCGGCAAGACGGCATTGGGCAATGCGCAACGCCTGATCGCGCACGCCGACCAGGCCAAGATCCCGGTCTTCCACGTGCAGCATGTCACGCCCGCCGGCGCGCCGGTGTTCGCCGATCAAAGCCAGACCGGCGAGTTCCATCCCGACTTGCAGCCAGCCGCGCACCACAACGTGGTCCGCAAGACATCCGTCAGCGTGTTCCCCACCACAGACCTGGACCAGCAACTGAAAGCCGCCGGCGTCAAAACGCTGGTCATCACCGGCCTGATGACGCACGCCTGCGTCGCCGGCGCCGCCCGCGACGCCGTGCCGCTGGGCTATGACGTGATCGTGGCCGAAGACGCCTGCGCCACCCGCGACCTGGACCGCGCCGACGGCAGCGTCGTCAGCCACGACAACCTGCACCGCGCCGCCCTGGTCAGCATCGAAGACACGTTCGGCGATGTGATGACGACTGAGCAGGTGTTGAAACTGCGGGTGGTGTAAGCCACCCAGCAATCAATAAAAAATATCCACGTAATCCGTCAGACGGCCGCAGCTTTCCATCTCCTGCAGGCGCCAGTATTTGCGCTTGCCGGTGGCGCGGAATTCGTAGTCGCCGGTGCGTTCGCAGCGGCGGCCTTTTTCGGGGGCGTCCAGGATCAGGATGGTGCCGCGGAAGATGAAGCGGTCGCTGTCGATCGACACGATTTCGCCGTTGATCTTCAGCGTGCCCTCAAAGTTGGCCTGCTCGCCATCGATGCGGACGACGTCGTTCACGTCCTTGGCGTTCAGCTTGCCGCGCTGGGCGGACCACAGCCATTGCACCGTGACGCCGCTGTTGTTCAACAGGCGTTCGTAGGCGGCCTGGTTCTTGATTTCGGTTTTTTGAACCGGGGCGAGCTGGGTGGCGCTGTTTTGCTGGGCCGGCGAATGCGCCCGCAGCGAGCCATCCGTTTGCGCGGCGATGATCGGCGAGGCCGAGGCAAGGGCAAGGCCGAACATCAGCGGCACCAGCCGGGCAATGCGCGGCATTCTCTTGGGGCTAGTCGTATCGCGATCAGGCGTCATGGGCATGGTCATGAATGAAGTGGCTAAGGACAGCGCCACCCTCGGACGAGGGCAGCTACGGGCGCATAAAATAGCACGCAGCTTGCATCCAATTAATGCCGGTTTTCGGTGTTATGTATCCATCGGTTAACCGATGGGCGCGCCGGGCCGTTCACCAGGAGTCCGAATGCTGATCGTCCATCATCTGGGAAAATCACAATCCGAGCGCATCGTCTGGCTGTGCGAAGAACTCGCCATCCCCTACGAGCTGAAGGTCTATGACCGCGACCCGGTCACGCGCTTGGCGCCGGTTGAATACAAGGCGCTGCATCCGCTAGGCACCGCGCCGATCATCACCGATGGCGATATCGTGCTGGCGGAGTCCACCGCGATCGTTGAGTACATTCTGGCGAAGTACGGCAACGGCAGCCTGACGGTGCCCGCCACCGACGCGGCGTTTGCCGATTATCTTTACTGGTTCCATTTCGCCAACGGCTCGCTGCAACCGAGCTTGATGCGTTGCATGGTGCTGTCGCGGGCGGAAGTGCCTGAGGACAAGCCAACGATGCAGTTCGCCCAGGCGCGCCGCAAGCAGGCGTTGAGCCTGATCGACACGCAGCTAGGTAAAACAGACTATCTGGCCGGCCAAGCACTGACCGCCGCCGATATCATCGCGGTGTTTTCGCTGACGACGATGCGCATCTTCTATCCGTTCGATCTGTCGCCTTACCCAAACATCGTGGCGTATCTTCAGCGCATCGGCGCCCGTGATGCGTACCGCCGGGCCATGAAGAAAGGGGACCCGGACCTGGCGCCGATGCTGACCTGAAGCGCGCGGGCTACAGCACCAACGGCGAGATCTTGTTGCCGTCGACCGACACGCCCGCCATCAACCCGCCGTTGTTCATGACGAAGCCCACGATGGGTTGCTGGGCGGTGTTGGAATCGATGCTGCCGTTGGCGCCAACCGATGCGACGGCGACGGTGGCGTCGGCGCCGATCGTCCAGCCGCTGCTGGCGCGGAACTTGGCCAATGCGTCATCCGTCATGAACAACAACACCATGGCCTTGGATTGGGCGCCTGCCTGAAAGCCGATGGAGCCGCCCGTGATGCTGTAGTAGCCGGTATCCTGGCCATTCACACGAAGTACGCCCGAGCCGGATTGCCCGCCCACGATGAAGCTGGCGCTAAGCACCGACGGAAACACCAGCACGCCGCGCGCGCGCTCGACCAGCTGTTTGGATTGCGGAGAGGCTTCGTAAAGCCGGGACAAGGTAGCGTTGGTGGCGGAAGTTAACTCCTGGCGCTTTTCAGCGGGAGTGGCTTTCGCACTGGGCCCATTCATCGTGCAACCGGCGAACATCACGCTCGCCACGCCCAACGTTACTGCCGCCAGAGTGGTCCTACGCCATGTTGAAGAGATCTTATTCATAAGCGTTTCCTTTTGGATGCAGACGAATCTTTCAGATGGGTCATGCCCGGGGCGGCATGCCCTGCAATGCAGATTACTCTCGTTGGCGCGTATTGGCGCAACCTTCTTCACGCGTCCCGGCAAAAAATAGACGCCGTGCGGCGGTTTACTATCGCGCCATGTTCCTGTTTATCTTTTTCTGGATCGTGTTCGCCCTGGTGGTGGGCGTGTTGGCGGCCGGCCGGGGGCGCAAGGGCTTTGGCTGGACGATCTTGGCCTGCCTGATCAGCCCGCCGCTTGCCGCCGCGTTCTTGTTCGCCATCGCGGACCGGTCGCCGCATGCCCGCGAACCCGTGGCGCAAACGCATACCGGCTGCCCGCATTGTGAAGGCCGCATCCTGTGCGAAGCGCGGGTGTGCCGGCATTGCGGGGCGGACGTCAGCGTGTGACGGCGCAGGCGCCGAAGCGGGGGAACGCAAAGGCGCCAGAGCGTCGGCCGCCGAATCGCCTGCCCGTCATCTTTCTAGTCGAGCTTGATATTCGCCTTGCGCGCCACCTCGCGCCAGCGTTGCAGATCCGTCCGTAATTCGGCCGTGAACTGGGCAGGCGAGTCCAGCACGGGTTCCACCCCGCGCGACACCAGCGCCTGGCGCGCGTCGGGCGTGTTCAAGCCTTTGCGCAAGGCGTCGTATAAGCGGTTTGTCAGCTCGGCGCTTAAATGGGGCGGGGCCAGCACGCCAAACCAGGTGGTGGTCTGAAACCCCGGCACGCCTGCCTCTTGCACGGTCGGAATGTCCTTGGCGGTGCCAGAACGCACGGCGCTGGTCACGGCCAGCGCCCGCACCTGGCCGCTTTGAATCAAGGGCAGCGACGAGGGCAGGGTATCGAAATAGGCGTCGACGCGTCCGCCGATCAGGTCGGTCATGACCTGGCTGCTGCCCTTGTAAGGCACATGCTGGAAGTTCGAGACGCCGGACGACTGCACGAACAGCTCGGCGGCCATGTGCGTGATGTTGCCGATGCCGGCGGAGCCATAAGGAATGGGCGTCTTGCTGGCTTTGGCGTAACGCAGGAATTCATCCAGGGTCTTGACCGGCAGCTTGGGGTTCACGACCAGCACCAGCGGCGTGTAGCCCACTTCGGTGATGGGTGTGAAATCGCGTTGCGGGTCATATGGCAGCTTGGGCGACAGGGCGGGGCTGATGGATTGCGACGCCGTCACGCCCAGCAGCAGCGTGTAGCCGTCGGCGGGCGCGCGCGCCACTTCGGCGGCGGCGATGATGCCATTGGCGCCCGCCTTGTTGTCGACCACCACGCTGGCGTTCAGCGCCGCGCCCAGCCGTTGCGCCACCTGCCGCGCCACGAAATCCGCGCCGCCGCCCGGCGGAAACCCTACGATCAGACGGATCGGCTTGTCGGGGTATCCCTCGGCCGAGCCGGCCAAGGCTGGCGCAGGCGCCGCGCACAGCACGGCGATGCCTATCATCGCCGCAGACGTTATTGCCCCAGCCATGGCCTTGCTCAGGCCCGACATCATGTTGAGCTGTTTCACTTGCAGTCTCCTTGATTGATTGTCGGGCGATCTGTGCGCCCTTGTTTTGTTTTTTGCGCCTGAACAACAGGCGATTTATGCCTGCCGCCGTACCGGCGCCCACGCAAAATCGCCGGAACGAATCGCGGATACGGCGCCGCTTTCCAGCAAGGCCTTGCATTCGTCGGCCGACACTCCTGCCGCCCGCAATACCTCCAGCGTGTGTTCCCCCAAATCCGGCGGCGGCAGCGTCGGCACGCCGTTATCATCGGCATGCAAACGCGGAAACTCCGGGACATCGAATGCCAGATCGCGATAACGCACGTTGCGCAGCGTGCCTGCCTGCCGCGCCTGTTCGGCATCCAGCACGCGTTCCAGCGGCAACACTTCCGTGCAGCCCACCCCCGCCGCCTTCAACCGCGCGACCACGTCGTCAAAGCGATGCGCGCCTACCGCCGCCTTGACGATTTCCTCTACCTGCTCGCGCGCCTTCTTGCGGTCTTTCAACTGCGCGAGTGAGGCATCGGCCGCCTGCGGCAATTCCATCGCCTGACAGAATTTCAGCCAGTGTGCGTCCGTCAGCATCAGCAGGTACATCCAGCGTTCGTCCGAGGTCAGGTACGCACCATACCCCGGCATGCTGAATTCACCGTGCGGTTCGCGCTCGGGGCGGCCCAGCAATTGCGTCTTCAGTTGCACGCCAACCAGGTCGCGTGAGGCCACGTGCAAACCGGTTTCGTACAAGCCGATTTCGACGTGTCCGCCTTCAGTCGCCGTCTGGGGTTGCAGCAACGACGCCAGGATGCCAATGACGGCATACGCGCCTGCAAACTGATCGTGATACGACGGCCCCAAGCGGCTCGGGCGGCCATTGATGCGATTGGCCTCCATGACGCCGGTGGACGCTTCGGCCACAGGGTTCGAGGCCAGATCGTCGGCCTGCGGGCCATCGGCGTAGCCGCGAATGTGGCAGTAGATCAGGCGGGGGTTGACGGCCTGGCAGTCGGCGCGCGTCAGCTTCAGCTTGCGCGCCGCCTTGGGCGCCAGGTTATGGACCAGCGCGTCGGCCGTTTCCAGCATTTTCAGGAACGCAGCATGGCCGTCGGGGTGGGCCAGATCGATGCACACGCTTTTCTTGCCGTGGCTGTACGCAATGAACGTGCCGCTGGGGCCGCCGCGCACCAGGCTGCGGGTGGGGTCGCCGCGCGGGGGTTCCACTTTGATCACTTCGGCGCCCAGCTGCGCCAGGATGTGCGAGGCGAAGGGCGCGGCCAGCATGGTGCCCAGTTCAATGACCTTGCGGCCGGAAAGCGGTGCGTTCGGCATGATGTCTCCTGGCTGTTTTGTTAAAAGAATGCATTCTATATGGGTAGAGATTGCGCAATAACAGTCTTTTCACTAGGGAAAGTCCGTATTTTGCGGCTAGCTTAAAAATATAGAATGCATTCTTAGTCGCGCATCAGACAGCGGCCGTCGAAGAACAACCAGGAGACATCACCGTGCTCAGAAGGACATTTCTTTCCGGCTGTGCTGCGGCAGCCTCGATCTCGCTGCCAGGCTGGGCGCAATCCCAATCCCAATCTCAATCCGTCTCTCCGGGCATTGACGTGGCCAGCAAGACGGTCACGGTTGGCGCGTTCACGCCCATCACGGGCCCCGTGCCGTTCTATGCCATTCTTTCGCGCGCCGCCGACGCCTGCTTCAAGTGGGTGAATGAAACCGACGCACTGAAGGGCTGGAAGATCAAGTCCGTCAGCTACGACGATGGCTACGAGCCGGCGCGCAGCGTGGCCGTGACCCGCCGCCTGGTGGAAGAGAACAAGATCTTCGCGTTGGCCGCGCCGGTGGGTACGGCGCAATCCGTTGCGGTGATTCCCTACGCCAAGGAAGTGGGCCTGCCGATGATCGGGCCAATTGGCGGCGCGACGGCGCTGTTCGCCGAACGGCTCGTGTTCCCGCTGCTGCCGGACTACGGCTGGTCTGCCGCGTCCAACCTGGACTACGCCTTAGTCGGGCTGAACGCCAGCCGGGTCGCGCTGCTGTGGGAAAACGACGAACTGGGCCGTTCCGCCAAGCGCGGCTTTGATCTGCTGATGGCGGCCAACAAGAAGCAGCCCGCGGAATCCATTCCGTTTGAAGTGCGCAGCACCGACTTCACGCCGCATATTCGCCGCATCGCCAATGCCCGCGCGGATGTCGTGATCCTGTTCGGGTCCAACGCGAACTTGGCCGCCGCCTTGAAAACCGCCGACCGCCTGGGCTTTCAGGGCAAGTGGATGGCGCCGTTCTTCACCGCCGACCCCACCACCTACAAGCTGGCCGGCCCCTTGCTGGATGGCGCGTACTTTTCATCGTGGCTGATGCCCGTGGATGCCGACGACGCCAACATCAAGGCGTACCGCGACACGGTGGCCAAGCTCTATCCCAATGACCCCATCGGCGTGTTCGGCCTGAATGGCTGGAGCAATGCGGCGTTGTTCGTCAAGGGCTTCCAGATGCTGTTGGCCAGCGGCAAGCCGCTGACCCGCGCCAATCTTGTCGACGTGATGGAAACCATGACGAACGAAACCGTCGGCGGCGCACGCCAGGTCACGTTCAAGGCGGGCGACCACCGCGGCGCGCGCCAGGAAGGAATTATTCAGGCGGTGTCCGGCGGCGGCTTCAAGCTCGTGCGGGACTTCAAACCCTATCCCGCCGACGTGTTCGACGCAAAACTAGCCTAGGAGTCAGGGCGTGACCTCTATCTACGACGAATGGATTGGCCGCGAAGAATCGCGCACGCAGCACATCGACGCGACGGCGGTTGCGGCCATGGCGGCCACGCTGGACCGCGACGCGGCGCCCGGCGTGGGCGAGCCGCTGCCGCCGGGCTGGCAGTGGCTGTTCTTCAACCCGGTGGCGCGCCGTAGCGGCTTGGGCACGGATGGGCATCCTCAGCGCGGCGGTTTTCTGCCGCCCATTGAGTTGCCGCGCCGCATGTGGGCGGGCAGCCGGGTGCGGTATCTGGCGGACATGAAGATTGGCGCTGAGGCCACACGCCGCAGCCGCATCCTGAAAGTCGAGAACAAAGCGGGCAAGCGCGGATCACTATGGTTTGTGACCGTGGAGCACACCACGGGTTGCGATGGCGCAGACTGCATCATCGAAGAGCAGGACATCGTCTACCGCGAGGCCACGCCGCCCGGCGCCGCTGCCGCAAGCGCGCCCGAACCTTATGCCGGCCAGGCACGCTGGGGCCGAGAGGTGCAACCCGACACGACGCTGCTGTTCCGATATTCAGCGCTGACCTTCAATGGCCACCGCATTCATTACGACCAGGCCTATGCGCGCAACGAAGAGGGCTATCCCGATCTGGTGGTGCATGGCCCGCTGACCGCCACGCTGTTGCAGCAGTTGGCGCTGGACCATGGCGAAGGCCGCGCGCTGGCCAGCTTTGCGTTCCGCGGCGTCAGCCCCTTGTTCGTGTCGCGCCCGTTCCGGCTGGAAGGGCATACCAATGAAGACGGGTCGCTTGCGCTGTGGGCGCGCGGACCGGACGGAGAACTGGCGATGTCCGCCACGGCGACGCTGCGCTGACCGCCAGCGCACGCCCCAATAAAAAAACGATCAGGAGACAAGAAAAGATGGCACAGCATTTGAGCGGCCCCGCAAGTCTTGAAGGCCAGGTTGCGTTGATTACGGGCGGCGCGGGCGCCATGGGGCAGGCGATATCCAAGGCGTTCCGGCAAGCCGGCGCGCGCGTCATCGCCACCGACCGCGTCGAGCAGCAAGAGATCGGCGGCGGCATTGATTACCGGCGCTACGACGTGACCTCGCGCGCCGAAACGGATCAGGTCATCGACAAGATCATCGAGGACTACGGCCGCGTTGACATCCTGGTGCTGTGCGCCGGCATCATCGCCCGCACGCCGCTTGCCGACAGCACCGACGATGAATGGGACGCGGTGATGTCCGTTAACGTGCGCGGCGTGGTGAACCCCGCGCGCAAGCTGTTCCCGCTGATGTGCAAGCAAGGCTTTGGCAAGATTCTGGCGGCGGGCTCCATTGCGGCCAAGAACGGCGGCGTGGCGTCGGGGCCGGCCTATGTGGCGTCCAAGGCGGCGGTGCACGGCATGATGCGGTGGATAGCCAAGGCCGGCGCGCCCCACGGCGTGTACGCCAACACGCTGGCGCCCGGGCCGGTCGAGACCGCCATGTGGGCCAGCGTCACGGGCGGCGGCGCGCCGTCGGCCAACGGCACCGTGCCGCTGGGCCGCTACGGCAACCCGGACGACATTGCGCAGGCGGCGCTGTTTCTGTGTTCGCCCGCTTCCAACTGGATCACAGGCACGTCGCTGGATATCAGCGGCGGCATGTGGATGGACTAAGGCCCGGAGCACGCCATGACAGCAGACAAGCACCCCGTGATCGGCTTTATCGGACTGGGCGTGATGGGCGGCCCGATGTGCCGCAACGTTGCGCTGAAGCATCCGGCGGACGTGATCGCGTTTGACATGAACGCCAGCGCATTCGCGGTGCTGGAAGGCACGAAGGCGCGCCGCGCGGCGTCGGTGGCCGACGTGGCCGCGCAGGCGGACGTGGTGTTCCTGTCGTTACCGGGCGGGCCGCAGGTGGAGCAAGTGTGCGTGGCGCCCGGCGGCCTGACTGACGGGGCGCGCCGGCCCGCTGTAATTGTCGACCTGAGCACCACCACCGTCGCGTCGGCCCGCGGCGTGGCCGAGCAGCTTGCCGCGCGCGGCGTCGCCTTTGTGGATGCGCCCGTGGCGCGCACCCGCGAAGCGGCCCAGCGGGGGGAGCTCAGCATCATGGTGGGCGCAGACGAAACGCTGTACCCGCGCATTGAGCCGCTGCTGCGCTACATGGGTTCGGACGTGACGCGCTGCGGCGACGTGGGCTGCGGCCAGGTGGTCAAGCTGATCAACAACGCGCTGGTGTTCGAGAACACCGTGGCGCTGGCCGAAATGATGGTGCTGGGCGAACGCGCCGGCGTGCAGCCCGATGTGCTGCTGGACGCCGTGTCCAAAGGGTCGGGCGACAGCTTCGTCTTGCGCAACCATGGCCGCAAGGCCATGCTGCCGCGCCAGTTCCCAGACAAGTCATTCCCGCCGGAATATGTGTTGAAAGACCTGGGCTATGTGCTGGAGCTGGCCGCGCAAACTGAGCTGACCGCGCACGTGGCCGAGCTGGCCCGGCGGTATTACGCGGCGGCGGCCAGCGGCGGTTTCTCGGGGCGGTATTTCCCATCGGTGATTGAACTGATCGACCGGGGCGACGGGCCGGCGGCGGCGCAGTCTGAAGCGGCCGTGACCGCAGCCCCCGGTCAACCCGATGCGTCAACGCAAAGGAGCCGGGCTCATGGATGACCTGATCGGCTTGGTCTGGGCGGGCGTTGTCAGCGGCTGCCTGTACGCCATGGGCGCAATCGGCATTGTGCTGATCTACAAAAGCTCCAATGTCGTGAACTTCGCGCACGGCAATCTGGCGGGGCTGGCGGCGTTTCTGGTGTTCGGCTTCACGGCCGGCCTGTTCGCCAACATGGCCTGGGGCGCGGCGGTGTTGCTGACGCTGGCCATCATGGTGGCGGTAATGGCGGTCAGCTACTTTCTTATTGCGCCGCTGGTGTTCAAGTCGGACCTGACCAGCACCATCGCCACGCTGGGCGTGGGGCTGATTGCGCAGGGCGCGACCCAGCTGCTGTTCGGGTCGAACGTGGTGTCGCTGGACTTGCCGTTGCCGAAGTGGCGTGGCGAGCTGGGGCCGGTGTTCGTCACCGCGTATGACCTGGCCGTGCTGGGCACCACCGCGGTGGCGATTGGCCTGCTGTACTTGCTGATCGAACGCACGCGCATCGGCATCGCGTTTCGGGCGGTGTCGGCCAACCCTTTCGCCAGCCGCGTATGCGGATTGAATCTGCGCCGCGTGCATTTGTTTTCGTGGGTGGTGGCTGGCCTGCTTGGGCTGGTGGCGTCGCTGCTGATTGTGCCCACCACCTTTCTGTCTTCGACCAGCGTGTCGTCCTTCATGCTGCAAGCCTTTGCGG
Source organism: Achromobacter sp. NPDC008082 (assembly GCF_042957345.1). NCBI lineage: Bacteria > Pseudomonadati > Pseudomonadota > Betaproteobacteria > Burkholderiales > Alcaligenaceae > Achromobacter > Achromobacter sp. NPDC008082. Next base: position 356,394 of record NZ_JBIBIB010000003.1, read on the forward strand.
CGGCGGTGGTGGGCGGGTTCAACAGCCTGCCGGGCGCGGTGCTGGGCGGCATCTTCATCGGCGTCATCATGAACCTGCTGTCGTTCTACGTCGCGGCCGAATTCAACAACAGCTATCTGCTGCTGACGATACTGCTGGTGCTCAATGTCTTCCCCAAAGGCGTGCTGGCCATACGCGGAGGTGCCCGTGTCTAGTGTGATGCTATCCACCAATGCGTTGCCCGCGTCCCCGGCGCAGGGCCGCGCCGCCGTGTCGCCGCTGAAGCGCTGGTCCGCGGGAATAGGCGCGGCGGGTCTGCTGGCGCTGGTGCTCTTGCCGATGGCGGCGGGCGGCTACTGGACTTACACCCTGGGGCTGTGCTTTGCCAACGCCATCGCCATCATGTCGGTGAGCTTTCTGGTGCGCTATGCGGGCGAGGTCTCGATCGGCCACGGCGTTTTCGTTGCGGCGGGCGCGTACACGGTGGCTTTGATGGAAAAGTACCTGGGCGTATCGTTGCTGGCCAGCCTGCCGGCAGCGGCGGTTGCCGGCGCCGTGTTGGGCATGGCCTTCGCCTTCCCGTCGCGCTTTCTATCGGGCATTTATCTGGCGGTGGCCACCATGGCGCTGGCCTTGGCCTTGCCGGAAGTGCTGCTGCATTTCTCGTCGGTATCGGGCGGTTATGAAGGCCTGTACGTGAAGCTGGACGCGCTGCCCGGGCTGGCCAAGGAGACGCAGCGCTACTACCTGCCGTTGGCCGGGCTGGTGGCGGTGGCGCTGCTGCTGCGCCATTTCCGCCGCTCGCGTCAGGCGATGGCATTGCTGCTGATCCGCACGTCACCGCATGCGGCCGAATCGTTCGGCGTGCGGCGCAGCTGGGCGCGGCTGTCGTGCATGGCCTTAAGCGGCGCCATTGCCGCCATTGCCGGCGCGATGCTGTCGTTCAGTTCATCCACCGTGTCGCCCAACAGCTTTACGTTGTGGACGTCAATCTTCCTGCTGGTGGGGTCGGTGGTCAGCCTGTATTCGCTGTCGATACTGGGCAGCTTGCTGGGCGGCTTGTTCCTGACGCTGATGCCCTTGCTGTTGGCGGGGGCGGGTGACTGGGTGCCCATTCTGTACGGGTCGGCGCTGCTGATCGTGGTGCTGGGTTTCAATGCGCTGCCGGCGTCGCTGCGCGCCCGTTTGCACGGAGGCAATCCATGACGACCGCGCACGCGATGCCCCACACGGACGCCCTGGTGGTGGATGACCTGTCGCTGTCGTTCGGCGGCATTCAGGTGCTGCAACACATCGGGCTGCATCTGAAGGCCGGTGAAATCACGGGCCTGATTGGCCCTAACGGCGCGGGCAAGACCAGCTTCTTCAATTGCCTGACGGGCTTGTATTCGCCGCAGCAGGGCAGCATCCAGTTTGGCGGCCGCCGTCTGGAAGGCATGCCGCCCACAGGCCGCGCCGCGCTAGGCTTTTCGCGCAGCTTTCAGCATGTGGCCTTGTGCCCGGAACTTACCGTGGCCGAGAACGTGATGGTGGGGCTGGACCGGCAGTCGTCGGCGGGTTGGTTCGACGCGTTCCTTCCACTGCCGCGCGGCAAGGCCGAACGCGCGCTCAACCGGCAACGCGCCTTGACCGCGCTGGAGCGCTTGGGCGTGGCCGAGGTGGCTGATGAATATCCGTCGCAGCTGCCGCCCGGCGTGCTGCGCTTGACCGAGATCGCGCGCGCCATTGCGGGCAACCCCCGGGTGCTGTTGCTGGATGAACCGGCCGCGGGCTTGAACTCCATCGAGACCGCCGATTTGTCGTCCGCCTTGTTGCGGCTGCGTGCGCCCGGCCTGGTGCTGGTGGTGGTTGAACACGACATGGACCTGATCATGGAAGTCTGCGACACCATTCATGTGCTGAACGTGGGCCGCCTGCTGGCCTCGGGCGGGCCGGAGCAGATCCGGCTGAACCCGGACGTGGTGCGCGTCTATCTGGGAGACGAAGATGAATGACGCATCGCCGCGCTTGCTTGATGTTGACGGCCTGACGGTGCGTTACGGCGCGGGGCCGGTTGTGCATGGCATCGGCCTGTCTGTCAGCGCCGCGACCGTGGTGGCGTTGCTGGGCGCCAATGGCGCGGGCAAGTCGAGCACCTTGCGCGCCATTGCCGGGCTGGAACCCGCGCAAGGCCGTATCCGGCTGGACGGGGAAGACATCTCCGGGCTGTCGGCCGCGCAGCGCTTTCGCCGGGGCATCGTGTACGTGCCGGAAGGGCGCGCCATCGTGACGGACCTGACGGTGGCGGAAAACCTGGTGCTGGGCTCGTACTTTGTGGATGCCCGCACGCGGGCGCGCCGCGAACAGATGGTGATGGACTTCTTTCCCGAAATCGCCGGGCGTCGGAATGCGCCCGCCGGCCTGCTCAGTGGCGGTGAACAACAGATGCTGGCGATCGGGCGCGGGCTGATGTCCGGGCCGCGCCTGCTGTTGCTGGATGAGCCGTCGCTGGGTTTGGCGCCCTTGCTGGTTGCGCGGGTGTACGAACGGCTGGCGGTGATTCAACGCGAACAGCAACTGGCGGCCTTGCTGGTCGAGCAGAGTTTTCATGTGGCGGCCAAGTTGGCGGCGCACGCGTGGGTGCTGCGCCACGGCCATATCGTGGGCGAATTGGATGAACACGCGCTGCGTAGCCGCGAAGGGCGGCAGCAAGCCATCGACGCGTACTTGGGCGCGCGCCAGACCACGCAAGCGCCGTCCCCCACCATTCACGCATAGAAAAGGATTGGGCATGAAGCAACTGAAGCTGCAAGGTGAAGTCTTGGCAAGCGGGCTGGAATTTCCCGAAGGCCCCGTGGCGATGCCCGACGGCAGTGTGCTGGTCGTGGAGATTGCGGGCGGACGCCTGACCCGCGTGCTGCCCAATGGCGAACTGCGCAAAGTGGCGGACCTGGGCGGCGGGCCGAACGGCGCGGCGCTGGGGCCGGACGGCCATTGCTATGTCTGCAACAACGGCGGCTTCAGCTGGCGCACCGACGCGGGCTTTACCCGGCCCACCGGCCCGGCAGACGGCTACGACGGCGGCAGCATCCAGCGTGTGGATGTCGCATCCGGCGCGGTGCAAACGCTATACACCCATTGCGACGGCGTGCCGCTGCACGGCCCGAACGACATCGTCTTCGATGCGCACGGCGGCTTCTGGTTCACGGACTTCGGCAAAACCTTTGAAGACAAGATTTTGCGCGGCGCGCTGTACTACGCCCGCACGGACGGCAGCGCCATCCGCCGCGCGGCGCATCCCGTGCTGACGCCCAATGGCGTTGGTTTGTCGCCTGACGGCTCGCGGCTCTATGTATCTGAAACGGAAACCAGCCGGCTGTGGTCATACCCGATCCCGCGTCCGGCGTCTGCGCCCGGTGAGTTGCAGTTGGCGGCGTGGCCCTCGCCCAACGGCGGGGAACTGGTGCACGGCTTGCCGGGTTATCAACGCTTTGATTCGCTGGCGGTGGAAGCGGGCGGCAACATCTGCGTGGCGACGTTGGTACGAGGCGGCATCAGTGTGATCTCACCAGAAGGCGAACTCATCGAATTCCACGAAGCGCCCGAAGGCTATTGCACCAACATTTGCTTTGGCGGCAGTGACCGCCGCACGGCCTACATCACGCTGTCGGGCTACGGGCAGCTGTTCGCCGCGCGCTGGCCGCGTGCGGGTTTGGCGCTGAACGGATGATGATCATGAGGCTATCTTCGAAAGACGCGTTGGTGACTTCCCGCCCGGGTTCGGTGTTCGTTAGTGGCAGGGGGTTGCGCATGGGGTCGCCCGCGGGATTGCGCATGGGATTGCGCGTGAGTTTCCGCATGGGCTTGCGCATGGGATTTCGCATGGGCTTGCGTAGGGCCCTGGCCGGTGTCTGCGCCGCCATGGCCATCGGCATCCTGCCGCAGGCCCAGGCCGGCAGTTGGCCCGACAAACCCGTGCGCATCATCGTGCCGTATGCCGCGGGGCAGGGCGCCGACTTACTCGCGCGTCTGGTGTCGCAGGAATTGGCCAAGCGTTTGAATCAGCCCATCGTGATCGAAAACCGCGCGGGCGCGGGCGGCAATATCGGATCGTCCGCCGCCGCCCGATCCGCCAACGATGGCTACACCTTTCTGTTCGGCACCAACGCCACCAACGCCGCCAACGAATTCCTGTACGCCAGCCAGGGCTACGACGCGACCGCTGATTTTTCCGGCGTGGCGATGATCGGCCTGTTGCCGATGGTGATCGTTACGTCCGCAGCCGACCTGCCCGCCAACAGCGTGGGCGAATTGGTCAAGCGGGCGCGCGCCCGGCCCGACACGCTGAACGTCGGCTTGCCCAGCACCACGGCGCAAGTGGTGTTCGCGGAATTCGTGAAGTCGGCGCAGGCGCCCCTGTTCGCCGTGAAGTACAAGGCGTCGGGCCAATCGTTGACCGACACGATGGGCGGGCAGATCCCATTGGTGATCGACACCGTGACCGCCGCGCGCCCGTACCTGACCAGCGGCAAGCTGCGCGCCGTGGGCATCACGTCCTTGAAGGCCAGCGACATGCTGCCTGGCGTGCTGCCCGTGTCTGAGCAGGGCGTGCCGGGCTTTGACGTGGTGGCGTGGGACGCCTTGTTCGCGCCGCGCGGCACGCCGCCGCAGATCATCAAGGAAATGAGCGAGCACGTGCGCCACGTGCTTGAGCAACCCGACACCCGCCGCAAGATGCTGGACATCGGCGTCGAGCCGCTGGTGATGGGGCCCGCGCAACTGGATGCATTCGTCAAGGACGAACGCCAGAAGTGGGGCGCCATCATCCAGGCGGCAGGTATCCGTATCGAATAGTCATTCCGCATTCCCCCCCGCGATCAACGCGTTTTTTTAAGTTCTCAAAGAATGCATTCTGCATTCTCTTTATAGGTAGAGGAGTCGCAACCGTGAGCAATGTCATGAATCTTCCCCAAGCCGATGTCGGCAACGCACCCGCCGAAGGCCGTATTACTGACGAGGCCGTCGCCGCCGCGCGCGCCATGATCGGCTTGCACCTGCGTCCCGAAGGGCCGTACTTGCAAGACGCCACCGCGGACACGCTGCGCAATTGGTGCAATGGCATTGGCGACTTGAACCCGCTGTACCGCGACGCCGGCTACGCCGCCGGCACGCGCTACGGCACGCTGCTGGGCCATCCCATGTTCCCGATGGCGTTCGGCTGGCTGGGCCGTACCCGCTGGGGCCTGCCGGGCGTGCACGGCTTTTATGCCGGCAACGATTGGGAGCTATTCCGCCATGTGCGGCCGGGCGACCGCATCACGGCCATCGAACGCGTGGTGGGCGTGGAAGAAAAAGAAAGCAAGTTCTCGGGCCGGCTGGTGTTGCAGTACGTGGAAGCCAGCTACTACAACCAGCGCGGTGAACTCGTCGCCCGCGCACTCGGCACGTGCACGCGCCACGAACGCAAGGCCGCGCGCGATACCGGCAAGTACAAAGAAATCGTGCAGCACGAATACACCGATCAGGAACGCGACCGCATCGACCAGATGGTGCTGGACGAGCCGAAGAACATCCGTGGCGCCAACGTGCGCTATTGGGAAGAGGTGCAGGAAGGCGAAGAGCTGCCGACGATTGCACGCGGCCCCTTGTCGCTGATGGACACGATGGGCTTTCTGGTGGGTTGCGGACGCGGCCATACGCACGGCGTGGTGCTGCAAGCGGCGGTCAAGCATCCGGGCCACTTCTTCCGCAACCCGGAGGCGGGCGGCGGCGTGGAATACACCGGCATCGGCCACCATCGCGAATCGGTCGCCAAGGAAGTGGGCGTGCCTGGCACCTATGACTACGGCCCGCAGCGTTCGTCTTGGATGTGCTCGCTGGTGACCAACTGGATGGGCGACGCGGGCGTCATCAAGCGCGTGCGCACGGAAATGCGGCGCTTCAACATCATGGGCGACACCACGTTCTGCAAGGGCAAGGTGGTGCGCAAGTACGTCAAGGACAACACCGGGCTGGTCGACATTGAACTGGCCGCCGAAAACCAGCGCGGAGAACTGACCACGCCGGGGATCGCCACCGTCGCCTTGCCGTCGCGCGATGTGCGTCTGCCGGCCTTCCTGGATGGCTCCGGCGTGGACCTTGAACTGCCCGTGACCCGCTGACCGGCCCGCGGCCGCAACCTTGCGAGACAGCCCCTATGCAGTCCAACGATACGCAACAAACCGCCATGCTGCCCTTGTCCGGCTGCCGTGTGCTGGAGCGCTCGAACACGGTCGCGGCCGCTTATGCCGGACGAATGCTGGCCGTCATGGGCGCGCAGGTCGTCATGCTGGAGCCGCCTGGCGGCTCACGGCTGCGGCGCGCGCCGCCGTTGATTGGCGATAGCGATGAGAGCGCGCTGTTCGCCTATCTGGCGGTGGGCAAGCGCAGCCTGGAAGCTGACCTGACCACGCCCGCGGGCCGCGACGTGTTGGCGCGCGAGCTGTCGGCCGCAGACATCCTGATCGACGACACCCCCGTGCGCCAGCGCGAGGCGCAGGGCTTGTCGCCCGCGCAGATCGCCCGCGACTGGCCGGCGCTGGTCCACGTCAGCGTGTTGCCTTTCGGGGCGACAGGTCCCAAAGCGGATTGGGATGGCGAAGAGGTCAACCTGCTGCACGCGGGCGGTGAAGGGTTCCTGCTGCCCAACGGCTTGTCGCACGAGCTGTTCCCTGACCGCCCGCCCTTGAAAATCTATGGCCACTTCGGCGGCTACCAAGGCGGCGCGATGGCCGCGCTTTGCGCGCTGTCCGCCTGGTGGGCCGCCCCATCTGGGGGCGGGCAATACGTGGATGTGTCGGTGCAAGACGCCGTGCTGTCGGTCGGCGCATTCGCCCTGCAACGCCTGGGCGATGGGTCGCTGGAACACCGCAGCAGCCGCCGCTTCCGTTACGGCGGCGTGTTCGAGGCGCAAGACGGCTTTATTGAATTGCTGACGCTGGAAGACCGCCAGTGGCGGTCGCTGGTAGACCTGCTGGGCCAACCGGCCTGGGCGGCCGACCCGGGCTTGCGCGACCCCCTTGAACGCAGCCGCCGGGGCGATGAAATCAACGGCCACATTCGTGAGTGGATGGCGCGCCACACGGTTGAAGACATCGTGCGGCGCGCGCAGGAACTGGGCGTGCCGGCCGCCAAATACCGCTTGCCCGCCGAAGTGGTTCAAGGTGAACAAGAGCGCGCACGCGGCCTCTTCGCACCCGCCGTGCTGGCCAGTGGCCGCGACGCCCAGATTCTTGTCGCGCCGTTTCAGTTTCGCTGTACCCCATTGCCGCGCGCGGGCGCCGTGCCCGCCTTGAACGAGATGGCACAGGAGGCCACCGCATGAGCCAGGCTCTGGCACGTTCCCCGCAGACCGATCCCCTGCGTGCGCCGCTTGCCGGCGTGCGCATCGCGGACTTCACCATTCATGCCGCAGGGCCGTTCTGCACTCATCTGCTGTCCCAACTTGGCGCCGAGTGCATCAAGATTGAAAGCGCCACGCGGCCCGACGCGTTTCGTAAACCGCATGCGGTGTATGGCCGCATGTCGGCCGCCACGTTTGATCAGGTGTCGGCCAACAAGCTGTCGGTGCGCCTGAACCTGAAACAGCCTGAGGCCGTGGCGTTGGCCAAGCGCATCGTTGCGCTGTCAGAAGTGGCCGCCGAGAGCTTCCGCCCCGGCGTCATGGCGCGGCTGGGCTTGAGCTTCGATGCGCTGCGCGAAGCCAAGCCAGACCTTGTCCTGCTGTCCTTGTCATCCTGCGGCCAGAGCGGCCCCGACTCCCACTTCGCCGGCTACGCGCCGCTCTTTGGCGCATGGGGCGGGCTGGGCTGGATGAGCGGATACAGCGACGGCCCCCCCGTTGAAATGCGGCACGTCATGGACCACGCCGCGGGCGTGCACGCGGCGCTTGCCACCTTGGCCGCATTGAACCAGCGCCGCCGCACGGGCCAGGCGCAGCACGTCGACCTGGCGGCGCGCGAAGTGGCGTCCGCCATGATCGGCGACGCGCTGGTGCTGGCCAGCCTGGGCATCACACCCGAACGCCCGGGCAACGCCGACCTGGCCATGGCGCCGCACGGCGTCTATCCCACGGCGCAACCCGACCGGTGGCTGACCTTGGCCGTGCGCGACGACACCGAATGGCGCGCGCTGGCGCACACCTTGGGGCAGGGCGACGGCGGTGAACGCTATGCCACGGCAGCCCTGCGCCGCGAGCACCGCGCCGAACTGGACCAAGCCTTGACCCAATGGTTGCAGACGTGCGACGCCGAAGCCACGGCGCAGCGCTTGCAACAGGCGGGGGTGTGCGCGCACGTGTCCTGGACGATGCAGGACGTCGCCTCGGACCCGCATCTGCAAGCGCGCGGCGCAGTCACGCCGGTGCAAGCGCCCGACATTGCGCCGCGGCTAGCCGTTGGCGCGCCTGCGCGTTTCAGCGGGTCGGATCAAGTGGGTATCCGGCGCTTGACGCCCGCCTTGGGCCAGGACGAGGATTATGTGTTCGGGCAACTACTGGGCCTGAGCACCGCGCAACGCGCCGACCTCGAAGCCCGCGAAGTGATCTTGTGAGCGCAATCAGACATCCCAACCCCATCACGCAAAGGAATCCCTGATGAAAGACGCGATCTATCTGGTGCTGGACATGGAAAATGATCTGGTCCACGCCGACGGCCCCAACGGCCGCGCCGCCTACGGCGAACAAGTGCGCAGCCGCGGCATCCTTGAACACACACGGCGCGCGCTGGACAAGGCCCGCGCCGCTGGCCTGCACATCGGTTTCGTGCGCGTGGGCTTTTCTCCCGACTACCGCGAATGCCCGCCCAGTTCCCCGATTTTCTCGGGCGCACGCAAGAACGGCATCTTCAAACTGGGCGAGTGGGGCACGCAGACGCATCCCGATCTGGGGCAGCAGCCGGGCGACTTCGACATCATCAAACACCGCGTCAGCCCCTTCTACAGCACCAGCCTGGAAGCCATCCTGCGCGCCAACGGCATCAAGCGCATCTATTGCTCGGGCATTTCGACCAACGCCGTCGTGCAAGCCACCGTGCGCGAGGGCCACGACCGCGACTACGACATGATCGTGCTGGAAGACTGCTGCTGCGGCCTGTCCACCGAAGAGCACGACATCGCGATCAAGAGCCTGCAACGCTTTTGCCGCATCACCAATTCCCAAGACGTCGTTTTCGAATGAGCCGCCCATGAATCCGCTTGCCCGTAGCCTGTTGTTCGTTCCCGGAGACCGCCCAGACCGCTACGCCCGCGCCGTAGCCAGCGGCGCGCACGCGGTGATCCTGGACCTGGAAGACGCCGTCGCGCCGGCCGCCAAAGCGCAGGCGAGGGCGGAGGTCGTGGCCTGGCTGGCCCAGGGCGGCCAAGGCATCGTCCGCATCAATGCCGCCGACACCGAGTGGTATCACGAGGACGTGCAAGCGTTGCAAGGGTTGGAAGGGGGGGAAGGGTTGCCAGGGTCGGAGGGGCAAGGGCTGCATGGACGGCCAGGGCAGCAAGGGCCAGGGCGGCAAGTACCAGGGCAGCAAGGACAAGCGCAGCAAGGACAAGCGCAGCAAGGGGCGCCCGGCGCGGGCGTCATGCTGCCTAAGGCCGACGCGGCGACTGTGGCGCAAACCGTGCAAGCCTTGCCCGGCCGCCCCATCATCACCTTGCTGGAAACCGTGCGCGGCTACATGGACCTGCACAAGATGGCGCGTCTGCCGGGCGTCGCGCGCATCGCCTTTGGCAGCGTGGACTTCGCGGTCGACAGCGGCATCGCCGACGAAGGCGACGCCATGACCGCTATCCGCACCGAGATCGTGCTGGCCTGCCGTCACGCCGGTTTGGCCGCGCCCATCGATGGCGTCAGCCTGGAATTCAACGACCCGGAACAAATGCAGGCCGACGCCCGCCGCGCGCGCCAACTGGGATTCGGCGGCAAGCTTTGCATCCACCCCCGTCAGGTTGCCGCCGTCAACGCCGCCTTTCAGCCCACCCCCAGCGAGCAAGACTGGGCGCGCCGCGTGCTGGCCGCCTTTGACGCCAGCCACGGCGCGGCCACCGCACTGGACGGCAAAATGATCGACAAGCCGGTCGTCGAACGCGCCCGCCGCATCGCCGCCGAATCCCGGGGTGCGGCCATGGCTTAGCGGTTAGAATCAGGCCCACAGGGGCTTCGCGGCCTGTAATCAGGGTTAGCCCCAGGGGGTTTAACCCAAGGTTTAACCGGCAAGTCCGGGCCAATCAGGCTTAATAAATGGAATACCGAACGAAAGAGGAACAAGTCGCGGATTATTTGCGAGAGCGAATCATCTCGGGCGTGTTCCCGCGCGGCTCGCGCTTGAAGCAGGCAGAGATTGCCGAGCAACTGAAGCTAAGCATCACGCCCGTGCGCGAAGCGCTCAAGCTGCTGGAAGCCGAAGGCTACATCAGCGGCGACTCCTACCGCGGCGCGCGCGTCGTGCCATTCGACGCCGGCGCGTCGGCCGAAATATTGCAACTGCGCCTGCTCTTGGAATCGCAACTGGTCCGCGCCGCCATCGAACGCATCACCACCCAAGACATCACCGAATTGCGCGTGCTGGCCAACGACTTCGCCAAGTCCTTCGAAACCGGCGACCGCGCCACCGCACGCGGCATCAACTACCGCTTCCACCGCCAGCTCTACGACATCGCCCAACTGCCCCAAACTCTGCACTTCGTGCAGATCCTGTGGGCGCGCTATCCGTTTGACCTGATCAACTCGGCGTCGGGCCGCGGGCAGGACGCGGTAAGAGAGCATGAAGAGATCTTGCAGGCGTTCGCATCAGGCGACGCGTCCGCTGCGATGCTGGCGATGCGCAAACATATCGAGTCGGGGTGGACGGTGCTGAAGTCGTTGAGCGGGGCGGGGGAGTCTGACTAGGTGCTGTGCTTTGCTTTCTGAGTTTGGACGCTAGCCCGCACTGCGTGATTCAGCGTCCATTTCCGCTGGCCATTGCACCTTGGGTGCTAAACGAAGGGCCAGGTTAAGAGGCGGAACCTCGTTGGGATCATGAAGATCTTCGACAGGCGGCAAGGCTTGTGGGCCGAGTTGCATGTAGACGCGAACGTAGTCCCATGAACTGCCTTCGTCTTGCCCTACGCTTAACGGGAACCGGTCAATGACTTCGTTGGTGTCAGGTTTGACGACGGCGATGGAAACCCCCCATGTGATGAGCAGGCCGCCTTGCGCAGTGAAGCCGCGCTGGCGCCAAAGCTCGGCGCGCAAGTCGCCCCAGTTGTAGGTCTTGGTGGTGACGTACCAGCGTCCAAATGGGTTCCACCAGATGATGCGGAAGCTGTAGACGTATACCTTGCGACGAAGGCGGTTGAAGCGGATGGGTTCGTCGCGGGGGATGGCGGTGTCAATTCGTAGGCACAAGAGCGCGATTGCGGCAAAACTGCACGTGGGGGCCAACGCTCTTGCCGTCCTCACGAGACCTAAGCTCCACATTCTTTTCATAGTTGCCAGATCCGGCATCAAAAATAAAAAGAAGCCAACGCCGATCAGGAAGTACACGAACATTAAGCCGCGCATCTTTGCGGAGCGGCGAGAGATCTCCAAGTATGTATCATCGATGGCATTCAAGGTTGGTTGAACGTCCGCATGAATGTCTCTCTCAAACGCGGCGCTAGGCTCTGGTAAGTCGCGCTGCCATCCCGGAGAGGGCTTGCTCAGTGCTGGCCTTCTTCGTGTCATTTCGTGCCCCGGCTGCTGATTTCTCAGGTAATTACTTCGTCTACTGCCTTGATTGATGGACGCTTACCGAAGCTCTGTAAGGGTGGATTCTCCAAACACGTCTACATCATCCTTATTTGGCCAATATTTCGCGTGCACCGTCACAGCTTCAATGTCTGTTTCACAGAACTCGATAAGTAATGTTCCTGCTATCGCGGGCGCTGCAATCGAAGGTGTTCGTCTTGCGTACGCGTCAATTTGGTAACCATGGCCCGGCTCTCGCACTGACAATGTATTTAGCGCAGTGGCGTTATGTTGTTCTGCGACGGCGATATGTTCGCCCTTGTAGCTATGTAGGCTGACTGTCATGGTGTAAGCCGCCTTATCTGGATCCCATACCGGTAGTTCAACGTTGTAGGTCAACGCTTCGCCCCAGATGAAGCTAACCCCTGTAGTGTCGACCGCAGCCGGCTCTGGATTTCTTGAAAATGTGGCTTCAACCCTCAACCCCAGAATGGCAGCATTAAGTGCGCCAATCGCAACGTCTCTGTCGCGATTCGCAGAATTGGTCTTGGTGATTGCATCGGCTGTATTTGTATAAGCGGGTATTGACGGTATGGTTTTGGCGCTATTCCACCAAATTGGCGGTAATTCATCATGAAAGCCGAAATAGCAGCGTCGACACCATCGTTCTAATTCGGTGGATTGGAGCTTTTTGGCACTTTGTGATGCTGCGTAGGCAATAAGGCCAAACGCAAGGGCCACGCCCAAAGGGCCTAAAAGGGAATTTAGACCCAAGTAAGCTGCGCTGCCTCCAGCGGCACTCCCTAGGAATGCCAGTATCGCCGCCCATTCGTACCGTTCACTTGCGTTCAAGTCTCCAGCCCGCTTGCTTCGTTCCGCTGCGATGACGAACTGCACCGCATCTGCCGTGCCCGCCATCGCGCTCGTAACGCCTCCAAACCGTATAAATCCTTTCCCTAATTCCAGCGCGTTCAAGGTTCTGACTCCTCCTGCGCCTGCCTTGTTTGCTGCGTTCGCCAGCTCTCGAATTCCCACCCCCGTCAGCTCAACCCCCACCCCCAACACCCCAACCGCACTCGCCGCAACCCCCGCGACCGCCTCCGGGTACTTCGCTCCGATCGTCCGCTCCAGCTCCTTCACGCTGCGCTCCAGCCCGTCCTGCTGAAAAAACAGCGCGCCCATCGACAGCGCCAGATCCAAGCTGGCCAACCCTCGTAACCCCGCAAGCGCCTGATTGGCGCGCAGTTTTGCATCGACGGCGGTGGCGCGCAGCTCACCCGCCATCGCGCGCGCCTGCGGTTCCAAACTCTCTATGCCAACGACAATCCTGCGCCAGCCGCCAGCCGCCATCCACCGTGGCGCTTGCACCCGTCGCCATCGCCGCAAGCTTGTTCTTCAAGCCCTCAGCCGTATCCGCAATCCAGAACGACGCTTTGAATATCTGCTTCTGCGCCGGCCCAGGCAGCGCGATCATTCCGCTGAATATCATCGCGCGCACTTTCTTGCTCGCTGGTTGCGCGGCTTTGTCGAATGCTTCCCGCATCTGTTGAGTCAGCAGTTCCTGGTATTCACCCAGCGTCAGTTCAATCTCGACGCGGATCATCTGCATCTGGCTGCATAGCAGCAGGCTGGTTTGATGCAGAGCGGTCACGACCGGCCGGAGCTGCTCCTTTACCTGCGCGTCCAGGCCGAGGAATGCGTTGTTCAGCGCGCCTTGCAGTAGACCGATGGCTTCCAACACGGACGCGCGTAGGTATATCTCGCCCTCTAGGGAACCCAGCACGTCTTTCGCGGCCGCATAGAGCTTGCCGGAATCATTCGCCTGAAACCCTTGCGTGAAACTTGGCTTCAGCCCGGCAAGCAGGCTGTCGTTCTTGGCAAGCATGGCTTTGTATAGAACGCTGTCCGGGTTCTCCAGCAGGGCTTTCCATAGCTTCTGCGTGGGGCCTAGGGCGGTGGAATCGTTCGCCACGGGCGCCTCGCTCGGTCCGCCATCCAGGCAAGCCGCGACCATCTTCGTGAAGCTGGCAGCGGAATACGAATCCGCGGCCGAGTAGTCGTGTTCAGCAATGCGCTGCCAACTGTCAGACAACAGCCATTCGGCATAGCGCTTGCCGACCGTATCGATCAGGGCCTGACGACGTTGCCATTCCTTGTCGTGCTCCTGTTGAAACCGCAGGCGCAGCGGCTCGTCGTAGCGTTGTTCCAGACGCTCGTGGTATTCGGTGGTGATGCGTCGGGCGACGATCTCGGTTTCTCGCGCTATGTCCACGGGCGGCAAGTGTGTATGCGTACCCAGCACCGGGTGATCATTGTGCTGTTTGCGATATTCGATCTCTTTTTCTACCTCTTGCTGCGCTTGCCCCTGCGCCCAGGATTTCTCAAGCTCTTTGATTTGCAGCAGCGCGGCCGACGTGAACAACAAGTACTGGCGTTCGGCATTGCCGGCCCACGCCAGGCGATCTTGAATCAGAATCTGGCGTTGCTGATTCAGTTCCAGCACGGTGCCTACTGGATCGGGCAATACCAGAACGGGCACGCCTTGCGGCAGCGCGTGGGTGCGCGCGGCGTTGTCGACATAGTCATTCAGCGGCACGAGGCGGTGGGTGCGCTGGTGCAGCCCATGGCGGCTGCCAAAGTCGCGTGCGTCGTAGCGATACTCCCAGACCCGGTCCGTCAGAAAGCCATCCGCATACGTGAGCCCGTGGCCCAGCGTATTGGGCGTATCGCGCAACGCGGCCAGATCCACTTTCAAGAACCGCGACGACGGCGCGCGTTGCGACTTGTAGGCGTCCAGCACCGGCTCGGGCCAACGGTCGTGCGAGAACGCGATCCACGCTTCCTTGTGCTGCTTCGTATCAACGTGAATGAACGACGCGCGTATGTCGTGGCCTTCGGTGGTGCAGGCCTTGGACAGGGGCTTGGCCGGCCCCTTGGGCATACGATAGGGGTCGTATTGCCGCAGATGACCGTGCGCGTTGACCTGATAGGCGTGCCAGATTTCCTGATCGAGCAGCACATACACATAGCCTTCGCGCAGCATGCGATGCCGGTCTGCCTGGACGTCGATGTGATGGCGGTCACGATCGGGGTTGAAGTCGGCCGATGGAGGCAACGGCGATTGCCGCAGCAACAGCACGGGCATGCCGCCTCGCTCACAAGTGCGGCAAGCGCCCGCCGGCACCGAGGACGTTTCGTGCACGGCCAGCCTGATCTGATTGGCAAAGGAACCCATCGTTCAACTCCGCTCGCGAGCTAATGTTTTCAGGATGTAGTGCCATTCCCCGTCGCTCATGCGAGCAAGGGAGGCCTCTAGTGACGTCTTGCCGGATACGGCGTCGTGTATGCGCTGCTGAATGTGCGGGTGCGTTTCCAGGCGTGCGTGCACGGTCAGGTGCTGTAGCGCAAACGTCATGCGGTCCTGCGCGTTGCGTAGCCCAAGCGTGTGGCTACGCTGTAATAACGACAAGACCTTTGCCACGGCCTGGTTGGCGGGACCGCCCTCGTCGCGCAGCCTCGGTGCGAACCCGCGCGCCGCGCGAGGCATGGGCTGCGCCGCCAAGCGTTGCCACGCGGACAACACGCAGCTCACCAGCGGGGCAAGGTGTTGCGTGGCAATGTCCGAGGCGCTCAGCGGCGCGGCGGGTCTTGCGGCTTTGCCGCACAGTTGCAGCAAGCCGCCGCAGCTGGGCAATATCCATTGGCTGACGGGCCACAGCCAAGGCGGAACGCGGTCTTGCAGGCAAGTGGCCAGCAGTTCCAGACGCAAGGGCTCGAACAGCGGGATGAAGCGTTGCCCTTGCGCGTCGGGCACGACGCAGCGTTGGGCCAGATCGTGCGCCAGCTCGTCCAATGGCGACGGGCTGCTCAGCCAGCCACAGATCAAACGCTTCGCGCCAATGGGCTCCGCCAGCGCTGCGTCCACCGTCAGGCGGACAAGATCCTCGTCGAAGGGGTGTCCGGCGTCGGCGAGCGTGATCAGCTTGGGGCAGATTGACGGCGCGTAGGCCAGATCGGCGCGCAAGACGGTCTCGACGGCGTCGGAGGGAAACCGCTGCAACAAGGCGTCGGGGTGAATGGGTAGGTCGTCATCGCAATCCGCCAAGGGATCGATCAGCAGAAAGAAGTTCTGGTCCGCGAGTCGGGAACGGGTCAATAGCGCCGCGTACGGGGTCATCGTGGCGCCTGAACTTGCTGGATGCCGCAGCGGACTGAAGCGGGCTTGAACATGACGGATTCCTGGTTGCGGGAGCGGGCCGAAAGATCGGCGGCATCTCAAAAGACGCGCTATCCCGACTAATGCAAGATCCGTGCCATGCGTGGGGAAAGAAAAAATATCGTCGTTCTATCAATGGCTTAGCGCGCTTTGCATGCTTCACGACAACCAGTCGCAAGCGCAAACCCCATGAAAACCGCGTGTTTCAGGGAAGAATCGAGCCAGATTTGACCCGATAAAAAATTAGCGGTGCGATATCAACGACTTAGGGTGAGTCAAATTTGGCCCGGTCAGGTCAAATCTGGCCCGGCCTCGCTATACTGCCCCGCGACTTCACTTGATACCGGCTCATGCCCACATCGCCGCAATCCTCCGCATCCCCCATGGAAGGCTATTGGTTTGACCTTCCCGACGCGTCCGACACGTTGATCAGAAACGGCAATCACGTCAGGCTGCCGACCGCCGCGCCGCCGTGGATGGTGGTGGATCAAGCGATTGCGTCCATCACCATCGGCAGCCGCTGGCCCGGGCAACTGTGGCGGGTGCGCGTGCAGGAACTGGGTGACATGTCGGGGCTGGTGGCGCAGCCCGGCTACTGGCGCGCGGCGGCGATCGAGCTGCTTGAAGCCTTGCCGCTGTCGACGTTGTTCGGCGCGCATGGGGAGGCCGTGCTCACTATCCTGACGTGCATCAACGGTCTGACCCGCGCGCAAGCCGAAGCGCTGGCTCAAAATGTTGACCCGCATGCAGCGGCGGCCTACGGCCAGGCGTGGATACGATGGGCGCAAGCGGGCGGAGACACCCGGTCTGCCGACCCCGGCGAATGGCAAGGCACGCTAGCCGCGTCCCGTGGGCGAGACAAGGAGCGGTCGCCGATTCATTCCGGTTTTCTGCTGATTCATACGCAGCTTCGGCAACGCGCTAAAGCCATTGATGGCGACGATGCGTTCGTGTTGATAGAAGAGGACGGCGAAACAGAACAAGTGTTGTCGCCGCTGTGGCAACAAGCCTGCGACGCGTTGTTGTTCGCCGCCATGGCGCAGGGCGCGCCGCAGTATGTCTTGGCCGATGAGGCGCGGGCGTTGAATCGGGCTTGGGATGCGGCCCTCGGTTTGGCGACGCCGCCCGTTTAGCATTTTCATTTAGATTATCTGGCCACATGGCCCGCATTCAATCAGCGCCTTTTACCCATGTCTGAACACCACCAATTCATCTGCCCGCGCGATTTTCATTTGGCGCCCCCTGACTGGCCGGCACTTCAAGCGCGGCTCTTGGACGGCGGCTACCTGCTTGAGGCACGTGGCAAACAGGTGCCTTATCGTGCGTTGTCGAACCTGGGCTTTGGTCTAGCCCGATTCGATGAAGGCACGTACCAGCATCTTCACACCATCGACACACCAAGCGATTTGCTTGCGCAATATGTAGATGCGGGCGCTTTGCCTGACGGCCTCTCGGCCGGGCGCGACGCATCCCTTGACGAGGTAAGGGCGTTGCTCGCCAGCCATGGGATTACGCCTGATCCGCTCTATGACGATCACGAAGACAGTGACTGGCATAGCCCTCAATATTGCCTAGGCCCGGCCGCCCGGCCTTACCTGAGCGACCATGTGCGCGCCGGCTATGACGCGGACCCGCGAGAGGTTGCGCTGATGTTGCTGGCGTATGACACCGAAAATCCGGTTGTGGCGGTGGGCGAAAATCTTTCCGAACCCAGCCTGCCAGGGGTTGACGAACCGTTAGCGTCCTTGCCGCCGTTTGAGTCGCATGTGGATTTCATCGGTGCGGCGTTTGATAATCCGGGCGCGCAGTGGCATTGCCCCGAGAATGGCCTGGATTATCGAATTCTGGAGTTGGATTGGCATTACACCTTGGCGATGGGCTTTCGCCTGTTACGAGCCGAAGGGCTGGACCGGGAAAGCGCTGAAGGGCTGGCGGCGCTGATTGCGGAATTGACCGGGCAGCCTATGGTGTGCAGCCATCGGCATTTGTAATGCCGGCAGTTCGACTACCAGCCCTATGATCCGGCTTGGGCTTATTCATCTTCGCGCCAAGGCTTGCGTCGTCGCGATTTTGGTTTAGGCACAACGCCAAGACGCGGGTCACGCAACTGCGCAAGTGCCACGAGCCTTTGCGCAATGGCTTCAAATGTTTCATCGGTCTGTGGCAAATACAGCCACTTTCCGAGCTCCGGGTGCGGTACCAACGCAGGCATGTCGGCGATTAACGCCGCCTGACGATCGTGTGACGTGCACACCATCACGCCATTCCACGGCGCTTCGCGGTCGGCCACCACCAGATACAGCGAACCATCCAGATAGGCCGCTTCACACCCGAACATCTTGCGACGCGTATAGCCGGGGTCGCGTTCCAAGGGTTCAAGAATCCATAGCAGCGAGTTCAGGCGGGCAGGGCGCTGCTTGTTGGGCGGAGCGAAAGGATCGTGGTGATTGCGCATGGTCTGACAAGGGATCGGTCTGCGCCAATTATGATGGAAGCCCGGTCTGCAAGACGAGAATCCGGGCCTGCACGCCGCCCGGGCAGGGCCTGCCGCCACACTGCCTATAATTCCCCCATATTTCCCCCAATCTCCGCTTTGACGGCAACCCTGCCGTGCCTCATGTCCACTTCGCCCCTACGCGTGCTGTCGGTCATCCCGCCGATGACGCAGCTGAATACGCCTTACCCGTCCACCGCTTATCTGACGGGCTTCTTGCGCTCTCGCGAGGTGACGTCCTTTCAGGAGGATCTGGCGCTGGCGCTGGTGCTGCGTCTGCTGTCTGCCGATGGCCTGCGCGCCGTGGCGGACAAAATCGCCACGCTGCCGCTTGAAAAGCACACCCCCGCCATCCAGGCCTTCGTGGCGATGGAGTCGCGGTATTTGTCCACCATCGGACCCGCCATCGCCTTCCTGCAAGGCCGAGATTCCACGCTGGCGCATCGCATCGTCGGCCGCCACTTCCTGCCCGAAGGTCCGCGTTTCAGCTCGCTGGACGTCTATATGGACGAAGACGGCGGCGACCCCTTGGGGTGGGCGTTCGGCGCGTTGGGCTTGCATGACCGCGCCAAGCATCTGGCCACGCTGTACCTGAATGACCTGGCCGATGTGCTGCGCGACGCGATCGACTCGCGCTTCGAGTTCGTTCGCTACGCGGAATCGTTGGCGGGCAGCCAGCCCACGTTCGACCCCTTGGCCGCGTCTCTTGCCGCGCCGCTGAACCTGATCGACGAGACGCTGCGCGAGCTGACGATGGACGCGCTGGCGCGCCACACGCCCACCATGGTGCTGCTGTCGGTGCCGTTTCCGGGCGCTGTCTATGCCGCGTTTCGCATCGCCCAGGCCATCAAGGCGCACGACCCCAGCATCGTCACCGTGCTGGGCGGCGGCTTCGTCAACACCGAGCTGCGCGAACTGAAAGACCCGCGGGTCTTCGACTACTTTGACTTCGTTACGCTGGACGCCGGCGAACGCCCCTTGCTGGCCCTGCTGGATCACGTGCAAGGCAAGCGCTCGCGCCAGCGCCTGGTGCGCACCTTCCTGCGCGACAAGGACACGGGCTTGGTCCAGTACGTCAACCTGGTCGAACCCGACGTCGCCTTCGCGGAAGTGGGCACGCCCACCTGGGACGGCCTGCCGCTGGACCGCTACCTGTCGCTGCTGGACATGCTGAACCCCATGCACCGCCTTTGGAGCGACGGCCGCTGGAACAAGCTCACCGTCGCCCACGGTTGCTATTGGAAGAAGTGCAGCTTCTGCGACGTCAGCCTGGACTACATCGGCCGCTACGAAGGCGCATCGGCGACCGTGCTGGCCGACCGCATCGAAGCCATCGTGCGCGAGACCGGGCAAACCGGATTCCACTTTGTGGACGAAGCCGCGCCGCCCAAATCGTTGAAGGCGCTGGCAACAGAGTTGATCGACCGCAACGCAGGCATTTCCTGGTGGGGCAACATCCGCTTTGAGAAAACCTTCACGCCGGAACTGTGCGAGCTGCTGGCCGACAGCGGCTGCATTGCGGTATCGGGCGGCCTGGAAGTGGCGTCAGACCGCCTGCTGAGCCTGATGAAAAAAGGCGTGTCGGTGGATCAGGTGGCCCGCGTCACGCGCGCCTTCACCGACGCCGGCATTCTGGTGCATGCGTATCTGATGTACGGCTTTCCCACCCAGACTGTCCAAGACACCGTTGACGCGCTGGAGTACGTGCGGCAACTGTTCGAAAACGGCTGTATTCAAAGCGGGTTCTTTCACCGCTTTGCCTGTACGGTGCATTCCCCGGTGGGCAAGAACCCCGAGGAATACGGCGTGACCTTGCAGCCGCTGCCGGACGTGACGTTCGCCAAGAACGACATCGGCTTTCATGACCCGACGGGCGTGGACCACGACGCGCTGGGCCGCGCGCTGAAGAAGGCCATCTACAACTACATGCACGGCATCGGGCTGGAAGAAGACGTGCGGACGTGGTTCCCGTTCAAGGTGCCAAAGACGACGGTATCCAGAAACCGGATCAGCCGGGCGTTGAGCCAGCAGGGGTAGAAGGCGGAAAAAATGCAGTCTAAAAAATGCAGTCTGACTGCAATTCAATAAGTAATGCAGTCAGACTGCAATTTCGGTGCTTGGTGTCACGGTGCTTGGTGTCAGACTGCATTTTCAGTAGTGTTAATTGCAGTCTGAGTCCCTGGATACGTGTTCACCGTCCGACTGCGCGGGCAGTCATAAGGTAGCTTGATGATAAAAAATACTGCGTTCCTGGCACTGTTGGCCGCGCTCCTGACGGGATGCGGCCCAAACAAAATCATTGTGGATCTGCCTTCGCCCCAGGGCCAATACCACGTTGAAGTCCGCAAATGCCCTCAGCCGGGCTCTATGTCATCGGCCGAGCAAACCCAGGTTTCAATCCTGAAGTCTGGCATTTCAGAAAACTGCCAGTCTGCGGTGAATGCGTTGGCGCAGTTCCAGTCGTATTCGCCCGACGAGCAATTGCAACTGGAATGGCTCTCGGAGGCGGAGCTGCGGGCTTGGCATCCCGGATTTGATCCGAAGTCCGGGCCGGCATCGGCTTCGTACAAGGCGGATAACCCGGTCAAGGTGATATTTGCGCCGGCGAAGTGATCCGGGTGTCAGACGGCAATGCCGGCAGTGCTGATTGCAGTCTGACTGCAATTTGTGCTGGTTGCAGTCTGACTGCAATTTGCGCCGGCCTGCCCGTTAGCCAGATCCAATCGCGTCAAATCCCGCTGGCGTCGTGCTCGACGATTCCGCTGAAACTGCATGCGGCCCCGTGATAGTACGAGCACCCCGACACCTCTTCGATCTTCAATTTGTACTTGTCGAGGAAAGTCAGCTTGATCTCGCAGTACGCTTGATTCTGCGCGGATTCTGGTGACTTGGGGTCGTAGCCTTCGTTCTTGATCCTCATCGTGGCGCGCTTGTCTTTGATGACCGCTTCGCCCTCGACGCTGCCTGCGCATCCCGGCCGCTTGTCATTGATGGGGACGACCGTGGACAGCTTCACCGAATAGCGGTCTCCGTCTTTGCGGACTAGATCCGCGGACAAGGCCATCGCCTGATTATTCGAGTAATGCCCTTGATACGAGCCCTGATATTGGGCCAGGGCAGGAAATGCCGTGACCGCGATAGACACGCCTAGCAGTAAAGATCGAAACATCGGCCACCTCGTTTTCATGGTTGCGCCGCAATGTCATTGCGGAGGTTCGTGGATGGATGTTGCCGGAGGACCCCCGCGCTTTGCCAGCAACGCCAGCGCGTCAGCAAGCGACAGCACGGTGCTGCGCGACGCAAACGCCGTCGCAAACAGGTGCTCGTGCACAATCGAATCCGGGTCGTAGCAGCAGTCTTTGACGGTAAACAATCGATAGTCCGAATCGCTTGCATGCGCGATTGACGACAGCATGACGCCGGTGGAAGCAATGCCCACCATCAGCAGCGTATCGATGCCTTGCGCCGACAGCCGCAGTTCCAGGTCCGTACCAAAAAACACGCTAGCGCGATGGGCGATGATGATCGGCTCGTCGGGCTGCCGTCCCAATTCCGGCGAGATCTGATCGTCGATGAATAATCCCAGTTGTTTGATGCCTTGCCCGTTCTTATTTAACGGACTGACTTCGGGATAGCCCGGGCTGAACCGAATCTGCACGAAATAAACCTTGATCCCTTGACGCCGTGCCGCATCGCAAAGCGTGCGCGTATTCGCCAGCAAGGTGGGCGCGACAGAGGGGAACAGGTTGATGATGTCGGTCTGATAATGCATGACCAGCAACGCGCTGCGGGCGGGATCAAGGGTGGAGGCCGAGCTCATTTTCTCCGGCTCCTCATGTGAGTCAGCCTAACCGCGCCACACCGTTTCGATATTGTTGACATCAACATCCTAGTTGGGAATCAGACTGCATTTTTTTAGCACGAGCCGATGGAAATATTGCAGTCAGACTGCATAAAAAGTGTCAGACTGCATCTTTTCTCGGGGAAGGGCAGGCATTCGCCCTTTGGCCATTGCGCTGGGTCATTCAGCCACCCGGCGATCAATATGCAGTGTGTACGTATGACGTTGATAAAGGTCTTCCGATGCGTCTGAACCAGTGCCAGAATTTCCACGACTTTCGCCGCATGGCGCGCGAGCGCCTGCCTGGCCCCATCTTCAACTACATCGACGGCGCCGCCGACGATGAAACCACCTACCGCCGCAATACCGACGCCTTCGAGTCCTGCGACCTGGTGCCCGACGTGCTGCGCGGCGTCGAAAACGTGGATATGTCGGTCACCGTCATGGGTCAGAAATTAGCGCTGCCCGTGTACTGCTCGCCCACGGCCTTGCAGCGCCTGTTTCACCACGACGGCGAACGCGCCGTGGCTGCCGCCGCCGGCAAGTTCGGCACGATGTTTGGCGTGTCGTCGCTAGGCACCGTCAGCCTGGAAGAAGCCCGCCAGATCAGCGGCGGCCCCCAGGTTTATCAGTTCTATTTCCACAAAGACCGCGGCCTGAACCGCGAAATGATGGCCCGCGCCAAGACGGCCGGCGTCCAGGTCATGATGTTGACCGTCGACAGCATCACCGGCGGCAACCGCGAGCGCGACAAACGCACCGGCTTCGCCATCCCGTTCAGGCTGAATCTGGCCGGCATCGCCCAATTCGCTGCGAAACCCGCCTGGGCCATCAACTACCTGACGCATGAACGCTTCCGGCTGCCGCAACTGGACACCCACGTCGACATGGGCGGCGGCGCCATGTCTATTAGCCGCTACTTCACCGAGATGCTCGACCCCGCCATGACCTGGGACGACGTCGCCGCGATGGTGCAGGAATGGGGCGGCCAGTTCTGCCTGAAGGGCATCATGTCAGTCGACGACGCCAAGCGCGCGGTCGATATCGGCTGCACCGGCATCGTGCTGTCCAACCACGGCGGCCGGCAACTGGATGGGTCGCGCAGTGCGTTTGATCAGCTGGCGGAAATTGTTGATGCAGTCGGCGACCGCATCGACGTGATGATGGACGGCGGCGTACAACGCGGCACGCATGTGCTGAAGGCCCTGGCGTTGGGCGCGAAAGCGGTGGGGTTAGGGCGGTATTACCTGTTTCCGCTGGCAGCCGCGGGGCGGCCGGGGGTGGAACGGGCGTTGGAGCAGATGCGGGTGGAAATCGAGCGGGCGATGAAGTTGATGGGGTGTAGGACGGTGGGGGAGTTGCGGCGGCGGCAGTTAAGGTTTCGGTGAGGCGGCGGCGGGGATCTGTCCGGCTTAATGAAATTGCAGTCTGACAGCTCCCCCTCGGTACGAAATTGCAGTCTGACACCGGGCCATCAAGGGCGCCCTAGATTCACGTTGAACGCCCTTCCCGAGTGATGCGGCATGCCTACGTCGACGGCTTAGCGCCTTCGCAATGCTCCCTGAATGCCTTCTCCCCGGCGTCAGACACCTCAACCCATTTCTGATCCGGCGGCGCGTCCGCGACATAGCTGTCGTGCCAGTTCCACCACTTGTACGTCGGCGTTTGCGGGTAGCCTTCGGGGGAATCCTCCCAGACTTCCTGCCTGCCCAGCGGCGTAATGTCCAGGTAGTTCCACGTGCCGCCCATCTGCTCGTCGCCACGATTATTCAGAAAGTACGTGCGGAAGATGCGGTCGCCATCGCGAAAGAACACGTTGGTTCCGTGCCATTCATCCACGCCAAAGTCCGCATCGAAGCTGTCGGTGAGCGTGAACCACGGCATCGTCCAGCCCATGCTGGCTTTCAAGCGGGCGATGTCGGCCTGCGGGGCGCGCGAGACAAACACCAGCGTGGTGTCGCGCGCGTTCAAGTGAGCCAGATGCGCGACCTGATCGGCCACCATCGAACAGCCTCGGCACGCGTGCTCGGGCCAGCCGTAGACGCCGGGTTCGAAGAAGGCGCGATAGACAATAAGTTGGCGGCGGTTGTCGAAAAGCTCGCGGAGCGTTTGCTTGCCGTTGGGGCCGTCGAACGTGTAGTCCTTGTCGACGGGCGTCCAAGGCATGCGGCGGCGCTCGGCGGCCAGGGCGTCGCGGGCGCGGGTTTGGGCTTTTTCTTTCAGCAAGAGCTGCTGGCGGGCGGCTTCCCATTCGTCGGCCGTGACAACCGGCGGCGTGTGCATGCGGCCGGTGGGTGGGGTGGGGGTGGTCATGGTGTGATGCCTCCGGTGGTGATTCCTTCTCGGCGGGGATGAACGGCGGGTCGCATGGCAGCCCGCCGTAAAGGTGCTGAGGGATAGTGTTGCGCCGGAGGCCGGGAACCGGGAGTAACAAATGTGGCGCTATTTCAATGGCACGGCGTCCGTGGCAACGCCACCGAAGTTTCACGGAACGGAGCGCTACGCAACGCGTCTGCGCGGTGCCGGCGGCTAGTTCTGCTGCGCGTCAAACTCGCTTCGATTCATCAAGTCAAAGTACAGCGTGTTTGGCGAGCAGTTCGTCAGCAGATGCGCGAGCGGATAGCGATAAAGCTTGGGCGTCTGCGTGTGAAGACATGGTGCTTGACGACGCCTCTTGCCGAGGCGCGAATATGTGCTTCAGCCGATTGATAAGGGAAGCAGATTGCGGTCCGGGGGCCGCTGCGGGTTCAGCCGTGGCAGGCAAATCCGCCACAGCCGCCCGGACGATTTCCGTGAAGCGTTTGACGCGTGCCAAACCCGTATCGAAGTGACTGCTGATCGCGTATAGCGCGGTCTTGCTCTCGGGTTCGTCGCTGTCGAATCCGTCGGCGACCAAAGACGCGCACAGTTGCGGATCACCTGACATCAACGGTTGGCCATGGGTTAGTATTCAACCCCATTCAACGGGTCGTTATGCCCTTTAGGGTTAAGCCGTAATCTCCGGCCAGATCAATCCCTTATTTCGATATCCACTCCAAGGACGAAGAATTGCATTGCCAACAATGTGGGGCTGAGCACGATGGCAATCAGCGGCTGTGTCTTGAATGCCAGCGCGTGTTGCGGGGTACGTCGACGCCCAGCCTATTCAACGCCGGTGAAAGTGGATTTGGTATCGTCAAAGGCGGTCTGGCGCCGCTAGATCAGCCGCTCGGAGCCAAAGGCAGGCTGTATGCGGGTGGGATCGAGAGGACACACGTTTACGCCGCCACCTTCCGCGGAAGGCCAGCCAGGATTTCAGAGTTTCGCGAGTATGGTGTTGCGATAACGGTGTTCTCGGTATTTGGTTTCGTGTTCGCCCCTTCGGCTTGGTGGCTCGCTTTGCTGTTACCTAGCCTTTTTTCGATCAACGTGGGCACGGGCTTGAGAAGCAAACGCGTCCATCGCGTCGCGTCAGTGTTGACCGTGGAAGCGAATAAGTCTGGTCATGTGTTTCTCACCCGAATTGGCGGCGAATGTCCGATTTGCTGTGGCTCGCTAGCCCTAAGAGAAATAAAAGACGGCAAACTGACGAAAGCGATTATCGAATGCAAAGAGAATTCTCTTCATCGTTGGGATTATGACCCGGCGGTGTTGGAGGAGTTATCGGGGTCTGTGTGAGTTTGATCTGTCTATGCAGCATCAAACCCCCGCGAACCGCGCCGCCAACTGATCGCAGTACCGAACCAGGATCGCCGCGTCCACGCCCACCGCGGTAAACAAACTGCCCGCCTCGATATACCGACGCGCCAGCGTCTCATCCGTCGTCAATACCCCCGGCGCCTTGCCCGCTGCGCGCACTCGCCGGATAGCGCGTTCCACCTCTGCCACCACTTTCGGGTGCTGCGGCTCGCCCGGGTATCCCAGGCTGGCGGCCAGATCCGCGGGGCCAATGAACACCCCATCCACGCCATCCACGGCAATCATGGCGTCCAGGTTCTCAAGCGCCTCGCCCGTCTCGGCCTGCACCAGCAAACACAGTTCATCTTCGCACCGGCGCATGTAGTCTGGCACGCGCCCATACCGCGTTGCGCGCATCGTGCCGCTAACGCCCCGCACGCCACGCGGCGCATAGCGCATGCCGGCCACCGCGCTTTGTGCCTCATCTGCGTTCTGCACATACGGCAGCAGCAACGTCTGCGCGCCGATATCCAGATACTGCTTGATCTGCACCTTGTCATTCCACGACGGGCGCACCACCGGATGGCTGCTGTACGCGGCGGCCGCTTGCAACTGCGCCATGACGGTCGGCAGCACCACGGGCGTGTGCTCGGTATCCAGCAGCAGCCAATCAAAGCCGCTGGCCGCCACCAGTTCGGTGCTGTTCGCTGCCCCAAGCGTGACCCAGAGCCCGGTCTGATGGCGCTGTTCACGCAGCGCACGCTTAAAGGTATTGATGGGGAGTTCCATGCGCGCCGCCTTATGAAAAATGCACCGAGATGCTGCCCAGCTTGCCGTAGTCCGCATGCAGCGTATCGCCGCGCGTCACCGCGACGGTGCGGGTGAAAGACCCGGCCAGCACGATGTGTCCGGCTTCCAGCCCGGCGTGGTGCTGCGCAAGCTTGTTCGCCAGCCACGCAATGCCCAGCGCGGGATGCCCTAGCACCGCTGCCGACACGCCCGATTCCTCGATCACGCCATTTTTAAGAAGCAGAGCGCCGACCCAGCGCAAGTCGATATCCATCGGCCGTACCGGCCGGCCGCCCAGCACGATGCCGGCGCACGCCGCGTTATCGGCAATGTTGTCCACGATGCGGCGCGGATACTTGCTGCGGCCGTCGATCAGTTCCAGCGCGGGCACCACGTAATCCGTGGCGTCCAGCACATCGAACAGGCTCACATCCGGGCCGCGCAACGGCTTGCCCAGCACGAAAGCCAGCTCGACTTCCACGCGCGGCACGATCAGCTTGTCGGTGGGAATGGTCTGTCCGTCTTGATAGAACATCGTGTCCAGCAAATGGCCGTAGTCCGGCTCATCGATGCCCACGGTGCTTTGCATGGCCTTGGACGTCAGGCCAATCTTGTGGCCGCGCAGCTTTGCGCCGTCGGCAATTTTTTGGTCGATATTGCGTTGCTGGATGGCGTACGCATCCGCAATCTCAATGCCGGGAAACGCCTGGTCCAACTGCGTGGTGGGCACGCCGCTGCGTTCGGCCTCCAGCAGCAGGCTGGCCGCGCGGGCGCGGTCTTCGTCGTTAAGCATGGGGGGCTCCTGATCAGTGCGCGGCGACTTCGTCGGCCACGGGGTTGGACAACACGCCGATGCCGGCCACTTCCACCTCGACCACGTCGCCCGGTTTCAAGAAGCGCGGCGGCGTAAAGCGCACGCCTGCGCCGATGGGGGTGCCGGTAGAGATGACGTCGCCGGGCTTCAGCGTTGTCCAGATGGAGATGTAGCGGATCAGTTCCGCGAACGGAAACATCAGGTTGTCGGTAGCGTCTTGCTGGCGTAGTTCGCCGTTCACGCGCGTGGTCACCGTTAACGGCGCGGCGGGGTCGAATTCGTCGGCCGTTACCATCCATGGCCCCATCGAACCGCTGGCGTCGAAGTTCTTGCCCTGCGTCACGTTGAACTTGCCGTGCTTGATCCAGTCGCGCACGGTGCCTTCGTTCAGGCAGGTCAGGCCCGCGACGTGGCTCCAGGCGTCGTCCGCCGAGATACGGCGGCCGGCCTTGCCGATGATGATGGCGATCTCGCCTTCGTAATCCAGCTGCTCGGATTCCGGTGGGCGCAGCAAGGGCTCGCCATGGCCCACGAACGAACCAGGAAAGCGCGGGAACACGCTGGGGTAGGCGGGCGGCGCGCTGCCGTCCTGGTATTCCTCGTTGCGCTTGCCGTAGTTCACGCCCACGCAGATGATTTTTTCTGGCGAGGGGATGGGCGGCAACAGCCGTACCTCGTTCAGCTTGTGCGTGGGGGCAAGCGTGTCCGCCAGTTTGGCCAGCGCGGGCAGGGCGCGGGCTTCCAGCGCGTCGCGCAGGCTGGCAAAGGCTTGGCCGTGGCCTTGACCCTGACCATGGTCGTGGCGGTGGCCGTCCAGCGCCACGATCTGGTCCTGTCCGCGCAGTGCGCCAAAGTGCGTGCGGCCTTGATGCGTATAGCTAAGCAGTTTCATTCGTCGAATCCAAACAAGCGAGCAGGGTTGTCCACCAGGATTTTCTTAAGCGTCGCGGCGTCGCCCGCATAGCGCGCCAGCTGATCCACCAACTGGCCCTCGTCAGGCGTGGGCTTGACCGACACCGGATGCGGCCAATCGCTGCCCCACACCACGCGGTCGGGGTTGGCGGCGATCAGCGCTTGCGCAAGCGGCGTCACGTCGTCCCAGGGCGGGCCGCTGCGCGAGATCTTCTCGGTCAGCGACAACATCACCCAGAAATTGCCGCGAGCGAGCAACGACTCCAACAACTGCCGAGTCGGATCTGCCGCGCCCGCAGTGGGAGCAGCACGCCCCATGTGATCCAGCAGCACCGGAATCTCCAGCCGTTCAAACTGCGCCGCCTGCGCCATCATGCCGTCGGGCTCCGGCTGAAACTTGGCGTACCAACCCAGCTCTCGAACGCGGGCGATGGCGCGGTCAAACACGGCGGGCGCCATGCTGATGCCCAAGCCCTGCCGCGTGAACCGCGCCCCGCGCACGCCTGCATCGTGCAGCTTCTGAATATAGGCATCGTCACGCTCGGCCAGCACCACCGCATTCGCGCAACCGCGGTACGACGGGCCAGCGGCGGCCAGACCGTCCAGCACCACCTGGTGGTCGGCGCCATAGGTCGTGGCCTGCACAATCACGCCGCGCTCAATGCCCAGCAGGCGGTGCAGGCCCAGCGCGGTCTCGATGGTGGCGCTGGGCATCTCGTAGGCCGCGCCGGGACGCACCGGGTAACGGTCGGCGGAACCGAACACGTGAAACTGGCTGTCGCAGGCGTTAGGCGGCAGGCGGGTGGCGGGCGCGGAGGGGCGGGGATTGAAGGGCTGGTATTGCGAGGGTTGGTAGTGAGGTGATTGATGCTGGGGGGCTTGAGTCTGCCGCGGTTGGCTCTGCTTCATCGTTTGTCTCCCTTACTCGATCACGGCCACAAAATCGCATTCGATCAGCTTGTCGCCATCCAGATCGGCCTGCATCGTGTGCCGCGCCGGGCGGTTATCCGCATCCGGAAACGCTTGCAGCCACACGGCGTTGAGCGCCGCGCGCTGGCTCCGGTCGCGCATCCACACCGTCATCTTGGCGATGTGATCCAGCGTGCCGCCGCCCGCTTCCACAATGCGGCGCACGTGGTCGAACATCAGTTCGCACTGGCGCTCCAACGTCGCGCCATAGGCGCCGGTGGCGGGGTCGGTGCCTTGGATGCTGCCCGAATACAGCATGGGCCCAATCCGGCACGCGGCCGGAATGGGATTCTTGTGGCTGAAGCCTTCGGCATAGATGCTGCGTCTGCTCATGGCGGGTTCCGTGTGAAGAATAGGGGGGTAGGGCGGCATCGCTGTCATGGCCAGGCAGGGCCGCGATGCGTTCGGTTGGCGGCGCGTAGCCGCTGGTGGGGTGGGTCAGGCAGTCGTCGGCCTTAGTTCGCCGTGATGCCCGCACGCTTGATGATCGGCGTCCAACGCGCATCTTCCGCCGCCAGATAGCGCGTGAATTCCTCGGGCGTACTGCCGCGCGCCTCGGCGCCCAGCTCATCAAAACGCTGAATGATCGTCGGCTGCGCCAGAATCTGGGTCAGCGCCTGGCTCAAGCGCTTTTGCACATCCGGCGGCGTACCCTTCGGCGCAAGCAGCCCGGTAAACGTGGCCGCCTCCATGCCCTGCACACCCGCTTCCGCAAACGTCGGCACGTCCGGCATCGACGGCACGCGCTTGGCCGTCGTTACCGCCAACGCGCGCAAGCGCCCATCCTTCACATACGGCAGCGCCACCGAAATCTGATCAAAGTTGAAATCCACTTGGCCACCCAGCAAATCGGTCGTGGCTGGCGCGTTGCCCTTGTACTGCGCCGTCGTCCAACGCGCGCCCGTCAACGACTGCAACAGCTCGCTGACCAAGTGATTCGTCGTCCCCGCACCGGGCGACGCCATGTTCAGCTTGCCCGGCTCCTTCTTCGCCAACGCCAGCAAGTCAGCCAGCGTCTGCGCCGGCAAGCCCGGCTTCACCTGCAACACCAGCGGCGTGTACGACACCGAACTGATCGGCGCAAAGTCCCGATCCCATTTGTACGCCTCGCGCTTGAAAATCAGCGGCGAGAACAGCAGCGGCCCGTTTGCCGCCATGAACAAGGTGTAGCCATCGGGCTCGGACCGCGCCACCTGCTCACCGGCAATCATGCCGCCCGCACCCGGCTTGTTCTCGACAATAAACGGCTGCCCAAACGCCGCCTGCAAACCCGGCGCAATCAGCCGCGCCGCCACATCCACATTGCCACCCGGCGGGTAGGGCACCACGATCTTCACGGGTTTCTCGGGCCACGCGGCGTGCGCCATGGAAGTCAGAACGGTCAGCGCCACCGTGGCGCAGGCGCGAAGCGCATTGCGATGCATGGTTTGTCTCCTGGTCGTGTCACGTTTTGTTTGTTGTGTTTGACGACACTCTAGGAATTTCCCGGCTGCGGAACAACGCGAATTTCTATAAAAGTTCCAGATGTTGGACTCTTTTGGCAGGTTGCTTTGCGGGTGGCTTTTGGGGTGACTGCATTTCGCCGCAGAATTAGCCTGGGCGCTTATTGCGCGCGCGGTTTTATTCATTGTTGAATGTTCAATATCCGGACTACGGAGCCACACCCACCATGCACTTTCCCGCCAGCGACCTGAACCCCGAACAAACCTACCGCCTGATGAGCGGCATCGTCGTGCCACGGCCCATCGCCTGGATCAGCAGCGTCAACGCCCACGGCGGCGTCAACCTGGCGCCGTTCAGTTGCTACACCTTCGTCTCAAACAAACCGCCCATGATCGGCGTGAACATCGGCCGCAAAGCCGGCAAACGCAAAGACACCGCCGAAAACATCCTGGCCAACCGCCACTTCGTCGTCAACGTCGGCGACGAAACCCTGCTTGATCCCCTGCACGACAGCGCCCAAGAACACCCGCCCGAAATCAGCGAAGTCGACGTGCTGGGTTTAAGCGTGCTTCCCGGCGCGGTTATCGACACCCCAAGACTTGCCGCCGCACCCATCAGCCTGGAATGCCGCTTTCATAGCGTCACCCCGTTTGGCGACACCGGCGCCGAGTTCTTCGTGGGCGAAGTGGTGATGTTCCATATACGCGATGGCCTGCTGCAAGACGGCAAGATCGACACGGCATTACTACGCCCCATCTGCCGCATCGGCGGGCCCAACTACGCATCGCTAGGCCCCATCGTCACCAAGCGCGGTATTCAGCAAACGCCAAAATCCATTATCAAACCGGAGGCCGCGTGAGCGAATCAGAAGATAAAAGCGCATCCGGCGCGCAGACGGTACGCAGGGCTTTGGCGCTGCTGCGCCTGATTGCCTGCGGACAAGAGCGCGGCGTGCGGCTGGTGGATCTGGAACGCATGTCCGGCTTGAATCGGCCAACCGTGCATCGCTTGCTGAAGACGCTGGTGCAAGAGGGCGCGGTTGAACAGGATTCAGAAACTCGGAGGTATTTGATCGGGCAAGAAATCAGTTTGCTGGGGCTGGCGCGGACAAGGCGCTTTCCGCTGCTAACGCTGGCGGACCCGTATATGAGCGAGCTGGCCGATCAGGTGGGGGATACGGTGTTTTTGAGTATTCGACATGGGCACGATTCGATTTGTATTGGGCGGCGGACGGGCAGGCATCCGATACAGGTGCTGTCGATTGAGGTGGGGGTTAGACGGCCGCTGGGAGTGGGAGTGTCGGGGGTGGCGTTGTTGGCGAGTTTGGGGAGGGAGGAGAGTGAGGAGTTGGTGAGGGGGAATGCGGCCAGGTTAGAGGTGATGGGGGAGCGGGTGGAGGATGTGATTGCGCGGGTTGATGTGGCGAGACGGGAGGGGATTGCGTATGCGGCAATGGGGTTAATGCCGGGGACTAGTGCGGTGGCGGTGCCGGTGTTGACGGAGGGAGAGGTGGCGCTGGGGGCGATTACGGTGACGGCGATGGCGGAGAGGTTGGGGGTGGAGAGATTGGGGATGGTGGTGGAGAGGATGAAGGCGGCGGCGGGGGGGATTGCGGGGAGGTGGGGGCGGGTGGAGGGGCGCGGCGGACAGTGAGCGGCCCTCCGAGTCAGGAACTGTCAGAAATTCTGTGTTCTCGGTCGTTCCCTTGCTGACTGTAGGTTTTGAGCTCTTCAAGAGCGGCGTTAGTATCGCGCGCTAAGGCATTCAGGGAGGCGATCTACAACCCCACGCAAATCGAACCGTCGGAGCAAAGGCAGCCGAGTCAGTCGGCCACGGTGTCGAACCCAGTAATGCCGATCAAGGCGATTCAATTCGGCGCTGAATCGTCCGTAGGGAGCGCACGATGTTGCGACGGCCATGCATGCGCATGGCCGTCCTTTAGCAACGCCAGTCAGCGTACTCCGGGTAGTGAAGCTCGTGGTGTGTTGGCGTGCAATTCGGCCCGTCGCGATGGCGACGTACACGCAGGTGTCGACTATTTCGAACGCGGCTTCTGAGTTAAAGCCGAACCTGCTGCGGATTTCGCTGACTTGCCTGCGGACCCGCTGAGCGCTTTCGAGGCCGCAGAAGCGGCACCACTTGATGTCACTTTCGTCGTGCCTCTCTGGGACAGGGCCGAACCGGCGGCTGACTTCGCGGCTGAAGATGCTCCTGGGCTGCGCAACACTTTCGATGCCGCAGTGGCCGCTGACTTACTGGTTACTTCTGACTTGGCCATTTATTAGCTCCTTATTGAAGAAGTACACACTTGACGGTTCGTCGCATCTATTTAGCGCTGCTTGTGACACAATGCAACTACTTTCGAATTGAAGCGTCCTTCATCCTTAGGTCATCGAACTACCACGTACACCTAAACGACCATGCTTAAAACACCTAGAGTCTCGCCGGCCTGGGCATTAGCTTTTGTTGGCTTTCTCGTCCTTGCTGAATGGCTGGGCGCAGGAATCGCCGTTTTTCTAGTGCTCTTGATGGTCATCGCCTATTGCATTCTGAATGAGTGGTTTTGGTGCCGACACGAGGCTGCAGAACAGGAACGTCAACTGGCACGCGAAGAGCGCTTGCACGGAGTAATCCTCAAGCACAAACGTGTGTTGCAAAGAAAACGCCGCCAAGGAAGATTCCAAGATGAATACGGAATTTGGAACGAAGAGAAATGGCACCGTGACTTACGGCACTTTGTGACTAAGGTGCTTCCCTACGAAATGGACCCTGACGACCTTGATCAGCTCGGCGACGCCGCATCGTTTGTAGTTGCGTATTTGGATGAGCTCGAGGATGGCGCTGATATCAGTGACGAAGTTGATCTGCGTGGCAAAGGTTCTCCGCAGTCACAGGGGCACGCATTCGAACATAGTTGCGCCCAGATTCTGCGTGATCAGGGTTGGCGAGCGAGAGTCACAACTGCGTCTGGAGATCAGGGTGTGGACATCGAAGCAGAACGCGAGGGCTACCGGGTTGTCGTTCAGTGCAAGTTCTACAGCTCGACGGTCGGTAACGGTGCGGTACAGGAAATCGCTGCGGGCAGATTGCACTATCAGGCAGATCTTGGGATCGTTGTTAGTAGGACTTCCTTTACGCCTGCGGCGCGACAACTCGCTCAAACTACCGGCGTCGTTCTCGTGGACTACGACGACCTGCACGATATCAATATGTTGATACCTGCGCTCGCGCACGAGAACTCGGATTTGGATGAGGAAGTTCATTCGTCAGACATAGAAGATCAGCCTAGAAAAAAGATTCGCATCGAGCCTCGGCTGTCAACTGACTAAAGCGATATTAGGTTGAATGTAAACCAGAAAACCAGATAGTTAAAATGGTTGGTACTGAAAATCGGGGTATATTTTTGGAATCGGGCGTATGTAATCATGCGGTGACGTCGTGTACTTAGCCCTTGTGTCGGACACGGTCGCGCACGTGAAACTTTCATTCTGGTCGTATTAATAGGTGTAGCTAAAATGCCTACGATTGCCAACTCTTCACTTCCTATACCAAAGTCATGGGCTGAGTTTGAGGATATCTGTAGAGATTCATTTGGTGAGCGCTGGGCCAATCCGAATCTGGTGAAGCACGGGCGTGCGGGCCAAGCGCAGCAAGGCGTGGATATATACGGATGGGACAGCCGCCAGGAATTGGTTGCCATCCAATGTAAAAACACTACTGGAACTATTACTCCAGCGCTCATCAAGGCCGAAACTGCAAATGCAGAAAATTTTACTCCATCGATTAAAAATCTGTACATAGCGACTACCTGCAGCCCCGATTCTCATATTCAAAAGGAGGTCAGAGCTATATCGCGTGCAAGACTGAAACAAGGAAAATTTGGCGTAGAGATTGTTTTTTGGGATGAGGTCGTACAAGATCTGAGCAAGAATGTAAGTCTTGCCATAAAGCATTATCCCCAGTTCTTCGGCAGGAGCTGCCTTGAATCTCATCAAAAATTGTACGTTCCACCTCAGGTGAGTTTACTCGACCAAAACGGAAACCCGACCCAACGCCTTTGCTTGCCATTCAAACGCGTCCGAATAAATAATTCTAAATCTCTTCCCGATTTCACTGAGCGTCGTGGTTGGTTGATGAGGAAGTTTGATGGGGCTCCGAATCTCAATTACTGGCGAGAGTTGGCAGCGTATGAGTCGGTTAGATTAAATAGCGCGTGGCTAAGACTTGAAATTTTAAATGCGTCAAATAAATATTTGACTGAATGTGTGGTTCATATAACGGTAAGCTCGCCTCAAGGGCGACCTTTACCAGCTAACGTCGGCATGCCTAACGAGCCACTACGTTACGGTAAGAATGAAAAATGGCATCATACTTGGGCGGAATTTCTCTCAGAACAAATGAACCCTGCGAAATGCTCGCTGACGAGGGAGTTGCCGGTTCGCAGCTTACGTTCCGGTGAAAGGTCGGGCTTGAGTTACGGCGTACTTCTATATTTCGGCGATCATGAATACTTGAGAATTAAATACAAAGTTCTCGCAAAAGAATTGAGCGAACCAGCAGAAGGAGTGCTTATTGCAATTATGGATAGCGCTTCTGATGGTTGGGATTTTGAGCGATTAAAATCTCATGCGTCCCAAGATGCTCTTGCGCGAACTCCTCGTGCAGTGATCAAAACTCTCTGACTAACGTTATAGTCGCCTAGAAGATATACGTGATTTGATTCACATAAGCATAGGGAAACTTTAATGCC
Organism: Achromobacter sp. NPDC008082; assembly: GCF_042957345.1. NCBI lineage: Bacteria > Pseudomonadati > Pseudomonadota > Betaproteobacteria > Burkholderiales > Alcaligenaceae > Achromobacter > Achromobacter sp. NPDC008082. The sequence continues at coordinate 391,974 of NZ_JBIBIB010000003.1, forward strand.
ATATGATTTTAGTCAATATTTGGTGATTGGAATTTCCTCCAGGGCTCTGTTTAATTTGAACGCTGAACATGATATTTTTGTGGATCAGGGTTTGGAGGCGTACGCGAAATTTCAGTTGAGTCATGAGGATGAGCCTCTAGCTCCGGGGTCTGGCTTTCCGTTGGTGAGATCTATTCTGAATCTGAATAACTTGGTTCCGGGGAAAAGAAAAACTGAAGTTGTGGTTATGTCGAGGAATAGCGCGGAGACAAGTTTAAGAATTTTCAATTCAATTGATCATCATCAACTTGATATAACCCGTGCAGCGCTTACCGGCGGCGGGGCAATGTCCCCGTATCTTAATGCGTACGGCGTTGACCTATTTTTGTCGGCAGATGAGGTGGACGTGCAAGCAGCGATAGATGCTGGGATCGCAGCGGCCCGCATCTATAGTGTGCCCGAAGGGCATGAAGCAGTGCCCGATCAAATTCGCATTGCATTCGACGGCGACTCAGTGCTTTTCTCTGATGAGTCTGAAAGGATTTATCAGCAGCATGGACTGGACACATTTCTCAAGCATGAACGAGAAAATGCGCGAAAGCCAATGGCGGAGGGTCCATTCGCCAAGCTTTTGAAAACGCTGTCATATTTGCAGTTTGATGTCGAGTTACCTCGGCCTCCTATTAGAACAGCCTTAATAACGGCTCGAAATGGGCCTGCCCACGAGCGGGTGATTCGAACGCTTCGCGCTTGGAATGTGAGGGTGGATGAGGCTCATTTTCTGGGAGGAGCACCCAAAGCCCCTGTACTGCAGGCTTTCAAGCCTCATATCTTCTTTGATGACCAGCACCTTCATCTCGAGGAAGCGGCAAAGTCTATGCCTGTTGCGCATGTGCCGTATCGCAAATTAAAGGTTGGAAATATGGATAATGAGAATCTGTGATCTCGATGGATGTCAGTTGTGCAGGCCAGTAGCGAGCAAGCAGTCGGACTGCAATCTGGTATTGGGCGTTTGATGAAATTGCAGTCTGACATCGTTATTTTCTTGTGTGGTTAATTTAACCGTGAATAAAAAAATGCGTGCTTTTTTTGTTTCGTCTCTTTTTGATCGATCAAAATTCTTTCGGCGCGTCAAGATAAAAAGGGGCAACGGAGGGGCTTATTTTGAATGTAATATAAATTTCGGAGAAGGTGTTGTTCACGTTAAGAGCGCGGTGTTCAGGGGCTGCCTCTTTGATAAAAATGAGATTTCTAACATGACATTTACAGACTGCACCTTTATCGAGTGTAGATTTGTGGCTGTGAAAATGTCAAATTTAGAATTTCATCGTACAAAAATAATTAATTGCCTGTTTATGAAGCCTGTCTTCACTAATGTATATTTAGATCCAAGGAGTTTTTCCTTTGATTTTAATGAGTGGAAGTCTGGGGCTGCAAATATAAACACTTCGTTGTTTCAGCGATTGGAGTCAAATTTAAAATCCATGCACCAAGATGAGTTTGCTCGAACTGCCTATATTCAGTTCCGGCGATACGCGCGTTGGCAAAAAGTGCACCGATTGGATGGTTTGAAATTTCGTGAGATCATAAAGAGGCGAACTGCATTTTTGGTGGATTGTCTTTACGATCGGTCCATGCTTTACGGTTATGGGATATTTAATGTATTTATCACTACCGTATTAGCTATGGGTGCAGGAATCTTGGTGTTGAATTGTTGGTGGAGTTATTTTTCAATAACCTCTAATTTAAACGGAAATTTTCCTTATTTTGAAGATCCGGATATTATTCAAAAGATATACTATTTAGTCGTGACGGTTACAACGGTTGGTTACGGCGATCTATCCCCAAAACATGCCTCTGGGATGATTTTTGTTATTTTTGTTCTTCTTTTTAGCGTCGTTTGGACTGCGACGTTGACTGCCATAATTGTGAAAAGAATCGTGAAGTGATGACCTATTCTTTATACTTAATTGGTTCCAGAGCGCGCGGCGATAGTCACGAACTTTCGGATGTGGATTATGTCTGCATTCACGAGGGCAGAAAGCCGACGTTGCATCTTCCATATTCTGGGAATGTTTCGTATTACACGCCTGGTCGCATGATGTGGATGGTTAAGAATAGTAAATTATTTGTGAAACATGTTTTGGAAGATGGGATTGCGATTAATGAAAATTCCAAGCATAGAGCGATAATTTCATCGTTCAGAATTGATGCTTCCATTTTGACACGCGATCTGCTTTGTTTTAAATCAATGCTAAGTTGCTTGGGTTGGATTCCTCCGGGCGATGCTGGAAGAATGTGGGCGTGCGATTATATATATGCTGTGAGCAGAAATATATTATATATTTCAAATGCGCTGAATGGATTTTATGACTTTGGCTACGAGCGAGCGCTGAAGTTCTTTTTTAGGAATAGTGATTACTGCTACCTATCTGATTTTCTGCTCATTAGGGATGGGAAGTATAGGTACAGGTCCAACGGTAGTGGGGTTCCCGAGCATTGTGTGGCTTCGATGGCCAGAGTGTGCCAATCATTGATAGGAGATCCTATCTCCATCGCGATTGGCGGAAAATCGTCTCTAATCGTTGAGCAGCGGGTTTCCTATGAGACACTTCGACTGGTCGAGCGAGCGGTGATTAATAGAGAGGTTGAAGACGACGGCTTTGTAGCTAGGTTAAAGAGTCATGGTGAGTATTTTTTTTTGCTAAGGACGGCAGCGAAAAAAATTCTCTTAAAACTGAATAGATGAAGGTGCATCAGGCCTCCTATTGAGTGGGTAAAAATTTTTGCAAGTTTTTTTCCGATTGGGGCCTAGTCAACTACTTCGATTGTGAATTTCGGAAATCATTTCCGAACTTGGGCTCTTCGGGGACCCTTCGGCTACTCCAGCTATCGCGAAAACTGTGGAGATGATTCGGTTGAAAAGCCTTCATGAAATTCAGCGCAGATGCGCGTACGCGCTCGCACCCATCGGAACGAGCCGAATCTCGTGAGATTCTTGTCCACCTATCTCAGCATGAAAATCCGTCCCTGCGCGAGTACGGAAGAGAAGGCCTAAGCCGCTGGCCGCTTCCCTTCGAGCGCTCTTAAGCGTCTCGGTTCAAAGGCCGGAGCATCGTTCGGGGTGGAAAGCCGCAGTCAACCCAGAACTGATTCAGACATACAAGGGTGGCGCGAGCCGATATTGCCTATATGTTGGGTTGACCCGACTACACCTTTATAAGGCTGGCGCAGACGTCTATATCGACTGTGAAAGCTCTGACGGTGGTTCATCAATTGCGGCCGCTATGAGGTCGGCTAGATGATCGCAAAGACTCTCGACACTACCCATCAAGTTCGACATGACCCAGGTATCTGGCGAATTCGCGTGAGCGACTGTCGGTTCATTCATACGATTCCCCACAATCCTCGCAATAGCCCAAATCCCCAAGCAAGCCCGCTCGATCTTCCTCAAATCATCAACTCGAACAACCCCAAACTCCGGATCATCCGGCGTGGCCCAACGGTCATAGGTCAAAGGGTGGTCGCTCATATCGACGCTCCGGTGTTATTGACGCGATGAAAGAAAGGAGGCCGCCATTGCAGCGGCCACTTGTTCTGTCTTTCCGGCTGTCAACCCGGGCGATCCTTTGGACCACGGGGCGAGTATGCCCCGATAGGCGACGGACGCGAAGCGGTTCCGTGCCAAATTGATCACGCTTTCTCTTACGTAAGCGCAATCGCGGACTACTGATTAGGGAAGTATCAGCAGCCCACACCAGCGAAAGCTATCTCTGGTTCATGCCAATCGGCCAAGTAAATACCTACTCAGCGACGGCCACCCCAGCCACCGGCACAAAAAACCGATCCTTCAACTCCTGCAACCCAATCCTCTCCAACATCTCCGTCAACCTCTCCGCAGGCTTCCTAGTCGGCAAATCTTTAAACTGCGCCACGATCAGCTCATTCTTCATCGAATGCTCCCACCCGACCAGCTCCGTCACGCTAACCTGATACCCATGCGCTTCCAGCTGCAAGCACCGCAGCACATTCGTAATCTGGCTTCCAAACTCCCTGGTATGCAACGGATGCCGCCAAATCTCCGCCAGCGGATCAGCCAGCGCCTTGCCCTTATTCTTCCTTAGCACCGAAGCCACCTCCGCCTGGCAGCAAGGCACGACCACGATGTACTTCGCTTTCTTCTCCAACGCAAAGTGAATCGCGTCATCGGTGGCGGTATTACAAGCGTGCAGCGCAGTGACCACATCAATCGTCCCCGGCAACCGACTCGAAGTAATCGATTCCGCGACAGACAGATTCAAAAACGACATCCGGCCAAACCCGAGCCGCTTCGCCAGTTCCTCTGACGACTTCACCAGTTCTTCGCGCGTTTCGATCCCATAAATATGGGACCCATTCCCGACGGCATCCTTCTGTTCCTTGAAAAACAAGTCATACAGAATGAACCCCAGATACGACTTACCAGCCCCGTGATCCGCAAGCGTGACCGCGCCGCGTTCTTGTTGGACGTCTTTCAGCAGCGGCTCGATGAACTGGAACAGGTGATAGACCTGCTTCAATTTACGGCGGCTGTCCTGGTTCATCTTGCCGTCGCGGGTCAGGATGTGCAGGGCTTTTAGCAGTTCGACGGACTGGCCGGGGCGGATGTCGTGGGTTTTTTCTGACATGGGGGAAGGCAAAGCGCCCCGCACGAGGCGGGGCGCGTAGTGGCGCGGAAAGCGTCAGTTTAACGAAAACTGGCGCGCCCACAGGGCGGCGGAAAAGCGGGTCTTAGCCTACGGTGGCAAAAACCGGCTCGCCCAGGTTCAGCATCAAACGATTTGCCCAGGCGAAGATCGCGTCCGAGTGCAGCAGATCCAGCACTTCACCCTCGCTCAAGCCGGCATCCTTCAACGCCTGGATGCTGTTTGCGTTCACATCGGCCTCGGCTTCCGTGATCTGGATCGAGAACTGAGCAATCGCCAGTTCACGTGCCGTGGTGCCGGCGGTGTAGGGATCTTCGAACACTTGCGCGATCACCTCATTGCGCTTGGCCAGCTGCTCAAAGCGCTGCGCATGGACCGACGCGCAGTACACGCAGCCGTTCACACGCGAGACGACCGTGGAGCCCAACTCGCGTTCTGCGCGCGACAGGCCGCCCGGGGCGTACATGATGGCGTTGAAGGCGGTGGAGCGCTGGCGCAGGATTTCCGGTTGGTGGACCAGGAACAGGTAGTAGTCCGAGACCTTGGCCTTGGGGTGGCTTTCTTCCAGGACGGCGACTTGTTCCGGGGTGGCGGTGTCGACGTTGACGACGTCGAGCCATGCCTTCCACTCCAGCACTTCGTTGGTGAAGCCGTGGGCCTTGATGACGGCGCCGGGTTCGGTGGCGGCGGTGTTGGGTTCGAAGGGCGCGGGCGGGACGGCGGCGGCGCGGGGGGCTTGGCCTTCCAGGTCTTTCATCGCGGCCAGGCCTGCGACCAGACGGGTCTGGTACGACAGGAAGGCGATCAGTTGCGACAGGGTGACGACCGCCGGCGTGGAGACGCCTGCGGCCGGCAGGGTCTTCAGCGCAGCTTCGTCGCCTTCGACGGGGTTTTCGATCAGCTTGCGCGTGAATTCCAAGACCGCAACCAGGCGCGGGGTGGAGGCGTCTGACGGCTTGCCGGATTCTGCGGCGGCGATGTCGGCGGGGGCGGCATCCGTTTCGGCCAAGCGTGCACGGTAGTGCGAGGCCAAGAGCGGCGACGGGCTGATGCGGGTGGCGTACAGCGCGACCAGCAGGCGTTCGGCCAGCGACAAGCCGGGCAGCGCCGGGTCGAACAGCGCGTCGTAGCTGCCTTGCGTGGCGGCGGCGACTTTTTCGCGTTGGTGGCGGACCTCAAAAGTTTTGCTGCCGGGCGTCAGGCCGACAAGCTTGTCGACGAGATCGTTGGCGGCGTCATAGACGATGGGTTGTTGTGCCATGGGGATGTACTCCTTGGTGTCTGTTCAGCCGGCGTTGCCGGAAGTGCTTGCCGAATGTGCAGCCGCACGGGCTTTCACCGCCGCGTCCAAAAACGTCTTCACGCCTTCCCACGATTCCTGGTCGGCGCGTGCGTTGTCTTTGGGGTTGCCGCCGCTGGTGCTGATCTTGCCCGACACGGGGTGGGCGTAGACGAGCTGGGTGGTGGGCACGTACGGGAACAGGATCGAGTGGCCGCCGTTTTCGTAGTCGAGCCATTCGACGGGGTAGGGGTGTTTCACTTCGCGCAGCTTGTCCTGCACCATCTTCGAGTACAGGCTTGACGGCCACGAGCCGTCGTCGGTGGCCGACAGCAGCATGACCGGGCCTTCGATGTCTTCCACGCGAATGCGGGCGCGGGCGACGGCGTCGGGGTCTTGCAGCGCGGTCAGGATGGCTTTCTCGTGACGATGCGGCGATGGGCCTTCATCAAACGGCGCCCAGGTGGCGGTGCGGTTGTTTTCCCAGACGTGGGGCAGGGGCTTGCCGCCCAGCAGCCAGGTCGGGCCTTCGCGGCCGATCTTGGGGTCGCAGGCGTTCTGGCCGCTGTGGACGACGGCGCCGGGTACGTAGGCGACGACGGCGGACACTTCCTTGGGGAAGGTTGCGCCCAGCAGCAGCACGAGTTCACCGCCGCGCGATTGGCCGCTGATGGCGACGAAGTCGTGCTTGGGCTGAACCTTTTTGCGCAGCCAGCGCAGGCCGGTCTGGAAGTATTCCAGCGGGGTGTTCGAGATGTAGTCGGACAGGCCCGGCGCTTTGAAGTAAGCCAGCGCAAAGGCGGCGTAGCCGCGGGACGCATACAGCGCCGCGCGCGGTTCGTTGATGCCGCCGCCCGAGCCGTTCAGGATCATGACGGCGGGGTGCGAACCGGGCTTGCTGCCTGCAGGCAGGTACAGCGTGCCGACCAGACCTTCTTCGCGGACCTCGTGGCGCGTGACGCCGTCCAGCGCCAGGCGCTGCGTGAAGGAGGCTTGCGTTTGCGCACCCGCCGCGCGGGCGACCACTTCGGTGACCAAGGCGTCAGTGACCGGGTGGTTGAAGTGTTCGCGGCTGGGTGAGTCCACGGGCGCTTGCGACCAGACCAGCCCCATCGGGGCCACGCCGGTGTAGTCGCCCGAGACGGGCGCGTCGCGGGTCAGGTCGACGACGCCGTCGTCGCCTGCCTTGAACGCGGCTTGCGCTTGCCAGAGCACGCCGTTGCGGCGGGTCAGCGCGGTGATTTCCACCGTCTGGCCCGGCTCAACGTGCTCGACCCGGATCTGGCGCGGCACGTCGATCAACGCGTCCGCGGGGGTGATGGTTAGGGTCGGCGCCATGGCTTACTTGCCCGCGGGTTCTTTGGTGACCATCATGGCGGCCGTGCGGTCGCTGGTCATCGGGGTAACCTTCAGGCCCTTCTTGGTAGCCCAGATGTTCTTGTAGTGGTAGAGCGGGATGATGCCGACGTCGTCCGATACGAGCTTGACCGAGTCGCGCAGGATGGCTTCACGCTTGGCCACATCGAATTCCGACGTGGATTGTTCCAGCGCGGCGTCAACCTTGGGGTTGGAGTAGTGGCCCCAGTTGGACGCGCCCAGGCCCTTTTTGGCGTCGACGGTGGCCAGGATGTTGACCAGCGCGTAGCTGGCTTCACCCGTGCCATTGCCCCATGCCAGCATGCTGACGGCGAATTCGTTCTTGTTGGCGCGGCCCGAGTACACGGCCCATGGCACCACTTCCACTTGGGTCTTCACGCCCACGCGGGTCCAGAACTGCGCCACGGCTTGGGCCGTTTCCGGGCCTTGCGGGTAGCGGTCGTTCGGCACGTGCATGGTCAGCTTGAAGCCGTCGGGGAAACCGGCTTCGGCCAAGAGCTTCTTGGCTTGCGCGACGTCGTTGGGGATGTCCTTCACGTCGGGGTTGTAGCCGAAGGTGCCCTTGGGCATCCACTGGTTGGCTTCGGTGGCCGCGCCTTGCAGGATGCGGTCAGAAATGGCCTTGCGGTTGATGGCCAGGTTCAGCGCTTGGCGCACACGCAGGTCCAAGAGCGGGTTCTTGTCCAGCGGCTTGCCGTTGTTGTCGGTGATGTACTGGTTGGGCGCGGGGTTGAAGCTGGGTTGCAGGATCATGACGCGCAGGCCGTCGTACGGGTACACCGAGATGTTCGGGGCCTTTTGCAGCTTGGCCAGGTCCGACACCGACACCTTGTCGATCACGTCCACGTCACCGGCCAACAGGGCGGCGGTGCGCGAGGCGGCGTTGTTGATGTAGCGGTAGTTGACCTTGTCCCAGGTGGCTTTGTCGCCCCAGTAGCCGTCGTTGCGTTCCATGATGACGCGGTCGCCCGGCGTGTAGGACACGAACTTGTACGGGCCGGTGCCGATTACGGCCTTGCCCGAGTTGTAGTCTTCGGTGGTGGACTTTTCACCGACGTGCTTGCTGACGACGTGCACCGACGCCAGGTTCAGCGGCAGGTCGGGGTTGGGGGCCTTGGTCTTGACGATGAGGGTCAGCGGGTCCTTGGCGGTCATCGTGTCGATGGTGCGCAGGTAGCCGGCGTAGGTGGCCACGCTGCCCGGCACGGCGCGCGCGCGGGTGTAGGAATAGATCAGGTCGTCGGCGGTGAACGGCGTGCCGTCTTGCCACTTGACGCCTTCACGCAGCTTGAATTCCCAGGTGGTGGAGTCCAGCGGCTTCCAGCTGACGGCCAGGCCCGGCTGGAGCTTGTTCCACTTGTTTTCGATCAGCAGGTCCCAGAAGTGCAGGGCCACGGAACGGTCGCCGGCGTGGTTGTTCAGCTGCGGGTCCAGGGACGACAGCGGGTCGGCGAAACCGATCGACAGGTTGTCGGCGGACGCGGCGGCAGAGGCGCCAAGGATGGCGGCGGTCAGGGTCGAAAGAATCAAGCGTTTCATGTTCGGGGTCCTTGGTAGGGGGGGAACGATTGCAGTGTTCCGAAGGCTGCGCGGTGCCGGAGCACCGCGCGGCCGATTAGGTTCAGGCCATGTCGTTCAAATGACAGGCGCTTAAATGGTTGATGGCGATTCCCTTTAACGTGGGAACTTCGGTCTTGCAGCGCGGCATCGCATGCGGACATCGCGGATGGAAATGGCAGCCGCCGGGCGGGTTCAGCGGGCTGGGAATCTCGCCCTTGATCGCGGTAAAGATCTTGTGGCGCGACTTCAGGCTGGGAATTTCCGCCAGCAGCGCTTGCGTGTACGGGTGGTTGGGGCGCTGGAACACTTCGTCCACGGTGGCCGTTTCCACGACGCGGCCCAGGTACATGATGACGACGCGGTCAGACAGGTGTTCCACCACGCCCAGGTCGTGGCTGATGAACAGATACGTCAGGTTCAGTTCTTCGCGCAGGTCCATGAACAGGTTCAGGATCTGCGCTTGAATGGAAACGTCCAGCGCGGCCACGGCTTCGTCACACACCAGCATGGACGGCTGCACGGCTAGCGCGCGTGCGATGCCGATGCGCTGGCGCTGGCCGCCGCTGAATTGGTGGGGATAGCGTTGGCGCAAGGCGGGGTCAAGGCCCGCGCGTTCCAACTGGGCGCTGACGTAGTCGTCAAAGCCCGCGTTGTCGACCAGGCCGTGGATGCGGGCCGCTTCGCCGACGATCTCGTCCACGCGCAGGCGCGGGTTGAGGCTGGCGTAGGGGTCCTGGAAAATCATCTGCACGGTCAGGCGTGCGGCGTGGGCCTCAGCGGATGTCATGTCCGACGGGCGCACGCCGTTGATGCGCACTTCGCCGCCCGATGGCGTCAACAAGCCCGCGGCGATGCGGCCCAGCGTGGATTTGCCGCAGCCGGATTCCCCGACCAGGCCGACCACTTCGCCGGGGTTCACGATCAGGTCCACGTTGTCGACCGCGCGCGTGATGGCGGGCGGCTTGGACAAGCCCAGCGTTTGCATGGCGCGGCCGGCGGCGCCGACCTTTTTTTCGCCGAAGCGCTTGCTGACTTGAGCAAGGTCAATCAGCGGCGTGGGGGCGGCGGATACAGTCATGCCGTCACCTCGTTGTGGATCTGGATAGTCGGATGGAAGCAGCGCACGTCGTGTTCGGGCAGGGCTTGTGTGATGCCGGGTTGCTGGCCACAGGCGGCGGTCGCGCGCGAGCAGCGCGCGGAAAACGCACAGCCGGCGGGCAGGTGCAGCAGGTTGGGCGTCATGCCGGGAATCTGGCGCAGGCGCTGGCCCCGCTGGTTATTGCTGGGCAGGCTGTCGATCAGGCCCACCGTGTAGGGATGCTGCGGGCGGTCCAGCACATCGTCGACCTTGCCGTGTTCAACGATGCGGCCGGCGTACATCACGGCCACGTCATCAGCCAGGCCCGCCACGACCGACAGATCATGCGTGATCCAGATCAGGCTGGTGCCGTGTTGCTGCGCCAGCTTCTGCACTTCAGACAGAATCTGCGCCTGGATGGTGACGTCCAGCGCGGTGGTGGGTTCGTCGGCAATGATCAGGTCAGGGCGGTGCAGCATGGCGATGGCGATCGCCACGCGCTGGCGCATGCCGCCAGACAGCTGATGCGGGTAGGCCAGCAGCCGTTCTTCCGGGCTGGGAATGCCCATCATGCCCAGCGTGTCGCGCGCCAGCGTGCGGGCTTGGGCCTTGCTCATCTTGTTATGCGCGCGCACGGTTTCGATCATCTGCACGTCGACGCGCAGGACCGGGTTCAACGTCATCATCGGATCTTGGAAGATCATGGCGATGCGGTTGCCTTGCAACTTGCGCAAGTCACGCGGGGCCAGCTTGGTCAGGTCGCGGCCCTGGAACAGGATTTCGCCGCCGACGATGCGGCCGGGGGCGTCAACCAGACCCATGATGGAAAAGCCCGTCACGGATTTGCCCGAGCCGGATTCTCCGACCAGGCCCAGAATCTTGCCGCGCTCCAGCGTGAACGACACGTCGTCCACGGCGGGCAGCACGCCCGCGCGGGTATGAAAGTGCGTGCGCAGGTTGCGCACTTCAAGCGTGGCCGGCGCGCCGGTAGCGGTGCGGTCGGTCATTTGTGAGTCCTTGGGTTCAGCACGTCGCGCAGGCGGTCGCCCACCAGGTTGATGGCGACGATGGTGATCAGCAGCGCGATGCCGGGGTAGAAGCTGATCCAGTATTCGCCGGACAGCATGTATTGAAAGCCGTTGGAAATCAGCAGGCCCAGCGACGGTTCGGTCACCGGCACGCCCAGGCCCAGAAAGCTCAAGGTGGCCTCCAGCGTGATGGCGCGCGCAATCTGCAAGGTGCCAATCACAATCAGCGGCGGCAGGCAGTTGGGCAGAATGTGCTTCAACATGATCCGCCAGTTGGGAATGTCCAGGCAGCGCGCGGCTTCCACGTATTCACGGCGGCGTTCCACCAGGGCCTGGCCGCGCGCAGTGCGGGCGTAGTAGGCCCATTCCAGAATCACCAGCGTCAACACCACGTTGCCCACGCCCTTGCCCAGGTAGGCCAGGATCATCATGGCCACCAGAATCGACGGGAACGACAGAATCAGGTCGACCAAGCGCATGATGAAGGCGTCGACCTTGCCGCCCGCGTAGGCGGCCAGCAGGCCAAGCAGCGTGCCGACGATGCCGGCAATTACGGCCGAGCCCACGCCCACCATCAAGCTGATGCGCAGGCCGTACAGAATGCCGGACAGCAAATCGCGCCCTTGGCCGTCGGTGCCCAGCCAGTAGTGGAAGGTGTCCAGGCCGTTCATGGAACCCGGCGGCAAGCGGGAATCCAGCACGTCGATTTGCAGCAGGTCATACGGATTCTGCGGCGAAATCCACGGCGCGAAGATGGCGGCCAGGATCAGCAGGGTAGCGATGACCAGGCCGAACACCGCCGTCTTGGACGACAGGAATTCGCTCAGGTTGCGGCGCCAGGGCGATTCGCGGCGCAGAGCGGGAATCTTCTCGGGGGTTGCAGTGGTGCTCATGCCGAGCCCTCCAGCCGTACCCGGGGGTCCAGCACTTTATAAAGAATGTCGACGATCAGGTTCAGCGTCACGAACAGGCACACGACCACGATCAGGTAGGCCACGATCACGGGGCGGTCCAGCGCGTTCAGACTGTCAAGAATCAGCTTGCCGGCGCCCGGCCACGAGAAAATGCTTTCGGTGATGACGGCGAACGCAATCGTCGAACCCAGCTCCAGGCCCAGCACGGTCACCAGCGGGATCATCGTGTTGCGCAGCACGTGCACACACACCACGCGAAACGGCGACAAGCCCTTGGCGCGCGCGAACTTCACGAAGTCCAGCGGAATCACGTCGCGCACGCCGGCGCGCGTCAGGCGGATGACAAGCGAAATCTTGAACAGCGACAGGTTCAGCGCGGGCAGGATCAAATGGCGCCAGCCATCGGCGGTGAGCCACGACCACTGAAAGCCCAGGAACTCCACCGTCTGCCCCCGGCCGCTGGCGGGCAGCCAGCCGAGCGACACGCTGAACGTCATGATCAGCATCAGCGCCACCCAGAACGTGGGCAGCGAGAAGCCGACGATGCTGCCGGCCATGATCATTTTGGAAAAGCGGCTGTCGGGATACAGGCCGGCAATCAAGCCCAGCGGCAGGCCGATGATGACGGCCAGGCCCAGCGCGCTGATCGCCAGTTCAAGCGTGGCGGGCAGGCGCTGGATGACGAGCTCAATGGCCGGGATGTTGTAGACGAAGCTATTGCCCAGGTTGCCGTGCAGCGCCCCGTTCAGAAAGCCCAAGTATTGCTGCCACAGCGGCTTGTCCAGGCCCAGCTCCGCAATGATGCGGGCGCGGTCGACCTGGTCCACGTCCTGGCCGATCAGGATGTCCACAGGGTTGCCGATGGCGTGCAGGCCCACGAAGACAATCAAGGTCATCAGGAACACGACCACCGCCGCTTGCGCGACACGGCGTATCAACCAACCGGTCATTGCGCGGTCTCCGCTTGCGAGGCCGGGGTGGCCGCTGCGCTGGCCGCGCTGCCTGTGGCGTGCAGCGGAGCCGGGGGCGGGGCGGGGGTCCACTCATCGCCAAACACTTCCGGTTCGGAAAACGCTTCCATATTCGCGTAGTACGTTTCGACGTCTTCGCGGTAGAACAGGCCGGCGATGCCTTGCGCCAGGCGCTTGGCGCCGTCGCTGATGGCCGGGATGTCGCCCGAGATCGTGCCTTGCGTCAGCGCGGCGGGGTAGGAAAAGCAGTGCACGCGGTCCAGGCCCGGGCAGGCGCCGGGCACTTTTTCTTGCAGCTCGAAGACGGCGCCCAGGTCGGGCGAGTCATGCAGTTCCTGGTCTTCTTCGCCGGCGGGCGGGGTGAACCGGTCGCCCCAGTTGCGCACGTGAGGCGCCAGCGGCGCGAATTCCGGGCGCACGGTCCAGTCGATACGAAAGCCCGTGGAGAAGATCAGGAAGTCCAGCACGAACACGCTCTTGGGCGTGGTGACGTGGATGTCGTTGCCGATCATCTCCAGCTTTTGTACGCCGCAGCCCAGGTTGAAGCGGGCGTTCGGGAAGCGCGACACGCGCAAGGTGCTGCCGCGCGGGGGCGGCACTTGGGCGGCGTTGATGTAGTGGCGGATCTTCCACTTCCATTCGTCGGGCAGGGTCAGGTGGCCATGGGTCAGGCCGGGGTTGCCCGCGCCCTTGCCCTTGTTCACGCGCGGAATGTCGTTGCGGCGGATCAGCAGGTCGACGCTGGCGGCGCCGGCTTCCAGCGCGGTGCCTGCGCTGTCCATGGCGGACGCGCCCGCGCCCACCACGCCGACGCGCTTGCCGGCCAGCGTGGCGTAGTCCATGACGTCGGACGAGTGCGCCCAGCGGTCACGCGGCAATGTCTTGGCAAAGTCAGGCACATACGCGCCGCCCAAGCCATCGCGGCCCGTGGCCAGCACCACACGGCGCGCCAGCACCGTGCTGCGGCCGGCGGGGGATTCCACGTCCAGCTGCACCAGCCGGTCGGCGCGCGGCTGTACCGACAGCACGCGGTGTTCGTTGCGCACGTCCAGGTTCAGCACGCGGCGATACCAGCGCAGGTAGTCCATCCATTGCAGGCGCGGAATCTTGTCCAGTGCGTCCCATTCGGCCGAGCCGAATTGGGCTTCGAACCAGGCGCGGAAGGTCAGCGCCGGCAAGCCCAGGGCAGGGCCGGTCAACTGCTTGGGCGAACGCAGCGTTTCCATGCGGGCGGTGGTGGCCCACGGGCCTTCATAGCCTTCGGGCGCTTGGTCGAAGATGGGCGCGGTAATGCCCAGATGCGTCAACGACGCCGCCGCAGCCAAACCGGCCATGCCGCCGCCGATGATGACGACGTCCAGCACTTGCTGGCCGTCCACGAGCCGGGGCGCAACCCAGTTCTTGGCGGGAATTTCCAGCCAGGACAGGTCTTGCCGCAGGCGCGCTTCCAGCGCGGCTAAGCCTTGCGGCGGGGTGGCGATGGGCAAATTCATAGTGCGGGGGTTTCCAAAACAGGGGCGTCATCACCGTAGATCGACTGCAACAGCGCCGAATGCTCGCAGGCGTCGTGCAGCACAAAGCCGGGCAGCAGGGCGGCAGCGGCATCGGCCAGCGCGTCGGCCATGGCCTGGCAGGCGGGCGTCAGGGGTTGCGACTGCGGGGTGATGACCCCAAAGAAAAAAGGGATGTCCAGGTTGATGGGCCGGATCGCCACGCCCGGCATCGGGACGCCGTAAGCGGTGATCGGTTCCAGCACCGACACACCCAGGCCAGCGCGCACGGCGGCCAGGGCATTGACGGACGAATTGGTTTCGATGGTGCCGGGGGCGTTGCCGCCAGGCGCCAGCGCGGCGTCCAAACGACGGCGCAAGCGGTAAGGGTTGGCCATGGTGATCAAACGGCGCTCGGCCAGCGCCGACACCGGCACCACGTCCAACGCGGCCAGCGCATCGTCTTCGGGCAGCGCAGCCACACAGGCGGCCTGCCCAATCCAATGCACGGTCAAACCGCGGTGTTCCAACGGCAGGCTCGTTGCGCCCAATTGCGCGGCGCCGGTCAATACCGCATGCACCACGCGTTCCGGCGACGCGCTGCGCACTTGAATGCGAACCGCGCCGGCTTGGGATTCAATGCGCTTCAATGCGTCGGGCAACAAGCCCGCCGCCAAGGCAGACGTTGCGGCCAGCAGCAACGGCTTGGCCTGGCCGCGCGCGATTTCTTCGGCACGCCCGCGTATCTGCTGCAGGCTGGCCAGCGCGCGTTCCACATCGTCATACAGCAGGAAGCCCTGTTCGGTGGGCGTGACCCGCGGACCACTGCGCGCGAACAAGGCGTAGCCGATCTCGGCTTCCAGCTCCTGAAGCAAACGGCTGATGGCCGGTTGCGAGCGTCCAAGCACACGCCCGGCAGCGGTGACGCTGCCGGTGGACATGACGGCCGCGAAGGCCTCGAGTTGGCGAAGTTCCATCTGTCTTGCTTTATGCTCAGAGCGAATTCTTGCCCAGCAAGTATGCGCGCTGCAAATAGTTAAAAGGCATAAGCAAATACCCTAATTGGGGATTTCCTTATGCCTTTTCATAACTGCGCGTTATTTCAATGACTTAGCGGAGCCGCTATTCGCGCTTATCGGGCGCACGACGATGGTCGGCTGCTAGAGGAATCGAAAGCGTCAATCTTCCTCGAAGCCGAAAGCTCAAGCGGCGCCGGAAATTCGTCTGTGCGTACGACGTTGGCGTAACGCGATCAGGCGGGGCGGTGGTACACCGCCTCAATGTTGTAGCCGTCCGGGTCCAATATGAAGGCTCCGTAATAATTCAGGTGATATTGCGGACGAATGCCGGGGCCGCCGTTATCGCTGCCACCGGCAGCCAAAGCCGCGCGGTGGAAGGCGTCGACCTCGGCGCGACTGCGGGCACGAAAGGCGATATGCACGCGTGGGGTGCTCGGTGTGCCCTGGTGAATCCAGAATTCGCCGCCAGGGTCGCCGCCGTCATCGGGCTCACCAACGCCGAAGCCCATTCCTGTCGCCAGTGCCTTGCGCGGCACATAGCCGATAGCCGCGAGTGCGCTTAGGTAGAACGCCCGGCTGCGCTCAAAGTCGCTCACGTGAATTTCAATATGGTCCAACATGCGCAGGTCTCCTGTGTATTGCGGCCGCGGACGGCCAATCAAGCCAAGATAGGCCAGGTGTGCAGGCCACGAGGCTTCGATTTGCAACAGCGTTTGGGAGCGCTACTTGCGATGCCCGGGTACGGCTATGTGGCCGCACAAGGTGAAGCACTGACTTCACCCTTTCAAGAGAATCGTATGGCTACCAACAAAAGTGGTGACATGGCACGCATCCATGATTTGCTTTATCAGGCGCTGGAAACGGAGCTGGGCGGCATCAACGTCTACACCGCGGCGCTTTCCTGTGCCACGAACGAAGACCTGGCGAAGGAGTGGCAGAGCTATCTTGACGAGACCAAGACGCATCGGCAGGTACTCCTTACCGTGTTTGAAGAACTCGGCCTTGACCCTGACAAGCGGGTGCCCAGCCGCGACGTGGTCAAGCACCATGGTGATTCACTGGTGAAAGCCATTGCGCTGGCGAAGTCCAAGGGCGACGCGGTGGCGGCGCAGGTGGCCGCGGCGGAATGTGTCGTCCTGGCCGAAACGAAAGATCATCAGAACTGGGAGCTGATTGGTCTGGTCGCCGACAAGCTGAAGGGCAAAGAGGCCAAGATCTTGAAGAAGGCCCATGAAGCGGTCGAGCAAGACGAGGATCATCACCTGTATCACACGATGGGCTGGACCCGCGAACTGTGGATCGAAGCGCTGGGCTTTCCCGCCGTGCTTCCCCCGCCCGAGGAAGTGAAGAAGGTCGAGACGGCGATTGGTGCGGCGCGCGCCGAGCAGGCGCGGGACACGATGCTCTGACGCCTTGGCCCTTGGCCCTTGGCCCATGGCCCATGGCCTGACTACGGCTCATCCCAATCCGCGTGCTGGCGCGGCCCATGGCCGTGGCCGTTGATGACGGCATCGCGGTCGTCGGCCCGCCCGGCAGAACGCGGCGTTGCGGCGGCGCCTGTGGGCGACTTGCTCCAGTGCGGGGGCGGGGGTTTTGGGGTGGCCGCGGGCCGTGCTTCAGGCCGGTCGGTCTCTGGTTTCAGACCCGTGTGCCCGGGTGATGAGTTGCTTGAATGCTTCATGATGATCTCCTCTGCCGAATAGGCGGGTGATCTGTCCTGCTGGTGCCGTACGTGGAACGAGGGCTGACTTCAGTCCCGCCCCGGGCGACGGGCCGGACTCAGGTCTTGTCGCCTTGCAAAGCGCTGGCCTTGCTGGCGTCAACCTGTGCTTGTTTCTTAGCGGCGTCATCCTTGGTCGTGGCCTGGGCTTCCTGCGGCTTGCCGGGAGGCTGGGTTTTGTCTGGATGAGCGCCGGTCGCGTTAGCGCCAAAGCGGGTTGGGAATGTCATGGTGCGCACCTTTTTAAGGTTGTGGTGACGGTTTGCCACCTACCCACAGTAAGTCTTAAAAATCCGATCCCCTACGGATCAATTGAAACAGGCAATCTTGTTTTCGGCCGTTGCCCGCATGGCGGCAGCCGGCCAGATCTATCAAGTTGAAACATCCATATGCCATCCACTTGGATGGTTTTATGATCCGTTTCATGCCTCCTCGTCCCCCACGCCTCGCTTCCGCTCCCAAGCCTTCCGACGAAAAGATCACCATCAACCTGGGTTATGTCGACCTGGGTCAGATTGATCTTCTGGTCCAGGAAGGCTTCTACGCCAATCGGACTGACCTGATCCGCACCGCGATCCGCAACCAGCTCGCCACCCACGGTGAAGCCGTGCGGCAGGCGGTCAGCCGGAAAACGTTGGTGCTGGGCATTCAGCACTACACCGCCCAGGATTTGCTGGCGGTGCAGGCCGCCGGGGAAATGCTTCAGATTCGGATTTTGGGTCTGGCGACCATTGCGCCGGACGTGACGCCCGAGCTGGCGCTGGCCACGATTGAATCCGTGACGGTGTTGGGGGCGCTGCACGCCAGCGCCGCCGTCAAGGCCGCCCTGCGTCAGCGCATACGCTGACAGTCCTAGCCGCTTTAAAGGTCACACCATGCACCCTGAATTTCAGCAGCTCATGAGCCAAGCCACCCGGCTCACCCGTTCCGGCAATCTGGCCGCAGCGACGGCCGCCATTCAAGCCGCGTTGCTTGGCGTGCAACCCACGGCCACCGCCGCGCAGCCGCGTTTCGATGATGCCGACGTCATCGACGTCGAGGCTTGGGAGGTTCCGGAATCCAAGCCCGTTGCCGAACCCGTTTCTGATGCGCCTTCGCAGCCCGCTTCCCAACCTGATGTCTTCCTCTCAGGCGCCTTTCGCAACGCCGCTGGCCAGCGTAGCTACAAGCTCTACGTGCCGCCCGGCGCGGGCGATCAGCCCCGGCCGCTGGTGGTGATGCTGCATGGCTGCACGCAGGACGCCGATGATTTCGCCGCTGGCACTGCCATGAACGACGCCGCGCGAGAGCAGGGCTTTTATGTGCTGTATCCGGTGCAGCCGCGCGAGGTGAATCCGCAGAAATGCTGGAACTGGTTCAAGCACAACCATCAGCAGGCGGGCAAAGGCGAACCGTCGATTCTGGCGGAGATGACGCGCCACATCATCGCCGAACACAACATCGATACGCGCCGCGTTTACGTGGCCGGCCTGTCGGCGGGCGGGGCGATGGCCGCGATTCTGGCTGGCGCTTATCCGAAGCTGTATGCGGCGGCGGGCGTGCATTCTGGCTTGGCCGCGGGCGCCGCCAAGGATTTGCCAGGCGCCTTGGCCGCGATGAAAGGCATGGGCGCCGGGCCGGTGACGGCGTCGCCCAATGCGGTGCCGACCATCGTCTTTCATGGGGATCGCGATACCACCGTCCACCCCAGCAATGCGGACGCGGTGGTCGCCGCAAGCGCCGGGGCGAGTGCCCGCGCGGAAAGCCAACGCGTCGCAAGCGCGAACCAAGGGCGCGACAGCACCAAGCGCGTGTATCGGAATTCGGCGGGCGACGTGGTCGCGGAATACTGGGTGGTGCATGGCGCCGGCCACGCCTGGGCCGGCGGTTCCGCGCGCGGTTCCTATACAGACGCCAGCGGCCCGAATGCGACCCAAGAGATGCTGCGATTCTTCTTCGAACACCCCTTGGCCGCCCAGCACTGACGCACGTCGCGGCCTTGCTGTGCACCATGACTTGTGCAGCACGACTTGTGCAGTACAGGTATACGGCCAATGGGCGCGGCCTTCCGTTTCGGAAGGCCGCTAGCCGTAAGGGGTAAGACGTGACGGCAATCCCCGCGCCGCGCGATCAGACCAGCGTGACTTTGCCCGTGGCCAAGTCGTAGACGCCGCCCGCCACCATCAGCTTCTTCTGTTGAACCATGCCTTGCAGCACCGGTTGCGCCGTCTGCAATCGCTGGACGGCCAGGCGGACGTTTTCAGCGATGGCGGCGCTCAGCAGGTTCTTGGGGTCGCCCTTGCTGGCGCGCTCCACCGCGGGCTTGATGGCGTTGACCAGTTCGGGCAGGTGGCCAGGCAGTTCGGCTTGCTCTTTCAGTACCTTCACCGTGGCGTCCACCGCGCCACAGTTGTTGTGGCCCAGCACCAGAATCAGCGGCACGTTCAGGAACTTGGCGGCGTATTCAAAGCTGGCCAGGCCGTCGTCATTGACGAAGTTGCCCGCCACGCGAACGATGAACACGTCGCCCGGATTCTGGTCGAACGCCAACTCCGGCGCCACCCGCGAATCGGAACAGCTCAAGATCGCCGCAATCGGCTTTTGCGTTTTGACGCGCGCGGCGCGGCCCGCTGAAAAGTCTCGAACGTTGGGTTTGTTGGCGGCGTACCGCGCGTTGCCGGCCATCAGGCGCTTCAGGGCGGCGTCACCGCCAATATCGTTCGACGGGACTTCGGCGTGGGCGGCTTCAAGCCAGCCCGTGGCTCCGATGGCGGCAATTCCCGCCGCGCCCAATAGCAGGCGGCGGCGGGGATTCTCAGGGGTGGAGGGGGACAAACAGTTGGCGCAATCGCACATAGGGTTCTCCCAAAGGACGAGATGTCCAGAGAATTCGTGCGCGATCATTGTGCGGCGATAACGGTGTTTCGGCGCAGTAACCCGTGTGGACTTAACCATTGTTTAAAGCGACGGGCGCTTGACCTTGCCCACGTGGGCATCTTTAGGCTCGGGGTCTTCTCTTGGACAGGCCAAGACAGATAACTAAGGTGGCCCAATATGCCAAAAATCACCGTTCTTCCCCATCCTGATCTTGCCCCCGCCGGCGCAGTGCTGGACGTGTCCGCGGGCACGTCCCTGTGCGACGCGTTGCTGGATCACGGCATCGCAATTGAACACGCGTGCGAGCAAAGCCGCGCCTGCACCACGTGCCACTGCATCGTGCGCAGCGGCTTCGATGCGCTCAATGACGTGGAAGAGGGCGAAGAAGACTTGCTTAACCGCGCATGGGGCGTCGAGCCGCAGTCGCGCTTAAGCTGCCAGGCCATCGTCGGCGAACAAGACGTGACGGTCGACATCCCCAAGTACACGGTCAATCACGCAAAGGAAAACCACTGAAATGCGTGCGGCGATGGCGCTAAGCCTCCCGCGCAACACGCTCCACAATTTGCACGGACCGAAGGCCGCGAACTATGGACGTTTGTGTGCCACTGCCACTGCGACGGCGCCATCTGGCAGCCGGTACTTTCCATCACCCAGCCAAATGACTTGCTCGCCGGATTCCAATGTGCAGACATAACGATGTTCTGGCGACGCGTCTGCGCTACGAATAATGACCAGGCGACGTTCGACGCGCACCGTCGACCGGTCCGGCAGTTTGACAATTACGTCAGACAGTCGTGAGCCTGAGGCCATGACAAAGCCCTCCCTCAGATCGCCTATCCGCATCGGGCCGGATGTTGTTATGCCAGCGGATGGCGGTTTCTCCCTTGGCGCTTTTATTGATAGCACTCAAGGCGGACAGGGGAATATCGCCCGTGTGGGTGATTGCCGTGTGGATGTTTCGCCGGAAAGGCGTGGCCAGCCGATCAAGTTTCCAGCGGGGCTTGTATAGTTGCAA
Source organism: Achromobacter sp. NPDC008082 (assembly GCF_042957345.1). Taxonomy (NCBI): domain Bacteria; kingdom Pseudomonadati; phylum Pseudomonadota; class Betaproteobacteria; order Burkholderiales; family Alcaligenaceae; genus Achromobacter; species Achromobacter sp. NPDC008082. The sequence continues at coordinate 412,948 of NZ_JBIBIB010000003.1, forward strand.
GATGCGCGTCCGGAGTCCGGGCAGCGGCAATATTGGCAAGCGAGGCAGCGATGGAAATTTCGTACGGTGAAAAGTTGTATGGCTACAAGTTAGTGCAGCGGGAGAAAATTCAACCCGCTCGCGAACTGCCGCCCGTGATGACCGAGAAGGACAAAGAAAAGGTGGCATCGGCGGCGAAGAGTGTCATTGCTGTCCATCGGGATGTGCTCATTGCACTGAAGGATCGGTAGGTGCTCGATTCTCAGTTTGTGATTGCCATTCACGATGAAATCCTGGCCGAGACCGGTGGCCTACCCGGTCTGGCGGGCGGTGGCGTCGGCGCGGTAGAGGCAGCGCTTTTCCGCATAGAGATGCATGCGCACTATGCCGGGTTGGATGATGTGTTTGGTATTGCCGGGCTCTATGCCGAAGCGGTGGCTCGCGGCCATGTCTTCAATGATGCGAACAAGCGGACTGCGCTGACTTGTGCGTTGACCTACCTGTATCGGCAAGGCATTCAAATTCCACGGGTTGCAGAGCTCGAAGAGGTCGTTGTCCTGCTGGCATCCGGTGAAATTTCTGGCGCGGCATTTGCTGATTTTCTCAGTGCAGTATGGCTTGCGCATGGAAAGCCAGCTGTAGATTTCCAGCCTGAGTAACGCTCGCGCGGATTGCGGCGGATCGTCGGCAGAAGGGCGCTCAACGCCCTTGAAGGGCTTGTTTTCGAACCCTTACATCGCTGTTACGACTGCGCAGATAGGATTCCTATATTCGCAAATTGGAGTCCATCATGAATAACGAAAAGCCGACCCCTGAACCGAACAAGCGGCGCTGGCCTTTTGGCTACGGCGACCAAGAATCGTCACGCTAACGGAGTCAGCCATGGATTGCTCAGTTGAAGGAAAGGTTGCTTTTGCGGACGGGCATTCGTACCACTTCGCCACGGTAGATGCCGCGCTGGCGTTTGCGGAATGTGTGAAAAGCTCGCAGCAGCCTGGCCAGTGTGCGGCGGCCAATGGCTGTACGCAGACGGTCAAGCTGCAAGCGGTGAAGACCGAGGCGGAAGAGAAAGAGGAAGCGGAAAAAGCAGAGGAACGGTCAGCGGCCAAGGGCGTCTGATCGCTAATCCCCTAATCCTCTAATCCTTTAATCCGCTAATCCCCTAATCCCCTAATCCGCTATTCCTCTGTTCCTCAAATCGGATAGCCCCTATCCCATCGCCCGCTACGCAGCAGCCCGCGCCGCATCGCGATCGGCCGGGCGCGTACTGCCGGGTTTGCCGTAGAACCAGATCGCGCAAAGAAAGGCGCTGAACATGCCCGCCGGGCCGCCGATCGCCAACGAGCCGTTAAGTTCTTCCCATGAAAACGCGCGGCTCGTGATGCCTTGAACAAAGCCCACGCCGAAGACGCCGCCCACCAGCGCAACTTTTGCGTAGGACCACCACGTGGTCCGAGCGGGCCGCAAGGCGCCTGCCACGCCGCCGCATAACAAGGCTGGCACGGCGCCAAACACATAAAACCAGGGCAAGCCGAAGATCAGCATCATCAGATTTTTCGGCGCCATCGCGATGGCGCTGATGGTGATGGTGACCGCCGCGCCGCCGATGGCCGGGGCAAACAACGCGAACATGATGGCGCCGGCCAAGACGTCGCTGCCAATGCGGCGCGGCGTGTCGTCCGGCGCACGCCGGGCATAGCGGTAAGCCACAAAAGCCAGCGCGGCCAGAGTCAGGATGCAAACGGAGATGAGTAGACGCATGGCGCCATTCTGTCATAAACCCTTTGCGCGCAAGGCAAGGCTAAACCGGTTTGCCCAACAGGCCGCCGCGCCGCGCCACCAGCGATGCTTGCGTGCGATTCGGCACGCCCAGCGTGGCCAGAATGACGGAGATATGCGCCTTGACCGTTTTCTCGGTAACACCAAGCTGCTCGGAGATGTCGCGGTTGCGGATGCCGTCGCACATCAGCCGCAACACCTCGATCTGACGCGGCGTCAACTCGCTAAGCAGGGCGGCGGCGTCGGGCCGCATATCGTTCTGCACACCGGACGGCGTGATGACCGGCGCGGTGGCCGGCGCGAATGCGGCTTGGCCGCCAGGCGCGGTATCAGCCTGGGCATCCGGCAGGCCATCAGGTAGATAAGGCAGGTCGATTTGTTCAAGGGCCGAGAGCAGCATCTGGCTGCTTGCCGATTTGTGCAGGAACGCGCGCGCGCCGGCAGTCATTGCGCTGTGGCGGTCGTGCGCATCTTCAGATGCCGACAACACCAGGATGCGCACGCCGGGCCGCACTTGCCGCAGCCGCTTCAAGAGAGCCGTGCCGCCAATGTCGGGCAGGTAGTAATCCATGATGACGCGGCTGATGTCAGCGCGCGATTCCAGAACGGCCAGCGCTTCAGCGCCGCTTGCGGCGGGGCAGATATCCAGCGAGGGCGCCATGTGTCCGATCGTCATCATCAGCCCCTCTCGGAACATGGTGTGATCTTCGATCATCAGCACTGCGGTCACTGGAGGTCTCCGGAAAGCGGGCCGCGCCAGCCAATCGGCCGAGTCGGATAGGGGGATAGCAGGGGAATCTGGCGCCGATGCGAGGGCCCGTGCAGGGCGGATCGGCTGTGACATAGTCGGAAATAAATTAACAAAGCTTGACTTGCCGGTCAACGAAATATCCCGCCCCGGCCGCATCGGATTGTGTTGCGGACTAGGACTAAAGTCCAATGCGGCCCTCATTCATTCGCGTTAATTTTCGGCGTCAGCGCAAGCATCAAGTTACCGGCTAATTAGTAACTTAATGTTTTATACCGCCCATTCGCCCCGGGCGGGAGACGGCCTGATTATTCATTTCTTGTCCATTTATCCCGAAAAATTCCGGGCCATTTTTGATGTGATGTGAAATATTTCGGTTTATGTCTGGACTTGCCCGCATTAGCCGGCAAGTTAGTGTTCTACATAGGGAAAATGACCAATTTCAGGTATGGACGAAGTTTGACAAAACCCGTCTAATTCTTGCGGTCGTTCACCCTTATGACGGATGGATTTTCCGGCAAAACTTCGTGCTGAAGTTGCGCATAATCCTTGCCGAAAACGTGGACAAAGTGACAAACACCGGGTAAGGAGAAATTAATAATGTCAGCAACTGTGTTTTACGAACGTGCCGTTGCACTGGACCGTGCGGCGCACCAGAACACCAAAATCCAGATCCAGCCGGACCACTACGCGTTTGCGCACGACACGAATGCGCTGCCCATCGCGGCCAGCGAATTCGCCGATGCCGGCCGTCATTACCCCATCGTTTTCGTGGGCGACGACGCCGGCAATTTCCACGTTGCCGTGCTGCTGGGCCTGGAAGACAAGTCCAACCTATTCGTGACCGAGCAGGGCACCTGGAGGGCCGACACCTACGTGCCGGCATTTGCCCGCCGTTACCCCTTCGTGCTGGGCACGACCTCCGAAGCCGACCGCCTGGCGGTGTGCATTGACGAGTCCTACCCCGGCATCAACACCGCCGACGGCGTGGCCTTGTTCGAAGACGGCAAGGAAACGGGCTACCTGACGCAGATGATGGAATTTCTGCGCGTGTTCCAGGGCGAAATGGAACTGACCAAGAACATGGCCAAGCGCTTGAACGAACTGGGCTTGCTGTCGGCCAAGACGATCACGATTTCGCAAGCCGATGGCGACCGCTACCTGAGCGGCTTCTGGGTGGTGGACGAGCAGAAGTTTGCCGGCATCGATGACGCGCGCGTGGTCGAGCTTCAGCGTTCGGGCATCCTGCGCCTGATCGAACTGCATCGCGCGTCGCTGGGCAACATCCAGCGTCTGGCCATGCAGCTGGACGAGCAGCGCCGCCTGAAGGCGCAGCAGCAAAAGGATGTGGCGTCCAGCACCGACGCCGCGCCCGCCGAGTCCGCGGCCTGATACCGCCACCCGGGCCATGCTGACCGCTACCTTGACTCCCGCGATCGGCCCGGCCGCCAGCCAACCCGGCGCCGAGCCGGAGATTCACATCCCCCTGCACACGCTGCGGGGGGAACGGCGGATCTGGGCGGATCGCCTGCTGTCTGTCTTCAAAGGCAGGCAGATCGACGGGGTCGAGTGGTCGATGAAGTTTTCGGCCGCGGGTCTGGTCGGCAACCGTTTCATGCTGGGCATCCAGCGTGAACACTGGCATCAGCTGGACATGGCCACGCTGTCGCAGGCGCTGGCCATTCCGCAATCGCTGTGGATGCGCGTGCAGCAAGACATGGAGCACGCACGCGCCATGTTCTTTGCCTACGAGCCCGACGGCGCGGCAGGCACCTACCGCATCTACCTGGAATTCATGCCCACGCCCGAGGCGCTGCGCCAGCACGGCGTGTTGCCCTTGGGTTGCGGCTACAAATGGCATCCGGCCACGCAGCAGGAAGCGGCCATCACCGCTTACCGCATGCGCTATCTAGCCGACCGCGCCGCGTTTGACGCGCATCTGGCGCCGCGTTTGGCCAAGCTGGCCAACCCGGTGTTGCGCCAAGTGGCCGAGCGCATCGTGCAGGCGGCCTGCGAGCAAGCCGACCACAGCGGCTTCATGTTTCTTGAAGTGGACGAAGCCGACACCCGCCGCGATTCGTTCACCGTCACTTTCCGCGGGGCAGACCTGCCTTTGCGAGCCTTCATCCCCGACCTGTTGCGTGTTGCCGCCAGCCTGGCGCTAGCCGAAAGCGAGGTCCTGGGTTTTCTTTTGCCCGACGAACCGCGCAGCCTGTACAGCCTGGCTGCCGGCGCCGCGCGGGACGGACACGAGTTCCTGACTGTCTACTATGACTGACAACGACAAGCTTCTCTTGCGTCCCGCGCCTGCGCGCACGGGCATGATCGCGCTGGCCGTGTTGACGGCAATGGGTATGGCGGGCTGCGCCGCGCAAAAAAGCGCACCGGCTGCGAAGGCTGACACCGCGCCGGTCTCGGCCGCGGGTGTCGCCACGCCGGACGCTGCCGCAACCCCAACTGCCGCAACCCCTTCCGGTGGCGTGCAGACCGAAGCTGGCACCTTGAAGATGGGGCAGCGCACGCCGGAGCAGGACTCGGGTTTTGGCAAGACGACGCCCAGCGCCCAGATGGACGAGGTTGCGCCCACGCCCGCGCCGCGCTTTGACGAAACCACTGTGTTGCCCGCGCCCGTGTCCTACCTGCCGCAAGACAACCCGGCGTACAACGGCGCGCAGCTGCCGGATCAAACCGATCCGATGACGCTTGATCAGGTTTACATGATGGCGCTCCAGAACGACCCACAATTGCAGGGCGCGTACCAAGAGCTGCAAGCGGTGGGTTACGGCGTGACGTCCGCGCGCGCGGGGCTATTGCCCAGCGTCACCGGCGAAGTGAACCGCAGCCGTGTGAAGCAAAACGTGGTCGATAGCGAAAACGCCGTCTACCAGACGGGCCGCGCCAACTGGGCCGAGAACGGCTGGGCGCTGACCTTGAACCAGCCTATCTTTGAGCTGGGCGCGTATCACAAGTGGCGTCAGGCGCAGGACGCCGAGCGCAAGGAAGTGGCCAGCTACGCCTACGCGCAGCAAGATCTGATGCTGCGCACGGCGACGGCGTACCTGAGCGTGCTGGCCGCGCAAGACCAGATCGAACTGACCGAGGCCGAACGCCGCACGACGCAAAAGCAGATGGAACTGGTTCAGGCGCGCTATCACAGCGGCCAGGAAACCCGCGTGGGCTTGAGCGAAGTGCAGGCGCGCCTGGACATCCAGGACGCCAACACGCTCTTGGCGAAAAACGATTATCTGGACAAGCAACAGGCCATTCAGGAAATCATCGGCTACGGCAACCTGAAGCTTCGCCCCGTGCGCAAAGACTTGCCGATGACTTTGCCTGTTCCCAACGATGCCCAGACCTGGCTGCGCACCGCGCTCGACCAGAACTGGTCCATTCGCGCGGCGTCGGCGGGCGTGGCCGTGGCCGAAAAGGAAGTGGCGGTGCAAAAGGCGGGCTACTACCCCAGCGTGAACCTGCGCGCCTCCACCGGCCGCAACGAAACGGGCGGCAGCTTGTTTGGCGGCGGCAGCACCGTGGCCGACACCCGTTTCACGGTGAACCTGTCGGTGCCGATTTTCCAGGGCGGCTACACGTACGGCATGAGCCACGCGGCCGCCAGCCGCTTAAGCGCCGCGTCGTCGGACTTAAGCCTCACGCGCCGCAAGGTGCAGCGCCAGGTGTTCTCGTCGTTCCAGAACATCGTCATCGGCGTGGACCGCATTCGGGCGCTGAACAGTTCGGTGACCTCGTTTGAAATGGCGTTGAAGCTGAAGGAAGAGGGCTTCACGGCGGGGCTGAATGACATCGTGAGCGTGCTGGACGCCTCGCGCAATCTGTACAACGCCAAGCGCCAGCAGGCCGAGGCTGGCTACAACTTTGTGCTGGACGGACTGAAGCTCAAGCAGGCGGCGGGAACGCTGAGCGCGGCGGATATCGCGGCGATCAGCCAGCAGATGCAGTAAGGCTGTCAGGCGGCAAGCAGGCCAACCGCAGGGCCATCGGGCGCGACGCCGGATGGCTCCGAATCGTTTTAATTCAGGGCGTGTCATACGCCCGCTTTCACAAATGTCGAGCGACGATATGAGCATGAAGAAACTGGCGCGCAAACTGTGGACCGGCCGTTCCTCCCGCGAGGTGCAGCAATCCTTGTTCCGCAGGCGGCCTCTCTTCGAGGCGCTGGAGCGCCGTTATCTCATGTCGGCCGACCTGCTGGTGCCGCCGCCGCCTCCTACCAGCGAGCAGGCGCCCGTGGTGGCGCCGGCCGATCCGGCCGCAGGCGCGCATCAGGGCAAGAAGCCCAGCGCGCCCGGCACGCATCCTTATCTGGTCGAGCGCGCGGCCTTCAAGGCGGTGGCGCAGCACAGCGAGATGCTGACGCTGGACCAATACGCCAAGGCCAACGCCACGCGCCAGGGCGACGCCAAGGCCTGGCTGCCCGGCCAGGAAGCCAACTCGGCCAAGCCATCCGCGCTGGCGGCGAACATTGCCGGCTACACCACGCAGTCTGAACAGACGCCGGTGCGCCAGATCATCTTCGTAGACCCCGCCGTCGATAACGCCGAGCAGATCGTGCAAGGCCTGTATGGCTTGATCAGCGGCAAGACCGAAGGCCTGGACGGCCTGATCAAACCCACGGGCGACGGCCCGCAAGTGCAGGTGCTGCGCGCGCACGACACCGAGATCATCGTGCTGGACGGCCGTTACGACGGCGTGGACCAGATCACGCAGATTCTGGGCCAGCACAAGGACCTGGCCGCGGTGCAGATCATGAGCCACGGCAGCGCCGGCTCGCTGACCTTGGGCACGGCCACGCTGGGCGAAGGCCAGCTCGACACCTACAAGGAACAGCTGCGCGCCTGGGGCGACGCGCTGTCCGACGACGGCGACCTGCTGCTGTACGGCTGCAACGTGGCTGCCGGCAAGGGCGGCATCGCCTTCGTGGACAGCCTGTCCGCCATTACGCGCGCAGACGTGGCCGCCGCGACGCACACGGTCGGCAGCGCCGCATTGGGCGGCGACTGGGTGCTGGACTACCGCAACGGCGTCATCGACACCAACTCGGTCACGGTCGCCAGCTGGAACGGCGTGATGGCGAGCGCCACCGGCCTGCAATCGGGCGGCTCGACCTTGCAGGGCGTGGCCACCAACGACCACCTGATCGGCTACGGCAGCAACAACACCTTCGTCTTCAACAACAGCTCCACCGCTGCGGTCACCACGATTGAAGTGCGCCAGGGCATGAAGCAGGAAAACGGCGTCTGGGTGCGCAACGACGACGACGAGAACAGCAACAACACGCTGGACTTCTCGGCCATCAAGGGCAACGTCACTGCCATCATCAGCAACGACGACGCCTACCAGATCCAGTACTCGACGGTGGACGCCGCCAACGTCTGGACGCAGCACACCGTGAACGTGGTGTTCAAGTCGGCCGACGGCACGCAAAGCCTGAAGATCGGCGGCAAGACCTTCAACCTGATCGGCACCGCGCTGGACGGCAAGACCTTGTTGGACTACAGCGGGTACGCCACCGGCGTCACGGTGGACCTGTCAGGCCCCACGGCGGATGCCAATGGCGAAGACGTTCCGCCGCCGCCGCCGACCGGATTCGGCTATGTGCGAGCGATCAGCGGCGTCAAAGGTTCGACGCAGGGCGGCAACAAGATCACGGTGGTGGGCGACACCACCGTCACAATCAACCACTCGCAAGACATCATCAGCGGCAGCGGCGGCGGCAACACCTACATCGTTGCAGGCGGCGCCATCGGTTTCACCCTGACCCAGCAGGCTGGCCAAAGCGGCAACACCCTGGACCTCTCCCAATATGGCGTTGACGTCACGGCCCGCGTGCAAACAAGCGGCGGCATTTCCGTGTACCTGGGCGCGGGCGTGGCCGCCGACGGCAGCGTCAACAACCTGAATGGCGCCACCGCGCTGGTCAGCAATCTTGATGTGCAGATGTTCTTCGGCGTGGCCGGCAAGACCACGCTGGACTACTCGGCCTACGAAGACAACGTCACCGTCAACCTGAACTTCCAGGACGGCAACACCGGCCTGTACGACGCCAGCGGGATGGCCGGCGTGCTGAACATCAGCAACGTCATCGGCGCAGGCGGCACCTACGGCAACGACATCGTCGGCAGCCTGGGCGACAACATCATTACCGTGGCCAATAGCCGCGGCCAGAACCGCATCAGCGGCGGCGGCGGCAACGATCTGGTGATCGGCAACCTGGCCACGGGCGGCGCCACCGAATACATCGCGGGCGTGGACAGCAACGCCACGTTAAGCGGCGACAAGACCTCGGCCACGCTGACGAACACGCCCGTGGGCGCAGGAGCCGCCACGACGGTGACCCTGCGCGGCGTGAACGCCGTGACCTTGCAGGACTATCGCACCATCGACCCCACCGCAGCGGCGGGCACGGCCGCGCACGCGGGCACCATCGTTACGCTTGATGGCACGAATTATCGCGGCGATCTCACCTTGATCGGCAGCGCGGGCGCCAACGTCCTGAAGGGCGGCTTGGGCCACAACACGTTTACCGGCTACCAGGGCGCAAACGAGCTCTGGGCGCAGGCCGGCTCCTTGAGCAACACGCTGGACGAGAACGGCGAGTGGAATTTCACGCTGACCAACACTGGCTTGTCGGCGACGTACCAAACGGACGGCACGGCGCTGGCGGCGGGCCAGGCGGCGCCAGTGCTGGCCAACACGCTGCATGGCGTCTTCAGCGACGCGCGCCTGAACGGCGGCCTGGGTTCGACGCTGATTGACGCGTCGGCGTTCAGCGGCAACACGGTGCTGGTCAGCGGCTTGATGGCGGGCGGCGTCATCAAGTCCGGCTCTGGCGCGAACACCAAACATCAGGTCATGCTGCTGGGCGGCCGCTACGCCATCACGGGCGGCACGGGCGCTAACGCCACCACCGAACTGGTCGTGGCGGCCGACGGCCTGACGGGCATAGACGGCGCGGGCTATACCGCGCAGATGGCCGCGACAGGCGGCGTGGGCTATGTGTCGTTCGAGCAAAGCGGCGCCACCACCTGGATCAAGCGCGCGGCCGGCGAAACGCTGGCCACCGCGTCCACCTACACCGGCATCACCAGCGCCCGCATCGTCAGCGGCGAATACGGCAACTGGATCGACACCTCGCGCTTTGCCGGCGCGGCGGTGCTGGACGGCGTGGCCGGCTTGTCGAACTATTTCGTCATCAGCAACGCCTACGCCACGCAGGTGATCGGCTCGGCCGGTTCGAACACCATCGAGCTGTCCACGGGCGGCAAGAACGTCACGCTGAACAACAGCCAGGTCGCGATCGGCACGGGCGGCCTCGCCATCAACAGCGCATTCACCAATGTGAATGACTTCCGCTTCGTGGTGCAGGGCGGGGCATCGGCCAACACCGTGGACACCACCGCCTTCACGGGCGTCACCACGCAGACCTATCTGGCCGACCTGACCTCGGGCTACACGCCCGCCGAAGGCCCGGCGCTGGCGTTCGTGTTTCCCAACCACGCGAACGCGCGGGTCGATGTCGGCCTGGAAGGCGTGCGCACCATTCAAGACCTGCTGGACGCCATCGGCGCGGGCATCATGGTCAACGCGGCGGGCGAGCCGTTGCGCATTGCTGTCAGCGGCCCGAACGCGGGCAAGCTGATTCCGAACACGGACACCACCACGCAATGGGACTATCTGTACGCATTGACGGCCAGCCTTGACGCCCAAGGGCGCTTGCAGGTGGCGTACAGCCAGGACGCCATTGCGGCGGGCTTCTCGGGCGTGTTCTCGTTGGCGCCGGGCATGCAGGCGGCGCTGAACGCCGACGGCACGGTGTCGAACTCCACGGTCACTCTGTCGGACGCGGCCTACAAGCTGGGCCTGATCGCGGCGGGCCAACTGCAAAGCAGCTCCACCAGCGGCGGCGTGTTGACGGGCGCCGCGCTGGCGATTGGCCATCAGACGGAGTTCGTGCTGGCGGGCTCGAATTCCATGATCCGCTCGGGCGGCGGCGACAACACCTTTGTCGTCAACTACGGCCAGTCGGCCAACAACACCGGCATCGCCAACAACATTGCGACGCAAACCGCGGCCAGCAATCACCTGGTGGTCAACACCAGCGTGGGCGCGGTGTTGAGCGGCTCGAACCTGCATTACGTCAATAGCGGCAGCAACACGTCGATTGTGAACTTCGGCGGCAACGCGTTTTCTGACGCCACCCTCATCGCCACCAACACCACGGGCGCCACCACGCTGGACGCGTCCGCTTGGGTCAACCCCGTCACGCTGGCCACCAGCGGCGGTTACGACACCTTGAAGGGCAACACCAGCAACGTCTCCTTTGTGGTGACGCAGCCCGCCGACACCACGTCAGGCACCGTCACGGTGTCGCTGGCGTCGAACGCCGGCGCGGGCAACAGCCTGCAAGTGATGGCGCTGGGCGCAGGCACGGCCCTGTCGAACCTGATCTCCACCACCGGCTCGATTGTTGGCGTGACGATGGGCGCCAACACCGACAAGCTGGACTATGTGCTGGACATCGGCAACGGCACGGTCGACAAGGCGCTGACCGTGACGGGCCGCAACGTCATCATCCGCGGGCAATCGTATTCGGTGCTGACCGACATCACGGTCGACACGGCCCATACCCTGCGGCTGGAAGGCGAGAAGATCACGGTAGGCGCGACGTCAGGCGCGAACATCGTGCTGGCGGCGGGCGCCGTTGAATTGGCGGCGCAGCGCTACCGCCCGTGGCGCAGTGGCTTCGCCCAGATCTACACGCTGGAAACCAGCATCACCATCAACAACGCCACGTTGTGGGCCAAGGACGGGGGCGGTTCGGGCGTCAGCTTGACCACCAAGATCGACAGCAAAGACTACGATCTGGACCCGCTGATCAAAAACGCCGCTAACCAAAGTGGCGTGCTTGGCACGCTGGCCGGTGGCGTGAATTCCGCGTTCGACGCGTTGATGAAGTTCCTGGATGGCGCCAGCGCCATGGCGTCGTGGGCGGGCATCACCTACAAGTCGTCCATCAATGTGGGCGCGCAGGCGCGGCTGGTGTCCAACAGCGATGTGACGATCAAGTCGACCTCGTCGGCCACGGTTACGCTGAGCCCGCTGGTCGCCAAGATTGCCGGCATTGCCGTTGGCGTGCTGCAAAACTACTCCCGCATCGACGTGCAAGGCACGGTGCTTGCCGCCAAGAGCATCACCGTCAAGTCCGAAGTCACCAACGAGATGTCCATTGCCCTGTTGCCGGGGCATATGGGCGCGGTGCCTGCCGTGATCGGCGTGGGCGTGGCGGTTGTGCTGAGCGAATCCACGGTGCATATCGGTGCAACCGCGCGCCTGGAAACCGGCTTGCAGCACACGGCGAACCCCACGACGGCTACCGTCAGCGGCGTGGGCGGCGACGTCACCATCCAGGCCATTACGAACCACAAGAGCACGATTTCAATCTCGGCCAATGGCGCGATGGCCGAAAGCGACGACACCCAGCCGGTGAAGGGCGCGGACGGCAAGATCGACCCGTCGAAAGAAACCGGCAAGTACAAGGCCAGCGTGGCCAAGGTGGGCGTGGCGGTGGGCTTTGCCTACAACCAGCTCACCACCGAAGCCTTCATGGACGGCACGATCGTGACGCGCAACGGGGGCAACGTCACCGTTGAAGCCAAGGCGGTGGACACGGGCAGCGCCATTGCGGTCAAGACCGTTCTGGGCGGCCGCGCCGCCACCGGCAGCGACTATCTGACGTCGGCGCAAACGGAAGCCAAGAACGCCGCCATCGCGAAGACGGTAACGCCCGTTGTGGGCGGCGTGGTGAGCGGTTTGGGTACCGGCACACAGTATGTGAAGACCTTTTTCAGCGCGCTGGTGTCCGAGAGCCGGGGCGGAAAGTTCAGCGAAAAGATCACGCAGATCAAGCAGGAAAAAGATTTCGAAGACCGCGCCAAGTACGACTCGGATATCCAGAAGGAAATCGACAATCCGTCCACCGAGTTTCAGGTAGGCGCGGCGCTGGGCATGTCGATGGCCAACATCACGACCACGGCCCGCATCGGTAACGGCGTCAACGCCGCCACGGTCACCACGGCGGGCGGCGATGTCACCGTCAATGCGGTGACGCAGTACAACACCAAGCTCACGGTCATGAGCGGGGTGGATGATCAGGCCATCGCCGACAAGCAAGACTTCCTGAACAAGAAAAACAACCTGACCACCAACCAGCCGGAACGCGCGGCGGGGCCGGATGGCTCCGACTTTGGCGCGGCGGCGGCGGTGATCATCGGCATCGACAACGTCAAGACGCAGGCAAGCCTCAGCAACCTGGCCACCGTCACCACGAACGGCGGCGACGTGGACGTAACGGCCAGCACGCTGAACCAGATCGACCCCAACAAGCTGTGGCTGGTGAACCTGTACGCGCCGTTCGATGGCATCGACGCCAAGTGGAACGCCGCCGATGGCACCAAGGCCAAGATGACGGTAGCCGGCACGGCCGCCGCCAGCTTCCTGAACAATCTGCAAGCCACGCTGACCAGCACGGGCGGCATTTCGTCCAGCTTCAGCAGCTGGGCCAGCGCCACCGCCAAGAGCAAGAAGCTGGCCCTGTCGGGCGCCTTCACGGTGCTGGTGCAAGACACCAAGACGCTGGCGAACGTGGCGGGCAAGATCGACACGCGCCTGGCGGGCGGCGCGGCGGGCGACGTCACGGTTGACGCCGAGAATTCCTCGCAGCGCTTAAATCTGGTGGGCAACATCATCCTGCCGTCGATCTCCATCGGCGGGGCGAAGTCATTGCAAAAGGCCGATCCCAAGGCGGACGGCCAAAGCCGCATGAGCTACGGCAAGGACCTGGTCAAGGGCTTCCTGACGCCGAAGTACCAAGGCTTTGACTACGGCAGCAGCTCGAAGGAAGGCTCGGCCATTGGCGTGTCGGTGTATGTGAACGCCGCAAAGCACGACACGCGTGCGCTCGTCAGCGATACGGCGGTGATCAACACCGGCAAGCTGACGGTGAATGCCGACAACGAATTGATATCGGTCACCTTGGGCGCCTCGGGCGGCCAGGCGAAGACGCTGGCGGTCAACGGCGTGGTGCTGGTCAATTCAACCAGCGCGACCACGCTGGCCCAAGTGGGGCGCGGCGCGACGGTGGACGCCAGCGGCGCGGCCGTCATCCAGGCAACCGACGCCACGTGGGTGGGCACCATTGCGGGCGCCGCCGCCAGTTCGCAGGCGGCGGGCGTGGGCATGAGCGTGTCGATCAATGATGTGAACCGCTGGACGCAGGCGCTGATCGGCGACACGCTGCGCGTGTCCGATGGCGCGCCCACCGGCTTGCCGGCCGGTTCGTTCTCGGCGGCGTCGCTGTCGGTGCGTGCGGAAAACAAGGGCTTTGTCGGCAACTTCGCGGTGGCGGGTTCGCGCGTGTCCAGCCCCGTGGCGGGGGCAGGCACCGGCACCGGCACAGGCTCCGGTGGCAGCGGCGGCGGCAGCGGCGGCGGCAGCGGCACCGATATGTCGGCCATCAAAACCCCTGGCAGCCAGGGCGACGGGTCGTCGTCTACGGATGTGGCGACGAAGCTCGATGAGCTGAGCAACCAGGTCAGCCAGCTGACGCAAGATGCGGGCGGGGGGGCTGGGGGCGGCGCGGGCGGCGGCGCGGGCGGTGGCGCAAGCAGCCAGCCGTCCAAGGCTGGCGTGGCGATCTCGGGCGCGGTGGCCGTCAATATGGTCAGCGACTTTGCCCAGGCTTACGTCAATGCGGCGGGCATGGTCATCAAGATCGGCGGCGATGCGTCAATCACGGCGTTGAACAACACGCACGCGCTGGCCCTGTCGGGGTCGGCGGCGCTGGCGCAGTCAGACACCGCGAAGTCGAACGTGGGCATTGCGGGCGCCTACAGCATGAACATGCTGGGCGGCGAAGCCCGCGCCGAAGTGATGGCGGTGGGTGAGCTGGCGGTGACAGCGAACCTGGCTCTGGCCGCGCGCCGGACTGGCGTGGCGGTGACGATTGCCGCCGGCATGGCCGGGGCGAAGGGGCAGAAGGGCGTGGCGGTGGCGGGTTCGGCCGCCGTGGGCGTGGCGGACTACGCCAACATCGCCGTGCTGAGCAACGCGGCCAAGGTATCGGCGCGCGACATCACGGTGCAGGCGCGCGACCTGAGCGTGCTGGCGACCGTGGCGGGCGCTGTCGCCACGACGGACGGCAAGGCGGGCGTGGGCGCGGCCATCGCGGTCAATGTCAGCACCAGCAATGTCGAGGCGGGCATCCGCCAGGTGACGGACCTGCTGTATACGGGCCGTATCGATGTGTCGGCGGAATCCACCCAGGTCGTCGTCGGCTTTGCCGGCGCGATGGGCATGGCGCGCGACGGCGCGGGCGTGGGCGGCTCGGTGTCCGTCAACGTGGTGTCCAACCGCATTGAAAGCTATCTGATCAACAGCAAGGTCACGCACGACGGCGCAGCCACCGGCAACCACGACGTCAACGTTACCGCGCAGGACAAGACCACGCTGGTCGCCATCACGGGCGCGGCGGGGGTGGGCAAGAAGGCGGGCGTAGGCATCGCCATCAGCTACAACGAGATCGGCAATGCGGTCACGGCGGGCATCCAGGGGTCGACCGTGGATACCCAGGGCCACGGCGCGGTGAAGATCAGCGCCGAAGACACGTCGTCCTTGGGCGGCGGCGCGGTGGGCGTCGGCGTGGGCATGGGCACGGCCAAGTTCGCGGGCGCGGGTTCCATACAAGTCAACCGCATCAGCTCGGCCGTGGCGGCCTATGTGCTGCCGCGCTACGACGCCAATGGCGCGGTCGCGGCGCGCAGCAGCATCAACGCCACGGCGTTGACGGTGACGGCCACCGAGAACAGCACGCTGGTGGCGGTGACGGGCGGCGTGGCAGTGGCGGCGGGCGGCTCGATTGCCGCGGGCGCATCGGTCAGCGTCAACGAGGTCAGTTCACGCGCCAGCGCGCTGATTGAAAACGCGGACGTGGACGTTGCCGGCAAGGTGGACGTGTCGGCGCATTCGTCGCCGTTGCTGGTGTCGGTGGGCGCGGCAGGCGCGTTGTCGAAGAATTTTGCGTTGGCCGGGGCGGTCAACGTCAACATGATGCGCGGCGCAACCGAAGCGCGCATCAGCGGCAGCACCATCAAGGCCGGCAGCCAGACGGGCTACACGGGCGACGCCGTGCGCGTGAACGCGTCGGACGCCTCGGCGCTGTACGCCATCACGGTCGCGGGTTCCATCGCGACCCAAGGCGCGGCGGTGGGCCTGGCCGTGGCGGTCAACATCATGGGCGGCAACACCGCCTTTGACCGCAACCTGCTGGGCTTTAACAACAGCACGCTGGCCGATTCCGGCGCGGCGGTTACGACCGTGGACGTGGCGGACAACGCGGGCGCGACGCCCAATCCGAAGGTCACGGCCGCCATCCTGCGCAGCGATGTGCATGCGGTGGCCGGCAACGTCAACGTGTTCGCCGGCCTGGTGGATCCGATGGCGGCGGGCGGCAATGCGCAACTGAACGGCGGCGACCAGCTGTCGGTGGGCGGCAGCGACATCAAGGTGGACCAGGGCGGCAGCACGCTGACCTTCACGGGCAACGCCGCCGCCGTCATCAACGGCACAGAAGACACGAGCGGCAACGCGGGCATGCCCGGCCAGACTGGCAGCACAGGCGGCGAATTCTCGGGTTGGCAAACCGGCGACGGCATTTACCTGAGCGCGGGCGCGGCCAACATCAAGCTGGCCGATGGCTCCAGCCTGCGCAACGACCGCGTGTACTACGTGATCCGCCGCGAGGCCGCCAATGGCGAAGCCGTTATTCAGCTGGCGGACACGCAGGAAGACGCGCTGCGCGGCAAGGCCTTGCAGTTCAGCAGCGTAAGCAATCTGGCCGCCGTGGGCTTTGCCCATGTGCGCATGCAGAATTCCACGAGCGTCAACCTGCAACCGTTCCACGGCGTGGATGCGGGCGTGACGCTCAACCCCGCCACCAACACGCTGACGCTGAACGCGCCGTTCGCGGGTGTGCAGGAAGGCTCGGCCATCGTGTATAGCGGGTCGGTGGGCAGCAACGGCCAGATCGACGACGTGCTGGCCAACCGCATCCTGGCCCAAGGCAAGGATGTGTTGAAGGTGGGCGTGACCTATTACGTGGTCAACCTGAGCGCCGATCAGACCTCGTTCCAGCTGCGCGACGGCCAGGGCAACCTGATCGACTTGTCCGGCGCCACGGTGGGCAGCGCCTTGCAGCGCTTCAGCGTGAACAACCCCGCAGGCGCGGTGCTGAACGCCGATGGCAGCCTGACCTTGCCCAAGGCGCACGGCTTGGCCACGGGCGACAAGGTGGTGGTCAGCGTGGGCGCCAATGGCGTGCTGACCGGCCTGGCGAATGACGGCGTCTACGTGGTGGAAGTGGTGGACAGCACCACGCTGCGCTTCAAGGACGTGAACGGCGCGGCGGTGACGCTGGCCGCGCGGGGCTATGTGGCCGAGTTCAATACCGGCACCAAGCGCTACGAATATTTCCTGACGGACGCGGCCGGCAACAAGGTGCTGGACGCGCAGAGCAAGCCGGTCTCGGTCAACCCGGATGCGATGATCGCGTTCACGCAAGTGGAGTTGCAGCGCCAGACGTCGCAAACGACGACCAGCACGGGCAGCGACGGCACGCAAAACACCAGCATCACGCAAGGCACGCCCACGGACGCGACCTTGTCGGCCAGCAGCAGCAAGACGCAGGTGACGGGCGAAAACAGTTTCACGTTTGCCGCCGACGCCGGCTTGGCCACGGGCGACACCGTGATCTACCGCAGCCAAGGCACGAACATTGCCGGCCTGGTCGACGGCCAGCGCTATTACGTGATCAACGCCTCGCAGGGCGGCGCGTTCCGCTACCAACTGGCCAGCTCGCTGGAAAATGCCCAAGACGGCATCGCCATGCAGCTGGGCGCGGCAACCGGCACGGGCGGCATCAGCTTGCAGAAGGCCGTGGACCGCGTCACCTCCGGCGGATTGATTTCGCTGGACATCGGTTCGCTGACCCAAGGCCATGCCCTGACCAACAGCATGCTGAGCATCACCGTGGCGGGCGCAGGCGGAAAGTCGCTGGGCGGCGCGGGCGCCATTGGCGTGAACCTGTCGCGCGCGGACGTCACCGCCATCATCGACAACACAGGCGCGGCCGCTGGCACGAAGGTGCTGGCGGACAGCGGCGCGGTGTCGGTGTCGGCGCAAGACGCCAGCCGCATCGTTACCGCCACGGGCGCGTTGGGCATTTCGCTGACGCAAGGCGCGTCGGCGGCCATCGGCGCATCGGTAGGCGTGGCGGACATGCGCAACAACGTGCGCGCCGCCATTGCGTCGGCGACGGTCACGGCGGATTCCGTCCAGGTGCGCGCGGAAGAACGCGCCAGCATCTACAACGTGTCGGTGGGCTTGGCGGGTGGCGCGGGCGTGGCGGTGAGCGGCTCGGTGGCCGTCAACACGATTCAGAACACGGTGCACGCGCAGATTCGCGACGCCGCGGTCACCGCGACCACGGGCGATATCCGTATCGCCGCGCGCGACATGGCCAGCATTTCGGCGCTGGCCGGCAATGTGTCGGTGTCGGTGGGGGGCCGCGTGGCGGCCGGCATGGCGTTTGCTGTGAATCAGATTTTCGACACGGTGTATGCGGGCGCGGTGCGCTCGTCGCTGTCGGCGGCGGGCGACATCGTGGTGCAGGCCACCTTCGCCAAACCCGATGATTTGTCGCCGGGCTTGAATGCGCAGATCTCCGCCATGGCGGTCAGCGGCGCGGTCGCGGCGGGTGGCTCAGGCGCCAACGTGGGCTTTGGCGGGTCGGCGGTACTGAACTGGATCGCCAACAACATCACCGCTGAAATCGGCGAAACCGTCAGCGGCCAGGACGTGGTGGCCGACGGCGATATCGTGGTGCAAGCTAGCGACGCTTCCACCATCAACAGCTTGGCGGGCGCGGTGGCCTTGGGCCTGGGCTCGCAAGGCGCGGGCGTGGCGGTGGGCGCCAGCCTGTCCTACAACTACGTGGGCGGCGCACCGGCTGGCACGGTGCGCGAACACTCGGTGTCGGCCTTGATCCGCGACACGCAGGGCGCGGTACGCGGCGCGCATGTGCAGGTGGCGTCGCTGTTTACCGGCCAGATCCACAACGTAACGGTGGCCGGCAGTGTGGCGGTGGGCACGGCGGCCGTGTCGGTCGGCGGCGCGGTGTCGATCAACCGCGTCAACAGCAAAACGGAAGCCGGCATCCGCAACGCGCGTCTGGTCGAGGCGCTGTCCTCGGGCGGTGCGCCGGGTGTGGCCGTGCAGGCGCGTGACGACGGCTATGTGCTGGCGGTGGCGGGCGGCTTGGGCGTGGCGGTGTCGCCGGGCAGCGGCGCGGGCATCGCGGCTGGCGTATCGGCCACCGACAACACGGTGCGCAACAACACGCGTGCCTATATTGATGGCACGTCGGCAACCGACGCGAGCCTGCGCACGCAGATCGGCTCGGCCAACGGCATCGCCGTGGATGCGATCAATGATTCGCGCATCGTGTCGGCGTCAATCGGCGTGGCGGCGGCGGTGGCCGTGGGCCAGGGTTTCGCCGGGGCCGGCGCGGGCGCGGGCAGTGGCAACACCATCGGCGGTTCGGTCGAGGCCACGCTGCGCAATGTGGACCCGCAGGCGGGCGGCGTCATGGACGGCGGTGTGCGCGTCAACGCCGAGAACACTGGCAGCATCGTGACCGTAGCCGGTGCGCTGGCCGTGGCCGTGTCGGCAGGCGGCATGGGCGCGGGCGCGTCCGTGGGCGTGTCGGTCGCCATCAGCGACATCAGCACCGTCGTCAAGGCGCTGGTGGACAACGCCGTCATTCGCACGCGCGGCGGCAGCCAGGGCGTGACCGTGTCCGCCAGCGACCGCGCGTCGATTACCGCCATCGCCATCGGCGGGGCGGTCAGCGTGCAGGCCGGCAGCGCGGGCGTGGCCATTGCGGTCGGCACGAGCGTGGCGGTCAACAAGGTGTTCAACACCGTGCATGCCCACATCCAGGGCGGCACGGTGGAAACGGGCGGGGCGGCGCTGACGGTCAGCGCCACGCAGCAGGCTGACATTACGTCGGTGGTGCTGGGCGCATCGGTCGCGGTGTCGGTGGGCGATAGCGCCAATGCCGCCATTGGCGGCGGCGGCGCGCTGGCGCGCAACGTAATCTCGGCCAGCGTGCAGGCGGGCATCTCGAATGCCAGCATCAATACGTCTGGCGCGGGCAATACGCTGGGCGCGCTGGATGTGCTGGCGCTGGGCCTGTCGCAGATCAACGCGGTGGTGCTGGGCATGTCGGCCTCGGTGTCGGTCAGCCATTACGCGGCGGCTTCCGCGTCCATCGGCGTGGCCATGGCCGAAAACGTCATCGGTTATGACGTCAACAGCGCGGGCCAGGTGGTGGCGCTGGGCGCGGGCCGTCCGGTCAATGAGATCGTGGCGTTCATCGACGGCAGCACGGTGACGGCGGGCGCGGTGCGTGTCAACGCCAGCAACGCCACGTTCAAGGCCGACGGCAGCGTCGACCAGCAGCAAAGCATCGACGCCGTGGTGGTGGCGGGCGCGGTGGCGGTGTCGGTGGCCTACGCGCCGCCCATTGTGGACGGCGCGAGCCTGGCGGTGTCGGGGGCCGGCGCGGGCGCGCGGGCCGTCAATAAGATCAAGACGGGCATCACCGCCCGCATCACCGACCAGAATCAGGCGCACGCCTGGAACGCGGCCAGCGTGTCGGTGGTGGCGATGGACGTGGCGCGCATCGACAGCACGATTGCCGCCGTGGCGATTTCGGTGGCGGTGTCGCTGGGCGCGACGGCGTCCTTGTCGGTGGCCGCTTCGCTTGCGCAGAACGACGTGGGCAATGCGGCGCTGGCCAAGGTTGACGGGGTGAACTTCGTCAACGCGCCGGCCATTACCGTCAAGGCGGACAGCAAGGCCAGCATTCACACCGTGTCGGTGGCGGCATCGATTGCCGTGGGCGTGAGCCTGGGCGGCATATCGCTGGCGGGCGGCGGGGCGGATGCGCGCAACGTGATCAGCTCGTCCGCAACCGCGATGATGAACGGCTCGCGTATCAGCGGCAACGGCGCCAATGCGCTGACCATTGATGCCGACATGAGCGGCACGATCAAGGCCACGGTGGTGGTCGCCAGCGTGGCCTTTACGGCGGCGGGCGGCTCGCTTGCCATCGGCGCATCGGTGGCCGAAAACACCATTACGCAAGAGGCGGGCGCACGCGCCACGCTGTCCAACACGCAGGTGTCGAACCTGGGCGCCATCAACGTCACCGCCGACACAATCCAGACGCTGGAAACCGTGGTGGTGGCGGGCGCGGTGGGCATTGCCTACAACGGCGTCGCGCTGGCGGCGGCCGGTTCCAACGCATCGAACACCACGCGCGCCGTGACGCGCGCGCAGGTGGACGGCCTGACGCAGATTGACGCCAACGTGCGCGGGGCGGACAGCTTGTCCGTCAAGGCGACGAACACGACCACGCTGAAAGCTACGGCGGCGGGCGCCAGCCTGTCTGGCACGTCGCAGGGCCTGGCCCTGTCGGTGGGCGTGGCGCTGGCCAGCAACAAGGCGCTGGGCGCGGTGGACGCGTCGGTGGCGAATTCGACGCTGAACGTTGGCACGGGCGCGCAGATGACGCGCGTGTCCGTCGCCGCCGAAGACACCACGACCCTGGACGCCAAGGCCATTGGCGCATCGCTGGCGTTTGCGATGGCAGGTGGGTCGCTCGCCGTGGGCGCTTCGGTGGCGAACAACGTGGCGGCGATGAGCGTGCAGTCGTACGTGTCGGCGTCCACCCTGAATGTGTCCCACTCGGTGGCCGTGTCGGCCAAGGAAACCGCCAAGGTGGATGGCGTGTCGGTGGCGGCGTCGGTGGCGGCGGGGTTCTCGGGCGTGTCCGTGTCCGGTTCGGGCGCGGAAGGCACGCACATCATCGCCAACGATGTGAGCGGCTACATCACCGGTTCCACCATCACGGCGGGCACGGGCGTGTCGGTCAAGGCGGACAACACGTCCACCATTTCGGCGGTGACGGGCGCGGTGTCGGTCAGCGCAACGGGCGCGGGCCTGGCGGCCAGCATCGGCGTGTCGCTCGCCAACGATACGTTTGGCGCGTACGCGGGCGACGGCGTCAGCCGCAGCAACCGTGCACAGGCATATATCGACAACAGCACCATCACGGTCAACAAGGGCAACCTCGATGTGCTGGCGACGTCTACCGAGACGCTGATCAGCGTCAACTTCGCCGGCAGCGTGGCGGTGGCGGGCGCGGGCGGCTCGGCTGCAGGCTCCGGCGTGCAAGTCACGAACCGCTTTGCCACCACCACGTCCGCCTACATCCAGGGTTCGGACGTGACGGTGGGCATGGCCGGCAGCGCGGGCTCGGTGACGGTGCGGGCGCAAGACACCAGCACCATTCTGAAGTCGGGCGCGTATGGCGTGGCCGTGGCGGCCTCGCTGCCGGTGCCGGGCAACTTTGGCCTGAACCTGGCCCTGGCCGTCACGCTGGTGGACAGCGTGGCCGAAAACCAGGTCAGTGCGTACATCAATACCGCCAGCGGCAAGAACGTGGGCGGGTATGACGCCCTGTCCGTGCTGGCGCTGGAAAAGACCGACTTCAAGGGCCTGGATGCCGTGACCGCGTCGGTGGCGGTGGGCGGCGGCATCGCGGCCTCGGGCGCAGGCGTGCGGGTCACGAACACAACGCGTAACAACGTCAGCGCCAAGGTGACGGGCGGGGGCAAGGTGGGCTCGCTGGGCAAGGTCGAGATCACGGCCGACACTCAGGTCACCGCCCAGATTGACCTGACGCAAGTGAGCGTGGCCGTGGGCATGGTGGGCGTGGCGGTAGGGGTCGGCATCGCCGAGAACGTCGCGCGCGACACCACCACGGCCTCGGTGGACGGCGCTGAGGTGGCCGCCCCGGTGGTGGACATGAATGCGCTGGTCAGCGTGGATTTCAGCCAGACCCAGACGGCCGGCGTGGCCGCCACGACGGGGCTGGCCGTCAACGTCAACAAGGCGTTGGTGGACATTGCCACGACGACGCTGGCCGAAGCCAAAAACGGGGCAAAGCTGACCGGCGCGTCGGTGACGACGCCCGGCTTGGGCACGGCGCCCGGCCTGGTCAACATCAATGCGCAAGGCACGTATTACGGCCGCGCCTATTCCAAGGCGATCACGGGCGGCGTGATCGGCGTGGGCGTGATGAGCGCCGAAACGCGCCTGGGCGGATCGCTGAAAGCCACGGTCGATAGCGCCACCGTGCGCGGCGACATCGTGGGCATCACGGTGGGCGCTACCACCGAACGTAACGGCGAAGCGGGCCTGCTGGCCGAAGCGCGTTCGCTGGAAGTGGGCGGGGTGACGGTGTCAGTCGACTCCGCATCGCTGACGACGAACCTGGACGCGCGCGTATCGATCGGCAATAACGCCCACGTGGACGGCGCCTTGCTCAGCATCACGGCGGGGCAGGTGCAGTCGGTGGACGTGAAGATGGACGCCGGCACGATTGCGCTGGTGGCGGGCCGCCAGGGCAAGATCGATGTGGAAGTCGGCGGCAAATCGGCCATCGACATCAGCAGTGGTGCGCAGGTCACCGGCAACAAGCTGGACATCCGCAGCAACAACACCGTACGCGGCACGTCCACGCTAAGCGGCTATTCCGTCAAGGTGGCGGGCGCCGACGTCAGCAAGCACACGGTGTCGATCAAGCCGGAATCCACCATCACCATCACGGGTGCGCGTCAGGCGGGCGACACCATCGCGTCGGCGGGCATGACGGTGGTGAGCGCGCGCGGCGACTATGCCACGCCCGGCATGCTGGACCTGGTCACCACCAACGACATCATCTACACCCAGCGCAACAAGATCACGGGCGTGTCCGGGGTTTCGGTGACGCTGTCGACCAACCACCTGAGCACCGACGGCAGCCTGTCCAAGGTCAAGGTGGACGGGGCCTTCCTGCGTAACGCCTTTGGCGATGTGGTCATGGCGGCCAACACGCGCGGCGTCACGACCACCATCAGCGACCTGCTGGTGGTGGCGGTATCCAGCTTCAGCAAGTCCGACAGCAATAACAACCTGACGGTGCGCAACGCCATCGAGATCGACAATTCGTCGATCGAGGCGGACAGCATCCTGGCGCTGGCGGGCAACGGCAAGGCGTCCGACCCCTTGTCCACCGGCTATCTGCTGGCCAACGACAATGTGTCGTTCACGCTAGTGGGCATTGCGCAGATTCCCGACGTGGACAGCGGCGCGAAGGCGCGCCAGATCAACACGGTGCTGATCGACGGCGTGTCGTCCAATGGCTCGCTGCTGAAGGCGCAGCGCAATGTGCGCCTGGAAACGAATCCGTCGACGCTGGACCAAGCCAAGGTGAATGGCACGGTGCAGGTCATCGGCCTGAACCTGAACCCCACGGCCAATCTGGCCGATGGCGTGGTGGACACCACGTCCAGCAAGGTCGCCACCGGCTCCGCCACGCAGATCATCGCGGGCGTGAACAACGCGGCCAACCTGTTCGTGATTCCGGCCGAACTGCTGAAGGAACTGGGTCTGTCGGGCCTGAGCGCGCAGGCGGCGGGCGGCGCGGTGAAGTTCGATTCGAACTCGGCCGTCGTCAAGGCCATTCTGGAAAAGCTGCTGGGCGCGGGCAAGACCAGCCTGGATGGTGCGCCCGGCACGGTCAATATCGACGTGAACTATGAGCTGACCGCATTCACCGCCGCGGACATCAAAGTCAACGTCACGACCGGCATGATCATTCGGGACGCCAATAACAACTACTACCGTTACAACAGCCTGGACAGCCGCGACCTGAACCTGGCCAACGAGAACTACAACAACAGCTACTGGCTGCGCCTGAATAACCCGACGCAGGCCCAGAAGGACGAAGCGCTGGGAACGGACTTTGGCGCCACGGCCGCCGCCCAGGTGGGCAGCCTGTACTTTGTGCTGAAGACCCTGGACGTGGGCATGCCCACGCTGCGTTACGCCAGCCAGCAGAACGTCATCAGCGAGCAGATCCGCACGCTGACGAAGATGCAGACCGAACACGCGTCCGACCCGCAGGCGGTGGCGCGCTACCAGGCCAACATCGCCGCGTTGCAGCGCCAGCTGCAAAGCATCCAGATGGCGACGGTGGTGGATGGGCAAGTCCGCTACCTGGATTCGTTCTCGACGTTCTATGTCGAAATCCCCGACATGTACGCGTCGGGCGGCTCGGTGTACGTCAGCGCCACCGACACCAGCGGCGTGAACCGCGCGGGCATTGATGCGCGCGCCAACACGCAGATCAACATCGTCAACGATTCGCCGATGCTGATGAACGTGTATGACGCCGTGGTGCTGGATGGCACCATCATCCGGCCGGGTTCCGATGGCCAGCTGAAGGTCTTCAAGACCGGCCATCTGTACATCAACGACGTGTCCGTCAAGGGCGCGTCGGGTTCCGACACGGCCGAAGTCAATATCAGCCAGGTCAAGAACACCTGGGCGGCGGACCCGTTTGGCGGCATGCTGGACGAGATCAGGCCCGATGGCAGCAGAGACACATCGCTGGCCACTCTGATTGCGAATGCGCCGGTGGACCTGGGCCTGCTGGGCGCGGTGGTCAACCCGCTGGGCAAGGTGTCGGTGATCAACACGCTGGGCAGCATCAATGTGTCTGGCACGATTCAGGCGGTTAGCCTGGATATTGTGGCCAAGGGCAATTTCAGCCTGCAAAGCGACGGGTGGTTCAACACCGGCTCCGATCCCACGCTGCTCAATGACAGCTGGGCCAGCGTCGTCAACGCCTTGAAGAGCGGCAGCACCAGCACCGGTATCAGCGACACGATGCAGAACGTGTTGCTGAAATGGGGCTACATGAAGCTGGACACCTTCGCCCAGTACATGAACAACAACTCGGCGGCGCGCGACTCGCGCATCTTTGCGCTGGGGGCGGTCAGCATTTCGGCGCTGACGCTGAACATCGACGGCAAGATCCAGAGCGGCCTGACCGACGCCTATATCAAGATCGATAGCTCGTTCCGCGGCGACCAGGACAAATCCCTGCAAGACGGCAACGGCTACGCCATCAGCGGCGTGTCGTTCAGCGCCGACGGGTCGCTGAACCGGTACGGCGCCATCACCGGCCGTTTTGACTACGCCACGCAGACCATCATCCTGGACCCGATCCGCCTGGCGGGCGGCAGCATTTCGCTGACCGGCCAGATCGTGTCGGTGGGCAACGGCAACCTGATTGTGGCCAATGGCTACGCGTCGGTGCACATCGACAACCAGACGACCTACGCGCTGGTTACCGGCGACATCGACGTCAGCACCTACCGCCGCGGCCGGATCGAAATCATCGACACCGCGCGCGGCCAGAAAGACCTGTACGAGCTGCAAGGCACGAACAACGTCGTGCATACGGTGTGGAACAAGTTCGTGCAGGTGCAGCCCACGCCGGGCGAAGTCAACCCCTTGACCTGGATCTGGGTGTACGACAACGGCAACGGCCAGCAAAGCACGGCCGGTTCCAGCAACACCGCAGGCGCGTTGCAGGACGGCCAGACGCTGACCTTGAGCTACAAGCCGCAGGCCGGCCAGATGATGGTGTGGGTCATGGGCTGGAGCTCGGGCGAAACCACCACCACCGTCTACACGACCAAGCAGTTCAACCTGTTCGGCGACTTCGACCCGTTGGGCTGGCTGACGGACAAGAACACCAGCAAGTCCGGCCCGGTCACCGTGTTTGAGACGCCGCGCCCGGTGCTGGTGTCGACGGTGGTTGCCTATGACGGCGTCAATTCCGTACCGGATGCGCTGAAACAGCAGCTGATTGCCAGCGGCAAACTGAACGACGCGCTGCTGCCCACCACCATCGAAGGCAGCGGCACGCAAACGCTGGTGGAAGACGCGGGCGGCAGTATCGAAGGCCCGGACGGCAAGCACTACCGCCTGGAAACCTCGGGCGGCACGGCGCTGGATACGTCAGTCTTCAGCGTGGCCTATCGTAAGTTCAACACCGGCGTCATCGTGCGTAACGATGGGCCGCACACCAGCGGCGGCGGCTGGCTGCGCACCAAGACCACGACCTTGACGCAGGTGGTCGAGAAGAAGCAGCAAGAGCTGTTCACCTTCTACATGCCGGCTTCCCAAGAGATCACGCTGAGCTTCATGGGGTCCAGCAACGCCGCCAACGCGATCTACATCCGCAGCAACGGCGACATCACGCTGGCGGGCAACCTGATCGTGGGCAACGGCAAGACGGTGCACATCGAGGCGGTCTCGGCGTCCAAGCCGACGTCGATCACGATGCAAGGCGACGTCGGCATCATGGCGCGCGACGTGAACGGCCAGATGCCCACGGGCGCGAACGCGCAGCTGAACGTGGACGCCATCGCGCTGGGCGGCGCGATCAAGCTGAACGTGATGGGCTCCAACGGCTACACCCGCGCCGAGGCGCGTAACGACATCCGGCTGAACTATTTTTCGGATGGCGGCAATAGCTCGTGGGCCACGCTGAAGAACGTGAACTCGTCGGCGGGCACGGTGTACATCGAGGCGCGTAACGGCATCTTCGCCCACGCATCCACGAGCAGCACCGACACCGTCGTGTCGGGCAACCGCATCGAACTGAACGCGGGCTACGGCGCCATCGGCACGGCGTCCAAGGCGCTGACCATCCATGCGCGCCAGGGCTTTGCCGCCCAGGCGGGCCTGGCGGGCGGCCCGGCCGGCGCCGACAAGAGCATTTACTTGTCGCAAAACGTGCTGAACGCCGACCTGACGCTGGTCAAGCCGGTGAACTGGACGAACCCGCAGGCATCCGTCTACGCGGAGCTGGGCAGCGTCAACATCACGTTGAACGGCGGTTCGCTGCTGGATGGCGAGCTTGCCGATACCCGCACCGCGACGGAAAAGGCGTACCCGACCGTCACGGCCAAGATTCTGGCCGACCTGAACGCGCAGTTGGCGCAGTACGACAGCTATTGGTCGGGCGTGCGGTCGTTGCAGACCGCCACGATTACGCTGGGCGGCGTCGGCACGTACCTGAGCACGCAGGCCGAAGGCGGCCAGTACCTGGCGCTGAACCTGACGGCGGACCAGTACAGCGCGGCGCTCAAGGCGGCGGTGGATGGCCACCATCTGGTGCGCCTGGCCTACAACGACAGCCTGAACGGGAACGTCCGCAAGGAAATCCTGGGCTATCTGGGCTTGGTGGCCGGCAGCGGCGCGAACAACATCTACCAGTTCACATTCACGGTGTATGACCCGCTCAACCCGACGGCGAACGCGGGCCCGGTGTCGCTGGCCTCGCTGGGTTACACGGCAGGCAGTCAGGGCGTGCTGTACGGCCCGTCGTATGCGCTGGCGGGCGCCACGGATCAGTCGAACGCCAATCTGCCGATCTCGTTCACGTTGCCGTCTGGCGCGTTGTCGGTGCAGCAGGGGTCCAGCACCTTGCGCCTGCAACTGACCAATGACCAGTTGAATACCTTTGCCAGCCTGTCGGGCCAGACGCAGGGCGACCTGTATCAGCGCGCGCTTGCCGGCCTGCGCACCTACACCTACATCCTGGTGGACGGCCAGCAGCTGACGATAGACCAGATCGTGCCAACGGGCGGCCAGTGGTGGGGGGCGAACACGTTCGACACGATTTTGGTCACGCTGAAGTCGCCGTATGTGGGCGACCTGACCAGCGTGGACAATACCGGCCATCACAACCTGAACATCGTGTTCGGCAATGCGGCCGGCACGCTGGGCGGGGGCGAGATCACCGGCACGCAGAACGCCACGCCTCCCGTGGTGCCAGCGCCGGGAACGGCGGCGCCGGCGCTGGGCGCCAACGACCAGAACATTTCGGCCGGCATCATCGCGGCGATTGATCAATACAACCTGGACCACCCGCAAGGCCAGATCAACACCGGCGTTGGGTCGCTGTACGCAAACCTGACGTCGACTACGCCGGGCAGCACGTGGACGGTGATTGAGCGCACCATCACCAGCAACCAGCTTCAGCTGGCTGGCAATACGCTGGGCTGGCAGGTGCCGTCAGGCAACACGGTGCAGCAGTACAACCAGTGGATGAACGACGCCGCCAACGGGCTGATTGGCAGCGAAATCACGTTCACGATTGACGGCGTCAGCTACACGCGCCGCATCGAATCGTTGAGCTTGGTCCAGGCTGACGGCACGCCCGCCACGAACGTCTACAACTCGCAGAACCAGATTTCGATCACGTTCTCGGGCGCGGCGGTGTCGCTGAAGAGCTTCTACGTGCGCAATGGCGCGAACACGGTCTCGTCCATGATGCTGCCGTCGCAACTCGTCTACGGGCTGACGGGGCTGGGCCACGGCGCCACGGGTTCCACGGCCGTGGCTTACACGATTCAGCGCGGCTTTGGCGCCGCGGCGTTGAAGCAGGGCGTGCTGACGTCGGATACCCCGAACAACAACTGGGGCTGGTTTGGCACGAACCTGCTGCCGTTCTACACCTATACGGAAATGGCGGGCGCCGGGTATGCCGAGTTCGTCGACATGGGCGACGGCTTCAGCTGGGATCTGACGAAGGCCAACCTGAGCGACGTGGCGCGCACGCAGCTGGCTAACAGCATCAAGGCGCTGCTGCAAAGCGGGCAGTCGATCTCGCTGGCCGGGCTTGAGCTGTACATGACCAACCAGAACGGCAAGCTGCAAGGCCATGATCTGGGCGTGTACGACAACGGCACGCTGCACATCCTGACCATCGTGGACGCCGACGGCAATCCGCTGACGGCGTCCAGCCCCGATAGCGCGTGGCTGACCGGCCGCATCACGTTCACGGGCAAGGTGTATGCGCAGAAGTCGCAGCTGGAAGACCTGAACGTCTACCAAAACACCAACGTGCATGACACCGCGACCTCGGGCAGCTACACGCCTGATTTGCACGGCATGACGGTGAACGCCGGCATCCGCCTGGTGGACAACGGCTTTACGCAGCAGTCGCTGACGCAGTTTGGCGCCGCTACGCTGACCTTGCCGGGCAACGACCGCCTGGTGCAAGGCCAGCGGGTGGAGCTGAGCTTTGCGAACTCCACGCAGACCGCCATTTATTACATCCAGAGCGTGAACGGCCGCGTCGTCACGCTGTCGAGCAGTGTGGATGGGGCCTTCAATGGCGGCACGCCGGTATCGATTGCGCAGATCTTTGCCGTGGCGGGCAGCACGCCGGGCGCGGTAACGGTGAAGCTCCTGGACGCGGCCGCCAGCGGCGCGACCGTGTCGGCGGACAACGTCATCACCTTGACCGACATGAATATCGTGCCGGTGACGGACGCCAACGGCCAGGTGACGGGCTACCGCGCCTTGCAGAACTACGACCGCGTTTATCTCAACGACGTGCGCGTGCAGATCGGCAAGACGGCCAGCCTGCAAACCAACGTGGCCTATTACGTGCTGGTGGGCGCGAACAACACCATCCAGCTGTTCGCGTCGAAGGAACAGGCCGTGCTGCATCAGCAGATTGAACTGCTGAACCAGACGGCCGCGGGCAGGGAACTCGCCAAGGCGCTCTTCACCGACGCCGGCATCACGGGCGAGCTGCTGCGCGGGTTTGCCGCGGCGGACGTGAGCGGCATGTTCACCGTGTCGACCCACCTGTTCCAGACGCAAGCCGCCGGTTCGACGGCAGGCTTGAACGCGTCGATGCTGGCGCTGCACGAACAGCTGAAGAATCAGGGCTTTGACCCCAACTACCTGCCGGCAGCGCTGGATATCACCGCCGCGCAGAACCTGGTCAAGTCCACGCGCAACCAGATCGTCTACGACTACGTGGTCGACAAGGAACTGGCGCAAACGGCCGAATACCACAACTACTGGCGCGACCGCCTGGAGTCCGCCCCGGGTGCGGTCAGCTCGGGTCTGACGGCGGTGGGGGCGGGCAGCTTCAAGCTCGCCAACATGAACATCGTGGACGACGGCACGGGCCAACTGCGTGCGCTGCGCACGGGCGACGAGATTTACTTCCGCCAGTCGGTGGGCAACGTGCGGGCCGACACGGCGTACTACGCCATTGTTGGCGCGGACGGCACGATTCGCCTGGCGGCATCTTTGGCCGACGCCATGCTGTACCAGACGGGGGCAGGCCAGAACGACGGATTGCTGGCGTTGTATCCCAACATGGGCGAGGCCATCACGCTGGCGTTCGACGCGTCCAGCCTGAACGGCGCGGGCGTAGAGGCCTACACGCGCACCTATACCGTGCGTGCGGATGCGCCGGCGCAAACGGCGGCCGAGATTGCGCAGTACGGCCAGACCTATGACGCGGGCTACTTCTTCTATTTCTCGACGGCCACGCTGCGCAATATCGAGAACAACCTGCTGTATCCGGTGTCGGCGGCCATCAATGAACAGGTCTTCGACGTGGACGGCGATACGGACGGCGCGCCGTCCGTGGACCGCTTCCTGAACGTGAAGGCGGGCGGCGGCATTGTGTTGCGCACGTCGGGCCAGGGTTCGATTGGTGCGCAGCTGGGCGACTACACGCTGCAACTGCCCAGCCTGGGCGGCTTGACCGATGACGAACGCGCCAACGTGTTTGACTCGCTGCCCGAGGCCGACAAGGCCATACTGTCGCGCGCCAACGCCGTGAACCTGGCGGGCGTGTATCACACGCTGTATCGCTACATCGGCCCGGCCGGCACCACGCCGCTGGACCGCGCCAGCGTGGACTTCAGCGACACGAGCCTATGGCAGCGCTTTGAGCCGGTGTTCTCCAACGACGCATCGCTGAAGCTGGGCACGACCTTGTCGGCCAATAGCGCGGTGCAGTTCCTGTTCGCTGACCGCTTCGGCCTGTACGAGAACAGCCGCGACGTCTTCATCTACAACAGCAAGCTGCTGGAAGGCGCATCGGCGGCTGACATCAGCCAATGGCAGGCCAACATGGCCGCCGCGCGCGCCAATGGCGTGCAGGTGGTGGATATAGGCAGCGGCTTCCTGGACCCGGTCTGGAAGCCCGTCAACGTGCCGTACATGGCGCAAGACGGCGCCAGCCCGCAGGCGCTTGCCAGCGGCATGCTGGTGGGCGACATGCGCGACCCGCGCTACCTGACGCTGAAGCTCACGCGTTCGCTGGCGGTAGAAGCCGTGAACGGCGTGGTGTCTGCCTACAGCGACACCACCGTCGGGCTGGATTCGCCCAAGGGCAGCATCCGCCTGGGCGATATCCACGCCAAGGACGGCATCACCATTACGGTCAGCGCCCAGGGCGGTTCCATCATTGGCACCGATGCGGGCACGCTGGAAAGCGCCGGCCAGGTCAGCCTGGTGGCGGATAAAGACATCGTAGGCAGCACCCGCGACGCCAATGGCATCTATCAGTACGACGCCTCGAAGCATCTGCAACTGAGCCTGTCCGCGGGCCACGCGCTGTATGTGGAAGCGGGCGGCGTGGCGCGCGTGTCGCAGTTGGGCGCGCAGGACTTGAACCTGGTTCTGGCCAATACCAAGGGAACGGCGGCAGGCGGCTCGTCTTACCAGACGGACGCGAACCTGCGCGTGGGCCAGGTGGTGTCGGCCGGCAGCGTGACGTTGAAGGCGGGCTTGTCCATCCTGAACGCCACGTCTGATGGCCAGCGCCAGTACGCCAACGTGGTGCTGTCTGACCTGAGCGCCGCCCAACTGGCGGGCCTGGGGTATGTGCGCGAAGTTGCGCTGATCGCCGGGCAGTCGGTGGGCCTGCTGGGGGCCGACGTATCGCAGGAAGGCACGCCACTCTTGATCAGCGTGTCGGCTGCCGATACGCAAGCCACGGTGCGGGCATCGGCGACGCAGGGCGTCAACCTGTATGGCATGCATGGCTTGCGCTTGGGCGGTATCGATGTGGTCGATGCCGGCGGGGTGCGCGGCGATGTGCGCCTGTATGCGTTGGACGCCATCTTGAACGGCACGGCTTCGGGCCAGGCCGCGATCACGGCGCGCAACGTGTGGCTGGAAACGCTGTCCGGCACCATCGGGGAGCTGGGCTCGCCGCTGTTGACGGATATGTCGGGTTATCTGGTGGCGTCGGCCTTGGAGTCGGTGTCGATCAGCCAGCTGGGCGCGCATGACCTGGTGCTGGCGCGGGTGGAGTCGCGGTCACGCGATGAGGTCCACTTGAGCAGCGCCACCAACATCGTCAACGACAAGACGGCGCATCCGGGCCTGTCCCACACGCGCGGCGATGCGGTCGTGACGGGCGGCAGCCTGTTCTTTGTGGCGGGCGGTTCGGTGGGCGGCTACGTGCAGTCCGACACGGCGGGCGCGGCGGTCAACGACGCGCTGATTGTGGCGTCGGTGGGCGCGCAGTCGACCATCAATGTGCAGGCGGGCGGCGACGTGGCGCTGGTGCAAGTGGGCGCCGCCACCGATGCGCAAGGCGTGTCACAGGCGCTGTCGTTCAACGTGGGCCAGATTGATGCGCGCAACGCGTGGCTCGTGGCGCGCTACGAAGGTGCGCAAGCGGGCTCCTCGGGCGATATCGTTGTGGCGCCGGACGCGGTGATCAGCACCGTGGGCGTGTTGAGCCTGCTGGCGGGCAACAACCTGGTGGTGGCGGGCCGTAGCGGCCTGCAAGCCGGCGGTTTGATCCAGGCCGGCCAGCGCATGAACCTGCGCGTGGACCGCGATGACCGCGGCGCGGCCGGCTACGGCAAGGCCTCGGCGGTGGATATCAACGGCCGCCTGCTGGCGCCTGAGATTTATGTGTACGGCAGCGACGCCGGCAACAACACCATCACCTTCAGCAACACCGCCGACGTTGGCGGCGCGCTGGACGGCAACGGCGCGTTGACGCAAGGCGTCTTGCTGGATATCACGGGCGGTTCGGGTCAAGACCAGATTCTGGTCAACGCGCTGCTGATCAATCAGCAGCAGACCACGGTACGCACCTTGGACGGCGCCGACACGGTCACGTTCGACGCCACGCAGGTGCGCGGCGATGTCACAGTGCTGGCCGCGGCGGGCGACGACGCCGTCACGTTCCAGCAAAGCGATATCACTGGCGCGCTGACGGTAGACGCCGGCGAAGGCGCCAACATCGTGCTGCTGGATACCGTGACGGTGGGCGGCGATACGACGATCACAACCGGCGCGGGCGCAGACCAGATCACGGTGGCAGACAGCAGCCTGACCGGCGCGCTGACGATCTCGGCGGGCGACGGCGACAACACCTTGTTGCTGGATACGAGCATGGTGGGCGGCGATACCGTCATCACCACCGGCTTGGGCCTGGATGCGATTGTGCTGCTGGACAGCGGTTTGACGGGCGCGTTGACGGTGGACGCGGGCGACGGTGACAACGCGGTGCTGCTGAATACCGTGACCGTGGTCGGCGGCGCGACGCTGCTGTCCGGCGCGGGCGCTGACCTGATCACGTTGACGCATAACAATTTCGGCGACGCGGTCTCGGTGCATGCCGGCAGTGGCGACAACGTCGTGCTGCTGGACGTCGTCACCATCGCCGGCGCAACGGTCATCACGGCGGGCGCGGGCGTGGATCAGATCACTGTGCAGCAAAGCGCGCTGACCGGCGCGTTGACGGTGGACGCGGGCGACGGCGACAACGCGGTGCTGCTGGATACCGTGACGGTGGGCGGCGATACGTCCATCACGACCGCCTCGGGCGATGACCTGATCGGGCTCGTGGACAGCGGCCTTGCCGGTTCGCTGACGGTAAGCGCGGGCGAAGGCGACAACGTCGTCGTGCTGCAAGCCTCGACAGTGGGCGGCGATACCACCATCACGGCCGGGTCGGGCGTGGACGAGATTGTCTTGGTGGACTCGGCGCTGATCGGTTCCTTGACCGTGAACGCCGGGGACGGCGACAACATCGTGCTGCTGGATACGGTGACGGTGGGCGGCAGCACCACCATCACCACCGGTGCAGGCGCCGACCTGATCACCCTGTCTGACGCCGATTTCCTGGGTCTGCTGTCTGTGGACGCAGGCGCCGGCGACGACAAGATCTGGATGGCGCGCATTCTATTGGGCGACGGCGCAACCGTGCTGGCGGGCGAGGGCGACGACACTATCTATCTGTCGGCGCGCGCGCTGGCCGGTGGCGTGTCGCTGCATGGCAATGACGGCAACGACCTGATCGTGCTGGATCAACTGCCGTCGCTGACCAGCCAGCAAGGCGCGCCTGGCGTGACCGACCGCGTGGATGTGGATGGCGGCCGGGGTTCGGATCACATCATCGTGAACCTGGCCGAAGCGCTGACGTCCATTGTGATCAACGTGCATGATTCCGACGACAACGGCCATGAAAACCTGTCGGACGTGAACTATCTGACGATCAACGGCACCACACAGGACGAAACCTTCCTGGTGCGCGAACACTTTGTCGCGAAGATCACGCCGCAAGGCGCGGGTTATGCGAATGAGGTGCAGCGCGTGAATTACGACCGCAGCATGACGGGCGGGCTGCGCCTGAATGCGGTCGACGGCGGCAACCGCTTCTATATTGATGACACCAGCACCTATGTGGTCATCGACGGCGGTCTGGGCAGCGATGCGTCCAAGCACAACGAATACCAGGTCGGCCAGCTGTACGCGCTGGACCGCCAGTTCCCGAACGTGGGCGCGGGCGACCAGATCGATACGGTGCAAACCACGCAGGGCTATCTGTCACGCGGCAACCGTTTCGGCCTGACGCTGTACGGCGCGGAAAACAGCAGCAACGTCTTCCGCATCTACAGCAACGCCGCGCCGCTGGCGCTGTTTGGCGGAAAGCGCGATGACGAGTTCATGGTCTACGCGTTCAAGGAAGCGCAGCAACAGCCCAACGGCGAACGCAACTATGTCATCAACGGCGCGGTGTCGATGGATGGCGGCGACGGGATCAATACCTACACCGTGCTGGGCTCGGAAGACGCCGACGCCTTCGTGCTGACGCAGGAAGGCATCCGTGGGGCAGGGCTGAACACCAGCTACCAGAACATTCAGCGCGTCAACCTGGATGCGCGCGAAGGCAACGACCACATCTATGTGCTGTCCACGCGCAGCAATGTCATCACGACCCTGATCGGCGGACGCGATAGCGACACCTTCGATCTGTCGGGCGACGTGGCGGGCAACACCATCGTGACGGGCCGCGGCGGTTCGCGCGACGTGCTCGATGGCGCGCAGCCGGTCAGCATCACGGCGCAGCCGGGCCAGTTGGACGCCAACGGCGGCAATACGCTGTCGCTGGCGATCAATCTGGATGCCAGCGTGCTGCCGCGTCCGGCTTCGGGCCAGGCGTATGTGTCGCTGAGCAGCGCGATGGTGGCGTCCGCCCTGTATGGCTCGCTGACGCAAGGCGTAGGCCTGAACGCGGCGGATTCGATGGCGGCGGCGCTGCAAAGCCTGCAAGGGCGCGGGCTGCTGCTGTCCACCGACGGCGGGCTGACGTGGCACCAAAGCGTGGTGCTGACGTTTGACGCCAACGGTGTCGGCGCGCAAGCGTGGGGCGCCATGCAGCAGGTGCTGGTCAAGGTGGAAGACGGCGCGGGCGCTGGCCTGCCGCCGCTGAGCCTGGCGGGCCTGGACTTGCACCTGTCGGCGTCGCTCTTTACGACGCTGCCCGGCCTGCAAGACGTGGCCTTGCCGCCGATTCTGGTGCGCGTGGCGGACCCGGCCTATGCCGGCCCCGCCAACGAACCGGGCAAGGTGCGCAACCCGCGCGCAAGCGACCAGCCCTTCATCACGGTGGACCCGGTGACGGGCATCAGCTACGCCAATTATGGCGACCAGCCGCATGACGTGTCGGGCATCCAAGGCACGCTGCTGATCGAGGGCGATACGCTGGACCGCCCGGATTACGATGGCGCGCTGCACGCGGGCGTGGGCCTGCCGGGCGAGACCGATGGCGTGCTGGGCGCGCGCAATGACGGCGTGGCGTCTACCGCTCCAGTCAATGACCGCATCCGCATTTTCAATGACGGCACCACGGCCGGCCAGACCGGCATGCAGGACCAGGTCGACAACATGAGTGGCCTGGACCGCGTGTACAGCAACGCGCAAGCGGGCGACTTCGGCCGCATCACCGGGCTGGGCATGACGCCGGGCTTGGGCGGCGCGGGCGGCACGGTGTTGCAGACGAGCCAGGCGGGCGCGCATGTGTTTGACCGCGGCATCGTCTTCCACGGCGTGCAGTCGGTGAACACGATGCTGGGCCAGGGCGACGACACCTACACGGTGCGCCACGCCACGGTTGGCACGGTCACGCTGGTGCAGGGCGGCGGCGGCAATAACCTGCTGGTGGCCGAAGGCAACACGGTGGGCGGCGCGGACCGGCCGGTGCTGCTGTTTGGCTCGACCAGCCAGGACGACGCCTACTACACCGCCTTGCCCGGTCAACGCGTGGCGGGCCAGGCGCTGCACTTTGGAAACGGCGGCAACAACGTGCTGGACGCGCGCACCACCACGCAGGGCGTCATCCTGTACGGCGGCGCGGGCAACGACGTGATCTATGGCGGCTTGGGTAATGACCTGATCGCGGGCGGCGGCGGCAACAACGTCATCCACGCAGGCCAGGGCAACAACATCGTGTTTGGCAATGCCGGCATGAACATCAACCTGGATACGCCGATGAACATGGGCGTGGCGGCGGTGGCCGACCTGCAATCGCTGGCCGCGCTGACGCTGGTGCTGACGCCGCAGCAGGCCGCGGGGCTGGCGGTGGGCGCGTCGGCAGATGGCTTGTCCGCAGGCGCCAACACGATTACGGCGGGCGACGGCAACAACATCGTGTTCGCCAACTTCGGCCGCATCGTGACCGTGGAGCCGGTCAACTACTTGCGCAATCGCGGCGACTTCATTGACGCCGCGGCGCCGGGTGCGGACGCGCGCTATCTGGCGGGCGCCGGCCTGCAACTGCTGGAGACCATCAACCTGCCATCGGGCGGCGTGAACGCCATCACGGTGGGCGCGGGCCGCAACGCGCTGTTTGGCGGCATGGGCGACGACATCATCCGCGCGGTGGGCGCGGGCGGTTTCAACCTGATCGCCGGCGACGGCGCGCGGGCCGTGTTCACCGCCGCAGGCCGCATCGCCCTGTTTGAATCCACCTACCCGTCGGTGGGCGGTTCGGACAGCCTCTATAACAATGGCGAAGGCGTGATGATCGGCGGCATGGGCGCCGACCAGCTGGAAAGCGGCGCGGGCAATAACGTGATGTTCGGCGACAACGGCCGCGTGGTGTTCGTCAACGACCGCTGGAGCCAAATCGAAACGATCGACATCGCGTTGGGCGGCAACGACATCCTGTTGGCGGGCGCGGGCGGCAACTACATGTTGGGCGGCATCGGCTCGGACAGCTTCCGCGGCAGCTTCGCGAAGGACGTGATGGTGGGCGACTTTGCCGCCATCTATATCGAACCGGAGAGCGGCCGCGTGGTGAACCTGACCCGCTTCGGCATGGGCGGCAATACGCCTGACCTGATCACCCGCGCGCTGGAGGATCTGTATTCCTGGAATGGCAACTTCGGCCAATGGCAGCGCCCGGTGTTCGAGCCGCTGCTGACCCGCTCGAATGCGGGCGCGTGGTACCTGCCGGGGCAGCTGGATGCGGTCAACACCATCCGTCTGGGACCGACGGCGCCAGACATCGTGATTGCGCGCCACGACGGCGGGCTTTCCGATTATGCTTCGTCGGGCGCGCCGGACGAGGTGTCCATGCGCACCGATCAAACGGTGCAGGACGGGGGCGGCCAGAGTTATGCCAGCGGCGGGAATCCGGCGTCCATTCCGGTGTCGAAGCCCGCTCCGGCGTCGACCCAGGACGCAGCGCCGCAGGACGCAGCGCCGAAGGACGCAGCACAGCAGGGCGCGGCGGTGTCGGACGCGGATCAGCCGGCTGACAACGTGGCCGCTGCTGAAAGCGCCCATGCAGCCACCCCGGCCGAGCGCGTCGCCATGGCGGCGGGCGTGGGCATCCTGGGCTTGAGCGGTGCGTTGGGCAAGTCGGGCAACGCCACGGTCGTGTTCAATTCAAAAACCAATACCTGGGAGCCGAAGGCCAGCCGCAAGCGCGGACTGAGCGTGCGGCAGCCGGCGCTGACGGAGAGTGGTAGCAAGGATGAATGATGCTGTCGTGCCCGCGCAGGTGAAGCGCGCGGACCTGGCCTGGTGGTCGGCGCTGTCTGCCGCAAGCGACCGCCAGTCTTTCCTGGACGCCTGGCTCGCCTTGCAGGCGGGTCAGCTGCCGGGCGTGCGTCACGCGGCGCTGATCCTGGGCGAGCCGGACACCGGGCCGTTCGAAGCGGTGTCGCAAACCCCGGCGGGCAGCCGCGCAGGCGCGGTGTTCTACAGCGCGGTGGACGAAGCCTTGCAGGGCCGCGAAGTGGCCGTGTCGGCGGATGCCAGCGGGCTGGTCGTGGCGTACCCCATCGTGCTGGGCGGGCGTATCCACGGCGTGGCCGCATTCGAAACCGCCATGCAGGCGCCCGAACCGCTGGTGCAGGCGCTGCGCTGGGGCGCGGGCGTGCTGGAAGCGTGGCTGGTTCAGCATCAGGAAACCGATAGCGCGCAGACGGTCGAACGCCTGATGGTGGTGATCAATTGCGTGGCGCGTTCACTGAAGGAAGGGCAGTTCAAGGATGTAGCGCTGACGCTGGTCACCGACTTGGCGACGCGGCTGGAATGCGACCGGGTCAGCATCGGCTTCCGGCAGGATGGCCGCAGCAAGGTGTATGCCTTGTCGCACAGCAGCCGGCTGGTGCAGAACATGAATCTGGTGCGCAGCGTGGCCGAGGCCATGGACGAAGCCATCGACCAGAATTCGACCTTGTGCGTGCCGCAGGACGAAGGCCGCACCATCCAACTGCGCGCGCACCAGAAGCTTGCGCGCGAATTCGGCAACCGCAACGTGCTGACGGTGCCGTTCGCGCCCGATGGCGACGCGCGCGGCGCGCTGGTGTTTGAACGCCCGGACGACCTGCCGTTCGACAAAGCCAGCATCGAACTTTGCCAAAGCGTGGTGCTGCTGGCCGGCCGCGTGCTGTATCAGCGCTTGCAGCAGGAACGCCCGTTCTGGCGCAAGTGGCGCGACGCGGTGCTGCGCGAGTCCGGCCGGTTGCTTGGACCCCGCTACATTGGCCGCAAGCTGGCGGCCGTCGCCGTGGTCGCGATGGTGGCGTTTGCCGTCTTCGCGCACGGCCCGTATCGCATCAGCGCGACGGCCACGGTGCAAGGCGTGGTGCAGCGCGTGCTGGCCGCGCCCTTCGATGGCTATATCAGCGACGCGTCACGCCGCGCGGGCGACGCCGTGAAGCAGGGCGACGCCCTGGCAGCGCTGGACACGCGCGAAACGGAACTGGAACTGCTGCGCGCGGGCAACCTGGAAGTGCAGTACCGCCGGCAAGCCGAAGAGGCATCGGCGCGCGGCGACAGCGCGGCATCCGCCATCGCCCAGGCCCAGGCGCGCCAAGCCATGGCGCAGATTCAGTTTTATCGGGAACAGATCCAGCGCTCGACGTTGCGCGCGCCGTTTGACGGCATCATCGTCAGCGGAGACCTGAGCCAGCAGCTGGGCGAGGCGGTCAAGCGCGGCCAGGAGCTGTTCAAGCTGTCGCCGCCCGATGGCTACCGGCTGTGGCTGGACGTGGAAGACCGCCTGATTGATGACGTGGCCGTGGGCCAGACGGGCCGCGTGGCGTTGGCCGCGATGCCCGACCGGCAGATTCCCTTTACGGTGACGCGCATCGTGCCGCTGGCGCAGGTGCAGGAAGGCAAGACCGTGTTCCGCCTGGAGGCCAGCCTGGAACCCCAGGCGGCGCAGGCGTTGCGCCCGGGCATGGAAGGCGTGGGCCGGATCGATATCGACGAGCGCCGCTACGTCTGGATCTGGACGCACGGATTTTTTGATTGGCTCCGCCTGAAGTGGTGGGGCTGGTTCGGCTGACGAGAAGATGTCTGGTACCGCGCTCTATAGCAATTCCTGGCACCGGGTCAGCACACTGCGCCCGCGGCTGCGTTCGCACATCCATATTCATCGCCACGTGTATCGCGGCGAGGTCTGGTACGTGATGCAGGACCAGAGCAATGGCGAATTTCATCGTTACACGCCCGAAGCCAATCTGCTGATCAGCCTGATGGACGGGCGCCGCACGGTGCAGGAGATCTGGGAAATTGCCTGCGGCCAGCTGGATGACGACGCCATGCCGCAAGATGAAGTTATCCGGCTGATGGCGCAGCTGCATCGCGCCGACGTGCTGACGACCGACCGCGCGCCCGACGTGCGCGACCTGGTCGAACGCCGCAAGCGTCAGCGCATGCAGAAGATCAAGCAATACATCGGCAACCCCAGCGCGCTGAAGATGCCGCTGGTGGACCCCGACCGCTGGCTGACGCGCACGCTGCCTGCGTATCGCTGGCTGTTCACGTGGGTGGGCGCGCTGTTGTGGCTGGCGGTGGTGGCGGCCGGCACGGCGCTGGGCGCCATGCATTGGCAGACGCTGACCCACAACATCTGGGATCAGGTGTTTTCCACGGGCAATGTGCTGGCCATGGCGCTGGTGTATCCGGTGGTGAAGGCCATCCACGAGCTGGGCCATGCCTGCGCGGTGAAGGCGCGCGGGGGCGAGGTGCATGAGATTGGCCTGATGTTCCTGCTGCTGGTGCCCATTCCGTATGTGGATGCGTCCGCGGCATCCGCCTTTGCCGATAAGCGCTGGCGGATGCTGGTGGGCGGCGCGGGCATTTTGGTGGAGCTGTTCCTGGCGGCGGTTGCGATGATTGCGTGGACGCAGCTGGAGCCAGGGCTGGGCCGGTCGCTGGCCTATACCGTCATCATCCTGTGCGGCATGTCGACGCTGTTCATGAATGGCAATCCGCTGCTGCGCTATGACGGCTATTACGTGCTGTCTGACGCCATCGAAATTCCCAACCTGGGGCAGCGGGCCAACGGCTATCTGGGCTATCTGTTCAAGCGCTATGCGCTGGGGCTGCGCGGCGTGGAAGCCCCGCGCGCGACGCCGGGCGAACGCGCCTGGTTCGTGGGCTATGCGCTGCTGTCGTTCTGCTACCGCATGTTCATCATGTTCCTGGCCATCTTCATCATGGCCGGGCAGTTCTTCTTCTTTGGCGTCTTGCTGGCCATGTGGGCGCTGTTCAACACAATCGTGATGCCGCTGTGGCGGCTGGGCCGGCAGTTCTATGCCGACCCGCAGATCCAGGCGCATCGCCTGCGCTCGTACGCCATCTGTGCGCTGTGCATCGCGGGCATCGTCGGGCTGGTGGGTGCGGTGCCGATGCCGTCGTCCACCGATACCGAAGGCGTGGTGTGGGTGCCGCCCACGGCGCAGGTGCGGGCGCCGGTGGCCGGCTTCGTGCGCGCGCGGCAGGCGGCCGATGATGCGCCGGTGGGGCTGGGCGCCCCATTGATGGCGCTGGAAAACGATGAACTTATCCGCCGCGACGCCATGCTGGCCGCGCAGGTGGATGAATACCAGGCGCGTTATGTGCAGGCCTACGCGCAGAACCAGGTGCAGGCGGCCATCATGCGCCATCAATGGACCAGCTTGCAGACCGAGCGCCGCGCCATCCAGGAACAGGTGCAGGCGCAGCAGGTGCGCAGCCCGCACGCGGGCCGCTATGTGTCGGCGCAGCCCGAGGACATGACGGGCCGCTATGTGCAGCGCGGTGAATTGCTGGGCTATGTGCTGACCGATGCCGAGACCGTGCGCGTGGTGGTGCCGCAGTCGAGCCTGGAGCGCATCCACCGGTCGCTCAAGGATGTGCGCGTGCGGCTGGTGCAGGACAGCGGGCAGGAGTTCGTCGCCCAGATTGCGCGCGAAGTGCCGGCTGCGACCGACGAGCTGCCCAGCCTGGCGCTGAGCTTGCAGGGCGGCGGCAGCATAGGCGTGGACCCGCGCAAGTCGCAGGAAGGGCGGGCGAAGTCGTCCGAGAACCTGTTCGTGATGGACTTGCGTTTGCCCGACGACGCGCCGCGTGCGTACTTGGGCGCGCGCGTGTATGTGAAGTTCTCGCACGAGCCGCGGCCCCTTGCGCTGCAAGCGTATGACGCCGTCCGGCAGATGGTCTTGCGCCAGTTCCGCTTGTGATGCGCGCGCCCTGACATGCACGCCTTCGCTACCTTGAACCCCGACCCGCTCTATCCTGAAAAGGAGAGCGAGCGGCATCCGAACAAGCTCGAAGCCTGGGGTACGGCCGCGTTGCGCTGGCTGGGCAGAAAGCGCCGGCAGCCGCTGTCGCGCACCCGCCGCATCGTGGCCCGCGTGCACCGCGAAACCGAGGCGTTGGGCGACATCGACCTGGCCGGCGTGCGCCGGCGCGCCGACGAAATTGCCTACGACTTGCGCTGCAACGGCATCACGCCCGCCAGCGCGGCACGCGCCTTTGCGCTGATCCGGCAGGCGGGCCGGCTGACGGTGGGCAAGGCGCATTTTGATGTGCAGCTGATGGGCGGCTGGGCCATGCTGCAAGGCATGGTCGCCGAAATGAACACGGGCGAAGGCAAGACGCTGACCGCCACGCTGCCCGCCGCCACCGTCGCCATGGCGGGGCTGCCCGTGCATGTGATCACCACCAACGACTATCTGGTCGAGCGCGATGCGCAGATCATGGGCCCCATCTACGAAGCGCTGGGCCTGTCGGTGGCGTGGGTCAGCATGGAAATGGACATCCCCACGCGGCGCAAGGCGTATCAGGCGGACGTGGTGTATTGCTCGAACAAGACGCTGGTGTTCGACTACCTGCGTGACCTGATCGTGCTGGACGGCGGCAAGGACGAAGACGCGCTGCGTTTGGAACGGCTGCGGGGCGAACAGGGGCGGCTGGCGCAGCTGTATCTGCGCGGCTTGTGCTTCGCCATTGTGGACGAGGCCGACAGCGTGCTGGTGGATGAAGCGCGCACGCCGCTGATCATTTCGGGCGTGCAGGAAGACGACACCACCGACGTCACGCGCCAGGCCATGGAACTGGCGGGTGCGCTGGACCCCGCGCACTACCGGTTGCTGCGCGGCGAACGCCGGGTGACGCTGACCGAGCTGGGCCGCGAACATCTGCGCGCCGAATGCGCCGCCTTGCCCGCGCCCTGGAGCATTCCGTTTCGCCGCGAAGAGCTGGTGCTAAGCGCGTTGACGGTGCTGCACATGTACCGGCTGGACGAGCAATACATCATCCGCGACGAGAAAATCATGGTGGTGGACGAGTTCACCGGGCGCGTGATGCCGGACCGGTCTTGGGGCCAGGGCTTGCACCAGATGCTGGAGCACAAGGAAGGGCTGGCGCTGAGCGAACCGCGTTCCACGTTAAAGAGCATCAGCTACCAGCGCTTTTTCAAACACTATCTGCTGCTGTCGGGCATGACGGGCACCGCGGCGGAAATCCGTTCCGAGCTGGGCCGTGTGTATGACCTGCCGGTGGTGCGCATTCCCACGCATCGCCGCTCGCGCCGCCGTCATGCGCCCGATGCGGTGTACGCCACCTTGAACGAAAAGTGGGCCGCCGTCTGCGACCGCACCCGCGTTCTGCACGCGCAAGGCGTGCCGGTGCTGATCGGCACACGTTCGGTGGCGGCGTCGGAACAGGTGGCTGAGGTGTTGCTCCAAGCCGGACTGCCTGCGGTGGTGCTGAACGCCAAGCAGGACGCGGACGAGGCCGACATGATTGCGCAGGCCGGCCAGATGGGCAGCATCATGATCGCC
Source organism: Achromobacter sp. NPDC008082 (assembly GCF_042957345.1). NCBI lineage: Bacteria > Pseudomonadati > Pseudomonadota > Betaproteobacteria > Burkholderiales > Alcaligenaceae > Achromobacter > Achromobacter sp. NPDC008082. The sequence goes on from NZ_JBIBIB010000003.1 coordinate 457,186, forward strand.
ACCAATATGGCCGGACGCGGCACCGACATTCCGCTGTCCGACGCCGCGCGGGACGCGGGCGGGCTGCACGTGATTCTGACCGAACGGCACGAGTCGGCCCGCATCGACCGCCAATTGGAAGGCCGCTGCGGCCGCCAGGGCGACCCCGGCCACGTCGAAGCCATTCTGTCTTGGGAAGACGCGGTGCTGGATAGCGTGGCGGGCAAGGCATGGGCGAAGCCTGCGCAATTGCTGCGTGCCATGGGCGGCCATGGTGTGGCGGCCCGCTGGCTGCGCTACGCCCAGGCCCGCACGGAAAAGAAACTGGCCCGCGAGCGCCGCCATATGGTGGCCGCGGATGAAGAACTTGAAAATTCCTTGTCCTTTTCCGGGCAGGGGGATTGATCTCTACAAACCTATGACACATCGCCTACGTTTCTTTTGCCTTGGTCTATCTGGTCTATTCAGCGGCCTGATCGCAAGCGCCGCCGTCACCGCGCAGGGCCTGCCGCCCGATGCGCGGCTGCCGGTGCTGGCGGAACCCGCCTTGTCTTCACCGGCCGACACGTTGCAAACCCCGATGGCCTGCCTGATCGAACCCTTTCAGGTGTCAGAGCTGGGCAGCGCGTCGGCAGGGGTGTTGAGCAATGTGCTGGTACAGCGCGGCGACGTGGTGAAAAAAGGCCAGGTGGTGGCCGAACTGAACACCAGCGTGGACGAAGCCACATTGGGCCTGCGCCGCGCCGAAGCGGCCTACCTGGGCCGTGTCGTCGACCGCAATGCAGACCTTTTCAAGCGCCAATTGCTGCCCGCAGGCGACTACGACGAAATGACCTCGCGCAGCCGGCAAGCGCAGCTGCAAGTGGCGCTGCAACAGGCGATTCTGGCCGAACGCAGCATCAAGAGCCCATTTGATGGGGTGGTTGCCGAGCGCTACGCCGGGCCGGGCGACCGCGTCAACGACAACAAGATCGTGAAGCTGGCGCAGATCAATCCCTTGCTGGTCAAGGTGGTGGTGCCGGAAGGCTTGTACGGCCAGATCAAGGCGGATGCGGCCGCGCAGGTGACGGTGAATGCCGCCATCAGCGACAAGCCGCTGCAAGGCAAGGTATGGCGTATCGACCGGGTGATGGATGCGGCCAGCGGCACGTTCACCGTGCTGCTGCGCGTGCCGAACGAGGGCAACACGATCCCCTCGGGCATCCGGTGCTCGGTCAAGTTCTGAACTCGCGCCCGGCGCGGGAGCGCTAAGCGCGCGGGTGCTGCAAGCCGGCTAACCGCCGCGGTGGCCGCCGTGGTAACGCGGCGCGGACAGGTTGCGCGGGCTGTCTTTATGCTGCGCGCTGGCCATGGCCTTGCGGCGCGCTTCTTCTTGCTGATGCTCGGCGCGGACGCGATCTTTATCGGCGTGCGGGGGCGTGGGCGTGTCGGCGGCAGGCGCCGATTGCGGATGCGTCGTGCGGGAAGTCGGGGACGTCATGGTGCGACCCTCTCAAGGTGACGCGGCATATGCCGTGCAACTACGTTACGCCTGGCGCGGCGGGGCTTCCAGCGGTCAATTGCAACAGGCCGCACAGGTCGGACCCCGCCTGCGGCGTATAGCCGGTAGACTGGCGAACGCCGCCGTGCTGATTGTCAGGACGCGGCGCTAATCAGACGCCGGCCCAAGCGGGAGGCCCGGCGCGCATTACCAGGGGCTTTTACGACCATGAAAATAAAAAAACTCATAGAAGAACGGCGCCAGGGCGACCGGGCGGCCGTTCGCGAACGCGCCGATCCGTCCGAGGCCGAAGCGCTTGCCGCGCTGGATCAATTGGACGGCGCAGAGTTCAGTTCCATCGCGTTTGTGACCGAAGACGAAACCGTCATGGCGGTGGGAGGCGGCGCGGGCACGTTCGTGGTGTCAATCACGCTGGACGACGACGCGCGCATCTATACGCTGATTGATCCGTCGCGCTCGGAAGATCACGATGAAGACGTGGTGGTGGGCGGCCAGTCAGGCAGCTACCAGCAATATCAATGCGTGAGCCGCGAGCTGGCCGCGGCGGCCATCCTGTACTTCCAACAAGAAGGCGCGCCGTCGCCGGAGTTGAAGTGGGTCAGCGAATAGACTAGGCGGCGCGCGCTGCCCGTTCGACAGCGCCGCCAGCTTGACGCGCACGATGCAAGCGACGCGGACGTTCTAGATGACGCGCACGTTCTAGACAACGCGCGTCAGCACTTTCTCTTCCCGGAACCAGCCGTCCAGGTTGGCCACCATCAGGTCGGCCATGGCGCGGCGGGTTTCGTGCGTGCCGCTGGCGATGTGCGGCAGCAGCACGACGTTGTCCATCGCGTTGAACGCGTCCGGGGTGGCGGGTTCGTGTTCGAACACGTCCAGGCCCGCACCGGCGATACGCTTGCCCTGCAAGGCGCTGACCAGCGCGGCTTCGTCTACGACGGTGCCGCGCGCGATGTTGATCAGCCAGCCTTTCGCGCCCAGCGCGTCCAGCACGCGCGCGTTCACCATGTGGCGCGTGGCGGCGCCGCCCGGCACGGCCAGCACCAGAAAGTCGCACTCGGCGGCCAGTGTTTCGATGTCCGGCACGTAGCGGTACTCCGCGGGGGCGTCGGCGCGCGGCTTGCGGTTCGTGTACAGAATTTCCATATCAAAGGCGGCAGCGCGGCGTGCGATCTGCAAGCCGATATTGCCCAGGCCGACAATGCCGCAGCGCTTGCCGCTCATGCGGGTGCCCAGCGGAAAACCTTCATTGGGCCAGCGGCCGGCGCGCACGAAACGGTCGGCTTCGGCGATGCGGCGCGGCGCGGCCAGCATCAAGGCCAACGCGGTGTCGGCCACGCAGGCGTCCAGCACGCCCGGCGTGTTCGTGACGACCACGCCGCGTTCTTTGGCGGCGGCCAGGTCGATGGTGTCGTAGCCCACGCCAAAACTGAAAATGCCTTCCAGCGCGGGCAGTGCGTTGATCAATTCGCGCGTGGCGCCAAAGCGGCCGCTGGTGGCGATGCCGCGTATGGACGCGCCGTGTTCGCGCAGCAGCGCGTTGGCGTCGGCGGCTTCCCACAGGCGATGCACGTGGTAGCGCGACTCAAGGTCCGCCACCAGATCAGGCAGCAAGGGGCCGACCATCAGCAGGTGGGCGGCGGAGGAAGGCAGGGAATCTGTCATGGATACGGCTTAATCGGAAAGGGCGGGTTGAGTTGGCCCGGAGACCGGGCCGCCGGGGGTAGGTCAATTAGTTTGAATATTGCGGGTCTTGATGATCTGCCCGTAGCGCGCGCGTTCGCTTGCGGCCAGCGCTTGCAACTGCTGCGGGGTGGAGCCGTGCGCCACGGCGCCTTGCGACTCCAGCTTGGTTTTCATGGCGGGGTCGGCGGTGATGTCGCGAATCGCTTGCGACAGCTTTTCAATGACGGCAGGCGGCGTGCCGGCGGGCGCCAGCACGGCCGTCCACGAACCCGATTGCGCGTTCTTCACCCCGGCTTCGTCGATGGTCGGCACGTCCGGCATGGCGGGCGAGCGCGTTGCGCCCGTGACCGCCAGCGCACGCAGCTTGCCGCCGGTGACGTATGGCATGGTCTCCAGCACGGACGCGAACAGCATGTCGACGCGTCCGGCCATCAGGTCGGTCATGGCGGGGCCGCCACCCTTATAGGGCACGTGCATCAAATCCACGCCGGTTGCCTGCTGGAAGATTTCGCCCGACAAGTGCGGCGCCCCGCCCGTGCCGGAACTGGCAAACGTGTGCTTGCCCGGTTCAGCTTTGGCCAGCTTGACCAGGTCCGCCACGTTCTTGGCAGGCAGGTTGGTCGGCACGACCAGTACGAAAGGCAGGTCCGAGAACAATGACACCGGCGCGAACGCGGTGGCCGGGTCGGAATGCAATTTGTAGATCCATGGGTTGATCGCCAGCATGCCCGAGTTGGCGAACAGCAGCGTGTAGCCATCAGCCTGCGAACGCGCGACCAGATCGGCGGCGATCTGCCCGCCCGCGCCCGGGCGGTTGTCTACCACCACCGACGACGCGAGCTTGTCGCCTAGCGCGGCCGCCAACAGACGCGCCGAAATATCCGTGCCGCCGCCTGGCGAAAACGGCACGATCAGATTGATCGGCCGTTCGGGGTAGCCAGCCGCGTGGGCGCTCCAGGGCAACGCGGCGGTGGCGGCCAGGGCCAGCGCCGCGGCGATGAGCCGGACGCGGGGTCGGGCGATGGGGGTTGTCTCCATGTCTCTTCTCTTTTTTGGGTGAGTTTTGGGTTGGCCCGCGGCTTGCGCCGCGAAAACTTCGTGCTGCGGTGATGCTCCTTTGGGTCTTGCGGGCCGGTGTGCGGCCTTTTTTTCGGAGTATAGAAACGGCTTTCGATGGATAGCCGTTCGAGCTATAAATAGCATTGATCAATTCAAGGATTGAATCGATGGAATTCCGTCAGCTTGAGTGTTTCATTGCGGTTGCCGAAGAACTGCACTTTGGCCGGGCTGCTGAACGGCTCTGCATGACGCAGCCGCCGCTCTCGCGCCAGATTCAGCTGTTGGAACAGGATCTGGGCGTGACGCTGTTCGAACGCAATAGCCGCCAAGTGCTGCTCAGCGCCGCAGGCCGGCGCTTTCTGCGCGATGCGCGCCACTTGCTGGAATTTTCCGCGCGCGCGGCCGCCACCGCGCGGCGCACGTCAGGCGGAGAGGCCGGCCACATCACGCTGGGCTTTACCGCCGTGGCGTCGTACCGCTTGATGCCGTCGATGATCATGCAGGCGCGCAAGCTCTTGGCGGGCGTTGAGATTCAGCTGCGCGAAACCGTCAGCACCGATCTTGACCGCTTGCTGGTCGCGCGCGAGCTGGACGCCATTCTGGCGCGCAGCGTGCCGCAGCAGGCGGGTATCGAATCCCGCTTGATTGAGCGCGAACCCCTGGTGCTGGCGCTGCCCGCCGGGTCGCCCCTGTGCGAACACGAGACCGTGCCGCTGCGCCTGTTGCAGGGCCAACCCTTCGTGCTGTATTCGCCGCGCGAAGGGAAGTACTTTTATGACCGCATCGTGGGGGCGTTTGGGCTGGCCGATGTGCAGCCCGACTATGTACAGCGGGCAGGGCAAACCCATACGCTGCTGGCGTTGGTGCGCGCGGGGCTGGGCGTGGGCATCGTGCCGGATTCGGCGCGTGAACTGCGTTTCGATGGGGTCGAATTCCGGCCGATTGGCCAACGCAATCTGTATGCGGACATGTATCTGGCGTGGCATGCGCAGCACGACAACCCGGCGCTGGACGCCTTCCTGACACGCGTGGTGGGCATTGACACCGTGGAACCGCCAGGGCGCAAGTCGCCTGTCTGAGGGCGCGCGTGCTGCGTGTGGCGCGTCGCCTCTTGCCTACATCTGCATCTTCTTCTTGCCCAGCAAGGTCAACGCCAAGCTGCGGCCCGTGCGCATGAAGGGGTACAGCGTGGTCGACAGGCAGGGGTTGCGGAAGACGGCGGCGTTCACGCTATTGAAGAGATCGTTGCCGGTGCTAAGCAGCGCCAGCCGGTTGATGCAGTCGGCGCCCCAATAATCCTGGCCGTCCAGATGCAGCAGCATGCCTTGGTTCAGGTCATACCCTTGCGCCTTGTAGGCCACGGCCAGATCAGGGTGGTCGCGCATATTGAGCAGCTCGATCGGGCCCACCGCTTTTTGCAATTGCAGCATCCGCACATAGTTCGAGCAGAAGGGGCAGTCACCGTCGTAGAGCAGGAAATTCTTGGGCGTAGACATGATGCTCCTTGGTTGAAATGCACGGGTCCATTAAAGCGCAACGAGCGGCCAGCGGGGAATTCAGGCCAGCCGTTCGATCAGCCGCGGCGCCGACGCCGCCAGCAGCGCGACGCCGGATAGCGTCAGCAGGCCCAGCACAATCTGCCGAAAGCGCGCCTCGCTGATCCCGATATAAAGCTTGGCGCCCAGCAGCGTGGGCACCAGCATCGCGGGCGCCACGATGGCGAACAGCGGAAGCATGTCGCGGGTGACGATGCCCGTAGCAAGGTACGTGCCCATCGTCACGGCCAGCATCGACAAGTTGAAATTCTGGATGATGGCGCGCTGCTTGTCCTTTTCATAGCCGCGCAGCGTGCACCACAGCGTGGGCAAGGTTCCCGAAAACCCGCCGATGCCCGCCAGCACGCCACCCGAAAAACCGACCGCGCCGTCGGCCGCGCGTCCGCCCGCCGTGATCTTGGGGATGTTGCGAGCCAGCAGCATGGCGGGGCACCACACCATCAAAAATGCGCCCAGCATGGCCTTGAACCAGTCCATGTCCAGATGGGGCAGCACGGCCACGCCCAGCGGAATGCCGGCCAGCCCGCCCAGCACGAAGGGAGCCAATTGCTTGAGATTGAAACCGCGCCGAACCGTGACCGCGGCAAGCACCTGGCCCACCAGCGCGCCGAACACCGCAAGAGTGGCCGCCAGCCGCGGCTCCAGCGCCCAGGCCCAGAACGACATGGCGACCAGCCCGAATCCAAAGCCCGACAGGCCTTGCACAAACCCTGCGGCTACCGCCCCAACCACCACGACCAAATACACCGAATCCATCGTCATCCTCGAATTGTTATGGGCGCCTCGCGCATCTTGCCGACGGCGGGCTGAAAACATTCTGCTTCAGACCCATAAGGAAAAAATTCGATTTCTTGATGGAGGGATAAGGTGGGGCTGATGTTTGCGGGCGGGCGTTCAGGCCGGCGGCCGGCGCAGCGGCGCGTCGCGGTCCTGCTGGCGCCAGTTGGCGCGCAGTTCAGCGATGCGGCGCAGCGCCGCCTGCGACATCTTCCACCAGCCAAATGGCCGCGGGTCAGCCAGCATGCTCATGGCGCGGGCGTAGTCCAGCGTCAGCCCGGGCGTCCACGCCATCGTCAGCGCGCGTTTGCGTATCTGCGACGCCACCCACAATTCAGGCGTCAACAACAGCCGGATCAGCACGCGCCAACCGGCCTGGCTGCCATGCAGCCGTCCCACCACACCGTCCAACGCCGCGTCCAAGGCGCGCGCAACCGAGCTTGAACAATTGCGGTGCGTCAGGTTGTAGGTGCTGGTCTGCCGGTACACGTTCCAGAACGCGGCAAGCTTTTCGGCGTCGTAGTTCCGAATGCGTACCCGTGTGGTGGACGGGCACCAGGCTTGGGATTCGGTGGCGTAATCCGGCTGGTACACGCCGGGGATATCGTTCTCGGCGGTAGCGCGCAGCAGGTTGCCGAACTCGTCGGGCGAGCGGTCGATTTCGTCTCTGGGGTACAGGCTGATGTAAATGCCTTCGGGCGATTCCAGCGCGGCGTGGCCGGTCGAGATAACGCCGTTCACGTCTACCGCGGCGATGTAGCGGTCAACCAACGGGTAGTTGCGCGTTTGCGCTTTGGCCGACCCCGACGGCGTCCACACGTGCACCGTCAGCGCGCGTTCGGAATCGCTGGGCGGCCCATCCCACACCGGGGCGGGGGCGGCGGGCGAGGCCGGCATGAAGTCGGATGAATCGTTTTCCGCAAAAGCCGGGTTGGACGCCAGATGCCGCACGCGCCGCGCCAGCCACAGCAGCTTGATTGCCGCAATGCACAGGAACAGGCCCAGGCAGTAGGGCAGTGTGCCAACGTAATTGGTGGGGTAGGGCTGAAAGAAAAAGATGGCCAGCAGAATTTCGCCGATGCCGCCTGCAAACGCATAGCGCCAGCGGCTGTAGCGCACGACGTACGCGGCCAGGCATTGCAGCACGCCATCAACCAGGAACAGCAAGCCGAAGATCATCGACAGCACGAAGTGCCCATGATGCTGGCCGGCCAGAATCAAACCGCCTGCCAGCAACACGAACATCCCCTTGGCGTAGCGCAGCACGCGCTGACCGCCCACGCCGCTTGACGCAATCAATAAGGTGGCCAGCCCTTCGATGATGAAGAGCACGGCGAACACCTTCAGCGGAAAGTACAGGGCGTTGTCCAGCGCATCGATCAAGAGAAAGATGCCCGCCAATAGAAAGATCACGCCCGCGCCCGCCAAAGCACGCCAACGCTTGCGCAGATACGGAACTCCCAACAACAGCAATACGAGTTGTGGCATGCCAGCAATCCGGTGGAGGTGGGTCGGCTGAAGTCAGCATCGTACCGAAACCTTGCCGGGTTGCCGATCAGGAATTCGTAGCGATCAGGCCGCTGTTTGCGCCGGCCAGGCCAGGCTCATGGCGTAGCCGCGCACATCTTGCGGCCATGATTTCACGCACTGAACAAAGCGGCTTTCGTCCCCCGCATACAGCGCGCGCGTGGCCTCTTCGAAGCCGGGCAGGTCGCCCGCCATGCTGGACATGAAGCGATACGCGGCCTCTTGCTGTTGCCGCTGCCGGTCTTGCGCCTCGTTGTCGCGGCGTGCCTGCTCCACCAGCTTGCGCAGCGCAACAGATGCGCCACCGGGTTGCGCGCCCAGCCAGTCCCAGTGGCGCGGCAGCAGCGTCACTTCGCGCGGCACCACGCCCAGCTTGGGACGGCCGCGTCCGCGCGGCGGCGCGTCGGGCGTTTCGGCGGCGTCTGCTTGCGCCGGGGGCGCGCTGCCGGCCGGGGCTTGAGCGTGGCGCGCAATGATGTCGGCGTCGTCGCCGTGCAGATCCAGGTCGGTCTGCTGGCCGGTGCAGTCGTTGAACACCAGGGGGTTGCCGTGGCTTGCGTGCATGGCGCGTTTCACTGCTAGCGCGACGTCGGCGAGCGGGCCGGCGGCCAGAATGCGGTGGCCGTCAAAGGCGGTGTAGCGCGGAGTAGGGTGGGTTGTCATGATGTCCGGTTCCGATTCGTTTGATCGCAAAATCAATCACGGAGCGGATTATGATCCGGGTAAAAATAATCGTCAATATAATCCGGGTAAAAATATTGCCTTGTTGAATGTCGACAACAAGGCTATAAAACGGGGTCGGATTATCGGCGTTCTGGTGCCGGTTCAGCGGCGCCGCCGTCGCAAAAATTCCGTACAAACCTAGGGTCAACACCTAGGCAAAACATCCGGGCGGCGTATAATCTTGCTTTGCGCCCGGAGTTACCCATGCGTCTCGTTCAAAAAGCGCTCACCTTCGACGATGTGTTGTTGGTGCCTGCGTATTCCGAGGTGTTGCCGCGCGACACCTCCCTGGCCACCCGCCTGACCCGCAATATCAGCCTGAATATCCCGCTTGTGTCCGCCGCCATGGACACCGTCACCGAATCGCGTCTGGCCATCGCCATGGCGCAAGAGGGCGGCATCGGGATCATCCACAAGAATTTGACTGCCGATCAGCAAGCCCGTGAAGTGGCTCGCGTGAAGCGCCACGAATTCGGCATCGTGATCGATCCGGTCACCGTCACCCCCCAAATGAAAGTGCGCGACGCCATTGCGTTGCAGCGCCAGCATGGCATTTCGGGCCTGCCGGTGGTTGAAGGCCGCAAGCTGGTCGGCATCGTGACCAACCGCGATCTGCGTTTCGAAGAAAACCTGGATCAGCCCCTGCGCAACATCATGACGCCGCAGGAACGCCTGGTCACCATGAAGGAAGGCGCCACGCTGGACGAAGCGCAGGCCCTGATGCACAAGCACCGTCTGGAACGCGTGCTGATCGTGAACGACGGCTTTGAGTTGCGTGGCCTGGCCACCGTCAAAGACATCGTCAAGAATACCGAACACCCGATGGCCAGCAAAGACGGCCAAGGCCAGTTGCGCGTTGGCGCAGCGGTTGGCGTGGGCGCAGGCACCGAAGAGCGCGTGGAAAAGCTGGTTGCTGCTGGCGTTGACGTCCTGATCGTCGACACCGCGCACGGCCACTCCAAGGGCGTGCTGGAAGGCGTGCGCTGGGTCAAGCAGAACTACCCCAAGGTTGAAGTCATTGGCGGCAACATCGCCACCGCCGCCGCCGCGCGCGCGCTGGTCGAGTACGGCGCCGACGGCGTCAAGGTCGGTATCGGCCCCGGCTCCATCTGCACCACGCGTATCGTCGCTGGCGTAGGCGTGCCGCAAATCCATGCCATTTCCGAAGTGGCCAAGGCGCTGGAAGGCACGGGCGTTCCGCTCATCGCCGACGGCGGCATCCGCTACTCGGGCGACGTCGCCAAGGCGCTGGCCGCCGGCGCGTTCTCGTGCATGATGGGCGGCATGTTCGCCGGCACGGAAGAAGCTCCGGGCGAAGTCGTGTTGTTCCAAGGCCGTTCGTACAAGTCGTACCGCGGCATGGGCAGCCTGGGCGCCATGACGGACGGCTCGGCCGACCGCTACTTCCAGGACCCGGCCAACAACGCCGACAAGCTGGTCCCCGAAGGCATCGAAGGCCGCGTTCCCTACAAGGGCAGCGTGCTGGCCATCATTTACCAACTGGTCGGCGGCATCCGCGCCTCGATGGGCTACTGCGGCGCCGCCACCATTGACGACATGCGCACCAAAGCCGAATTCGTGGAGATCACCTCCGCCGGCGTGCGCGAGTCCCACGTCCACGACGTGCAGATCACCAAGGAAGCGCCTAACTACCGCGCCGACTGATCCGTACAGTCAACGACAATGTCATGCATCACGCACCGGCAGAATCGCATTCACAATAGCGGTTCTGCCGGTGCGGTTTTATTTAATCGGTAGAGCTCAATGCACCAGCGCATCCTCATTCTTGATTACGGTTCGCAAGTCACCCAACTGATTGCCCGCCGCGTCCGCGAAGCCGGCGTCTATTCCGAAGTGCACCCCGGCGACGTCGACGACGCCTTCGTGCGCGACCAGATGGCGCAAGGCTTGAAGGGCATCATCCTGTCCGGCAGCCACGCGTCCGCCTACGAAGAAGGCTCGATGCGCGTGCCGCACGCCGTCTTCGAACTTGGCGTGCCGGTGCTGGGCATCTGCTACGGCATGCAGTCCATGGCGCAGCAACTGGGCGGCGTGGTCAGCTTCTCGGACCACCGTGAATTCGGCTACGCCGAAGTCCGCGCCCACGGCCACACCAAGCTGCTGGAAGGCCTGGACGACTTCACCACGCCCGAAGGCCACGGCATGCTGAAGGTCTGGATGAGCCACGGCGACAAGGTCACTGAGCTGCCCCCGGGCTTCAAGCTGATGGCGTCCACGCCGTCGTGCCCCATCGCCGGCATGGCCGACGAAGACCGCCGTTTCTACGCCGTCCAGTTCCACCCCGAAGTCACGCACACCGTCCAAGGCAAGGCCATGCTGGCCCGCTTTGTGAACGAGATCTGCGAATGCCAGGGCGACTGGAACATGCCCGACTACGTCGCCGAAGCCGTCGCCCGCATCCGCGAGCAAGTCGGCACCGACGAAGTCATTCTGGGCCTTTCCGGCGGCGTGGATTCCTCGGTAGCCGCCGCCCTGATCCACAAGGCCATCGGCGACCAGCTCACCTGCGTGTTCGTCGACCACGGCCTGTTGCGCCTGGACGAAGGCAAACAGGTCATGCAGACCTTCGCCGAAAACATGGGCGTGAAGATCATTCACGTCGACGCCACCGCCCAATTCATGGGCAAGCTGTCTGGCGTGGCGGACCCCGAAGCCAAGCGCAAGATCATCGGCCGCGAATTCGTCGAAGTGTTCCAGGAACAAGCCGGCAAGCAGCAAAGCGCCAAGTGGCTGGCCCAGGGCACGATCTACCCCGACGTCATCGAATCCGCTGGCGCCAAGACGGGCAAGGCCACGTCGATCAAGTCGCACCACAACGTGGGCGGCCTGCCGGACACGCTGAACCTGCAACTGCTGGAACCCCTGCGCGAACTGTTCAAGGACGAAGTCCGCGAACTGGGCGTGGCCTTGGGCCTGCCGCCGCAGATGGTCTACCGCCACCCGTTCCCCGGTCCGGGTCTGGGCGTGCGCATTCTGGGCGAAGTGAAGCATGAATATGCTGAACTGCTGCGCCGTGCGGATGCGATCTTCATTGAAGAACTGCGCAATACCAAGGATGAGGCCAGTGGCCTGACTTGGTACGAGCTGACGTCGCAAGCGTTTGCCGTGTTCCTGCCGGTGAAGTCGGTGGGCGTGATGGGCGATGGCCGGACGTATGAGTACGTTGTGGCGCTGCGTGCGGTCCAGACGTTCGACTTCATGACCGCCGATTGGGCGCCGCTGCCGCACCCGCTGCTGGCTCGCGTTTCTTCGCGGATCATTAATGAAGTGCGCGGAATTAATCGCGTGGTGTATGACGTGTCGAGCAAGCCGCCGGCGACGATTGAGTGGGAATAACGTCTGTCGGCTTGGCGGCCGCTAGCGGCCTTCAATCGCCAGAACGGTTTGATATTCAATCAGTACATTAGGCCGAAAGTCAGCGGATATTTCTGATCCGCGAAAACGCTTGGCGGTAGACGTGGAAATAAGAACGGGAGGACTCGAATTCGAGTCCTCCCGTTTTTTTGTTCGCATGCAAAGCAGTCTCGCCAAGCCCCGCTTGCTCGTCGCCAGCAAACTAGGGTTATCCGGGATTCTTTATGCTTAAACTTTTGTGAAGAATAAGCGCCAGATGCAGGGCTCCACCGTGATGAGGCATCAAGGTGGTTCACCGGGGTGCGGCACCTGACGCACCGTACGCAGGATCGCGCGGTGGCGCCCCATAGGAGAATCGCATGCTGCTGCGTAGACATTGCCTGGCCGTGATGATGCTGGCGCTGACGGGCTGGGCGACGGGCAGCCAAGCGCAAACGCCGTCTCAGGCCTGGCCCAACAAGCCGGTGCGCCTGGTCGTGGGGCTGGCCCCTGGCGGGCTGGTCGACGTGCTGGCGCGCACGGTGCAGCCGCATTTGGCCGAGGGCTTGAAGCAGACCGTTATCGTTGAGAATCGGGGCGGCGCGGGCGGCAACCTGGCGGGCGCCGAGGTCGTGCGCAACGGAGGAGACAACCATACCTTCTTGCTCAATCCATCGACCACCGAGTCGGTCAACCCGCTGATGTTCGCCAGCATGCCGTTCGATCCGCAGCGTGACCTGCGGCCGGTCGCCTTGTTGGCCAACAGCCAGTTGTTCCTGTTCGTCCGGTCCTCGCTGGGCGTTGATACGCTCGAAGCCTTCGTCGAATACGCGCGCAAGCAGCCCAATCCGCTTAACTATGGGTCGGCCGGCAACGGCACGACGCCGCATCTGGCAGGCGAGCTGCTCAAGCAGGCTACCGGCATGCAGGCCACCCATGCGCCATATCGCGGCGTGGCGCCGGCGATACAAGACCTGGCCGCGGGCCAGATCGACTTTGCGTTTGGACCGGCCACGGTCTTTCCCATGGTGCAAGCGGGCAAGCTGAAGGTGCTGGCGGTGGCGAGCCGGCAACGGGCTGCTGTCGCGCCCGACATCCGCACCTTTTCTGAGGCCGGCATTGACGGCGTTTTCGCGGACAGCCTGTTCGGCGTGTATGCCGCCGCCGGCACCCGCGATGATGTGGTCGCTCGCATGAATGGCGAAATCAACAAGGTGCTGGCGCGGCCGGAGATCAAGGCGCGCTTCCTGGACGCCGGCGCTGAGGCGCTACCGCTAAGCGTGGCCGACTACGCCGCGCGTGTGCAGGACGAGAAGAAATTGTTCGCCCCATTGATGAAGTCGTTGGGGCTGAAGGAACAGTAGAGAAATCAGGTGTCAGACTGCCATGCCGCCGGTGCCAGCAAGAAATCAGGTGTCAGACTGCAATGTCGCCGATGCGAGCGCAACATGCAGTCTGACACCCTGGCGCACAACGTGCAGTCTGACACCATGGCGCATCAGCCCAACAGTTCCTTGCGAACGATTTCCGCGCCTTCGCTCAAAGCGAGCAGCTTGCCCTTCGCAATAGCCCGCGACAACGGCGCCATGCCGCAGTTCGTGCACGGATACAGCTTGTCGGCGTCCACAAACTTCAGCGCCTTTCTCAGCGTATTGGCCACTTCTTCCGGCGTTTCAACCTTATCGCTGGCCACGTCAATGGCGCCCACCATCACCTTTTTGCCGCGAACCAGTTCGAGCAGATCGATCGGCACGTGCGAGTTGTGGCATTCCAGCGAAATGATGTCGATATTGGACTTCTGCAGCTTGGGGAACGATTCCTCGTACTGACGCCACTCGGAGCCCAGCGTCTTCTTCCAGTCGGTGTTGGCCTTGATGCCGTAGCCGTAGCAGATATGCACGGCGGTTTCGCATTTCAGGCCTTCAATCGCCCGTTCCAGCGTGGCGATGCCCCAATCGTTGACCTCGTCGAAGAACACGTTGAACGCCGGTTCATCGAATTGGATGATGTCCACGCCCGCGGCTTCCAATTCGCGGGCTTCCTGGTTCAGGATCTTGGCGAATTCCCAGGCCAGTTTTTCCCGACTCTTGTAGTGCGCGTCGTACAGCGTGTCGATCATCGTCATGGGGCCTGGCAGCGCCCACTTGATGGGTTGCTTGGTTTGCTGACGCAGGAATTTGGCGTCTTCCACGAACACCGGCTTCTGACGGCTGACGGCGCCCACCACGGTCGGCACGCTCGCGTCATAGCGATCACGGATGCGAACGGTTTCGCGCTTTTCGAAATCGACGCCGTCGAGATGCTCGATGAACGTCGTGACAAAGTGCTGACGGGTTTGCTCGCCGTCGCTGACGATATCAATGCCCGCGTGCTGTTGTTCTTGCAGCGCCAGCCGCAAGGCGTCTTGCTTGCCCTCGATCAGCTCGTCGTCTTGCAGTTTCCAAGGCGACCAAAGTTTTTCAGGCTGTGCAAGCCACGAAGGCTTGGGCAGGCTGCCGGCGGTGGAGGTGGGCAGTAGTTTTTTCATGATCAGGGGTCTCGTGTGTTTTCTCAGTGATTAGCGCGCGTAGTTGGCGGCCCAGCTTTCCAGCACGTGCTTGTAGGGCTTGATGAAGTGCTCTTCCGTGAACTTTCCCTGCTTCACGGCGAGCTGGCTGCGCTCTTCGCGGTCATAGACAATCTGCGTCAGCGAGTAATCCTGATTCTTCAGGCTCGGTTGATAAAGCTTCCCCGCAGCGGAATTGGCGTTGTAGATCTCGGGGCGGTAAATCTTCTGAAACGTTTCCATCGTGCTGATGATGCTGATCAGCTCAAGATTCGTGTAGTGGCCAAGCAGGTCGCCCTGAAAGTAGAAGGCCAACGGCGCGGCGCTGCCCGGGGGCATGAAGTAACGGACCTGCAAGCCCATTTTTTCGAAGTACTGGTCCGTGGGCGAGAATTCGTTTTGTTGATATTCAACGCCCAGGATGGGGTGCTGATTTTCAGTGCGCAGGTACGTCTTGCTGCTCGAGGCGCTGATGCAGATAACCGGCGGTTTGCTGAACCGCTCTTGGTAAGCGCTGGAGCTGACAAAGTGCTTGAACAGCTTGCCGTGCAGATCGCCGAAACCGTCAGGCGAGCTGAACGTGGATTTGTTCTTGTTGTGCTCTTGCAAAAGCACGCTGAAGTCGTAGTCGCGCACGTACGAAGAGAAGTTATTCCCGACGATCCCTTCGATGCGTTCGTTGTTCTGGCGGTCGACGATATTGGTCTTCAGGATTTCAATCAGCGGAAAGACAGCGCTGCCGGCGTTGGCGGCGATGTTCATCTCAACGGAGATAATCTCGAGTTCGACCGTGTAGCGATCCCCCTTTGGGTTGTCCCAATGCGCCAGATTATTGAAGCGCCTGTCGATCATCTTCAGCGTGTTGCGCAGATTCTCCTGGCGGCTCGCGCCCCGGGCCAGATTGGCGAAGTTGGTCGTGATGCGTGTGCTGTCGGAGGGCTGATAATTTTCATCAAAAGGAATGCTCTTGATGTTGAATGTGAACGCGTTGCTCATGGTGTTGGGGGGTGCTGATTTGGGCGAAAGGAATACGAAGTCCGGCTGCCGCGTGGCGGCGGACGCTATCGCCGCTGCGGGCGGCGCTTGAACGGGCTTTGCGTCAGGCCGCGACGGCTTCTTCTGCGGCGGCGGTGCGTGAATGGCGCATCAATTCGATGAAGGGCAATGCGCGCTGGACCGCCAGTCTGGCCCGTTCGAGCAGGGCCAGGTCCTGCACGCGGTAGTCGGCAAAATCCTTGTCGGTCGCGTAGACGCCCAGCGGCAAGGTGCGTGCCTGGAAGAAGCTGAACAGCGGCCGCAACTGGTGGTCGATCATCAAGGCATGGCGTTCGCTGCCGCCGGTGGCCGCCAACAAGACGGGCTTGTCGATCAAAGCGTCCTGATGAATGAAGTCGAAGAAGTGCTTGAACAGCCCCGTATACGAGCCGCGGTAGACCGGCGTGGTCACCACCAGGATGTCGGCTTGTTCGACCGCGCCAAGCTCGCGCTCCACCGTGTCGGGCAATTGCGAGCGCCAGACGGCGCCAGCAAGTTGCGGGGCGAGCTGGCCCAGTTCAACCAGGTGCTGTTCGCACGGGACGTCGTCGGCGATCAGATCCAGCAGGTGCTCTGCCAGGGCCGCTGACTTGGAGGGGCGTTGCAGTCCGCCGGAAACTGCGACTAGACGGAGTGGACGTGTCATCTTTGCTTTACATGAATGAATCTGCCCGGCGCCGCATCTGATTTTGTGCAGTTGCAGCATCAAGCTGGAACCGCATGCTAAAGGGCGGTAACGATGAAGTAAAATGGTTTTATTTCAACAATCCATGAGCAAGAATCATCTGAATGCTTGAGCGCATCCACCTTAGCATCGTCCAGCAGGTCGAAAAGCAAGGGTCGCTGACGGCCGCCGCGGGCGTGTTGAACCTGACCCAGTCGGCCCTGAGCCACAGCATGAAGAAGCTGGAGCAGCAGTTGGGCACCGACGTCTGGCTGCGCGAAGGCCGAAGCCTGCGCTTGACGCAGGCCGGCCAATACCTGCTGGCGGTGGCGAACCGCGTGCTGCCGCAACTGGACCTGGCCGAAGAGCGGCTGGGCCAGTTCGCGCAGGGCGAACGCGGCGCGCTGCGCATCGGCATGGAATGCCACCCTTGCTATCAGTGGTTGCTAAAGGTGGTTTCACCGTATCTGGCGGCGTGGCCCGACGTGGATGTGGACGTCAAGCAGAAGTTCCAGTTCGGCGGGATCGGCGCGCTTTTTGGCTACGAGATCGACCTGCTGGTTACGCCCGACCCGCTGTTCAAGCCGGGCCTGAAGTTCGAGCCCGTGTTCGACTACGAGCAGGTGCTGGTAGTGGCCAAGGGCCACCCTCTGGCCACGGCTGCTTACGTGAAGCCGCAGCAGCTGACCCAGGAAGTGCTGATCAGCTATCCCGTGGACATCGAGCGCCTGGACATCTACAACCAGTTCCTGCTGCCGGCCGGGGTTACGCCCAAGCGCCATAAAGCCATCGAAACCACCGACATCATGGTGCAGATGGTGGCCAGCGGACGCGGTGTGGCGGCGCTGCCGCGCTGGCTGGTCGAGGAATACGCGGCCCGGATGGATGTGGTGCCGGTGCGGCTGGGCATGCGTGGCATCGCCAAGCAGATTTTTCTTGGGGCGCGCGAGGCGGACAGCGCCATCGATTATGTGCGGGCTTTCATCGAACTGGCCCGTCACCCGGTTCTGATCACCCCGGTCCCGGTCGCCCCGGCCCCCGTCGCCCCGGCCGCCATGGGGCACGAAGCCAAGGCATGAACGTCACCGTGGTGCGCAAGCGCTTAGAACATATGCCGCATCCCCGTCATCACCCCAATGCGCGTCGTGCTGCCAACGCCGGTTGCCGCCTGGCCGCTCCAGTACTCGGTTTCCCGGCCGACCGCGCCGCCCCGTGCTCGGGTGGCGTCAAGTTCTAGAAAAACGCTGGTGCGCGGGGATAGG
The DNA here is from genome assembly GCF_042957345.1 of Achromobacter sp. NPDC008082. Classification (NCBI taxonomy): domain Bacteria; kingdom Pseudomonadati; phylum Pseudomonadota; class Betaproteobacteria; order Burkholderiales; family Alcaligenaceae; genus Achromobacter; species Achromobacter sp. NPDC008082. Next base: position 474,854 of record NZ_JBIBIB010000003.1, read on the forward strand.
GCGTAGTCCGCCACGGCCGCAACGATGTCGCCATTGCCGCTGCCAAGCAGCACCGGCGCGGGCTGGTACTGCGTCGTGACCTTGCCGCGTTGCTGGTAGCGATAGTAGGCGCCGGATACATGCAGTGCGGGCGTGACCTGATAGCCCAGGCCGATAAAGCTGATGGCGTAGCGCGGATGCTGCGCGGTTTCGCGCCGGCCCATGTGGCCTAAGTAGGCGGTGGCCTTGCCGACCGCGTACGAACCGCCAATGGAATAGTTGTGCAGCGTGTTGTCCCCGGTACGCGCGCGATGCTGGTCATAGGCCACGCCGACTGACAGCGGCCCTTGCTGGTACATCAGGCCGCCGCCAAACGTGGAGCCGCGCGACGTGCTGCCGGCCTGTTGCCCAAAGCCGTAGTCCACCTGCAAGGTGAGCGGCCCCGTATTGCGGCTGTAGACCACGCTGTTGTTGATGCGGTAATCCTGAAAGAAGACGTCGCCGCCGGTGTAGAGCGGGTCCGACCAGAAGTTGCCCCAGCTTTGGTCCAGCGGGTTGTATGCCCAGCCGATGTTGTTCAAGGCGTTGTATTGCCGGCCGAGGGTCAGGCTGCCCCAGGCGCCGGACACGCCCACATAGGCCTGGCGGCCGAACAAGGCGTTGTAGGCGGTCTTGCCATTATTGGTGCCGAAGCCATTTTCCAGCACGAAAATGGTCTGGTTGCCGTTGCCGAGGTCTTCGGAACCCTTCAGGCCCCAGCGGCTGCCGCCGATGCCGCTGGAGACGAGCTGGCTCAAGCTGCCATGTTCACCATCGATGTTGGAGGTGTAACGCAAGGCGGTGCTGATGACGCCATACAGGGTGACGTTGGTCTGCGCATGCGTGGCGAAAGGCAGCACTGCGCCCGCCAGCAGCCAAAGGCCGGCTATCTGTTTCATTGGTGGTTTCCTCCCCCTTTGATGCCCGGCACTCGGTGGCGCCGGGGCGATGTTGTGGTTTACAGGTCGAGCACGAGCTTTTCACCCTTGGCGCGCGACACGCAGATCAGCAGCGTCTGTTGCGCCGCCTTGTCTTTGTCAGTCAGGTACTGATCGAAGTGGACGGCTTCGCCTTCCAGAATGCGGGTTTCGCAGGTGCCGCACACGCCTTCGCGGCATAGGCAGTCGACCGGGGCCGTGCCGTCACGCTCAATCGCGTCTAGGATGGATTCGCCGCTGGCCACTTCCACGGTGACGCCGGACTTGGCCAGCACCAGCGCGAACGCGGCGCCAGACGGCTTGGCCGCGGCGAACTTCTCCACGTGTACACGCCACGGCGCAACGCCCACGCCCTGAGCCGCGCGGTGCACGGCGTCGATCAGCGTGCCAGGGCCGCACACATAGACGTGCGCGTCGGGTTTCAGGTCACGCAGCAGGCTGGCGACGTTCATGGTTTGGCCATTGCTGCTGTCATAGAACCTGACGCGGCCCGGGCAAGACTGGGCCAGCTCATCTTGGAAGGCGCCGTGCCCCTCTGCGCGGAAGGCGTAGTGCAGTTCGTATGAATCGCCACGGTTGAGCAATTCATGCAGTTGCGACATGAACGGCGTGATGCCGATGCCGCCCGCGATCAGCACGTGGTGGCCGGCCGAGCCGTCCAACGCGAACAGATTGTTCGGCGGGGTGATGGTCAGCAGGTCGCCTTCGCCGACCTGGTCGTGCAGGTAGGCCGAGCCGCCCTTGGATGGCGTTTGCCGCCGCACGCCTATCTGGTAGCTGGCAAGCGCGTGCGGTGAACTCATCAGCGAATAAGCGTTGTTGTAGTGGCTGTCGCCGTTACGCATCTGCACGATGATGTGGCTGCCGCCCGAGAAGGGCGGCAACGCGCTGCCGTCGCTGGATTCCAGCGTGAAGCGTTTGATCAGCGGGGTCACGCGCTCAATGCGCGCAACCCGCACCTGCATAGCCTGATGAAGAAGGGGCGCGTTGGCGGTCATGATCATGCGGGGGCGTGTTGAGACGTTGGCGCCGTGTGAGAAGGCGCCGCACCCTGGCGCTCGGCATCCTTATGCGCAGCGCCTGCGTGGTCAGCGCCGGCGTGTCCAGCACCCGCTTGACCAGCACCCGCGTGTCCAGCGCCCTGGTACTCCGTCGCCAATCGCCGATGAAAATGCACGATGCCGTGTTCGCTGATGCCGCTACGCTGGCGGTCGACCATGATGCGGCCCTGGCCGCGATACCCTCTAGACTTCAACCCCTTCTGCACGCTCTCAACCAAACGCAGGTCTTCAGGGCGGAACACATCGCGGTACCACTCCACCAGTTTCTGCTGTTCGTCGGTCAGCTCCTTGTTCAGAAAGTAAATCTCGTAGTGCTGCAACGTCACGCCAGCGCTGGCCGGGAATTCATAGATGACGGTCATGAAGTCGGCGCCCGGCGGCACGTTGAACATCGTGCAGGGCCAGGTCCAGAAGCCGGCGAAGCTGGGGTCCTTCACCGACGGGTCGACCTTGAATGACTTTTCGGAAGACTTCGCCAAGCCAAACTGCAACGTCCAGTTGCCGTGCATCGTGTGGGCGTATTTGTCGACTTGGACGGAGTCCGCGAAGCTGGGGTGCACGGGGCCGCAGTGGTAGCACTCCAGGTAGTTGTCGACGATGGACTTCCAGTTGGCGGGCGTGTCGGTGACAAAGCGGGCGGCCAGGTGCAGGTCGTCCACGACCGGGCACGCAGCGCGCAGGCGGGCTTCGAAGCCGGGCAGTTGTTCTTCCACGGAGCCAGCGTCCGGGTTCAGGTTGATGAACACAAAGCCGGCGGTTTCTTCGACCCGGATGGGGACCAGGGTCGCCTTGTCGCGGTCGAAGTGGGGCACGTTGTCGCAGTTGCGGGCAAGGGCCAGCTCGCCATCAAGCTTGAAGGTCCACGCGTGATACGGACAGGTGATGACGTTCTTGGCGCGGCCGCTGCCTTGCAGCAGTTGGTGGCCGCGATGCGGGCAGACGTTGTAGAAGGCGCGCAGGATGCCTTCGCGGTCGCGTAGCACGATGATGCTTTCGCCGATGATCTCGCGCGTGACGTAGTCGTTGGGCGCCGCCAGTTCGCTGCGGTGCGCGACGCAGATCCAGCTGTTGGCGAACACCTGTTCTTTCTCGTAATCGAAGACCGCGTCCTGGGTGTAGTACGAGGCGGGCAGGGTCCAGGCGTGTTCTTCGTCGGCGCAGAAGTTGGCGGGCAGTTGGGGGATGCGGTTCATGATGGTCTCCATGGAAGCGTTGGCGTGGGGGCCAGCGATTGATTGGGAAGCGATAGATTGGGAAGCGATAGATTCGGAAGCGATAGATTCGGAAGCGCGCAGCGCTTGCTGCGCGCGCTTTCGTTCAGGGCTATCCGTTTGCGACGGCGCGCGCGGTCTTGATCGGCTGGCGCAGGTCTGACACGACCGCGTCTTCTGATCCCGGCTGCGCGGCCGATTCGATCAAGTACGCCGGGACATCCCGGTAGTCCTGCATCAGCCAGCGGAACAGGCCGAACAGCTTGATGGCGAGGATGAACAGGAAGGGGATGGCGGTGAGCACCACTGCGGTCTTCATCGTTTCCAGCGATGCTTTGGCGAACAGCATCGCAAGCGGCACGAGCGTTAGCGCGATGCACCAGAACACGCGGCTGGTGGGCGAAGGGTCTTGGCCCTCGGACAGGTTGCGAGTGGTGGTGGCGGCCACGGCATAGGCGACGGCATCGACGTGCGCCGCCAGGAAGACGATCATGATCGCCAGGTAGAGGCCCAGGAAAAGTTTGCCGGCGGGCAGCGCGCTTAGCAGCATTTCGACGGCCGTTTCGCCGCCTTGCGCCTTCAGGATGTGCGGGACATCGATGGCGCCCGACAGGAACTGATGCATCGAGTAGCTTTCCAGCGCGCCAAAGAAGAACCAGCAACCGGCGCTGCCGCCCAGCAAGAGGGCGCCGATGACGTCCTTGATCTTGCGCCCCTTGGATACGCGCGCCACGAACATTGCCACGCCCGGCGAGTACGACACCCACCACAGCCAATAGAACACCGTCCAGCCGCGGTTGAAGGCGCCGTCGCCGGCGGGGTCGGTGAAGAGGCTCATGCGGACGTAGTTCTGCAACATCAGCCCCAGGCCGTTAACAATGTTGTTGCCGGAGAACTGGGTGGGGCCGACGACAAAGACGACGGCGGCCAGCAGCAGCGCGCCCCAACAGACCATATGGCTCAGGCGTTTCATGCCGCTGGCGATGCCGATGTAGGCGCTGGCTGAAAATAGCGCGGACACGCCGACGATCACGATCAACTGCATGGTGAAGGTGTCGGGGGTGCCGGCCAGGCTTGCGAGGCCGCGCGTGAAGGTGGTGGCGGTCAGGGCGATGGAAACCGTCAGCGCGCCGAACATCGTCAGCAGGAAAATCAGGTCTGCTAAGCGGCCGACCGGCCCCGTGGCGCGAAACCCGGTAATGGCCTGGATGATGGACGCAAGGTTCAAGCCCGCCTTCTTGCGCACATGAAAGTGGTAGGCCATCGCAAGCGAGGGCAGGGCGTACACCGCCCAGGCGCTCAGGCCCCAGTGAAAGAAGGAATAGCTGATGCTGTATTCCAGCGCGTCGCGCGTGCCGGCGGCAACGTTCAGGCCGGGCGACTGGTAGTAGTAGGCCCATTCCATTACGCCCCAATACAAGGTCGACGACCCCATGCCGGCGCAGATGAACATGAAGATCCATGACAGCGTCGAGTATTCGGGCTTGCCGTCGCCCAGGCGCACGTTGCCATATTTGCTGAACGCCAGCGCGATGCAGGCGATGACACAGGCAAAGACGAACACCTGGATCAGCGAGCCGAATGAACGGGTGGACCCGTCGAACAACAGGGTGGCGATGGCGGCCGCTTCAGCGGGCCAGCAGACCATGGCGATGACGGTAATCAGCACGGCAGTGAGCGTGCAGAGGGTTAGGAACCCGTCGCGGCGTGGCGCGGATGTTTTCACGTTGTCTCCTCCGATGCGTCTTGGCGCATGGGTATTTTGGTGTCGAGTCTGGGGGGTATCGCCTGCCCAAGCGCAACGCAAGCGCGCGGCTTCGGCAAACGATTATTCTTGCTGGGTGTTAACTAGTGGTTTACATTAACCAACAATTAACCAGACTGTAGGCACTACTTTCTTGATGGACAAGCATCGATCGGAAATCCGCGCGTTTGTAACGAGTCGTTTGGTTTGCCCGCGCGCAGGCACCGTATTTTTCCTTCGGCTGCGCCTCGGCGTTGCGCCTGCGGGGGCGATGTGATGACGGAAGATAGCTTTGCGTTTCGCTTAAAAGAACTGCTTGAGCACAAGCAGCTGACACTGCAAGCCGTCGCCACGGCGCTCAACGTGTCGCGTCCCGCCGTTCATAAATGGACCAAGGGCGGCGAGATCGACTACGAAAAGCTGCGCAAGCTGGCGGCGTTTCTGGGGGTGAACTGGATCTGGCTGCGCTACGGCGAGCAGGCGCGGGAAGAGGCGGGCGCATCAAGCGCGGTGGCGATGCCGATGACCGATACGCGCCGCCGCTACATGGCCGAGATCATGGAAAGCGAAGCGCGCATGAAGCTGGCGCAAGAGGGCGCGCGCATTGTGACCTGGGAATGGAACCTGATCACGGACGACGTCAGCTACTCGTCCAACGTCGAAGCTGTCTACGGCTGGCGTATCGTCAGCAACGAAAGCTTCTGGAAGCACGTGCACGCCGAAGACGTGCCGATGATGAACGCCGCGTACGAGGAATCGCTACGCACCGGCAACGCGCATGAATTCGATTTCCGCCTGATCCAGCCGGACGGCAGCCTGCGCTGGATTTCGTCGCGCGCGACCCCCGTGCGCGACTTTGATGGGCGCATCGTCAAGATTGTGGGCATCAGCATGGACAACACGGCGCGCAAGCTGACGGAACAGTCGCTGCGGGACCAGCAGGCGCGGTTCGAAGCCGTGTTTGAGTTGACGTCGCAGGGGATGGCGTTGCTGGACGCCGAGCTGCGCTGCGAGTCCGCCAACACGGCGCTGGCGGAAATGCTTGGCTATGCCAAGGCCGCGCTGATGGGCGACGGGCTGATGCGCGTGTTTGCCGATGGCGGGGCGCGTTTGAAGAAGATGCTGCACGGCAAGCCGACCGCTGTTTTTGGCGCGAAGATGCGCGCTAAAGACGGCAGCGCGCAGCGCGTGCGGGTGCGCGCTGTGCTGACGCGCGGCAGCGAGGGGGCGGCTGCGTACTTTGCGTTGGCGGTCGAAGGAGAATGAGCGTGGTGAAGGCCAGCCAACGGTAAGGGCCAGCCAACGGTGAAGGTCAGCCAGCGGTGAAGGTCAGCCAGCGGTGAAGGTCAGCCAGCGGTGAAGGTCAGCCAGCGGTGAAGGCCAGCCAACGGTGAAGGCTACTCTGGGCTGCAGACACGCCCGTCATTTATCCTTCTCGCCTTTCTCCCTCGTCCCTCTATCCCTCGCCCCTTACTCCATCGCCCCTTAGTCCCCGCGACGCTGCACCACCAAATTGCTGACGAAGATCTGCACTATCTCATCGTTCTGATTCAGCGTTGTCGTGCGCGCTTTTACCAAGCCTTGTTGGGGCCGCGTCTTCGACGGCCGTACCTCCAACACTTCGCCTTCGATCCTTAATTCATCATCCGGGCGGACTGGCAGCGGCCAGCGGATTTCGTCCACGCCCGCGCCGATGATGCCGCCTGCCGGTTTGAACTCGCTGGCGACCAGCAACTGCATCGTCAACGCCGCAGTGTGCCAGCCGCTGGCGGCCAGGCCTTTGAATAGCGTGCCGCTGGCGGCGTCTTCGTCCAGATGAAACGGCTGCGGATCGAATTCCGAGGCGAAGGCTTTGATGCGTTCGCGGGTGACGCGTACGCGGGCGGTGCCGATGAAGCGTTGTCCAGGGGTCAGGTCTTCGAGGTAGTGCTCGGCCATGTCGGGGTGCTCCGTCAAATCGGCGTTAAGCGCTAAGTGTTAAGCGCTAAGTGTTAAGCGCTAAGTGTTAAGCGTTTAGTGGTAAGCGTTAAATGCGGGGAAAACGTAGATCAGCCGGCGGCTTTCGGCGCCAACGACGCCAGCAGTTCGCTGCGGCAGGCTTCAAGGATTTCGTCCGCCAGCGGGGAATCATCGGGGCAGGCGCGCGACAGCGCGACGGCGCCAATCACATGGGCCAGCAGATCGATCCGCTTGGCGCGGGCGCGCTTGGCGGTTGAATCCGCGTCTGCCGTCAGGTCGGAATCTTGCATCGGATTTTTGGGCGAATCTTGCCTCGGATTCCGGGCCGAATCATGCGTCGCATTCGGGTCGGAATCTTGCGTCGAACCCTCCTCCTTTCCCAGCGCCGCCAGCATGTCTTCGATGCCCGCTGCGAAGGTGGCTTTGACGTCTTCTGTCTGGCGCGCGGCGTCGCCGCACAGCGCGGCCATGGTGCAGCCAGCGCCGCGTCCGTCTCGGTGCGCGCGTGACACGTAGACGTTGATGAATTTGGCAAGGTCCATCTTGCCCGTCATCGCCAGGGATTGCGACAGCCCCGACGCGGCGGTTTCGGCCATCAGGTCGGCCTTGGACCGGAAGTGCTTGTAGAACCCGCCGTGGGTGAACCCGGCGGCGGCCATCAGCTCGGCCACGCCGACGCCGTCGTAGCCGCGCTCTCGGAACAGGGCAGAAGCGGTCTCGACGATGTGCGCACGGTTGGCCTGCGCCTGCGCCTTGGTTACCTTCATTTAATGACCTTCATGTGGCGATCCCGATTTCGCGTGCCTGCGCGTCAACGCCGCGCCAACTCCTCATCCAGGCAGTGAATATACATTGATGTCGATCATCATCAAAGTGCTTGATGATATTTCTTCAGTTGTGGCAGGTGGCCCGCGTCTCGCACGTCGGCTTGCAAGAGAATGGGGCCGCGCCGGTGGCGCCGCCCGCCTTGGCCGTCTGCGCGGGTTATTGCAGCATCGGCGCCGTCAATCCGATGGCGCCCGTGTTGATTAGCCGTTGCAGGTAGAGCGTGCCCTCGCGCAACGCCTCGGCGGGCGTTTCCCATGGCGTGTGGGGGCAAGGCATGCACCAATCGACCAGGATGTCTGTGCCACGCACTACCTGCACCAGCGAAATAAAGCCGGCGGGCAGCGAACCAGGCTTTTCAAGTGCACGCAACGGAATCGCGCGAACGCTGAGTACGTAGCCGCGATATGGCGTGATGACGGAATGCTCCATGGCTCCCCTCCTCAAGATCTTTACAAGATCTGCACACGACGGCTCAAACGCCCATGCGCCCGGCATAGGCCGGGCGCATGGGCGTTGCCTGAAAATCACGTCACGGTGACCGAGATTTTGCGAGGCTGTGCTTCGCGCAGCCGCGGAATCTGCAACGTCAGCACGCCGTGCTTCAAGTTGGCCGAGATGTTGTCCTTGTCCAGGTCGTGGCCCAGGGTGAAGCTGCGCCGGAACAGCGGCTCGCGCAGTTCGTTGTGCACCAGGCGCACCTCGGCAGGCACTTGCACCGCGGCTTCACCTTCGATCAACAGCTCGTTGGACTGCACCTTGATCGACAGCCTTTCCTTGGACACGCCCGGCAGATCGGCCAGCAGCGTAATGCCGGTGGCGTTCTCGTAGATATCCACGGCGGGCAGGGTGGCCGGGCGCTGGCTCGCGTTCGAGACCTTGGCCAAGGATTCCGAGCCGCGCGAGGTGGCGACCGGGTTCCGTTCTTGCATGTTCCGTTCTTCCATGATGATCCTCCTGTGTCGTCGGCTAGTTCATTGGATAGTGATCTGGCGCGGCTTGGCGGATTCGCGCTTGCCGATGGAAATGCAAAGGCAGCCGTCGGTGTAGCGCGCCTGGATGTTTTCCGGGTCCGCGTCGCTGGGCAGCTCCACCACGCGGCTGAACCGGCCGCGCGCGCGTTCGCGTGCGTACAGGGTGGCTTGCCCCGAAGGTTCTTCTTCGCGCCGTTCGCCGGAAATCGTCAGCAGGCCTTTTTCCATGGTGACCTCAAGCGCGTTTGGGTCGATGCCCGGCACAAACGCCACGACTTCAATCGAGTCAGCGCTTGTGCCCACGTTCACGGGCGGAAAGCCTGCGCGCGCGGTGGACCGCAGATTCGAAGGCGCAGTCGAAGAGCGCAGGAGGTTGTCCAGCTGTTGCAGGGTGTCCAGCGCGGAACTGATACCGCTATCGAAAAATGGATAAGTTGCCATGTTCGTCTCCCGATAAGGTCTGGTTCAGGCGGCCGTAGGGCGCTGCGGCCTGAGACTTTTTCATGCTGCGTTGCCCCGCCATAGCGCAAATGTGGCAGCGGGTTCGCAGGTTTCAAGAGACGGATTGATTGATTTTTTCAATCAAGGCGGCGGAAAAAATTACCGGTTTTTAGCGCCGCATTTGGACGAATTCAGCTGGGTTGCCGGGCGGCGGCATCACGCGTCGAACGACGCTTTTTCGACGGCTTGCCGCAGCGCCCGGCGCGGTTGCCTTCAGGCGTGGCGGCCTGGGGCACGTTGCCTTCAGGCCGGGCGGCTCATGATGCTCAACGCCACCGCTTCGGCGATCTTGATCCCATCCACGCCCGCCGACAGAATCCCGCCCGCATAGCCCGCGCCTTCACCCGCCGGGAACAAGCCCTTGGTGTTCAGGCTTTGCAGCGTGTCGTTATCGCGCTTGATGCGAATGGGCGAGGACGTGCGCGTTTCCACGCCGGTCAGCACAGCGTCGTGCATGCCGAAACCCTTGATGGTCTTGTCGAAGGCGGGCAGCGCTTCGCGGATAGCCGTGATGGCGAAGTCGGGCAGGGCGGTGGCCAGGTCGGTCAGATGCACGCCCGGCGTGTACGACGGCAGCACCGAACCAAATTCCGTCGACGCCTTGCCGTCCAGGAAATCCCCCACCAGCTGACCCGGCGCGCTGTAAGTTTCGCCGCCCAGCACAAACGCCTGCGACTCCCACTTGCGCTGAAAGTCCACGCCGGCCAAGACGTGCTCGGGGTAATCCACCTCGGGTGAAATCCCCACCACGATGCCCGCGTTGGCGTTGCGTTCGTTGCGCGAGTACTGGCTCATGCCGTTGGTGACGACGCGGTTCGGTTCCGATGTGGCGGCGACCACCGTGCCGCCCGGGCACATACAGAAGCTGTACACCGAGCGCCCGTTGCTGGCGTGGTGCACCAGTTTGTAGTCGGCCGCGCCCAGAATCGGGTGGCCAGCGCTGGGGCCGAAGCGGGCGCGGTCGATCAGCGATTGCGGGTGTTCAATCCGGAAGCCGATCGAGAACGGCTTGGCTTCCATGAACACGCCCTGGTCGTGCAGCATCTGGAACGTGTCGCGTGCGCTGTGGCCAATGGCCAGCACGACGTGGTCGGCTTCGATGTGTTCGCCGCTGGCAAGCGTCACGCCCGTCACCTGGCCGTTTTCGCGGTGCAGCGTTTCAACCTTGCTGGAAAACCGAACTTCGCCGCCCAGCTTGGTGATGGTGTCGCGCATGACTTCCACCATGCCCACCAGGCGGAACGTGCCGATGTGCGGCTTGCTGACGAACAGGATTTCTTCCGGTGCGCCGGCCAGCACGAATTCCTTCAGGACCTTTTCGCCGTAGTGCTTGGGGTCTTTGATCTGGCTGTACAGCTTGCCGTCCGAAAAAGTGCCTGCGCCGCCTTCGCCAAACTGCACGTTCGATTCCGGGTTCAGGACGCGTTTGCGCCACAGGCCCCAGGTGTCTTTGGTGCGTTCACGCACCGCCTTGCCGCGTTCCAGGATGATGGGTTTGAAGCCCATCTGCGCCAGGACGAGCCCCGCGAACAGGCCACAGGGGCCGGTGCCGATGACGATGGGGCGCTTGCTCAGCGTGGCGGGCGCTTGGGCGACGAATTTGTATTCGGTGTCGGGCGTCGGCTTGACATGGCGATCATCGTGAAAGCGCTGGAGCAGCGCGGCTTCGTTTTCGATGTCGATATCCAGCGTGTACGTCAGCAGGATATTGTGTTTCTTGCGCGCGTCGTAGCTGCGCAAAAAGATGGTGAAGCCGCGCAGATCGCTGGCCGGAACGCCTAGTTTTTTAAGAATCGCGGCAGGCAATTCTTCGGGCGTGTGGTTCAACGGCAGCTTGATTTCAGACAGTCGCAACATGCTTTGGTCCAGAGGGTGGGCGATCACAACGTCGCCAAACCTCGGATTGTACTGGAGCGTTTATGGCGTGACGCCGCCCTTTCTCCACCACGGCGTGCCCACCCCCGGCGCCGTCATGTTCACCCGCACGCCCATCATGGGCGTGGTCAGCGAGACGTCATTTTCCTTTGCCAGCGCCATGATCCGTTCGAACGGTTCTTCCCACGGATGCAGCGCCAGGTCGAACGTGCCGTTGTGTATGGGCAGCAGCCAGCGGCCGCGCAGATCCTGATGCGCTTGCAGCGTTTCTTCGGGCTGCATGTGGACGAAAGCCCAGCGCTTGTCATAGGCGCCGGTTTCCATCAGCGTCAGATCGAAGGGGCCGTAGGCGTCGCCGATGGCTTTGAAGCCGTCGAAGTAGCCGCTGTCGCCGCTGAAGAACACGCGGAAGTCGGCGTCCTGGATCACCCATGACGCCCACAGGCTGCGGTCGGAGTCTGTCAGCCCGCGGCCCGAGAAATGTTGGGCCGGCGTGGCGGTCAGGCGCAGGCCGTCAGCGTCGGTGGACTGCCACCAGTCCAGCTGTTCGACGCACGCCGGGTCCACGCCCCAGGCGATGAGCTGGTCGCCCACGCCCAGCGGCGTGATGAAGCGGGCGGTCTTGCCGGCCAGCTTGGCGATGGCGGCGCGGTCCAGGTGGTCGTAATGGTTGTGCGACAGGATCACGCCGGCAATCGGCGGCAGGTCTTCGATGGAGATCGGGGGCGCATGGAAGCGCGCGGGGCCTGCCCATTGCACGGGGGACGCGCGTTCGGAAAATACCGGGTCGGTCAGCCAGTAGCGGCCGCGCAGCTTCATCAGAATCGTCGAATGCCCCAGTCGGTACAGGCTGCGGTCGGGCGCGGCTTCCAGCGCTGCGATGTCGATAGCGCGCACGGGGATGGCGCGGTCCGGCACGGTGTGCTTGGGCTTGGCGAAGAAGAACGTCCAGGTCAGTTTCAAGCCTTGCCAGAAGCCCAGCGACGGGCGCGGCAGCGGGTTGCGAAAGCGGCCATCGCGGTGTTGGGGCGATTCGGCGTAGCGGGGCGGCGAGGATTGCGGGCAGGAGGTCAGGGCGGTCACGGTAAGCATTCCAGGCAGAAAAATTACACTGCGCAGTGTAGTTTCGTTTTTCTGAAAAGTACACTGGCCAGTGTAAAATTCGCCGCACGTTAACCATTCGAGCCTGCAGCCGCCATGCCCCGTCCCCCGCAACGTCTGACCGATCGCAAACGCGAGGCCATTGTGCGGGCGGCCGTGGAAGAGTTCCGAACGGCCGGCTTTGAGGCCACCAGCATGGACCGCATCGCCAGTGCGGCGGGCGTGTCCAAGCGCACGGTCTACAACCATTTTCCCAGCAAGGAAGAACTGTTCTCTCACATTCTTGAGGAGCTATGGGCCAGCAGTATCGCCAGCGTTGACCTCCCGTATCGGGCCGACGTCGCCCTGGACGAGCAACTGCGGCAGTTGCTGATGCAAAAGCTCGCGCTGCTGGCTGACCCGAATTTCATTGATCTGGCGCGGGTGGCGATGGCCGAAATCATCCATTCCCCCGAACGCGCGCAGGGCATCGTGTGCCGCATGGGTGAAAAAGAGGGCGGCGTAACGGCGTGGATACGCGCGGCGATTGCAGACGGAAAGCTGGCGGATGTGGACCCGGACTTCGCCGGGCACCAGTTGCAAGGGCTGGTAAAGAGCTTCGCGTTCTGGCCCCAGGTCACGCTCGGGCAACCGCCGCTGGGCGAAGCCGAGAGCAAACGCGTGGCGGATGCGGCGGTGGAAATGTTCTTGGGGTGTTATGGGCGGCGGGGGTAAACGCCGCGATTGCAAACATCGCCACTAGCGCCCGATACGTTGCGTTAACCGCAAAAAATCAGACCGATTCACCGGGGGTAGGCATCTTGAACATCTGCTCGCCTGATACGGTTTCGCGCGCTTACCCCGGCCTTAGCTTCCCCCTCGTTCATACACGCCCCACGCATCTTGTGCGCTGGCGTTTTGGTGAATCATCGCCATCAGCGCCTGCACCACCGCTTGCGGGTTGGCGTGTTGGTAGACGTTGCGGCCGTACACCAAGCCCACCGCGCCTTGATCCAGCAGTTCGCGCGATCTTTCGAATACGCGTCGCAGATCTTCCCGGCCTCCGCCGCGCACCAGCACCGGGCAGCGCGCGGCCTGCACGACGCGGTGGAAGTCCTGGGTGTGGGTCGTGGGGTCGGCCTTGATGATGTCGGCGCCCATTTCGCGGGCAAGGCGCACCAGCGTCACGATTTTCTCGGCGTCGCCGTCGACCATGTACCCGCCTTTGGCAGAGTGCGGCGCCATGACCAGGGGTTCGATCATCAGCGGCACGCCATAGCGGTCGCAATCAGCCCGCACTCGCGCGATGTTGGCCACGCACTGGCGGAACAGGTCGGGCTCGTCAGGCAGCATGAACAGATTGACGACGACGCAGGCCGCGTCCATTTGCACGGCGGGCAACACGGGGTCTTGCGTGTTTTGCAACACCGCCCACATCACGCGGTGCGTGGTGGCGTTATAGGGGTTGCCCATGTCCAGGCGCATGACCAGCGCCGGTTTGTTGCGGCCGGGGCGATGTTGCAGCAGGTCGGCCTGGCCGAAGTTGAGCTGGATTGCGTCGGGCTGCGCGGCAGCCAGTTGCTCGATGACGGCGGGCATGTCTTCCAGGCCATCCAGGAAGCTGGGTTCGTTGCAGACCCCGTGGTCGACGGCGATGTCCAGGCAGCGTCCGCCGTTCAGCAGTCGGTTCAGGCGGGCGGTTTTATCTTGCGGCATCTTGGCGTCCTTGAGGTGGAATGGGGGGCGGCGCGCTTGTAGCGAAACGGATGTTCAATCCAGCGCCGACAGATGGCGTTGCGCCGCCGTGTTGATAGCGGTTATGGCGCCGGCGTTCAGGGTGATCGACGCGGCGCCTGCGTTCTGGCGCGCCTGCTCGGGCGTGCGCGCGCCGCACAAGGCCAGCGTGACGCCGCCCGGGCGGGTGGTCCAGGCGATCATCAGTTGCGCCAGCGAACATCCCAAGCGTTGCCGCACCGGTTCCAATTCCTGGAAGAAGGTCTGTAGCCGCAAGCGGTTGGCGGCGGAAAAGCGTGGGTTGCCTGCGCGCTGGTCGTCGCCGGTGAATTGGCGCGCCGGGTCGATCGGGCCGGCCAGCAGGCCAAGCGCCAGCGATGAATACCCCAGCGACGCCACGCCATGCTCCCGGCACAGCGGCAACAAGGTGGACTCGATGTCGCGGTCAATCAGGCTGTACCGTTCCTGGATGGCGTCGACCTGGCCATGTTGCAGGTACTCCGCCAGCGTGTCGGCGGACACGTTGCTCACGCCGATGGCGCGGATCTTGCCTTGCCGTTTCAGGGTCAGCAAGGCGTCCATGGTCTGGGCGACGGGCGTGGTGCTGTCTTGCCAATGCGTGATGTAGAGATCGATGTAGTCGGTCTGCAAACGCGCCAGGCTCTGTTCGACTTCATGGAAGATCGAGTCGCGGCCAAGAAAGCGGTGCACGGGCTTGCCGTCTTCGTCAAAAAAATGCGCGCCTTGCTGGGTGTGCCACACCAACCCGCATTTGGTGGCGATGATGGCGTCGTGGCGGCGGCCTTTCAAGGCCGTGCCTACCAGGGATTCGGCATGCCCCAAGCCATAGGCGGGCGCGGTGTCGATCAGGCGCACGCCCGCGTCAACGGATGCGCGGATGGCGTCGATGGCGGCGGCGTCATCGCCGCCTCCCCACATCCAGCCGCCCATTGCCCAGGTGCCCAGCCCGACGGAGTCGCAGGTGATGCCGGATGCGCCCAACGTGGTGATGTTCATCGGTGTCCCTTCTTGACGTTCATAAGATGATCGACGGTGACCGCGGCAAGCAGAATCAAGCCCTTGACCACGTCTTGCCAGTACGGCGATACGTCCAGCAGGATGAGTGAGCTGGTCACTACCGACAGCAGCGCCAGCCCCAGCACGGCGCCCAGCACGGTGCCCGAGCCGCCTTTCAAACTGGCGCCGCCAATCACGACGGCGGCGATGACGTTCAGTTCCATGCCCAGGCCGAACGTGGGCGTGGCGGCGCCGAAGCGCGCGGTGTAGACCACGCCCGCCACCCCCGCCAGCGCCGAGCACAACACGGTGACCCAGAATTTCACGTGGCCGGTGCGGATGCCGGAATAAAGCGCGGCTTTCTCATTGCTGCCGGTGTAGAACACCTTGCGCAGCAGGGCGGCGCGGCGCAGCGCGAAGTCGCTGATAAGAACAATCGCGGCGAAGATCAGGATTACCGCCGGGATGCCGCCGATGACGCCCTGGCCGATGAACTTGAATTGCGCCGGCAGGGAAAACAGCGACTGCGGCGTGCCTTGGGTAATGGCCAGCGACAAGCCGCGCACGATCACCATGAAGGCCAGTGATGCAATGAAATGGCTGAGCCCGATCCGGGTGACGCACAGGCCAATCAGTGCGCCGACGATGGCGCTTGCGCCGATGGCGGCTAGGCTGGCGGTCCAGGGGTCGACCCCCATCAGGAACAGCTTGCCGGTAATGACCATCGCCATGCAGACGACCGAACCCACCGACAGGTCGATCCCGCCCACGATCACCAGTAAGGTCATGCCGACGACCACGATGCCTTCGATGGAGAATGACAACAGCATCGCCCGGATGTTTTCCCACGTTAGAAAGTGGGGCGACGCGAAGCTCATGCCGATGGCCAGCAGGGCGATGATCAGCAGCAAGCCCGCTTCGCGCATGCTGGCCAGCTTGTGCCGCAGCTTGCTTTCGAGCGCGGGCCGGCGGGCGGTGAGACCGGCCTCGGGCATCAGCGCCGCGTCGGCCGAGGGGGAGGGTTTAAGTTCAGACATCAGATTGTCTCCTCGGCAGTGAGCCCCGACGCCAGTCTTAGCAGGCGCTCTTCGCTCATGTCGCTTGCCGCCAATTCACCGGCCAGCCGGCCGTCGCGGATCACCAGCGCGCGGTCGCACAGGCCGATGATTTCAGGAAGTTCAGACGAAATCACCACCACGCCCACGCCCTGGTTGGCCAGGTCACGCAGGATGTGGTGGATCTCGGATTTCGCGCCCACGTCCACCCCGCGCGTGGGTTCGTCCATCAGCAAGATGGCGGGCCGGGTGGCTAGCAGTTTTGCGATGGCCACCTTTTGCTGGTTGCCGCCGGACAGGCTGGCGGTGTCGATCGCCACGCCGTCGGACTTGAGCTTCAAGCGCGCGCCCAATTCCAGCGCCAGACGCCGTTCGGCCTGCCGGCGCAGCAGCCCGAAGCGCGAGCTGATGCGTTTGAGCGCCATGGACGATACGTTCTGTTCGATGGGCAATTCCAGGAACAGGCCGGCGGCCTTGCGGTCTTCGCTCAGGTAGGCGATGCCATGGCGCAGGGCGTCGCCATAGCGGCGCAGGCGCAGCAGCTTGCCGCGCAGGCGGACTTCGCCGCGGCGGGCGCGGCGCAAGCCGCACAGGGTTTCGGCAAGCTCGGTGCGGCCCGCGCCCATCAGCCCGGACACACCCAGAATTTCCCCGCGTTTGAGCGTGAACGAGATGCCGTGCACGGCAACGCCGTCGGCAATGTTGTCGACTTGCAGCAGCGGGGCGTCGTCGTTGTGATCGCCCAAGTGATCACCCACCGGATCGCCCACCTGATCGCCCACCTGATCGCCCACGTGATCGCCCTGCTTGGGCGGGTAGTAGCTGCCCAAGTCCCGCCCGACCATGCCGCGCACCAGCGCATCGGGAGTCAAGTCCGCAAGCGGGGCGCACAGTACGTCGCGCCCGTCGCGCAACACGGTGACGCGATCGCAATGTTGAAAGATCTCGGCCATGCGATGGCTGATATAGATGATGCCGATGCCTTGCGCCTTCAGGTCGTGCAAGACGCGAAAGAGGGCGGCGGACTCCACTTCGGTCAGCGCTGCGGTGGGTTCGTCCAGGATCAGCACCTTGCAGTTCAGCGTCAGCGCTTTGGCGATTTCCACCAGTTGCTGGCTGGAAATGCCCAGGTCGTCCACGCGCCGCGCGGGGTCGATGTCTTGCCCCAGCCGGGCCAGCACTTGGGCTGCGCGCGCATTCAGGCTGGCGAAGTCCATCCAGGCGCGCGGGCGCGTGGAAATTTCCGGCATGAAGATGTTTTCCGCCACCGTGGCGTCGCCGCACAGCGCGATTTCCTGGTGGACCAGCCCGATGCCCAGTTGCATGGCGTGCGCGGGGCCATGGATGACCACGCGTTCGCCATCCAGATGGATGTCGCCTTCGTCGGGCGTGTAGATGCCGTCGATGATCTTCATCAACGTTGACTTGCCCGCGCCGTTCTCGCCGCACAGGGCGTGGATTTCGCCCCGTTGCAGCGAGAAGTGCACGCCGGCCAGCGCCCGCGACGCGCCGAAGCGCTTGGCGATGCCGTGCAGCGCCAGCAGTGGCGGGGGGGCGCTCATTCGTTAATGCCCTTGGTGCCGCGGCGGGCCAGGTATTTATCCCAGTAGAAGTCGTCGGCGTTGGCCTTGCTGACAATGGACAGGCCGTTGTCCAGGAACGGCACCGCCATGGGATTGGTGCCATTGCGCTTGGCGTCGTTCATGGGGTCGATCAGTTGCTGGTTGCGCGCCAGGAACAGCAGCATCATGCCCATGTAGCCCTGCACGCCCTGGTTCGGATTGACCGCGCCATAGACCTCGCCCGACTTGATCATGTCCAGAATCTTTGCGTTGACGTCGCAACACAGCACCTTGATGTTCTTCTTGGTCTCGATGCTGGCCTGGGCGGCGCCCAGCGCCGAATTCGCCTCGGGCATGAAGAGCGCGGCCAGGTTGGGATTGGCTTGCGCCAGGCTCAAGGTGGCTTGATACGCCTTGTTGGGATCTTGATTGCTGGCCGCGCGGCCCACGAGCTTCATGCCCGGGTACTTGGTCTTCATGCGGTTGATGAAGGCGGCGATGCGGCGGTCGTGATTGTCCTGGCCCGGGTTCTCCAGCACGGCGTAATCGCCCTTGCCGTCAAGCGCGCCCGCAATGGCGTCGGCGGCTTGCACGCCTTCGCGTTCGTTGTCTGACGTCACGAACGACACGCGCTTGGAATTGGGGGAGTCGGCCGCGAAGGTAACGACCGGGATGCCCATGGCGGCGGCGCGGTTGATGGGTTCGATGAAGGGGTCAGGGTTCATCGGATGCAGCAGGATGCCAGCGGGCTTGCGGGCCAGCTCTTGTTCAAACGAGGCCAGCTGTTTGTTGACGTCGTACTCCGGCGTGCCGGAATAGCGCGTCTTCACGCCCAGGGTCTGGCCCAGCTGTTTCATCATTTCGTACACCGGGAACCAGTACTCCACCCCGGACACCATGACGTTCATCACATACACGTCGTTGCTGGCGCCTTTCAGCCCGGTTCCTTGCGCCGCGGGCGCGCTTTGGGCAAAGGCATTGGCTCCTGCCAGGCTGGCGCCCGCAGCAGCTACGGTCTTCAAGAAATCTCTTCTCATGTTGCGCTCCTTTTCCTCGCATTGATCCAATGCCTGGTGGCTCCGATACCCGGTTGGTGGGCCTAATTGGCTCACTCGTTGTTATGACATCGACTGAACTATATGGCAGCGTAATTATTTCTTTTACTAGGGGAAACACTGCTATCCTGCGAAAAATATCTGTAGACAATGTCATAACATGAACGCCGACATATTCCTGGGTATCGACATGGGGTCCACGGGCCTGAAGGCAGTTGCCTTCGAGGCCGGGACGGGGGCTACGCTGGCCGCTTCCGGGGGCGCGTTGCCGTATACGCACTTGCCAGGCGGCGGGTGCGAGCTGAGCGCGGACGCCATCGAATCCGCACTGATGCACGCGCTGCGCAGCGTGGCCGACCAGTTGGGGCCGCGCGTGGCAAACCTGCGCGCCTTGAGCTGCACGGGCCATGGCGCCGGGCTCTATGCGCTGGACGAACAGGGGCGGTTGTTGGCGGGGCGGGCAGTGGCTTCCACTGACCAGCGCGCCGCCGCTCGCGCCCGCGCCATGGCGCAGCGTTGGGGCGACGCCCTGTATCAGGAGGTGGGTTGCCGGCCCTGGGCGGGCCAATCCAGCCTGATCGCCGCCGAACTGTTCAAGGTGCAGAGCGGCGAACACCGGAAGATCCGGCGGCTGCTGTTTGCCAAGGACTACCTGACGTTTCTGTTAAGCGGCCAGGCCGCGACGGATGCCAGTGATGTCAGCACGGCGGGCTTGCTGTCCTTGGAAACGGGCGCGTGGTCAGCGATGGCGTTTGAGGCGGCTGGCTTGTCAGACCTGATGGCGCGCGCATTGCCGCCCATCGTGCCGTCTGGCACGGTGATTGGGCATCTGCTGCCTGCACGCGCGGCGGCTTGCGGCTTGCCCGCGGGGCTGCCTATCGCAGTCGGCGCGATTGATCTGCTGGCGTCGCTGGCGGCGGTGGGCGCGGTAAAGAGCGGCCACGCGGTGGCGGTGTTTGGCACGTGGTGCGTGAACGCGGTGGTGGCGCCCGCGCGCGAGCCCAAGCCTGACGTGGGCGCCATCGTGCGGTATGGGCCAGCCAGCCATCGGCTGTATCTAGAGAACAGCCCGTCGTCGATGGCCAACGTGGCCTGGCTGGCGCGAACCATGCCGTTCAACGATACGGCGGCGGTCGATACCGAGGCGGCCGTCGCCGCGGCGGCAGTCTCTACGGCGGCCGTGGTGGACTGCGCCATGTCGATGCCGCTGGGCGCGGAGGGCTTGCGCTTTCTGCCCTTCATCAATGGGGGCGGGGTGGCGGCGGGCGCTACGGCCGGCTTCGTGGGCTTGAAGGGACACCATGGCCGCGCCCACATGGCGCGCGCTGTCGTCGACGCGGTGGTGGCCTTGCATGCCTGGCACTTGAAGCGCTTGGCGGCGCGAGGCCTGGGCGTGCGGGCAGACAACGGCGCGGGTGCGAGCGCGGTCGTGGCGGCGTTGGGCGGCGGCGCACGCGATCCCCGGATGGTGCAACTGCTGGCGAATTTTATGGGGCACCCCGTGCAACGCTGTGGCGACGATGAGACCGGCGCGCGCGGTGCGGCGGGCTATGCGGCGCTATCGCAGGGGGCGTGCGCGGACGATGTGCTGCCGGTGCGCTGCGTTGCGGTCGCGCCCGACGCGGCTGCCGAGCACGCGCATGCGGAATACTTCGCCGGGTTTGAAGCGTTGATCGGCAGCATGGCGCCCGCCTTCGAACAGCTTGCAAGGTCCGCACCATGATGGCCGCCAATGTGCCGGAAACGTCGCCGGGCAGCAGACCGGAAATCGCGCCGGATTGCTTGCCCTATGTGCGCCCCGCCACGCTTGCGGGCCGCCACTTTTCAACGGTGATCGTGGGCGCAGGCATCAATGGCGTCGGCGTATTCCGCGACCTGTCTCTGCAAGGTGTTGACTGCCTGATCGTGGACAAGGGCGACTTCGCCGCCGGCGCCAGCAGTGCGCCGTCGCGAATGATTCACGGCGGGCTGCGCTATTTGGAAAGCGGTGCGTTCGGGCTGGTGGCGGAAGCCACGCGCGAACGCAATCTGCTGCTGCGCAATGCGCCGCATCTGGTGCACCCGCTGGAAACGGTGGTGCCGTTGTCCAGCCGCTTTGGCGGATTGTTGGGCAGCGTGCTGCGCTTTGCGGGGTTTGCGGCAACGCCCGGCGCCCGAGGCCTGTTCGTTGTGGCGCTGGGCTTGCGGCTTTACGACCGCCTGGGGCGGCGCCAGCGCGTAATGCCGGGCCATCGCATTGCCCGCACGCCGGTTGCGGACGCTGCCCTCTTCCGCAACACCGTGCGCTGGACGGCCACTTACTTTGATGCCTGGATCAGCCATCCCGAATGGCTGATTCTGGAATTGATGGCAGATGCGCACGCGGACCACGCCGCGTCGCTTGCCGCCAACTATTGCTGCGTGACGGCCTGCCGGGGCAAGACGCTCAGCTTGCGCGACGAGATCACCGGCGAGACCGTGGACGTCACTGCTGATACCGTCGTCAACGCCACCGGCGCCTGGCTGGACCGGTCGGCCAGTGCGTTGGAGGGGGCGGGCTCGCGCGTCATGGGCACGAAGGGATCGCATCTGATACTGGACCATCCGGCTTTGCGCACGGCGCTGGGCGGACGCATGGCGTACTTCGAGGCATCGGACGGGCGCGTCTGCATCGTCTACCCGTTCATGGACCGCGTGCTGGTGGGCTCAACCGACATTCCGGTTGATGATCCTGACCTGGCGGCGACCGAACCGGCCGAAATTGATTACCTGCTGGAGGTGCTGGGCGAGGTCTTTCCGCGCCTGCACTTTGCGCGCAAAGACGTGGTCTACACTTACGTCGGCGTGCGCCCGTTGGCGCAGTCTGATGCCGACAAGCCCGGGCAGATTTCTCGCAGCCATGCGGTGGCGGTCGATCCGCCAAACGCGGTGCGCACCGTACCGTTGATATGCCTGGTCGGCGGCAAGTGGACCACCTTCCGCTCGCTGGCCGAGCTAGCCGCTAATCACGTGTTGGCGCAATTGGGCCGGCCGCGGCTGCGCTCGACCGAAGCGCTGCCCATAGGCGGTGGCGCGGACTGGGCCTTGGATGGCGCCAAGCGGGGCCTCTGGATAGACGACGTGCAGGCGCAATCGGGCCTGCCGCGCGCGCGCATCGCGGCGCTGGGGGACCGCTACGGTTCTCGTGCCGCCGCGTTGGCGCAGGCCTTTGCGGCGGCGGGCGATACGCCCTTGCAGCACGCGCCGGCCTATTCGGCAGCCGAGATCCGCATGCTGTGCCAGGACACCGGGGTGAGGCATCTGGCTGATCTGGTGATCCGCCGCACCTTGTTGGCGATAGGCGGGCGCGTGAGCGCCGCGCTGTTGGAAGAATTGGCCGATGTGGCCGCCGCGGCGCTGGGCTGGAGCGCCACGCGCCGGCGCGAAGAGTGGCTGGCCTGCGCCGCCACCCTGCGTGACCGGCATTTTGTAGACCTTGCCGCAAGCAAGGGGGCGTTGGGGGCCAGCCCGAACGCCGCCTTGCCTGCGGATTCGATTTCAAGCCCCATCACGACATGAGCAGCTCCATTTCCCCCCAAGACACCCTGGACCGCAACGCGGGCGCACCGCTCTGGACGCAGTTCCGGGATGTGGTGCGCGGCAAGATACTTCAGGGCGAACTGCCGGTAGGCGCCAAACTGCCCACCGAGGCCGAGTTCGGCGAACAGTACGGCATTTCCCGGATCGTGGTGCGCGAGGCCTTGGCCGATCTGGTGCGCAATGGGCTCATCTACAAGATCCGAGGGCAGGGCGCCTTCGTGTCGGCGCGCGAACGCGATGAGGACTTCGTGTCGACCGTGCTGGGCTTTTCAGATGAAATGGCGCGCAAGGGCCGCACGGTGCGCACGCAAGTGCTGATGCAGGAATTGCGTGCGCCGACTGCGCAAGAAGCGTCGTCGTTGGTGTTGACCGAAGCGGACATGGTGGTGGCGTTAAAGCGCCTGCGCAGTGTCGATGGGGAATTGCAGCTGCTGGTGGAAACGGCGGTACCCGCGGATCTTGCCCCGGGCCTGCACCGCGCCCGTTTGGAAAACCGCTCTTTGTATGACGTGCTGCGCCGTCAATATGGCCTGCGCATCGTGCGCGCTGAACGGTGGATCGATGCGGTGGCGCCCGATGCGCAAACCTGCGAATTGCTGGGCATGGCCAGCGCCGAGCCGTTGCTGCGCATCGAGTCGATTGCGTATGGGTCTAACGGGCGGCCCTTGGAATACTACCGGGCGCTGCACCGCTGCAAGTCCAGCCGTCTGCATGTGCAGACTACGACGTAATGCGCTGAGCGCGCTGAATGTGCTGAATGCGCTGAGCCCGCTGCATGTGCCGAATGAGCTGAATATGCTGAATGCGCTAATTGCTCGCCGCTAGTCTTAAAACAGATTCAGCGCCCGCGCCACCCACAGCCCCAGGCCGATGGCGATGCCAATCAATAATGTGCGGCGAAATCCGCCACGAGCCGGCACCGCGCCGGGCGACAGGGCAGAGCCCGCGTTGATGGCCGGGGGCGATAGCGGCATCGCTCGTGATATGGGCCGCGTCGTCGTGGCGGCGGGCGAATCGGCGGCTTCTCCTTCAGTTTCAATCGTGAACGCGGGCTTGCCGCTACGCGCCGCCGCGCCGCCACCCAGCTCGCTCACGTCCACGCCGGCGCTTTTCAACATTCCCCACAAGCCTTCCATCCCCTGGCCGCTGCGCAACGCTTCGATGCGTTCGCGCTCCGCGCGCGGGACGTCGTCCAGGCTGTCGTAGCGGCGGCCGTTCACGGTGACTGCGCCGTTGTCGATGTCGACCTTGAACGTCTCGCCGTTTTCAGTGCCGGCGTAGCTCCATTTTTCCGACACGCTGACGCCGTCCATTTTGCTGTCCAGCAATTCTTCGATGCTGGCTTGTTGTTCCGGCGTCAGGTCGGTGGTGGAACTCCAGCTGCGGGTGGTCGTCGAACTTTTCCAGACCTTCGTGTTGTTGTCGCTCATGCTCGTTTTCCGTGAGGGTTCCTGTCGCGGAATATACAGAATCCATTCACCTTGCTGTCAGAAAAGCCCGCTTTTGCGGGCTTCTTACGTTGTCCTTAAAGCAAAACACTTTTCCATGTCAAGAAATTGAAACTGATCTGGTCATTCGAGCAGATCAGATGCGTTTCTGGGCGCATAATGCGTGCACCTTCTCTTACGTCCCTTTTCAAGAGCAGGTTCGATTTCAGCAGCACAGAGCGTGTTGTCACTAGCTCGGCAGTTCGTGTTTCCAGGGTTCATGTTCGGTAGCGCGCTAGGACAACTTGGAATATTCACGGAGATGTCTATGACAGATGATGCAAAGCCGCGCCGGCGGTTTCTGCAGGCGCTGGCCATTGTGCCGGCGTCGACGTTGGCGGTAGGTGCACTCACCACCGGCTGTACCAACGCGGCAGATGGCAAGGTCGCCCAGGCCAAGCCTTACGAGCCCACCTATTTCACCAAGCCCGAATGGGCCTTCATCGTTGCCGCGGTGGATCACCTGATCCCCGCCGACCAATATGGTCCGGGCGCGATCGAAGCGGGTGTGCCGGAATTCATTGATCGTCAGATGGAGACGCCGTTCGGCCACGGCAAGCTCTGGTACATGCAAGGCCCGTTCCACCCTGACCAGGTGCCGGAACTGGGTTATCAGCTGAACCAGAATCCGCGCGAGGTCTATCGTCACGGCATCGAAGCCTGCGACGCCTGGTGCGGAAAGACGCACGGCAAGGTGTACGCCGAACTGGATAAAGGCTTGCAGGAGCAGATTCTGAAGGATCTGCAAGGCGGCAAGATCGAGTTCGAAAGCGTGCCTTCCAAGACGTTCTTCAGTTTCCTGCTGTCCAACACCAAAGAAGGTTTCTTCGCCGATCCGATCTACGGCGGCAACAAGAACATGGTGGGTTGGAAGATGGTGGGCTTTCCCGGCGCGCGCGCCGACTATATGGACTGGGTTGACCAGCCCAACGTGAAGTACCCCTATGGCCCCGTGTCGATTTCTGGGGAGAAGGGTTAATCATGGCGATCAAGAAAGACAAAGTAGATGC
Source organism: Achromobacter sp. NPDC008082 (assembly GCF_042957345.1). Lineage (NCBI taxonomy): Bacteria > Pseudomonadati > Pseudomonadota > Betaproteobacteria > Burkholderiales > Alcaligenaceae > Achromobacter > Achromobacter sp. NPDC008082. Next base: position 499,518 of record NZ_JBIBIB010000003.1, read on the forward strand.
GGTACTGGTCGGTTTCGGCTGGACCGGCGCGATCCTGGGTCAGGAACTGACCGAAGCGGGCTTGCACGTGCTGGCGCTGGAACGCGGCGGCATGCAAGACACCCCGAAGGACGCTGAATACCCCAAGGTCATCGACGAGCTGGCGTACTCCGTGCGCGGCAAGCTGTTCCAGGACCTGTCCAAAGAAACCGTGACGATCCGCCATGGCGTGGATGACGTTGCGGTGCCTTACCGCCAGAACGGTTCGTTCCTGCTGGGTACGGGCGTGGGCGGCGCGGGCTTTCACTGGAACGGCATGCACTATCGCGTGTTGCCGGAAGAGCTGGAACTGCGCACGCGCTACGAAACCCGCTACGGCAAGAAGTTCATTCCGGAAGGCATGACCATCCAGGACTTCGGCGTCACCTACGACGAACTGGAACCTTACTTCTCCAAGTTCGAATACGTGTGCGGCACGTCGGGCAAGGCCGGTAACCTGAACGGCAAGATCGTTGAAGGCGGCAACCCGCTGGAAGGCAAGCGCAGCAAGGAATTCCCGCTGCCGGCGCTGCCCAACACCTATGGCGCACAGTTGTTTGAGAAGGCCGCGCGCGAGGTCGGGTTCAATCCGTATCCGGCGCCCGCCGCCAACGCGTCGGGTCCGTACACGAACCCGTATGGCGTACGCCTTGGCCCCTGCAACTTCTGCGGCTTCTGCGAAAACTACGGCTGCTACATGTATTCGAAGGCATCGCCGCAGACGACGATTCTGCCGGTGCTGCTGAAAAAGCCCAACTTCGAACTGCGCACGCATTCGCAAGTCATCAAGGTCAACCTGGATTCGACGGGCAAGAAGGCCATCGGTGTGACGTACATCGACGCCCAAGGCCGCGAAATCGACCAGCCGGCCGATCTGGTGATCCTGTCGGCCTACCAGATGCACAACGTGCGTCTGCTGCTGTTGTCGGGCATCGGCAAGCCGTATGACCCCAAGACCAACGAAGGCGTGGTCGGCAAGAACTATGCGTACCAGATGAACGGCGCGGTCAACGTGCTGTTGCCCAAGGGCACCCAGCTGAACCCGTTCGTGGGTACCGGCGCGGGCGGCGTGGGCATGGACGATTTGAACGGCGACCAATTCGACCACGGCCCCCTGGGCTTTGTGGGCGGCGCCAGCATCCGCCACGTGCGCTACGGCGGCCGTCCGATCAAGCAGACGCCGACGACGCCGGGCACGCCGTCGTGGGGCACCGCCTGGAAGGCCGGCGTGCAGGACGCTTATCAGCGCTTCATGACCATCGGCATTTCGGGTTCGGTGATGTCGTACCGCGACGCTTATCTGTCGCTGGACCCGACCTACAAGGACGCCTACGGCCAGCCGCTGCTGCGCATGACCTTCGACTGGCATGACAACGAGTTCGACATGCTGGGCTATATGGGCAAGCGCATGGAGACCGTGGCCAAGGCCATGAACCCCGAGAAGCATTTCGTGGCGGTGCGCAAGAAGGGCGCGCGGTATGACACGCGCGTGTATCAGAGCACGCACAACACGGGTGGCGCGATCATGGGCTCGAACCCCAAGGAAAGCGTGGTCAACAAGTACCTGCAAAGCTGGGATGTGCCGAACGTGTTCGTGATGGGCGCTTGCGTGTTCCCGCAGAACATGGGCTACAACCCGACCGGTCTGGTGGGCGCCCTGGCTTACTGGGCCGCGCAGGCAATTCGCGACCAGTATCTGAAGAACCCCGGCCCGCTGGTCCAGGCTTAAGGAGACGGAACAATGTTGAAGCAAACCATTGTTGCGGCCTTTTCGGCCCTGGTCGCAAGCGCGGCGTTCGCCGCCGACGGCACGCCCGCCGCGCCCGATGCGCAGATGATCAAGCAGGGCGAATACCTGTCGCGCGCCGGTGACTGTATCGCCTGCCACACGGCCAAAGGCGGCAAGCCCTTTGCGGGTGGGCTGGGTATCGAGTCGCCGTTGGGCACGATTTATTCGACCAACATCACGCCCGATAAAGACACCGGTATCGGCAACTACACGTACGAAGACTTCGACCTGGCCGTGCGCCACGGCAAGGCCAAGGACGGGCATTCGCTGTATCCGGCCATGCCGTACACGGCATACGCCAAGGTCACGCCGGATGACGTGAAGGCGCTGTACGCGTACTTCATGCATGGGGTGGAACCGGTCAAGCAGGAAAACAAGGACACGGATATTTCGTGGCCGATGTCGATGCGCTGGCCCTTGACCGTGTGGCGCTGGATGTTTGCGCCCGACGTCGTCACCGGCCCCGCCACAAGCGACCTGAAGGGCGCTGACCGCGAAGCCTTGCTGCGCGGCCAGTACCTGGTGGAAGGCCTGGGCCATTGCAGCACCTGCCACACGCCGCGCGGCGTCGCCTTGCAAGAAAAGGCGCTGAGCGACAAGGACGGTTCTGCCTTCTTGTCGGGCGGTGTGGTCGAAGGCTGGCTGGCCAAGAACCTGCGCGGCGACGTTACCGACGGCCTGGGCAGCTGGACGAAGGAAGACATTGCCGTCTTCCTGAAGTCGGGCCGCAACGGCCATTCGGCAGCCTTTGGCGGCATGGCGCAAGTGGTGGAAGACAGCACGCAGCATCTGACCGATGCTGACCTGAACGCCATCGCGGTGTATCTGAAGAGCTTGCCGCCGGTCAACAAGGACGCCACCAAGCCGTTGGCGTACGACGAGTCCGTGGCCCAAGCGCTGCGTACGGGTAAGGACAAGGGCGACGGCGCCATGGCCTTCCTGAACAACTGCGCGGCCTGCCACCGCAGCACCGGCAAGGGCTACACCGAAACGTTCCCGCAACTGGCGCTGAGCTCGACGGTGAATTCGGCGGACCCGACGTCGCTGATTCACATCGTGTTGAAGGGCGCCCAGATGCCGGGCACGACGGCGGCTCCCACGGCCTACGCCATGCCGGGCTTTGACTGGCGCATGACCGACAAGGAAGTGGCTGACGTGGTGACCTTCGTGCGCGCAAGCTGGGGCAACAAGGGGGCGGCAGTCAGCGCTTCGGATGTGGCCAAGGTGCGCAAGGACGTAGGCGCGGCGGCTCAGCCGACGCGTTAAGCGGCGGCAGGTCCCGGCCAGCATCGCTTTGCGAATTTGCGAACCGATGCGAACCCGCGGCGCTGGAAAGCTCAGGCTTTCCAGCGCCGTTTTGTTTTTCTGAGGGAATTGACACGCGGCGTCGTCAGGCGCAAGCTCTGCTTCATGCGCCGACCCCTGACCCCGTTCGCCCTGATTATTACCACCATTACCATCATGGTGGGTTAGCGCGCGTCGGAACATCGCTACACAAACCCGCCAAGAGGCGGGTTTTTTGTGGGCTCGCCTTTTGCTTGTTTTTTCAAACGGAGAGCCCTTCATGACGTCATCAAATCCTTCAAGTCCTGCCGCTTTTTCCACGCCCACGCTGCATTTTCTTTGCGGCAAGATCGCCGCGGGTAAATCCACGCTGGCGGCAGCGCTGGCCGCGCAGCCCGGTACGCTGTTGATCAGCGAAGACAGCTGGCTGGCGGCGTTGTATCCGGGGGAAATCGTGGACATCACCGACTACGCGCGGTGCGCGAGCCGGCTGCGCAACGCGATGGGCAGCCATGTGGCGGCGCTGGTCGGGGCAGGGTTGTCGGTGGTGCTGGACTTTCCGGCCAACACCCGCCGCAGCCGTGAATGGTTGCGGCAGGTGGCCGAGCAGGCCGGATGCCCGCACCAGCTGCATTACCTGGACGCTTCTGACGCGGTGTGCAAAGCCCGGCTGCAAGCGCGAAACGCATCGGGCGCGCATCCGTTCACGACCACGGACGAGCAGTACGACGCGATCACCGCGTACTTCGTGGAGCCAGGGGCGGACGAAGGCTTCAACATCGTGCGGCACCCGCAGCGTTGAAGGGGGTGCTGAAGGGCGTGCTGAAGGGGGTGCTGAAGGGGGGGGCTGAATGTGCTGCTGAATGCCGTGCCAAATCCAGCACTATTTCCGCCACTGGCTGCGGATGCGCCTGCTATGATTACTGGATAAATACCCAGCTATCTGGCCAGGCCCATGTTTCCCCCGCACCGCTATTACTACCTGCACAATTTCCAGCGCGCCTTGGCGTGGGTCTCTGACCGCTACGCCGATCTGCTGGACGCCACTGAACGGCGCTTCCTGGCCGATTTTGCGGCCTTGCCGCAGCCGTCGCAGGCGTTGATGGTGCGCATGCTGATGCGGCGCGGGCCGTGGTTTCGCGCCAGCCGGTTGGTGTACGAGGAAATCGAAAGCACCGAAGCCGCCGCCGTGCCGCTGGTGGCGCTGGGGTGGCTGGATGCGCACGCGCCCATGTCGCTGGACGAACTCTTCACCCTGCATACGAAGCCAGAACTGGGCAAGATGTTTGCCGATGCGCCCGTCAAGGCCACGGCGCGCAAGGGGGATCTGCTGGAAGCCCTACGCGTCTTGCAGCCTGAACCCAAGGCCTATCCGTCCTGGAATCCCGCGGCGGACGAGCCCGTCTGGCGCGTGACGGTGGGCGATCTCTGCGAACGCTTTCGGCTGATGTTCTTTGGCAACCTTTATCAAGACTGGTCGGAATTCGTGCTGGCCGACTTAGGGGTGTTCCAGTACGAGGCCGTGCCGTTCGAGGCGTCGTCCCGCGCGTTTCAAACGCGTGCGGATGTCGATGGCTACCTGGCCTTGCAGGCGTGCCGGGCGGCGCTGGATGAAGGCGCGGACGTGGGCGCGCTGCTACAGGCGGTGGATGCCTGCGCCAGCCAGAACCCCTGGCTGGAAAAGCGGCGCGCCAAGGTCTTGCTGCGAATCGGACTCGCGTGTGAACGCGCGCAGCAGTGGCCTGAAGCGCAAGCCGCGTACGAACGTTGCGCCTACCCCGGCGCGCGGCATCGGCGTATTCGGGTCCATGAACGCATGGGGCGGTTTGACGATGCGCTGGCCTTGGCGCTGCTGGCGCAAGACGCACCCGAAAGCGAAGAAGAAAGCCAGCGCGTGGCGCGCATGCTGCCGCGCTTGTATCGCAGCGCGGGCAAGGGCAAACCGGCCCGGCCGGCGGCGCCCGCGTTGCTGCGTACCGATTTGGTGTTGCCGCGCCCGGCCGCGCCTGCGGCCGTGGAATTCGTCACGCGCGACCATCTGCATCAAGACGACGCGCCGGTGCATTACGTGGAAAACGCGCTGATCAATTCGCTGTTTGGGCTGCTGTGCTGGCCCGCCGTGTTCGCACCATTGCCGGGCGCGTTCTTTCATCCTTTCCAGCGCGGCCCCGCCGATCTGGACGCACCCGATTTTCATCAACGCCGCGTCGCCCAGTTCGCGGATTGTCTGGCGCAGTTGGACACGCCGGCTTATCGCGACGTGATCTTGCAGCGTTACGCGGACAAGGCGGGTGTGCAGTCGCCGTTCGTGTTCTGGGGCGCCTTGTCCGAAGGGCTGCTGGCGCAAGCGCTGGATTGCCTGCCCGCCACGCACCTGAAGCTGTATTTCACGCGGCTGCTGCGCGACGTCAAAACCAACCGTTCGGGCTTGCCTGACTTGATTCGCTTTTGGCCGGCCGAGCGCCGCTATGAACTCATCGAGGTCAAGGGGCCGGGCGACAAATTGCAAGATAACCAGATCCGCTGGCTACAGTACTGCGTGTCGCACGGCATGCCCGTGCGCGTCTGCCATGTCAGCTGGCAGGAGGGCGCGGCATGAGCTACGCCGTAGCGGTGCGCGCGCTGTGCGAATTCACCGCGCGGGCGGGGGATTTGGATTTACGCTTCACGCCCGCCCCGACGGGGCTGGAAGGCATGGCGGGCCATGCCGTCGTCACGGGCCGCCGTGGCCCGGACTACGAAACCGAAGTGGCGCTGTCCGGCCAGCATGACGCCTTGCTGGTGCGGGGCCGCGCTGATGGCTATGACCCCGCGGCCAATCAGCTTGAAGAGATCAAGACGTATCGCGGTTCGTTGGACAGCGTGCGTGAGAATCACCGCGTGGTGCACTGGGCGCAAGCGCGCGTCTACGGCCATCTGCTGTGCCAAGCGCGCGGGTTGGAGCAGGTGCGCGTGGCGCTGGTGTATTTCAATGTGGTCACCGAAGAAGAGACGGTGCTGGTGGAAACGCACCAGGCAGCAGAACTTGCCACGTTCTTCCAAGAGCAATGCAATCGGTTCCTGGCATGGGCCAAGACCGAGCTTGCGCATCGTCAGACGCGTGATGCGGCGTTGGAAAAGCTGGCGTTTCCGCACGGAGAGTTTCGCGCTGGCCAGCGCGACCTGGCGGTTGCCGTGTACCGCACGGCGCGCGATGGCCGTTGCCTGATGGCGCAGGCGCCCACCGGCATTGGCAAGACCTTGGGCACGATCTTCCCGCTGCTCAAAGCCAGCCCCGGCACGGGGCTGGACAAGGTGTTCTTCCTGGCGGCCAAAGGCTCGGGCCGCGGTTTGGCCATTGAGGCCCTGGACACGCTGAACGCCCAGCCCGCGGCGCCCGGCTTGCGCGTGCTGGATCTTCAAGCGCGCGACAAAACCTGTGAACACCCTGACCTGGCTTGCCACGGCGATTCCTGCCCGCTCGCGCAGGGCTTTTACGACCGCCTGCCTGAAGCGCGCGTAGCGGCGCTGCAACACGTGCGGCTGGATGCGCCCACCGTGCGCGCCACGGCGCGTGAACATCAGGTTTGCCCGTACTACCTGTCGCAAGAGCTGATCCGCTGGAGCGATGTGGTCGTGGGTGACTACAACTATTATTACGACTCATCGGCCATGCTGTATGCCATGACGCAGGCGTATCAGTGGAAGGTGGCGGTGCTGGTCGACGAGGCGCACAACCTGGTTGACCGCGCGCGCCGCATGTACACGGGCGAGCTGGATCAGGCGTCGTTGTCGGCGGCGCGCTATGCCGCGTCCAAAGCGTTGAAGAAACCGCTGGACGGCTTGCAGCGGTCCTGGAATGCCCTGAACAAGAAGCAGACCGAACGCTATCAGGCCTATGAGATGGTGGCGCCTGGGGTGCTGTCTGCCGTGCAAAAGGCGGTGGGCGCCATCATGGAATCCATGGCGGAAACCCCGTTGCCGCAAGATGACCCGGTGCTTGTTTTCTATTTCCAGGCGCTGCAATTCATGCGCCTGGCCGAACAGTTTGGCTCGCACGCGTTGTTCGATGTGACCTTGTCCGACGTGGGCGTGGCCAGCGCCAAGACGCGGCCTTCAACCTTGTGCGTGCGCAACGTGATTCCGGCGCCGTATCTGGCGGCGCGTTACGCGGCGGCGCACGCGACGGTGCTGTTCTCCGGCACGCTCAGCCCGCAGCAGTTCTACCGCGACACGCTAGGGTTGCCGAAAGACACCCCGTGGATCGACGTGGCCGCACCGTTTCAAGCGGCGCAACTGGCGGTGCGCGTGGTGGGTAACGTGTCTACGCGCTATCGCGACCGCGAACGGTCGCTTGCGCCTATCGTCGACTTGATCGCCAGCCAGTACGCCGACCGGCCGGGCAACTACCTGGGCTTCTTAAGCAGCTTTGATTACTTGCGGCAGGTGTCGGACCTGATGCGCGAGCGCCATCCGGGCGTGCCGATCTGGTTGCAGACGCCGGGCATGGGCGAAGCCGACCGCGCGGCGTTTCTGGCGCGCTTCACCGACACGGGCCAAGGCGTGGGCTTTGCGGTGTTGGGCGGCGCGTTTTCCGAAGGGGTGGACTTGCCGGGCAAGCGCCTGATCGGCGCCTTCATCGCCACGCTGGGGCTGCCGCAAGTGAACCCGGTGAACGAAAACATGAAGCGGGCCATGGACTTGCGCTATGGCGAAGAGAACGGCTACGACTACACCTACCTGTATCCCGGCATGCAAAAGGTGGTGCAGGCAGCGGGCCGCGTGATCCGCACCGAACAGGATGTAGGCACGGTGCATCTGATCGACGACCGCTACCGGCGCGCCAAAGTGCGTGGTCTGCTGCCAAGCTGGTGGCGGGTGGATTAGCACCGGTTGCTCTGCTGCGGCGATACGGCACGGGCAGCGGTTCGGTCAGTGGCCAGCGCCCCGTGCCGCGACGCGATGCGCTCACGCCGGCATAGCAACGCGTAGATCGCCAGCGCGGTCAACAGCGCGATGCCGGCCAACACATGCAGCACCACGCGGAAGGCGTCGTCATACGTGCGTTGCAGCAGCGCAATAGCGCTCAGGCCGCTGCTCGGTGCTGCCGCCGGCGTCTGCGGAATCTCCGTCAATCCGGTATGCAGTGGCTCGGCCGGCAGCAGCGCCGCGGCTTCCTCCAGCTGGCCCAGCGCTGCGCGATTTGCCGCCATCAACAGGGAAGGGGCATCGGTGGCGCCGGGCAGCGCTGCCGACAGCTGCGTCTGAATCAACCCAGCCAGCAGGGCGCTGACCACCGCAATCGCCACGCCGTCCGCCGACACGCGTACGGTGTTGAAGATGCCGGTCGCCATGCCGACATTGCGCGCGTCGACGACGCTGACTGCCATCGCATCCATCAAGCCCCACGGCAGGCCGATGCCGATCCCGATCAGGCACATGGGCAGCCACAACCCCACCGCGCCGGTCGTCATGATGCTGGCTAGCCACAACAGGCCGATGGCCACGGCGATCAAGCCGACGGCCGACAGTACGCCGGGCTGGAACCAGCGCGTCAGCAGCGCGGCCACGAACGGCACGATCAGCAACGGCGCGGCCAGGCCGATCATCAACTGCCCGGCCTCCCAGGCGCTGTAGCCGTCGATGCCGATGAAGCTGCTGGGCAAGAGCGCAATCAGCACGATGAACAAAAACGCGGGGGACGCCGCCAGCACCTGCACGCCCACAAAGCGCGAGCTGCGAAACAAGCTCAGGTCCAGCATGGGGCGGGCGACGCGGCGCTCGATGCGCACGAACGCCACGGCTAGCAGCACGGAGGCGAGCAGCGTGCCGATGACGTGCACATCTGCCCAGCCGGCTTCGGGCGCCAGCAGCATGCCGTAGGTGAAGAAGCCAAGCGCGCCGGTAAACGTGAGCGCGCCGGGCCAGTCCAGCCGGCCGTGCGCCGCCACGGCAGCCGGGCGCACGCTGATGGCGACCATCACGGCGCCCAGCACGCCCACGCCGCCCGTGGCCAGGAACACCCATTCCCAGCCCGCCGCCTCCACCATCCACCCCGACGCGAGCGGGCCGAACGACAAGCCGATGCCGAAGGTGGTGCCCAGCAAACTGAACGCGCGGGTGCGCGCCACACCATGAAAGAGCGGCGCCAGCGATGACATGGCAGCGGCGAACGCGGCTGCGCCGCCCATGCCTTGCAGGAGCCGCAGCACGTCGATCCAAGCGGCCGTGGGCACAAACGGAATCACGAAGGTGGCGGCGCAAAACCCCACCAGACCCCACAGCCAGACCCGGCGCGGTCCGTACAGGTCGGTCAGGCTGCCCGACACCATGATGACGCTGCCATACGCCAGGATGTAGCCGTTCAAGATCCAGTTCAGCTCGACAGGCGTGCCGCCCAGCGTGTGGCTGATGGCGGGCAACACGACGGCGGGGCCGGTGAAGCACAGGGGTATCAGCAGCGCCGTCAGGCAGGCGGACAGCAGTTGCAGCCATCGGTGTTGATGCGAGGCGGGCAGGGCGGGTGAAGGGGGCGAGGAGGGCGTGGGGGTCAATGATGACGCAGTCGCGGGGGTAGACATCAGGGGCATCCATACACAGGGAGGCCAAGCATAGGGGCCGGGTAATAAAAGAAAAATAGGCTAGGATTCCAAAGATTCCGGACAAATATGTCCGCATTGGTGTTTGCGTTGATATCTGCATAGATATCTGCATTGATAGCTGCATGGGAGTGCGTGGGATGGATAGCTTGAGCGGCATCGGCGTGTTCGTGCTGGTGGCGGAGACGCGCAGCTTTTCTGAAGCGGGCCGTGTGCTGGGCGTGTCGCCGTCGGCCGTGGGCAAGAGCGTGGCGCGCATGGAAGCGCGCTTGAAGGTGCGCCTGTTTCATCGCAGCACCCGGCATATCGCGCTGACCCCCGAGGGCGAAAAATTCCTGGACCGTTGCCGCCGCATTCTGAGCGAGGTCGAAGCGGCCGAGCTGGAATTGTCCGCCGCGTCCGATGCGCCGCAGGGCAAGCTGCGGGTCAGCCTGCCGCGCTACAGCGGGCTGTTCGACACCACCATCGCCAGCTTCATGCGCCACTACCCCGAGGTAGAACTGGACCTGGATTTCACCGACAGAATGGTCGACGTGATCGGCGAAGGCTATGACGCGGTGGTGCGCACCGGCGAGATGGACGACTCCGGTCTGAAGCGCCGCCGGCTGGGGCCATTTCGCCGCGTGCTGGCCGCAGCCCCTGACTACCTGCGCGAACGCGGCACGCCCAAGCGCGCGGCCGATCTGCTGCGCCATGCCTGTTTGCATTACCGCTACCCGGCCACGGGCCGGCTGGAGAAATGGCCGTTGAAGCTGGGGCCGGACGCGCCGCCGCCCGAGCTGCCGTTGACCTTGGTGTGCAACAGCGTAGAGATGCGGATTGCGCTGGCGGTGGGCGGGCAGGGCATCGTCTGCCTGCCCGACTTCACGATTCGCCGGGAATTGGCCGCAGGCCAATTGCAGATTGTGATGGAGGACCGCACGCGCGGCAGCGGCACGATGTGGGCGCTATGGCCCGCCAGCCGCCAGGCGTCGCCCAAGCTGCGCGTGTTTGTCGACCACCTGGCGCAGCATTTATTTCCGTGACATTTACAGCACGAGAGGGCTGAATTTGCCAGCTTGTGTCCAAGCGGACCCGCCATTAGCATGACGTCCATCATATGCAGTGGCGTCGTACGCGACCGCCGTGCTGACAACAAGGATCACTCCAGGAGACCCGCATGCCCCCCGCCACGCCGGCCGATTCCGCCCGCTTGAATCCCATCGTCGCCATGCCGGCCCACGCCTTGTCGGACGCCATCCGGCGGCGCGAGCTGTCTTGTGTCGAAGTCATGGCCGCCTATCTGGCCCATATCGACCGCGTCAACCCCAAGCTCAACGCCATCGTGGCCCGGCGCGATGCCGATACGCTGCTGCGCGAAGCCGCCGAACGCGACGCCCAGCTGGCTTCGGGACAATGGCTGGGCTGGATGCACGGCATGCCTCAGGCGCCCAAGGATTTAACGGCGGTGCGCGGCATGGTCACGTCGATGGGCTCGCCCGTCTACCAAGACCACGTCACGCCGCACGATTCCATCATGATCGAGCGGGTGCGCGCGTCGGGCGCGATTTTCATCGGACGCACCAACGTGCCTGAATTCGGCTTGGGCTCGCATACCTATAACGCGGTGTACGGCGCCACGGGCAACCCCTATGACCCTGCCAAGACCGCAGGCGGCAGCAGCGGCGGGGCGGCGGCCGCGCTGGCCGCCCGCCTGTTGCCAGTGGCCGACGGCAGCGATTTCGGCGGTTCGCTGCGCAACCCGGCCGCGTTCTGCAACGTATATGGCATGCGCCCGTCGGCGGGCCGGGTGCCATTCGGGCCGTCGACGGATGTGTTCTTGAAGCAGTTGTCGTACGAAGGCCCCATGGGCCGCAGCCCGCGCGACGTGGCCCTGCTGCTGTCGGTCATGGCGGGGCACGACAAGCGTTCGCCCTTGTCACTGCGGGATGACCCTGCGCAGTTCAGCGCGCCGTTGGACGCGGACATGCACGGCAAGCGTATCGGCTGGCTGGGCGACTGGAACGGGTACTTGCCCATGGAGCCGGGCATTCTGGACCTGTGCACGCAGGCGTTGGGCGAGCTGGGTTCCGCGGGTTGTGATGTCGTCGACTACCAGGTGCCGTTCGCGGGCGACCGCTTGTGGCGCATGTGGCTGGCGCACCGCCACCTGATGGTGGGCGGCCAATTGCACGCGCTGGTTGAAAACCCCGAGACGCGCAAGCTCGTGAAGCCCGCGGTGATCTGGGAAGTGGAAGGGCTGGACGGCATGACCGCGCGCCAGGTCTACCAGGCGACTGAAGAGCGCAGCGCCTGGTATCAGACGGTGTTGCGGATGTTCGAAGACGTCGATTTCCTGGCGGTGCCATCGGCGCAGGTCTTTCCATTTGACGTCACGCTCGACTGGCCCAAGCACATTTCCGGGCGCCCCATGGACACCTACCACCGCTGGATGGAGACGGTTACGCCGTGGACGCTGGCAGGTTGCCCCGTCATCAGCGTGCCGGTGGGTTTCAGCGCGCAGGGCTTGCCAATGGGGATGCAGTTGATCGGCCCGCCGCAAGCGGACTTGGAAGTGCTGCGTCTGGCGCACACCTACGAGCAGGCGGGGGCCGGGGCCAATGATTGGGTCAATACCCGCCTGCCAGACGCGCTGTGGACGGCGGCGGCTTGACCGCCAATCGGGTAGGCACGGTCGGCGGAAAAAACAAGTGCTTGTAAGCGAACTTTGCTTTTTTCCGACGATCGCGCCCAAAATGCAGGGGTTTCCCTTGTTTTTTCGTGGCTGACCCCACCCGCCTTTGCAATAATTAGCGAAAATCTCCACATCCCGTAATGGGCGCACGTCGGCTCGCGCGGCAACGCGCGCCTTGGTATTCAGGGGCGTCCCTTCGGGGGCGCTGTAGCGTTGGTCCGCACAAAGGTCTCCCGGCATGAAGAATCTGACACTCCGCCAGCGCATCCTGGCCAGCTTCCTGGTTATTCTGGCCATCATGGCGTTGATGGTGGTGGTGGACTACCGGCGCTTGCTGCACATCGAAACGGAAGTCGCCACGATCAATACCGACGCCGTGCCGGGCATTTACTACAGCACGTCGATCCGCGCGTCGTGGTTTGCGGGGTTCGTGGTGCTGCAGGACGCCTACAACGCCGACACCGATCAGGAACGCCGCGCCGCGTTGGAAGCGCTGCCGAAGAACGATCAGCAGCTGGATGAAAGCATCGAACAGTACCGCCGCACGATTGCGCGTGGCGATGACCGCAAGATGTTCGATGAGTTTGAAAAAGAATTGCAGGAATACAAGCGCATTCGCGCTGACATCCTGGCCCCCACCGCCGTCGGCGACGTCGCCCGCACGCAAGCGCGCATCAAGTCCGAGCTGCGCCCCGCCTTCTATAAAGGCCGGGATACGCTGGCCAAGATGGTGGCTGAAAACAAAGCGCAGGCCGATGACTCGGCCATCAGCATCCAGAAAGCGGTGGACACGGCCGAAGCCGGCATGTTGATTTCGCTGGCGCTGGCCATTGCCGCCGCCATTATCTGCGGCGTCCTGTTGATGCGCGCCATCGCCAACCCGATGCGCGACATCGTCAAGACCTTGGAATCCACGGGCGGCGGCGACTTGACCCGCCGCTTGTCGCTGGCGCGCAAAGACGAATTCAACGCCATCGAAACCGGCTTTAACGGCATGGTCGACGAGCTGACCGGGCTGGTCGGCAAGACGCAGCGTTCCGCCGTGCAGGTGGCGACTTCCGTCACGGAAATTGCCGCCACGTCCAAGCAGCAACAGGCAACCGCATCTGAAGTGGCGGCCACCACCACCGAGATCGGCGCGACCTCGCGCGAGATTTCGGCCACGTCACGCGAACTGGTCCGCACCATGACCGAGGTGTCCAGCGCCGCCGAGCAGACCGCGTCGTTGGCAGGCAGCGGGCAGGTCGGCCTGGCGCGCATGGAAGACACGATGCGCAATGTGGTGGGCGCAGCCGGTTCCGTCAACGCCAAGCTGGCCATCCTGAACGAGAAGGCCGGCAATATCACTCAAGTAGTCACAACCATTACAAAGGTGGCGGACCAGACCAACCTGCTGTCATTGAACGCGGCCATTGAAGCCGAGAAGGCCGGCGAGTACGGCCGCGGCTTCGTGGTGGTGGCGACCGAGATTCGCCGTCTGGCTGACCAGACCGCCGTCGCCACCTATGACATCGAGCAGATGGTGCGCGAGATTCAGTCGTCGGTGTCCGCAGGCGTGATGGGCATGGACAAGTTCTCGGAAGAAGTGCGGCGCGGCATGGCTGACATGCAACAGGTGGGCGACCAGCTGTCGCAGATCATTCAGCAAGTGCAGACGCTGGCGCCGCGCGTGCAGATGGTTAACGAAGGCATGCAGGCGCAGGCGACCGGCGCCGAGCAGATCAATCAGGCCTTGCAGCAACTGAGCGATGCCGCCCAGCAAACCGTGGAGTCGCTGCGTCAATCCAGCCTGGCCATTGAAGAGCTGACGCTGGTGGCCAACGACCTGCGCAGCGGCGTGTCGCGCTTCAAGGTGTGAGCCAGGCCATGGCGCATTGGGCTCCGGCATCTGACGCAAGCGCGGCCCGGGCGGCCGCGCGGCGGCTATACCTGCTGTTTCGCATCGGCGGCGACCGCTATGCGCTGGATGCGGGCGATGTCGTCGAGGTGTTGGGGCTGCGGGTGTTGAAGCAGGTGCCTGGCGCGCCGGCTTGGGTGGCGGGCATGCTGGACCGGCGCGGCGTGCCGGTGCCGGTGATAGACATGAGCCAATTGGCCGGCAAGGGCGCCGCGGCTGCCGTGACCAGCACGCGCCTGGCGCTTGTGCGCTATGGCGTGGACGCCACGGACGCCGCGGATGCCGCGGACGCCGGGAACGGCGGCCGTTTGCTGGGATTGATCCTGGAGCAGGCAACCGAAACCGTGCACTACGACCCGGCTGCGTTCAAGCCTTACGGGCTGGATAACCCCGGCGCGCGTTACCTGGGGCCGGTGCTAAGCGACGCGCAGGGTATGGTGCAGGCGGTCAAGGTGGCAGACCTGTTGCCGGCGTCGGTAAGGGCCTTGTTGTATCCGCCGCAGGATCGCGGGGAGGCGCACGGCGAACCGAACGCCGTCGCACACCACGGAGGCCAGCCGTGAATCTGGTCGACGATTTCAGCGCCTTGCTCAAGCGCAAGATGGGGCTGGACAGCGGCTCCATCGGCAAGGCCGCTGTCGAACGCGCGGTGCGCCACCGCATGGGCGCGGCGGATGCGGCGGACGAACGCGATTATCTGCTGCGGGTGCAGACCGACCCCGCCGAAATGCAGCAGCTGATCGAAGCGGTCATCGTGCCGGAGACGTGGTTTTTCAGGTATCCGGAATCGCAGGCCGCCATGGCTGGGCTGGCGCGTGAGCGCCTCTTCGCCGTCGGCGTGCCCGACACCCGCGTGTTGCGCGTGCTGAGCTTGCCGTGTTCCAGCGGTGAAGAACCGTATTCCATCGCCATGGCCTTGTTGGACGCGGGCATACCGGCCTCGCGTTTTGAGGTGGACGCGGTGGACATCAGCGAGCGCATGGTTGAATTCGCCCGGCGCGCCGTCTACGGCCGCAACTCTTTCCGCGGTGATGATCTGGCCTACCGCGGCCGCCATTTCACCGAAACGGCCGACGGCCATCAGCTTGCCGACCTGGTTCGTGCGCGGGTGCGCTTCCACCAGGGCAATCTGTTCGACACCCATCTGTTGGCGGGCGCTGCGCCGTACGACTTTGTGTTCTGCCGCAACCTGTTGATCTATTTCGATGGCCCGACGCAGGAACGCGCCGTGCAGGTGCTGCGCCGTTTCACGCGTGGCGACGGCGTGATTTTCGTCGGTCCGGCGGAAACCAGCCTGATGACCGCGCGCCGCCTGCCCGCCGTGCCGGTGGCGCGGTCATTCGCGTTTCTGGCGCAAACGCTGCCGCCGCCCGCCGAGACGTTCGCGCCGCCCAAGCCCATGGTGCACGCGTGGACGCCGCCGCGCCGGCCCGTCGCCCAAACGCCGGCCGCGCACTTGCCGCTGCCGCATACCGCGATCGCGCCGGGGACGATGGCTCGACCATCGATGCCGCCTACGCCGATGGCTTCCGCGTCGGCGGCGATCACGCCCGCCGCTCGCCCTGACACGCCCAGCGCCGATGTCTCGCTGCGCCAGATTGCGGCCCTGGCCGACCAGGGGCGGGTGCAGGACGCCCTGGCGAAGTGCCAGGCGCACCTTGATAGCCATGGCGCCAGCGCCGATGCGCTGCACCTGCTGGGCTTGCTGCAAGATGCGGCAGGCGACGCGCGCCAGGCGCAAACGTCGTATCGCAAGGCCCTGTATCTGGACCCGACGCACCGCGAAGCGCTGCTGCATCTGGCCGCGCTGATTGCGTCGGCGGGCGACATCGAAGGCGCGCGCCGCCTGCAAGCCCGCGCGGCGCGCCAGGAGGCCCGACGTGACTGAATCTCTTGCGTTCATGTCCGACGTGGACGATTGCTGGAACCGCATCGGCATCCGCGGCGACAAAAGCTGCGAGCAATTGCCGGGGCATGTGCATTGCCGCAACTGTCCGGTCTACGCGACGGCGGCCAAGCGCATCCTGGACCGACTGCCGCCGCAGATGGAATCGTTGGAAGACGAGTCCGACGGGCAAGACACCACCCGGCTGTCGTCTCTGCTGGTATTCCGCCTGAACCGCGAATGGCTGGGCCTGCCCACGCGCTCGCTGGACGAGGTGGCCGCCACGCGCGCCATTCTGAGTTTGCCGCATCGGCGCGACCCCGCCGTGCTGGGCGTGACGAACGTGCGCGGCACGCTGACCGTCTGTGTGTCGCTGGCGCGCTTGCTTAGCCTGGATGCGACGACGGTGGCGTCGCGTGACCGGCCGGCCGCGGCCCGCATGTTGATTTTCGGCGGCGCGGGCCGGGCGGTGGTGTTGCCGGTGGACGAAGTGGAAGGCATCCACGCCGTTGACCTGGACCAGTTGGAGCCTTTGCCGGCCACGGTGGAAGGCGCCAGCTTGAAATACTCGCGCGGCGTGGCCCGCTGCGGCACGCGCAGCGTGGGCGTCCTGGACGAGACATTGTTGATGCAAGCTTTGGAACGGAGCCTGGCGTGAATCCGGACGAAATGCGCGACGCATCGTTGCTGGAGCTGTTCCAGCTGGAAACCCGCACGCAGGTGCAGGTGCTGAACAACGGCTTGCTGGCGCTGGAGCACAACCCGACTTCGGCGCCGCAGCTCGAGGCCTGCATGCGCGCGGCCCATTCGTTGAAAGGCGCGGCGCGCATTGTGGACCTGCACCCGGCGGTGCGCATCGCGCACGCCATGGAAGATTGCCTGGTCGCCGCGCAGGAAGGGCGCCTGCGCTTGCAGGCCACTGACATTGATGCGTTGTTGTTGGGCGCGGACTTGTTGCAGCGCGTGGCCACCCCTGGTGTGGAGCTGGGCGCCGAGATCGATGACCTGGTTCTACGCCTGAGCAACGCGCCCAATGCGCCGCCCGCCGCGCCGCCCACGCCGCCGCGCCAACCCCGGCCGTCCGATTTCTTGCCGCCTATCCAGCGGCCGGATGATCCGCCGTCCACGTTTACGGCTGCTACGTCAGCGGCCGCCACGTCAGCGGCCGCCGCGTTATCAGCCGCTACGTTATCCACCGCGACGTCAGCGGCATCCCTGTCATCGGCACTCCCGCCATCGGCGCCCCAGGCGCCCGCCGCGCAGGCCATGACGCGCCGCACGTCGGACCACGGGCTGACGGACGGCGAACGCGTGCTGCGCGTGACGGCGGATACCTTGAACAAACTGCTGGGGCTGTCTAGCGAAACGCTGGTGGAATCGCACTGGATTGGGCCATTCGGCGCGTCCATGCTGCGCTTGCGCCGTTTGCAATCGGGCGCGGGGCAGGCGCTGGACGGCGTGCGCGCTGCGCTGGCGGGCCAGCAGGTGGATGCGCGCGTGCAGGCGGCGTTGGACGACGCGCAGCGCATCGTTGAACAATGCCAACAAGAACTCACGCAGCGCACCAGCGAAGTCGACGAATTCGGCTGGCGCATGAGCCATCTGGCGCAACGCCTGTACGACACCGCGCTGGCGTGCCGCATGCGGCCGTTTGGCGATGGGTTGGCCGGCATGGCGCGAATGGTGCGGGACCTGGGCCGTTCGTTGGGCAAGCAGGTGCGGCTGGAGATCGAAGGCGACGCCACGCAGGTGGACCGCGACATCCTGGAAAAGCTGGACGCGCCGTTGATGCATTTGCTGCGCAATGCGGTGGATCACGGCATTGAAATGCCGATGGACCGCATGGACGCCGGCAAGTCGCCCGAAGGGCTGATCAAGCTGTCGGCGCGCCACGCGGCGGGCATGCTGCTGATTGAATTGAGCGACGACGGCGCAGGCATTTCGCTGGACCGGCTGCGCGTGGAAGTCGTGCAGCGCAAGCTGACCAACACCGACACCGCCGCCCGCTTGAGCGAGGCCGAGCTGCTGGAATTCCTGTTCCTGTCGGGCTTCAGCACGCGTGGCGAAGTCACCGAAATTTCGGGGCGAGGCGTGGGGCTGGACGTGGTGCAGACCATGGTGCGGCAACTGCGCGGCGCCGTGCGCATCCATCAGACAACGGGCCAAGGCACGCGCTTTGTGCTGGAAATGCCCTTGTCGCTGTCGGTCGTGCGCAGCTTGCTGGTCGAGGTGCAGGGCGAGATCTATGCGTTCCCGCTGGCCTACGTCAACCATGCCTTGCAGGTGCGCGCGCAAGACATCGAACAATTGGAAGGCCATCAGCATTTCCGCTTCCTGGACCGGCAGATTGGCCTGGTCTCGGCGCGCCAGATCCTGCATGCGGGCGAACCCGCGCCGGGGGCGGAATCGGTAGCGGTGGTGGTCGTGGGCGATCACGACAAGCAGTACGGCATCGCCGTGGATCGTTATGTGGGCGAACGCACGCTGGTGGTGCAGCCGCTGGACCCGCGTCTGGGCAAGGTGCAGGACGTGATGGCGGGCTCGTTGATGGATGACGGCACGCCGCTGTTGATCCTGGATGTGGAAGACATGCTGCTGTCGGTGCAAAAGCTGATCGAAGGCGGCCGGCTGACGCGCGTGGATGGCGGCGGCGTCATCGCCCAGACGCGCCGGCGCAAACGCGTGCTGGTGGTTGACGATTCGTTGACCGTGCGCGAACTGGAACGCAAGCTGCTGGTCAACCGCGGCTTTGATGTGGCGGTGGCGGTAGACGGCATGGACGGCTGGAACATGCTGCGCGGCGAAGATTTCGACCTGGTGGTCACCGATGTGGACATGCCGCGCATGGACGGCATCGAACTGGTGTCGCGCATCAAGGCCGATCCCAAGTTGCAAAGCCTGCCGGTAATGGTAGTGTCCTACAAAGATCGTGAAGAGGACCGGCGGCGCGGGCTGGATGCCGGCGCTGATTACTATCTGGCCAAGGGCAGCTTCCACGATGATGCGCTGCTTGACGCCGTCGAAGATTTGATCGGAAAGGCACTCACGTGAGAATCGGGATCGTCAACGATCTGCAAATAGCGGTTGAGACGCTGCGGCGCGCCATCGCGCTTGAACCGGGCCTGCAAGTGGCCTGGGTGGCGTCCAACGGCGAAGAGGCCGTTGCGCAGTGCGCGCGAGATCGGCCCGATGTGGTGCTGATGGACTTGATCATGCCCGTCATGGACGGCGTCGAGGCCACGCGCCGCATCATGGCGGAAACGCCGTGCGCCATTGTCGTGGTGACGGCCGACGTGGCCCGGCACACGTCGCGCGTGTTCGACGCCATGGGCCATGGCGCGCTGGACGCGGTAGATACCCCTGTCGTCGGCGGCGCGGATATGCGCACCGCCGCCGCGCCCTTGTTGCGCAAGATCCGCAACATAGGCTGGCTGATCGGACGCTACGGCAACCGCCCGGCGCTGACGCCCGTTGAGAAACCCGCGCCTAAGCTGGATGCCCAGCGCTTGCTGGTGATTGGCGCTTCCGCTGGCGGACCCGCCACGCTGGCCCAGCTGCTGCGCGATTTTCCGCTGGATTTTCCGGCGGGCATCGTGCTGGTGCAGCACGTAGACGCCTCATTTGCCGCCGGCATGGCCGATTGGCTGAACGATCAGGTGCTGCTGCCGGTGCGGCTGGTGCGCGAAGGCGAACGGCCGCTGCCGGGCCAGGTACTGCTGGCCGGCACGGACGACCACCTGCATCTGCTGGCCGATGGCACCTTGCGCTATACCGAAAACCCCAAGGAAAGCCTGTACCGGCCTTCCATCGATGTGTTCTTCCATAGCGTGGCGCAGCATTGGCGCGGGCTGGCGGTGGGCGTGCTGCTGACCGGCATGGGGCAGGACGGCGCGCGCGGCTTGAAGGCGCTGCGCGAACGCGGCTGCCTGACCATTGCGCAAGACCAGGCCACCAGCGCCGTGTACGGCATGCCCAAGGCGGCGGCCGCGATACAGGCCGCCGTGGAAATCAGACCATTGGACCAAATTGCTCCCCGCTTGATTCAGGCGTTCGCCTGAGCGGTTTGCTATTGCCAGACATCAAGGAATGACTATGCACCCTCCCATTGACAGCTCGGCCTCCGCGGACCTGAATTCGCACGCGGCCATGGTGCTGCTTGTCGACGACCAGGTCATGGTGGGCGAGGCGATCCGGCGGGCGCTGGCAACCGAAGGGAACATTGATTTTCACTATTGCTCTGACCCGTACAAGGCGCTGACGGTGGCCATTCAGACGCGGCCCACCGTCATTCTGCAAGACCTGGTGCTGCCGGGCGTGGACGGCTTGAGTCTGGTGCAGGAATACCGCAACCACCCGGTCACGCGCGATATTCCCATCATCGTGTTGTCCACCAAGGAAGACCCCGCCATCAAGAGCGCGGCCTTTGCGGCCGGCGCCAACGACTATCTGGTGAAGCTGCCCGATTCCATTGAGCTGGTGGCGCGCATTCGCTACCACTCGCGTTCGTATCTGGCGCTGGTGCAACGCGACGAAGCCTATCAAGCGCTGCGTCAAAGCCAGCAGCAACTGCTGGAAAGCAATATGGAATTGCGCAGGCTGACCAATTCCGACGGGCTGACGGGCTTGGGCAACCGCCGTTACTTCGACGAATACTTGAACGCGGAATGGATGCGCGCGCGCCGCGATGGCCGCGAGATCAGCATGCTGATGATCGATGTAGACCACTTCAAGGCCTACAACGACACCTATGGCCACATCGCCGGCGACGAAGCGTTGAAACGCGTCGCCAACACCATCTTCGCCAGTTGCGACCGTTCAACGGATCTGGCGGCGCGCTTTGGCGGCGAGGAGTTTGCACTGGTGTTGCCCGGCACACCAGCCGGCAGCGCGCGTTTGGCGGCCGAGAAGCTGCGCCGCGCGGTGGAAGCCATGCAGATTCCGCAGAAGGACACGGGCTCCGGCCCGTGGCTGACAGTCAGCATCGGTACGGCCACGGCCATTCCCGCCGAGGGGCAGGCTTGCACCGATCTGATCCAAGTGGCCGACCGCGGCCTCTATCAGGCCAAGCGCCTGGGCCGCAACCGCGTCGTGCCGGGGCAGATGCCCGCGGCTGCGGAGTAAGCCGCAGGGCGGCGCCACTACCGGGGCCGCAACATAAGCGCTACTGCAAAGCGCTACGACAAATCGCTACTACAAATGCAGCTTGGTCGATGACTTCACTTCGTGCATCGACAGCGTGCTGAGCAGTTCCTTCACCCCCGGCAACGTGCGCAAGCGGTTGCGCACGAATTCCGAATACGCATCGAAGTCGCGCGCCACGATGTGCAGCAGGTAATCGTGCTGCCCGGTCGTGTTGTGGCAGGCCAGCACTTCGGGCATGGCCGCTATCGCCGCTTCGAAGGCGTGGCACAACTTTTCGGTGTGGTTTTCCAGCGAGATGCTGACGAACGCCACCACCCCCATGCCTAGCGCGCGGCGGTCCAGAATGGCCTGGTAGCCGCGGATGACGCCGGACGTCTCCAGCCGTTTCAACCTTTTCCAGCAAGGCGAAGCCGACAGCGATACGCGTTCGGCCAGTTCCGCATTGCTCAACCGCCCATCTTCTTGAAGGATTTTCATGATTTTCCAATCGATCGCGTCAAGTTGATGTAACAAGGCAGTGTCTTTCATGGATTCGTTCTAATGGGAAATAACGTTTCACATTATCGCGGTCTTGTGGACGAATTGGAAAGATAATTGGCGTGGCCTGCGCCCATACTGCAATACATTCCGAGGCGGCCGGCGCTATCGTCAAACCCTGTTAGACGCGCCTGCCCGATCGGCTGGACCCCCAGAGAAAGAGGCACACCATGACATATTCGACTTATCACAAGAAAGATATTTTCGGCCGGCCCCTGCATGCGGAAACGCAGATGATGTCTTACGGCTACGACCCGTTCCTGTCGGAAGGCGCGGTCAAGCCGCCGGTATTCCTGACGTCGACGTTTGCGTTCAAGTCGGCCGAAGACGGCGCGGAGTTCTTTGATCTGGTGTCGGGCCGCAAGCCCTTGCCGCAGGGCGAAACGGCGGGTCTGGTGTATAGCCGTTTCAACCATCCCAACCTGGAAATCGTGGAAGACCGGCTGGCGTTGCTGGATGGATCGGAAGCGGCCGCCGTGACGGCAAGCGGCATGGCGGCGATCAGCGCGGTATTGATGGCGTTCCTGCGCCCTGGCGATCAACTGGTGCAGTCGTTGCCCTTGTATGGCGGCACCGAAACGCTGATTGCCAAGATCTTTCCGGAATGGGGCATCGGCTCGCATCCCATTCAGGATGGCTTGTCGCCTAAACACATGCGCGCCGCGCTGGAAACGGCCGCCGCCAAAGGCCCGGTGCGCGTTTTCTATGTGGAAACGCCCGCCAACCCCACCAACGCGCTGATCGATTTCGAAGCCATGAAGAACGAGCTGGACGCCTTCGAAACGCGTCACGGCTATCGCCCGGTGTCGGTGTGCGACAACACGCTGCTGGGGCCGATTTTCCAGAAGCCCGCCGAGCATGGCGTGGACTTGTCGGTGTATTCGCTGACGAAGTATGTGGGCGGCCACAGCGATCTGGTGGCGGGGGCCGTCACCGGTTCGAAGGAACTGATCAAGAAGGTGCGCGGCATCCGCAGCGCGTTCGGCTCGCAGCTGGACCCGCATTCATGCTGGATGATCACGCGGTCAATGGAAACGGTGGTGCTGCGCATGAAGCAGGCGGCGCGCACGGGGACCAAGGTGGCGCAGTGGCTGGCCGGCAATCCGTATGAAAAGGTGCAGATCTTTCACCCCGAGATGATCACCGACCGCACGTATCAAGAGGTCTACAAGCGGCAATGCACGGGGCCGGGTTCGACCTTCGCCTTCGTGGTGGAAGGCGGCCGCGAGCGCGCGTTTCGCTTGATCAATGCGCTGCATCTGTTCAAGTCGGCGGTCAGCCTGGGCGGCACGGAATCGCTGGTGTGTCACCCGGCGTCGACCACGCATTCGGGCGTGCCAGCGGCCGAGCGCGATGCGGCGGGCGTGTCAGAAGGGCTGATCCGCATCTCGATCGGGCTGGAGCACGAGGAAGACCTGATCGCCGACATGGACCACGCCTTCCAGCGGCGCTGACACGTACAACGCGGCTATAAGGCTGACGCCGAGGCCGACGCCGATGCCGACGCCGTGGCCGCAGCGGTGGCCGAAGCCGAAGCCGAAGCCGAAGCCGACCCCGCCGGCCGCCGCGAGCGGTTCAGCAGCACGAACAGCGCGGTGGCCAGCAGCATCACCGTCGCCGTGGCGATGACGGCGGCGTAGCCGGTGTCGAATGCCGTCTTGGCCACGTGCGTCAACGCGGTGGCCAGATCGGCCGGCAGGCCTTCCGCCACGATCAGCGCTTCGTCCAGGCTGTCGCGCACGATGCTGACGCCTTCCACCCCCTTCGGCACGGCGATGGTTTGCGCATACACGCCGGTCAGGATCGAGCCCATCAGCGTGACGCCCAGCGCGCCGCCCAGCTCGTAAGACACCTCTTCAATGGACGCCGCCATGCCCGCGCGTTCCGGCGTGGCGCTTTGCATGATGGAGCTGGAGGCCGCCGTCATGGTGGCGCCAATGCCCACGCCCAGCACGCTCAGGCTGATCATCTGCGGCATGACGTTGCCGTCATAGCTCAGCAGATAGCCGCCCATGCCGGCGCCCGCCACGGCCAGCGCCACGAACATCAGGCGCGGGCCACGTATGTATCCCAGCAGCCAGCCCGCCAAAGGACCCGCCACGAAGGCGGCCAGCGGCAAGGGCAGGATGAACAGCGCGGCTTCAATCGGCGACATGCCCATCACCAGTTGCAGGCGCTGGCTGAACACGAGCTCCATGCCGAACAAGGCGGCGCCCGCGAACAGCGCGGCGGCCACGCCCGAACTGAAGGTGGCGTTGCGGAAGATGGAAAAATCGATCAGCGGATACGGGCGGCTGCGCTGGCGGCGCACGAACCAGGTCAGCATCGCCACGCCCGCCACGCAGGCTGCGCCGGCATGCAGCCATGACGTCGTGGCCTTGCCCAGCTCTTTCAGCGCGTAGGCGCACAAGATCAGTCCCACCATGACTTGCAGCGATCCGGCCAGGTCCCAGGGGCGTTCTGCGTTCGGACGGCTGGCGGGAATGAAGCGCCACGCCAGCGGCAGCGCCAGCAGCACGATGGGCACGTTGATAAGGAAAACCGAGCCCCACCAGAAATGCTCCAGCAGCACGCCGCCAATGACCGGCCCCAGCGCCGCGCCGCCCGAGGCGACCGAGGCCCAGATGCCGATGGCCACCGAGCGTTCGCGCTCGTTGGTGAAGGTAAGGCGGATGATGGACAGCGTGGCCGGCATCATCATGGCCGCGCCCAACGCCAGCAGCACGCGCGCGGCGATCAAGGCGGCGGCGCCCGGCGAATAGGCGGCGGCCAGCGACGCCACGCCGAACACGGCCAGCCCCATCATGAACAGGCGCTTGTGGCCCAGCCGGTCGCCTAGCGTGCCCATGCCCAGCAACAGGCCGGACACCACCAACGCATACACGTTCACGATCCACAGCTTGGCCGACGCCGATACGCCCAGGTCATGCGTGAGCCGGGGCAGGGCGGTGTACAGCACCGTCATGTCGACAACGATCAACAACAAGGCGATGGACACAATGCCCAGCACCAGCCAACGGCGCGGATCGGCCGTGGCGACAGCGTTCGAATGAGTCCGCTGCATAGTTCTACTCCTTGAATTCCACAACCGGTGGGCGCGGGAAGATGTGCTCTCCCGCAGGCCCGACGGATGCAAGGGCGCATTATCTATCTGGTTTGTTGCCGAAAAAAGTTTGATTCCATCTATAGAATGGATGGATAAAAGGAGGCTCTATGCAATGGACCCTGGATCAAATCCGGCATTTCGTGGCGGCGGCGGACGCCGGTTCGTTCTCGGCCGCCGCCCGCAGCCTTGGCCGCGCGCAGTCGGCCGTCAGCACCTCGGTGGGCTTATTGGAAGCGGATCTGGGCGTGGAACTGTTCGACCGCTCCCGCCGTAACGCCACGTTGACGCCCGCAGGCGAAGTGCTGCTGCAAGAGGCGCGCGAGCTGCTGCGCCAGGCAGGCGGGCTGGATCAGCGGGCGTTGTCGTTTGCGGCGGGGCAAGATGCGCGGCTGTCGATCGCGCTGGACGAAGCCTTGCCGTATCAGGTGCTGGGGGCGCTGGTGCTTGAATTGGCCGAGCGCTTTCCCGCCCTGGAATTGACGCAGCTAAACGGCACCGCGACCGAAGTGGCCGACTACGTGCAGCAAGGCCGCGCCAGCATCGCTTTTCATTTTGACCGGGGCGACCCGGGCAGCGCGTTCGCGCACCGGTACTTGGGCAATGTGGCGCAAGCGGTGTTCGTGGCGGCGCGGCACCCGTTGGCGGCGCTGGCCGAGGTCACGCGTACCGACCTTGCGCACTACCGGCAATTGGTGATGCAGATGGATGGGGTAGACGACGTGGTGCTCAGCCCCACGGTCTGGCGCACCGACAGCTTCTACAGCATCGCCGGCATGGTGGCCGACGGTCTGGGCTGGGCGATTCTGCCGTTGAACATTGCCGAGTACGAGAGCTTTCGCACAACGCTTGCGCGGGTTCCATGCGCGGGCCTGGCGCTGCCGATGCTGTCGGTCCGAACGCTATGGCTGCAAGGCGCAACGCCCGGCGCCACGGAGCTGTGGTTGCAGCAACGCATGGGGCAACTGCTGCGGGCGTGACGGAAAGGGAAAACGGACGCTGGGGATCAGCTTAGCAACGCGGTGACCAAATCGCCGCCCGCCTGGCTGTCGTCAGTGAAGTTCAGCGCGGTCTGGACATGTTCCAGGTGCTCATCCATCAGCGCGCAGGCACGCTCGGTGTCGCCCGCGCGGGCGGCTTCGATGAAGGCGTGGTGCTCTTGCGACGAGCAACTGGCGTCGTGCGAGCTTTGGTACAGCACGGTGATGACGGCGCTGCGCGCGGACAGCTCGCGCAGCATGCCCGTCAGCACCGAATTGCCCACGGCTTCGGCCAGCAGAATGTGGAAATGGCCCAGCAGATGGTTGCGCTTCTGAACGTCGCCGCTTTCCAGCGCCGCGCGTTCTTCAGCCAGGTGGGCGTCAATGCGGCGGTAGTCGGCCGCGGTGGCGCGGGCCACGAATTCCTTGGCCAGCGCCGCTTCCAGAATGCGGCGCACGGCGTAGACCTCGCGCGCTTCGTTCGCGTCCGGCTTGCTGACGAAGGCGCCCTTGTCAGGCACGATGTTGATCAGCTTGTCTTTGGACAGCATCAGCAAGGCCGCACGAATCTTCGTGCGGCTGACCTTATAGACGCGCGCCAGCGCTTCTTCGCGCAGCCGGGTACCCGGGGGCAGCTTGTGGGCCACGATGGCGGCGGCCACTTCGCGGGCGATATCGTCGGCGCTGGGGTCTGGCTGAACTTCCTGGGTCATGGGGCGCGGCAGCGGCTGCCGGGAGGGAAAAACCAATCGGGCAGCCAGTCTATCAAAAAGCCGAACAGGGAAGACAAACATTTTTTGAATACAAAGAATGAATTCAAAAAAGTCTGGCTCCCCGTTTGGCCCCGGCGTCGCCTGCCCGATGTTCGGTGCAGCCCAGGTTATGGCCGGGCTATTAGTCCTTCGCCATCAGCCCCAGATACTCAATCAGGCCCTTTTCCTTCACGTAGGTCGCCTGCGCCCATTCCTTGTAGTCCTGGCTGTTGCGGTACGCCGGCTGTTGGTTCAGCTGGTTCATGACGTCAATGCTGGCCGGGTCGAACAGCGCTTTCTTGAACGCATCGTGCAGCGTCTTCACCACGGCCGGGTCCATGCCCTTGGGGCCGGCCAGGCCATAAGGCGACGTGGACACGACCTTGTAGCCGAGCTCTTGCGCGGTGGGCACGTCGGGCCAGCGCGTGGTGCGCTTGTCGCCGAAAGTGACCAGCAGGCGCATCTTGCCGGAGTCCACAAACTGATCCCAGCCGGTTGCGTCGCTTTGCGCCATGACGTGGCCGCCCAGCAGCGCTTGCTGCATGTCGGCGTTGCCCTTGAACGGCACGTGGTTCAGCTTGACCTTGGCGTTGATGGCGATTTCTTCGATCAGCAAATGCGGCGACGAGCCGATGCCGGTAGAGCCGTAATCGATGGTGCCCGGCGCCTTGCGCGCCGCTTCGATGTATTCGTTGAAGGTCTTGTAGGGCGAGTCCGAGCGCACGGTGAAGCCGAACGTGTAGCCGGACAAGCCAATGATGAAACTGAAGTCGTTGATTGGGTCCCAGCTGCTTTTCTGCATGTAGGGCATGCGTAGCATGGCCAGCGTGTAGAGCGCGATGGTGTAGCCGTCGGGCTTGGCGGTGCGCGCCATGGTGGCCGTGCCAAGCGTGCCGCCCGCGCCCGGACGGTTTTCCACGATGACCGGCTGGCCCAGGTATTTGGACGCGTCCTGCGCGACGATGCGCAGGTGGCGGTCGGTGGAACCGCCTGCGGGGAAGGGCACGATCAGCGTGATGGGCTTGGTGGGAAACGCGGCTTGCGCGCTGGCGGACAGCGGCAGGGCGGCGCCTGCGGCGGCCAGCAGCAGGGCGCCCAGGCAGGCGCGGCGCATAGGCATCTTGGGCATGAGGGTTGTCTCCAGGGTGTTGTTATGGTTGGTGTTGATACGTCATCCGGCTGCCGGCGCGTCGCGTAACGCGACCTTTACCGGCAAGCGCGACAAAGCCTCGCGCAGCTGCTCCTTCAGCGGCGCGGATGCACCCGGCGCCGCTTCGACGGCGACATCCGGTTGCGCATCGGCCAGCACCCGGAAGACATCGCTGTCTTCGAGTAGCCCGGCCTCGTGCAGGGTGCGCGCCACCACGGCCTGCACCGATACGGCGGTGGCCAGGCGGCGCAAATCCGGTTTGTAGATCTTGCCCACGTTGGTCATGGGCATCGCGTCTAGCACGATGACGCGCTTGGGCCGTGCAGGCCCTTCGTCCACGTGCGCGGCGGCATAGGCGACGAGTTCGGCTTCGGTCGCTTGCGCGCCGTCTGCCAGCGTCACGAACGCCACGGGCAGCTCGCCCGCATACGCGTCCGGCGCGCCGACGGCGGCGCACAGTTGCACGGCGGGGTGCGAGGCCAGCGCGTCTTCGATGGTCTTGGGATCGATGTTGTGGCCGCCGCGAATGATCAGGTCCTTGGCGCGGCCCTGCAAATGCAGCCGGCCTTCGGCGTCCAGGAAACCGACGTCGCCGCTGATCAGCCAGCCGTCTTCGGTGAAGGCGCGCGCGGTGTCTTCGGGGTCGAGAAAGCCGGGGATCACGTTCGGCGCCTTGAACAGCACCATGCCCGCCGTGCCAGCGGGCAAGTCGCGCGCGGCTTCGCCTGCCGGGATGTCCAGGCCGACGATGCGCACCTGCACATAGGGCAAGGGGTAACCCACGCAGTTCACGGGGAATTCCGAGCCGGGCGGGGTGATGGATGAAATGCCCGCCATTTCGGTCATGCCCAGGCTTTCGTTCACGTGCAGGCCGAACAGGCGCTTGAAGCGCGCAGCCAATTCGGCGGGCAAGGGCGCCGCGCCCGTGCGGCAGTAGCGCAGCGTGGAAATATCGGCGCCCGCAAGCGGGATGTCGGCCAGCGCCGCCAGAATGGTCGGCACGCCCTGCAGGGACGTTGCGCGATGCTTCTCAACCAGCCGCCAGTAGTTGCGCAGCACATCGCGGTTGCGCAGCAGCAAGGTCGTGGGGATGACGGTTTCCACGCCCGCTGACAATGCGGCCAGCGACGCGGGCAGCACGCCCGCCACATGGAACAAGGGGTAGCCGTTGATGACCACGTCGTCCGGCCCTGCGTTTTGCAATTGCACGGCGGCCCAGGCCGTGAAGACCTGGTTCGCGTGAGTGTGAATGGCAAGCTTGGGCGCGCCCGTTGTGCCGCCCGTGTGAAAGTACGCGGCGACGTCGCTTGCGCGGATCACGCGTTCGCTGACCAGGCGGTCGGCCGGCTGCGCCAAACGGTTGGCGTTGAAGTCCAGCGCGTAGTCGGGCAGCGCAGGGCGTTCGGACAGCGGTTCGTCCAGCGGGGCCACGCGCAGCAAGGTCTGCAAGGTGGGCACGCGC
This sequence comes from Achromobacter sp. NPDC008082, assembly GCF_042957345.1. Classification (NCBI taxonomy): domain Bacteria; kingdom Pseudomonadati; phylum Pseudomonadota; class Betaproteobacteria; order Burkholderiales; family Alcaligenaceae; genus Achromobacter; species Achromobacter sp. NPDC008082. Next base: position 528,769 of record NZ_JBIBIB010000003.1, read on the forward strand.
TCGTGCAGCCGCAAGGCCTTGGACCACGTGCCGCATTCGGCGTCCGAGCCATAGGCGATCAGCACCTTGGCGCGCGCCGTCGTCATCAACGACGCCAGCTTGTCTTCCGACAGCAGCGGGTTCAGCGGCTGGACGATGCCTGCCGCTTCACCGCCCCACAACGCCAGGTGATATTCCAGGCAGCCGGGCAGCATCACGCCGATGGCGTCGCCCGCCCGCACGCCCAGATCGTGCAGCAGGTTGGCGGTTTGGTGAATGCCCGCCAGCAGTTCGCGGTAGCTCCAGCGCAGCGCATCGTCAGCGGGGTCGGCGGTGCGCAGAAAGGTCAGCGCGGTCTTGTCGCCGAAGGCGGCGGCGGAATTGCGGAATATCTCGTACGTGCTTTGCACCGTCAGCGTTTCCGCCAAGGGGCGCGCAGCCAGCCGCTGCACGTCGGCGGCGCTGCGCACCGGGAACGGCGCCGAGAACGGGCGCGACAAGGGCGGGGCGGCGTAGACCAGCGTCATGTCCGTAGCCCTCCGCTTACGCCTGCCCCAGCGCGATGTAGCGGCGCAGGTGGTGGTCTTCGTCGCCCAGCTGGTGGTCGATCATGACCAGGCGTTTGGCGTAATGCGCCAGCGGCAGCTCCCACGTCATGCCGATGCCGCCGTGCAGCTGGATGCTTTCTTCGGCCACCAGCGTGCCGATGCGGCCGATGGTGGTCTTGGCGGCGGACAGCGCGCGTTCGCGCGTGGCGCGGTCAGGGTGGTCAAGGGCGGCGGCGGCGTTGATGACGGCGGACCGGGCTTGTTCGATTTCCAGCAGCACGTCGGCCATGCGGTGCTGCAAGGCCTGGAAGCTGCCGATGGGGGTGCCGAACTGGCGGCGCGTGCGCAGGTATTCCAAGGTGGCGTCGCGCGCGCAATCCATCGCGCCCACGGCTTCCGCACACAGCGCCAGGATGCCCCGGCCCACGGCGCGTTCCAGCACGGGGTAGCCCGCGCCGGCTTCGCCCAATAGCGCATCGGGGCCGAGCTTGACGTTATCGAAGGTGAGTTCCGCGGCGCGCCCGCCGTCGATCAGCCCGTAGCCGCGTACCGTCAGGCCCGGCGTGCCGGCGCTGACCAGGAACAGACTGATGCCGGCTTCGTCGTCTTCCGCACCGGCGCTGCGCGCGGACACCAGGAACAAGTCGGCATGTTCGCCTGCGGTGACGACGGCCTTGGCGCCATTCAGTACCCAGCCATCGCCCGCGCGTTCGGCGCGCGTGCGCACTTGGTTCAGGTCGTAGCCGGAATCGGGTTCGCCCTGCGCCAGCGCGGCCGTGATGGCGCCTGCGATCAAGCCGTCCAGCGCTTCGCGTTGCGCGGGCGTGCCGGTGGCGGCGATCGCGCTGCCGACCATCAACGCGTCCAGGAAGGGTTCGACCACCAGCCCCCGGCCCAGCGCCTCAAAGACGACCGAGATATCAAAGCCCGCGCCGCCCAGGCCGCCATCGGCTTCGGTGAACAAGGCGCCGATGGCGCCGAGTTCGGCATAGCGGCGCCAGAATTCCACGCTGTAGCCTTGCGGCGATTGCGCGTGGCGTTCGCGCGTGGCGAAGTCGTATTGCTCGCTGACAAAGCGGCGCAGCATGTCGGACAGCATGCGCCGGTCTTCGGTGTGTTCAAAGTTCATGGCCGGCCCTTACAGTCCCAGGATCATCTTCGAGATGATGTTCTTCTGAATTTCATTGGAGCCGCCGAAGATCGACAGCTTGCGGTTGTTGAAGTACTGCGCGGCGGCGCTCTCGGCGCCGTCCGGCCCGATGGGCGGGGCGTCGTAGCCATCGTGCAGCGCTTCTGGCACGAAAGGGCGCGCGTACGGCCCCATGGCGCGGCGCTGTAGCGCTGTGATTTCCTGGCGGATCTGCGTGCCGCGTATTTTCAGCATCGAGCTTTCGGCGCCGGGCGCGCCACCGCCCGCCACGGCCGCCACCACGCGCAGATTGGTGGTGCGCATATTGGCCAGTTCGATTTCAACGCGCGCCATGCGTGCCGCAAAATCCGGGTCTTCGGCCAGCGGGCGGCCATGCTTTTTCTGCTTGGCGGCCACGGCCTTCAGGCGTTCCAGCGCGGCGGTGGACTGGCCCACGCCGGCGATGTTCGTGCGTTCATAGGTCAGCAGATACTTGGCGCACGTCCAGCCGCGGTTCTCTTCGCCCACCAGGTTTTCAACCGGCACGCGCACGTCCGAGAAGAACACTTCGTTGACTTCGTGCTCGCCGTCCAGCGTGATGATCGGGCGCACTTCCACGCCCGGGCTGTTCATGTCGATGAGCAGAAAGCTGATGCCTTCCTGGCGGCGGCCTTCTTGCGAGGTCCGCACCAGGCAGAAAATCATGTTGGCGTACTGGCCCAGCGTGGTCCAGGTTTTCTGGCCGTTGACGATGTAGCTGTCGCCCTCGCGCACGGCGGTGGTCTTGACGGAGGCCAGGTCGGAACCCGCGCCGGGTTCGGAATAGCCCTGGCACCACCAGTCGCTGCCGTCCAGAATGCGCGGCAGCCAGTGGCGGCGCTGCGCTTCGTTGCCGTACTTGATCAGCACCGGGCCCAGCATGCTCAGCCCGAAAGGCACGATGCGCGGCGCGGCGGCCAGTGCGCATTCGTTGTCGAAGATGTATTTCTGCGTGGCGCTCCAGCCGGTGCCGCCGTATTCCACGGGCCAGTGGCTGGCCAGCCAGCCTTGCTGGTTCAGAATGGCGTGCCATTCGGCCATGTCGTCGCGCGTCAGCAGCTTGCCTTGCGTGACCTTGTCGGACAGGCGCGACGGCAGTTTGGCCGCCAGGAAGGCGCGCACGTCGTCGCGAAAGGCGTTTTCTTCAGGGGTGAATTCCAGGTCCATGTCGGTCCTTAGTAGATTTCAAACAGGCCGGCCGCGCCCATGCCGCCGCCGATGCACATCGTGACGATGGCATAGCGCGCGCCGCGGCGGCGGCCTTCGATCAGCACATGGCCCGCCAGGCGCGCGCCCGTCACGCCAAACGGATGGCCCAGCGCAATGGAGCCGCCGTCCACGTTCAGGCGGTCCATGGGGATGCCGAGCTTTTCCTGGCAGTAAATGGCTTGCGACGCAAAGGCTTCGTTCAGTTCCCAGAGATCGATGTCTTCCACCTTCAAGCCGTGGCGCGCCAGCAGCTTGGGCACGGCGTAGACGGGGCCGATGCCCATTTCGTCGGGCTCGCAGCCGGCGATGGCCAGGCCACGGAACGCGCCCAGCGGGCGGATGCCGGCGCGTTGGGCTTCGGACGCTTCCATCAGCACGCAGGCCGCCGCGCCGTCGGACAGCTGTGAGGCATTGCCCGCCGTGACGAACTGGCCCTCGCCGCGCACCGGAGCCAGCCCGGCCAGCGCGTCGTAGGTGGTGCCGGGGCGGTTGCAGGTGTCTTTGTCGACCGTGACTTCGCGTTCAGAAACGGCGCCGGTGGCGCGGTCTGTGACCGACATGGTGGTGGTGACGGGGATGATCTCTTCGCGGTAGCGGCCCGCGGCTTGGGCGGCTTCGGTGCGGGCCTGGCTTTGTGCCGCGAAGCGGTCTTGCGCTTCGCGGCTGATGCCGTAGCGGGCGGCCACGATGTCCGCCGTTTCGATCATCGGCAGGTAAAGCTCGGGCTTGTTGGCGAGTATCCACGGGTCCATGCCGCTGACGCCATCGTCGCGCGTGCGGATTTGCGAGACCAGCTCAACGCCGCCTGCGATCACGGCGGGCGCGCCGTCCATCACGATGCGGCTGGCGGCGGACGCAATGGCTTGCAGGCCCGACGCGCAATAGCGGTTGATGGTGGCGCCGCCGACGCTGACCGGCAGGCCGGCGCGGATGACGGCCTGGCGGCCGATGTTGCGGCCCGTGGCGCCTTCGGGGTAGCCGCAGCCGATGAAGGCGTCTTCGATCAGGGCGGGGTCAATGCCGGCGCGGTCTACAGCGGCGCGCACCGCGTGGCCGGCGAGCGTGGGGCCAGCGATCAGGTTGAACTCGCCGCGCCCCGCCTTGGTGATGGGGGTGCGGGCGGTAGAGACGATAACGGCTTCGCGCATGAAGGTGTCCAGTATTGAAAAAGTGGAATCAGGCAGCCTGATTCAGGCTGGCGAAGTTGCGGCCGGATTCGGCCAGCTGCACGAGCAGCGGCGACGGTTTCCAGAACGCCGGGTCTTCCTTGGCGTAGCTGCGGATGTCGGCCAGCACGCGGTCCAGCCCAACGCTGTCGGCGTAGTGCATCGGGCCGCCGCGATAGCGTGGAAAGCCGTAGCCGGACAGGAACACCACGTCCACATCCGATGGGCGCAGCGCAATGCCCTGATGCAGCACATTGGCGGCTTCATTGATCATGGCGGCCAAATAGCGGCGCTGGATGTCTTCCTGCGTGAATGGGCGGGGCGTGACGCCTGCGCGGCGGCGCTCTTCGTCGATGATGGCCAGCACTTCCGGGTCGGGCGTGCCAACGCGCGCGCCATCTGCGTACTGATAAAAGCCGCGGCCCGTCTTTTGGCCGAACCAGCCGCGTTCGCACAGGCGGTCGGGAATTTGCACGTAGCGCAGGGCCGGGTCGCGCGTGGCGGCGCGGCGCTTGCGCGTGGCCCAGCCGATGTCGCCGCCCGCCAGGTCCGCCATTTGATACGGACCCATCGGGTAGCCGAATTCGCGCACCGCCGCGTCGATGTCATAGGGCGATGCGCCGTCTTCCATCATCATGTCGGCCGCCTGGCGATGCACGGCCAGGATGCGGTTGCCGATAAAGCCGTCGCACACGCCTGCCCGCACGGGCGTCTTGCGCAGCTTGCGCGCCAGCTCAAATCCGGTGGCCACGGTTTCAGGCGATGTGTGCTGGCCGACCACGATTTCCAGCAACTTCATGATGTTGGCGGGCGAGAAGAAGTGCAGGCCCAGCACATCGGCCGGCCCGCGCGTGGCCAAGGCGATGCGGTTCACGTCCAGGTAAGACGTGTTGGTGGCAAGCACCGCGCCGGGTTTGGCCACCCGGTCCAGCTGCGCGAAGACGGCCAGCTTCACGTCCATGTCTTCGAACACGGCTTCGATGATCAGGTCGGCGTTGTCCAGGGCGTCGTAGGTCGTGGCGCCCGTCAGCCGCGCCAGCCGGGCGTCGCGTTCTTCCTGCGTGATGCGGCCTTTCTTGACGAGCAGGTCGTACACCTGGGCCACGCGCCCGCGGCCACGTTCCAACGCGGCGTCGTCCTGTTCCACCATCACCACTGGCAGGCCTGCGTCCAGGACCGACACGGCGATGCCCGCGCCCATCGTGCCGCCGCCCACCACGCCGATTGTGTCCAGCCGGCGCGGCCGCGCTTCTTTCAGTTCGGGGATCTTGGTGGTTTCGCGTTCCGCAAAGAAAGCATGCACGAGGCCTGCGCGTTGCGGGCTGTCCAGGCATTGCAGGAACAGCGCGCGTTCGGTGCGCAAGCCTTCGTCAAAGGGTTGTTCGATGGCGGCGCGCACGGCTTCAACAATTTTCGCGGGCGAATACAGGCCGCGCAGGGTTTTGGCGACGTGTTCGCCGGCCGCCGCGGCTTGCGCCAAGGCGGCGGCCTTGTCGGCAAGCGCGGCCGTGGCGTCGCGGCTGCGGCGCGGGCCTGCGCCTTGCGCGAGCAACTGCCGGGTGTAGGCCAGGCCAGCGGCCAGTGCGCTGTTGCCGTCACTTTCGCCGTCGGCCAGCGTGTCGATCAAGCCGGCCTTTAGCGCCGCGTCGGCGGACAGGTGCTTGCCCGACAGCATCAGGTCCAGCGCGGCGGTGGCCCCGATCAGCCGGGGCGTGCGCTGCGTGCCGCCCGCGCCGGGCAGCAGGCCCAGGTTCACTTCAGGCAAGCCCAGCTTGGCGCTGGGCAAGGCCACGCGATAGTGCGCGGCCAGCGCCACTTCCAGTCCGCCGCCCAGCGCCGCGCCGTGCAGCACGGCCACGACGGGCTTGGCGCTGGCTTCGATCTGATTGCACACGTCGGGCAGGGCGGGCGGCTTGGGCGGTTTGCCGAATTCGCGGATGTCGGCGCCGGCAATGAAGTTCTTGCCTGCGCCCACGAGCAGAATGGCGCGCACTTGCGGATCGGATTGCGCGGCGTCAATGGCGTGGGCCAGATCGCGGCGCACATCGGCGCTGAGCGCATTGACGGGAGGGTGGTCCAGGGTAATGACCAGGATGTCGTCTTCACGGCGCGCGTGGGCGGCGCCGGCAGTGCTGCTGTCGGTCATGGATGCGTGTCTCCTGTAGGGCGTCCGCCGTCGCGGCGCCTGGCGAGCCAGGAACGGCTCATTTTTTATTTCTTATCGCTGATTTCTTTATTCTTTCCCAGTAAAGAAGTCTTGACAATGACATCAAGAATTGACACGGCGGATAAGAAAATTTGACAATCACGGCCAAGGAGACGCCGATGGACACCAAATCCCTGACCTTGCTGGTGGAAATTCTGGATGCCGGCAATTTGAGCGAGGCCGCGCGCCGGCTGAAGATGACGCGCGCCAATGTCAGCTATCACTTGAATCAGCTGGAGCGATCCGTGGGGATGCAGTTGGTGCGGCGCACGACGCGCCACATCGAAGCCACCGAAATCGGCCTGAAGCTGTATCAGCATGGCCGCAGCATTCAAGACGAACTGGTGGCCGCCCGCGAGTCCGTGGAAACGCTGGGCAAGACGCCACAAGGCCGGGTGCGGCTGAGCGTGCCTAGCGGCTACGGGCAATTCGTGATGACGCCGTGGCTGCTGGAGTTCAAGCAGGCGTACCCCGACATCGTGCTGGACGTGCTGTTTGAGAACAGCGTGGACGACCTGCTGCGCGATGAAGTCGATATTGCCGTGCGCATCATGTCCGAGCCGCCGCAGAATCTGGTGGCGCGCGAGCTGGGGCAGGTGCGCTATGTGGCTTGCGCGTCGCCGGCGTATGCCGAGGCGCACGGCTTGGCGCAACGGCCCGAAGATCTGGCGCAAACCCGGATCATCAGCGCCGCCGTCATCGGCCGGCCCTTGCGCCTGTCGGCCTACTATGGCGGCCAGCCGCGGCAGCATGTGGTGCTGGAACCCACCGTCATTTCGCGCAACTACGCGTTCCTGCGGGATGCGATCCGGGCCGGGCTGGGCGTGGGCGTGGTGCCTGACTACGTGGTGCACGATGACATCGCGCGGGGCGAACTGCTGCCGATGCTGTCGGAATGGCGTTTAAGCATCTTCGGGCGCGGCATGTACATGCTGTACATGCCAAACCGCCATCATCCGCGCGCCATTTCAATGATGATCGAGTTCATTCTTGAGCGCGCGCAGCGCGGGCATGAAGGCCAGGCGGGGTTGTTGGCGGTGGCGGGCTGAAGGGCCGGGGCTGAAGGGGGGGCTGAAGGGGCGGGAACGATACTTGCTGAGCGCATTCAACAATGACATGCGAGGGCAGGATGGAAAGCACGACACCGGCGGTCTTGACGCCACAAGGGGAGGACGCCGGTACGCGCGCGTCTGCGCCGCAAGCGGAGGCGGGCAAAGAAAGCACGGACAAGGAAAGCAAGGTCACCGTGCAAGACGTGGGCCTGATCCCCGAACCTGCGCCCAACGTCACGCATGTCTGGGCGCGCGGCGCGTGCCTGACGACCCTGACGGTGCTGGCCGTGCTGTTTTCCTTGAAGCTGGCGCAGGAATTCATCGTGCCGGTGGTGATGGCGATTGTGGTGGCTTATGCGCTGGACCCCGCCGTTACCCTGATGGAGCGCGCCCGCCTGCCGCGCGCCGTGGGCATTCTGGTGCTGATGGCTGTTTTGGCGATCGGCCTGACCGGGCTGCTTTACGCCACGCAGAGCCAGGTGGGCTCCATCGTGCAGGCGCTGCCGGAAATCTCGGGGAAGTTGTCGCGCACGCTTAGCGGCTTTACCAGCGGCGACGGCTCGATGATGGAACGGATCAAGGGCGCGGCCAGCGTGCTTCAGGACACGGGCGGCATAACGCCGGGCCGGCAAGTGGTGGTGGCCAAGTCCGATTCCGGGCTTAGCGACTTTCTGTTGTGGGGCTCCAAGGGGCTGGCCGCCTTTATCGGCCAGGCGACCATGGGCGTGTTCCTGGTGTTCTTTCTGCTGTTGTCCGGCAACGCGTTCAAGCGCAAGTTCGTGAAGGTGGCGGGCAAGACCTTGTCGCAGAAAAAAATCAGCGTGCACATGCTGGACCAGATCAACAACGCCATTCATCTCTACATGGCGATGATGCTGGTGACCAATCTGGTGCTGGGCCTGCTGTCCTGGGTGGCGTTTCGGCTGTTGGGCCTGGAAAACGCCGCGACGTGGGCGGTGGTGGCCGGGGCGCTGCACATCATCCCGTACTTCGGGCCGCTGCTGACGGCGGTGGCCACGGGCATCGCCGCGCTGGTGCAGTTCGGTGAGGTCGGGCCGGCGCTGGCGGTGGCCGGCAGTTCGGTCGCCATCGCGCTCTTGATCGGCGTGTTGGTCACGACCTGGATGTCTGGCCGCATCGCCCGCATGAACGCGGTGGCGGTGTTCATGATGTTGTTGCTGTTCACCTGGCTGTGGGGCATCTGGGGCACGCTGCTGTCGGTGCCTATTGCGTTCATTGCGAAGGTGGTGGCGGATCACATCGAAGGGCTGGAGGCGGTGTCGGAGTTTCTGGGCGAATAGGGTCTGCTGTCCGGGCGTGCTGTCCGGGCGTGAAGCCAGGGCGCGAAGTCAGGGCGCGGAGCCAGGGCATAACGCTGGAGCGTGCCGCCCAGGCTGCCGCACCCAATCCCCGCGTACGGAGCGTGAACGTGAACATCGAAGCGGTCTGGTTCCTGGTGATCGGCGCGCTGTTCGCGCTGATGGCGCTGGCCAAGCGCTTCATCGACGCGCTGCCGATGACGGGCGCCATGATCTACCTGGCTGTCGGTTTCGTGATTGGCCCGGCAGGCCTGGGCCTGCTGACCTTGGATGTTTACGACGACCGCCATGCGCTGCGGCTGATCACGGAAGCCGCGCTGCCGGTCTCGCTGTTCGCCATCGGCATGCACCTGCGGGTGGCTTGCGGACACACGCTATGGCGCCTGCCGCTGCGGCTGGCCGCGCCCGCCATGTTGCTGACGATTGGCTTGATGACGGCGCTGGGCATGGCGGGCTGGGGCTTGGCGCTGGGGCCGGCGGTGCTGTTGGCGGCGGCGCTGGCGCCCACCGACCCCGTGCTGGCCAACGAACTGCGCCCGCTGGAAGCCGGCGATGACGACCCGCTGCGCTTTGCCTTGTCAGGCGAGGGCGGGGCGAACGATGGCGCGGCCTTTCCCTTTGTGGTGCTGGGCATTGCCTTGTGCAATGCCGGGCCGGAGGGTTTGCTGCACCCCTGGACGTTGGCCGCCGAACTCGTCTGGGGCGTGGCCGTGGCCATTGCCATCGGCTGGCTGATGGGCACGCTCAGTGAACGGCTGATTGCCATGTTGCGCATCCGCTTTGGCAACGCGCTGGGGGTGGATGAGTTTCTGGCGCTGGGCCTGATTGCGCTGTGCTATGGCGCCACGCTGCTGGCGCATGGCTACGGCTTTCTGGCGGTGTTCTGCGCGGGCGTGGCCTTGCGCCAGCAAGAGCTGCGCGCAACCGGCAGCAGCCAGACCCCGCGCGCGGCGGTTGAGGACGTGACGCCCGCCAAGCAAGAGGAAAGCGCGCAAGACCCCAAGCTGGCGCATGCGCATCTGGCCGAATCGATGATGGCGATTTCGGTTGGGCTGGAACGTTTTGTGGAACTGGCGTTGATGCTGATCATCGGCTGCGTCGTGTCGGCATGTTGGCGCGACCTGCTGGGCGTGATGCCGCTTGTCGTCATCGCCGTGTTGTTCGTGGCGGTGCGGCCGGCGAGCGTGATGGTGTCGCTGGCGGGGTCCACGCTGGACAGGCGCCAACGCTGGCTGGCCAGCTGGCTGGGCATCCGCGGTGTGGGCACGTTCTATTACCTGCTGCTGGCCATGGAGCAAGCGCCGCGCGGCGTCACGCAGGGGCTGGCGCCGGTGCTGCTGGCGGCCATTGTGGGGTCGGTGCTGGTGCATGGCGTGTCGGCGCAACCCTTGCTGCGGCGCTATCACCGGGCGCGCGCGCCGTAATGGCCCGGCGCGCCAGACGCCTTGGGTCCGGTGGATTGGCGCATGGCCATCGCACCGTCCGCGCGTCTTCTGTCTTCTCTTACGCCGGCCCGCCCCGCCTGTTGTTATGCTGACGCATCGCCCCGCCGGATATTTCATGCCCGACTCTGCCCGTACCGTTCCGCCGCCTTCCGCTTCCACCGTTCACCCTTCGGCCTTGGCGTCCGACGTGCGCCGCACGCAATTGCGGCGCATGAAAATTGCTGCGCTGGCGTTGCTGGTGGCCATGGTTTGCGGCTTCATCACCAGCCACGTCATGGGCGGACAGGGCGCGTGGGCCTGGGTGCGGGCGTTTTGCGAAGCGGCTACCGTGGGCGCGCTGGCCGATTGGTTCGCCGTGGTGGCGCTGTTTCGCCGGCCCATGGGCCTGCCCATTCCGCACACGGCCATCATCCCCAGCAACAAGGACCGCATCGGCGACAACCTGGCCGTTTTTGTTCGCGACCATTTTCTGGACCCGGACACGCTGATGGAGAAGCTGCGCGTCTTTGACCCCGCCGCGCGCCTGTCGCGCTGGCTGGTGCGCCCCAAGCAGGCGCATGCACTTAGCGATGGCGCGCGCCGCGTGGCCTTGCAGACGCTGGACATGCTGGATGAACAGGCGGTGCGCGGCGTCATCCAGGAATTCGTGGTGAAGAATCTGCGGCGCTGGGATGCAGCCGGCACCGTCGGCGAAATTCTGGGGCTCTTGACGCGCGACGGGCGGCATCAGGAACTGCTGGATGCGGCCATGGAACGCCTGGGCGGTTACCTGGGCGAAGACGACGTGAAAGAGCGCGCGTCGACGCTGCTGGTGAAGTTTGCGCGCAAGGAATGGCCGCGCATCATCGCGGCGGTGGATGTCATCAAATCGGTGGATGGCATTGCCGACAACCTGGCCGACCGCCTTGCGCTGGCCCTGGTGCAGGAAGTGCGCGACGTGCTGTCCGAACCCGATCACCCGGTGCGGCGCGATTACGAGGCCTGGGTGCTGAACTACATCGAACGCTTAAAGAGCGATCCGGCCTTGGCGGCGCAAGTGGAAGACTTGAAGCAACGCGCCATCGACCATCCCAAGGTGCAGGAGTACGTGCAAGGCCTGTGGGACGACATTCATGCTGCGTTGCGGCGCGATCTGTCCGACGAAGATTCGGCGCTGGCCCGCCATCTGGAAAGCGCCTTGCTGGCGCTGGGCCGCAAGCTGGGCGAAGACCCGGGCCTGCGCGACGCCATCAACAACCACGTGCTGGGCAGCGCGCGCCGGCTGACCGGCCGGCTGCGCATTGGCGTCACCGAACACATCTCACGCACCGTAAAAAATTGGGATGAACGCCATCTGGTCGACGAACTGGAACTGAGCGTGGGCCGCGACCTGCAATACATCCGCTTCAATGGCACGCTGGTGGGCGGGCTGATCGGCGTGGCGCTGCACGCGCTGGTGCTGCTGGTGAATCGTTAACAAGCCTGCCCGCTTGTATCAGGAATGAAGATTGCTGGCTGTTCGTGCCGCCCCGGTGCTATTGTTTTCTGCGCCATGGGCCAGGGCGGCGCGGTTCGCCCGGCCGGGCATCCGCACCTTGTGTGCATGATTCCAGGAGGCACTTCATGAAGAAAATCCCGATGCTAGTTGCGACGCTGGCACTCGCAGGCGCGTCCAGCGCTGCGCTGGCCGAAAACGTCACCATGACGTTCCTGACGGCCGACGGCCTGGGCAAGAGCGCCGGCACGATTTCACTGAAGGACACCAAGGGCGGCTTGCAAATCACGCCGAACCTGAAGGGCCTGCCGCCAGGCGAGCACGGCTTTCACGTCCATGAAAAGGATTCGTGCATGCCGGGCATGGTGAATAACCAGATGGCGCCGGGCGGCGCGGCGGGCGGCCACCTGGACCCCAAGGGCACCAAGGCCCACAAGGGGCCGATGGCCACCGACGGGCATCAGGGCGACCTGCCGTTCATCGTGGTAGCGGCCGATGGCACCGCCAAGAAAGCAGTCGTTGCGCCGCACTTGAAACTGGCCGACGTGAAGAAGCATGCAGTGATGGTGCACGTGGGCGGCGACAACTACAGCGACACGCCCGCGCCGTTGGGCGGCGGAGGCGGCCGCCTGGTGTGCGGCGTGGTGAAGTAAGCCGGGTTTTGACGTCAGCCGGGTGGTTTTGAAGTCAGCCGCGTTTACGACAAACCCGCCCGCCTCGTCAGGCCGTGCCGTTGCGGCCATACAGCCGGTAGCCCTCGCGGGCGGCAAGCCGGTCGTAGTAGGCCGCGATGGCGGGCAGGGCGGTTTTAGCGACGCTGCCGAAAGGCGTGCAGAACCAGCGGTTGACGGATAAACCAATAGGAATATCCGCCAGCGTGAAATCCTGCCCCGCCACATACGCGCCAGTGCGCGCCAGTTGTTGCTCCAGAATGCCCATGGTGTGCGACCAGCTCTGGCACGATGCCTCGATGCTGGCCGCATCCGTATGCGCGGGCGATTGCCGCGCAAGCGCCATGAAGGCGTAGCTCCATGACCGGTTCAGATCGGTCGCCTGCCAGTCCATCCACTGATCGATACGCGCCCGCAGTTTTGGTTCGGCGGGGTAGAGAAGCTGCCCGTCATATTGCGCGCATAGGTATCGGATGATGCTGTTCGATTCCCACAGCACGAAATCACCGTCTTGAATGACGGGCACGATGGCGTTGGGGTTCAAGGCCAGAAAGGCGGGGTCGCTCGTCGGCTGAAAGCCCGCACCCCAGTCTTCCCGCGTGAACGGCAGGCGGAGTTCGGCGCAGGTCCACAACACTTTGCGCACATTGATGGACGAGGCCTTGCCTAGTATGTTCAGCATCTTGCAGCGGTGGCTGGAGGGGAATGTGCGCCAGTCTATCGGCGTGAAAGGCGCGCCGCCAGATACAGATCGGGGCTGCGCCGGGGGTAACAGCGCAGGGCGGGATCAACCCCCGTCCCTTCAACCCCCCGCGGCATCCGGCTGGCTGCGCAAGCGCCTCACGGGTGACGCGAACAACACCAGAAACTGCACCAGGAACCCGGCCGTGGACACCCACAGGCAGGCGTCCAGGCTGACGCGCGCGGCCAGCGTTGCGCCGATCAGCGCGCCCACGGGCCGCGCGCCGAACGTCGCGGTCAGGATCACCGCCGACACGCGGCCCAGCAGCGCATTCGGCGTCACCGCCTGGCGCAACGTGGTGGTGGTGATGGTCCATAGAATTGGCCCGGCGCCAAACAGAAAGAAGCCCACCGCGGCCCAGGGGCCGGACGCATAGGCCAAGGTCGACAGCAGAATGCCGCTCGCCACAAGCGCCGATAGCGGACCCAACGCGATCATCGCGCCGAACGACAGCCGGCGCGCAAGCCAGGGCGCGGCCAGCGCGCCCGCCAGCATGCCGGCGCCATACACGCCCAGCGTCACGCCCACCCCAGCCGCCGACAACGCCAGCCGTTCAATGGCGTACACCACGTACACGGCCTGGAGCACGAACCACGCAGTGTTGAAGAACACAGCGGTGATCAGCACCGGCCGCAACAGCGGATGCGCCACGACAAACGCCGCGCCCGCGCGCAGTTCGGCCAACACATCGCGGCGGGCCGTGGGCGTGGGCGCGTCCGGCGGCAAACCCGCCAGCAGCACGGCGGCCAATAGCGACAAGGTGGTGGCCAGCACATAGGCCGTGGACGCGCCCATCCAGCCCACCAGCGCGCCGCCTGCGGCCGGCCCCGCGGAAAACGCGCAGCTGCGCGCCAGTTCCAGCCAGCGGTTGGCGCTGGCCAGTTCGCGGGCAGGCACCAGCCGCGGCACCAGCGCCGGGGCGGCAACGTTATAGGCTACGGTGCCCACCGCGCCTAAAAACCCCAGGGCCTCCAGCCACACCAGGCTGAGCCCGCCCAGCCATAGCAGCGCCAGCAAGGCCAGCAAGCTGCACGCGCGCACGCACTCGGCCGCTGTCATCAGCGCGCGGCGCGACTTGCGGTCGGCCAGCACGCCCGCGGGCAGGGACAGCAGCAGGAAGGGCAAGGTCTGCGCGGTTTGCAGATAGCCCGTCTGCGCGGCGGTGGCGTCCAGCGCCAGCACGGCCACCAGGGGCGCGGCCGCCAGCGCCATCTGTTCGGAAAACTGCGCGGCCAGATTCGAGGCGGCCAAACGGCGGAAGGCAGAGGGCAGGGCAGGCATGGGCAACGCCATCAGGCGCTCGAAAACAACAAGGGCACGATCATGATCGCGCCCTTGTGCGCCCGCACTCCGGTCCTTGCCATGGGCAAGGGCGGAAGAGGTGATTAGGTCAGGGAATGGGCGGATAGTCGCCGTAGCCGTCGGGCCAGGGCGTCAGCACTTCGTAGCCGGTTTCCGTCACGACGACCATGTGTTCCCATTGCGCCGACAGCGAGCGGTCTTTCGTGACCACCGTCCAGCCATCCGGCAATTGCTTGGTGGCGGGCTTGCCGGCGTTAATCATCGGTTCAATCGTGAACATCATGCCGGGCTGCAGCACCAGGCCTTCGCCCGGGCGGCCGTAATGCAGCACTTGCGGTTCGTCGTGATAGATCTGGCCAATGCCGTGGCCGCAGTATTCGCGCACGATGGAAAAGTGTTCGCGATGCGCCACCGTTTGAATGGCGTGGCCAATGTCGCCCAGCGTGGCGCCGGGTTTCACCGCCATGATGCCGGCGCGCGTGGCTTCGTACGTGGTGTTGACCAAACGGCGCGCCAACTGGCTGGGCTGGCCCACGTAGTACATGCGGCTGGTGTCGCCGAACCAGCCGTCTTTGATGACGGCCACGTCAATGTTCAGGATGTCGCCGTTCTTCAGCACCTTGGAAGACGGAATGCCGTGGCAGATGACGTGGTTGACCGACGCGCAGATCGTCTTCGGAAAGCCGTGATAGCCGACGTTGGCCGGAATGGCTTTCAGCACGTTCACGATGTAGTCGTTGCAGATGCGGTCCAGCTCATCGGTGGTGACGCCGGGGCGCACGTGTTCGCCGATCATATGCAGCACTTCCGCCGCCATCGCGCCGGCCTTGCGGGCCATTTCGATATCGGCGGCGGTCTTGATGGAAACCTTTCTTGCCATTTACGCGGCCTCCTGCTGGATGCCGTCCGGCAAGCGCCGGGACAAGGACGCAATGGTGAAGCCTTCGGCCTGCTCGATGCGGATCAGCAATTGGCAGATGTCCGCGTGGCGCAGTTCGGGATAGAGCTCGGACAGCATGCCGATGCGCATCCAGTGTTCAGCTTGGGAATTGATCGAGCGGCTGAGTGCGCCGCTGGCGACGCGCAGATTTTCGTGCATCTGCTCGGAGACTTTGACGAGGCCCATGAGGGAATGATCCGTATATGGTTTGTATATGGATCGTATGGTAATGCCGAAAAGGGGCGGCGCGCAAATCAGGCGGCTGGAAGGTGACGAAGCCGCCTTCAGCGCGATCCGCGCGATCAGCGCGATCAGCGCGATTAGCGCGTCTTGGCGCGCGACGTTTTTTTGGCTGCGCCGGATTTGGCTGCGCCGGCTTTGGCGGCCCCCGCCTTGGCCGCGCCCGAACGCCCCGCCTCTTTGGGGGCGGGCGCCGTTGCGGCTTGAATCTGCTCCATCCACATCAGCGCGTCGGTGTACGACAGGAACTGCTGCAAATATCCCGGAGACAGCTCGCGCATCAGCGACAGCGCGCGGTGCACCAGCTGATTCGAATTCAGCGGGCCGGCGTTCTTGTGGACCTGTTCCTGCGACTGCCGCACCTGACGGTCGGCGCTGACGCGCGACCACACCGCGCGGAAATACTCCAGCATCTGCACATCGGGGTAGGCTTCGCGCAGCCCCAGCGCGTCGCGCGTCCAGGCGGCGTCGCCGTCCGGCGCATCCGGATACGCCAGGTAATCGATCAGGCCGGCCAGCGCGCTGCGGGCATCGTCGGCAGGGGGCGTTTCCTGCTCGGCGGCGGGCGCGTCCAGCAAGGCTTCATAGGCGCCAAGCAAGCCCGCCAATTTCTCGTCCAGCAACTGCCGCGCGGGGCCATCCAAGGCGGCCGTGCGCCGCGCCATGGCGGCCAGGAACTGAAAGCGCACCGGGTCGGCGCGGTCAGCGCCGCTGTCGCGCCAGGCGTCCAACGTGGCTTGTGCGTCGCAGGGGAGGCCCGCGCTACCGTCACTGCTCACGCGGCTTTCCCGGCTCGTTGGACGGCTTGGGGATCGGGGTGATCTCCACGCGGCGGTTCTTGGCGCGCCCTTCCTCGTCGGCGTTGGACGCTACCGGCTGCTCCGAGCCGAACGCGGCGGCGAACACGGTGGACGACGGCACGCCTTCGTCGATCAGCGCACGCGTCACCGTCAAGGCGCGCTGCGCCGACAAGTCCCAGTTGTCCGCAAAACGGCGGTTGCCTTCGCGCACCTGCTGGTCGTCGGTATAGCCGCTGACCATCAGGATTTCGTCGTGCGTCTTCAGATACGCGGCCAGCGGCTCGATCAGCGTCTTCAGAATCTCCCGCCCTTCGGGCTGCAACTGGTCAGAGTTCAGCGCAAACAGCACGCTGCCGCTGATGCCGATGCGGCCATTGATCAGGGTGACGCGGCCCGCCGCAAGCGGCCCGGCCAGCGCCTGCTCCAGCGTTTCGCGCCGTTGTGTTTCTTCCTGGCGCTGCTTGACCTCTTCTTCCAGCTGCGTCGACAACTGCAACTGCACGCCGATCACGCTGACCAGGATCAGCACAAAGGCGCCCAGCAGCACCGACATCAGGTCGCCAAAGACGGCCCAGGCGGGGGAGGAGGCCTCGACGCCGCCGTCGATGTCTTCGCTCATGCGGCTTCCGCTCCGGCGGTGGCGCGCTGGACGGCCAGCTGTTGCAGGTTCTCGATGATCTGCTTTTGCGACATCAGGCTCAGGTCAACCACTTCACGCGCTTGCGCCACGTAGTAAGACAGCTGCTCGTCGCCCCGCGCGATGGACTTGTCCAGCGCCGCTTCGATGCGTTGCAGGTGCGCAACCAGCTTGTCGTTGGACTCGCCGAACAGCTGCACCGCCGTGCCGAAGGATTCGCCCAGGCTGGCGACTTCCACGGCGCTGCTGGTCACGTGCGCCGCCACGTCGGCAAGCTTGCCGGTTTCGGCTTCGACGCGGTCGGTGAACTGCGTGCCGACGCGTTCCAGCAGCTCGGCCGACGAGGCCACCAGCGCGTCCACGGCCGTGCGTTGCTCGGCGGCGGTGTGGTTGACGGCGTTCAGCAGCGTGTCCAGCGTGTCGAGCAGGCGGTTGCGCTCTTCGAGCATGTCGTTGTCGCGCACCATGCTGTCCGACAGCTTCTGGCGCAGTTCGCCGATGACGTCCGCCGCGGCCTTCGGCGCTTCGGATGCGGCTTGCACCAAGCGGCTGATCTCGGCAATGGTCTCGCTGGCGTGCGCCTGCGTTTGCGACGTGATGTCGTGCGCGGTCTGCGCCAGCGTGTCGGCCACGGCGGCCAGCTTGCCGGTCCAGGCGGCCAGGCGCGCTTCGTCCTTCGCAGCCAGCTCGGCTTGCAGCGCCGAGTGCGATTGGTCCAGCGTTTGCAGCAGCGACGCCGAGTGTTGTTCGAACGTAGCGGCCGCCGTTTCCAGCGCCTGTTGATGGCTCGCCGCCAATTGCTGGCCGACCTGCTCTTGACGCGTCTGGGCGTCGGTCCAGGCCTGTGTCACGTGGCTGGCCGCCGTCTCCAGACGGGTCGATGCGGCCTCCAGCACGGTTGCCTGCGCTTCTGTTTGTGCGGTGATGTCGCGGGTGGTTTGCGCCAGGGCCTGCGTCAGCGCTTCCTGACGCGAGGCCGCCTGCACGCCCGCCAGCTCCCATTCCTGGCCCAGCGCGTCGGCCAGCGCGGCCAGCTTCGCGGTCCAGGCGGACAGCCGTGCCTCATCCTTGGACGCCAACGCCGCTTGCAGATCCGCGTGCGACTGGTCCAGCGTACGCAGCAACGACGCCGAGTGTTGTTCGAACGTGGCGGCGGCGGCTTCCAGCGCTTGCTGGTGGTTCGCCGCAAGCTTTTCGCCGACCTGTTCCTGGCGCGCCTGCGCATCCGTCCAGGCCTGCGTCACGCTGCTTGCCGCCGTTTCCAGGCGGGCCGACACGGTCTCCAGCAGGCGGGCTTGCGCTTCCGTCTGGCCGGTGACGTCCAGCGCGGTCAAGGCCAGCGTGTCGCTGATTTCCTGCTGGCGGGCCACGGTGTGCTCGCCCGCGGCCTTCCATTCCTGGCCCAACGTGGCGGCCATGGCCGTCAAGGTGCCGGTCCACGCCGCCAGACGCTCGTGGTCTTGTGCGGCCAGCGCGGCATGCAGATCGGCGTGCGATTGTTCCAGCGTGCGCAGCAAGGACGCCGAATGCTGTTCGAACGCGGCGGCGGCGGTCGTCAAGGCTTGCTGATTGTCGGCGGCCAGCTTCTCGCTGACTTGCTCCTGGCGGGCCAGCGCGGTGGTCCAGCGGTCAGACACGCTGTTCGCGGCGGACTCCAGACGGGCCGACACGCTTTCCAGCAGCTGCGCCTGCGCTTCGGTTTGCGAGGTGATGTCGCGTGCGGTGCGCGCCATCGACTCGCTGATGGCTTCTTGCCGGGTGGCGGCCTGCGTGCCAGCCTGTTCCCATTCCTGGCGCAGCGTGGCGGCCATGGCGGCAAGCGAATCCGTCCAGGCGGACAGACGCTCGTGGTCCTTGGCGGCCAGCGCCGATTGCAGGTCGGCGTGCGACTGATCCAGCGCGCGCAGTAGCGACGCCGAGTGCTGTTCGAACGCGGCGGCGGCGGTGGTCAGGGCCTGTTGATTGTCGCGGGCCAAGGTCTCGCTGACCTGTTCCTGGCGCGACAAGGCCGAGTCCCAGCGGGCCGACACGTTGTTGGCCGCGGCTTCCATGCGCGCCGACACTCCTTCCAGCACGCTGGCTTGCGCGGCGGCCTGGGCGTTGATGTCGCGCACGGTTTGCGCCAGCGTGTCGCTGATGGCTTGCTGACGGGCGGCGGCTTGCGTGCCAGCCTGTTCCCATTCCTGGCGCAGCGTGGCGCCCATGGCGCCCAGCGTTTCCGTCCAGGCGGCCAGGCGTTGCTGATCGCGCGAGGCCAGGTCCGATTGCAGCAACGCGTGCGAGTCGTTCAGCGTGCGCAACAGCGACGCCGAGTGTTGTTCAAAGCTGGCGGCGGCGGCCGTCAGGGCTTGCAGGTTGTCGCCCGCCAGCTTTTCGCTGACGCGCTCCTGGCGCGACAGCGCCGAGGTCCAGGCCTCGGACATATTGCCCGATGACGTTTCCAGGCGTGCCGACACGCCATCCAGCAGGGCGGCCGAACGTTGCTCAAAGGTTTCGGCAAAGCGGTCGAGCGACGCGCGCAAGTCTTGCGCCAGCGTTTCGCTTGCGCGCTGCTGGCCGGCCAGCGCCTGGTTCCAGATGTCGGCCACATTGGCGGTAGACGATTGGAAGCCGGACGTCAGGCTGCTCAGTTGCTGCTGCACGGCTTGCGTCACCGTGTCTTGCAGGCTGGCGGTTTCGCGCGACAGGCTGGCCATCGTGGCTTCCACGACGGGCTGCAAGGCCACGCCGGCGGAACGCGCGCTTTCGGCCACGCCTTCCTTCATGGACTGTTCCATCACCGAGGCCAGGCGGGCGTAGGCGGCTTCGGCCTTGTCCTGGAACGCATCCTGGCTGGCCAGTTGGCGGTCATTGATGGCGCGGGTTTGCTGCTCCATGTTTTGCATCATGGCTTGCAGGCGGTCTACCAGCGTGGGCATGGCTTCGGCCTGACGCTGCATCACTTCCGCTTGCCGTTGCAGCAGCTTGAAGGATTCTTCGCGTTGATAGCTTTGCGAGTAAACGCGCAAGGTCGTGGCGATCTTGGTGTCCAGCGATTGGGCCGCCTGCACGCGTTCACGGCGGCACAGCGCGGCCAGCAGGCCCAGCATGGCGGAGGTGGCCACGCCGGCAATCGACGTGCCAAAAGCAAAACCCAAGCCCTTGACCGGTGCGGCGAGGGATGCGCGGATGGCGCCCAGGTCGGTCGCGCTTTCCAGCGCCATGCCGGTGCCGCGCAGCGTCACGACCATGCCCAGGAATGTGCCCAGCATGCCCAGCAACACCAGCAGGCCGACCAGATACGGCGTCAGCGCCGGGCCGGGCAAGCCGACCCGTTCGCCTTCCACGCGCAGGCGCGCGGCGTTGCGCAGGCTGGGATGCAGCTGATCCAGCCACGACCCCAGGCTGGCCGGCGCTTCGGATAGCGATGCCGTGGACCGGGTCAGCGTGGACGTGGCCTGCTGATACCGCAGCAGCTCCCACGCGCCCGCCAGATAACAGACGCCAATCAGCAGCGTCACGGCCAGCGCCAGCGGGTTCGTGCCCGCATAGCCCGCGCCAATCCAGCCCACAACGGCCAGACCGGCCAGGAATACAACGAAATTGATCAGAGTCTTGGACATAGTGTCCTGGTTAGCTGGCGCGAAGGGCGGCAAGCAGCCCTTCGACCGGTTGTAAACGAACATCCAATTCGGCAAGCAGGACGCTACGCATATCCTTGCGGAACACGTCCAGCCAGGCGCCGGGGGTAATCGGCTGGGGGGCGGTTGCTGACCCGGGTACGGACGAGGATGGCCTGGCGGCCGTTGCCGCCGCATCCTCGGCCAGGCCGGCATCGCCGCCTTGCGCTTCAGCTTGCGCGTCAGCTTGCGCTAGTGCTTTGGCGTCGGCGCTGGCTTCTCCTTCCGGGGGCGCCAACGCCGCCGCCTCGGCCAGCCGCAGGCGCTCAAAATGCGTCTGTAGCAGCTTTGGAATCAGCCCAAACAGCGCGCGTTCCTTGGGCAGCAGTGCGCGGTCCATGATGGCGTCCACGACGGCCAGCCGTGTCATTTCGCCATTTCTGGCCGCCACCATGCCGCGCAAACGGCTGCGCAAATTGCCCACGCTGGTCTCCATCGTGTGCTGCAACGACTGATACCGCTGACGAAAATTCGAGTAATCGGCCTCGGCTTGCTCTACGGCCGCCGACTTCTTGGCGGGCGCTTGTCCGGGAACGAGCCGCTTGGCGGCCGTGGCCGCCGTATCGCTGGCGATGGCGTCGGCCAGCGTGGTCCGGACACGCACGCATTCGCGCTCTTCGGCACTGCTGAACTGACGCGCGCCCGGGGCGATCACCGGCGGGCGGGTATTCAAGGCCGCGGAAAGCGCGATCGCATCCGTCCAACCGAGCCACTGGCTCAAATGGTCGGACAGCGATTGCCTCGATTCCGGAACGTCGACATCCGTCAGGCGAGTCAGCAAGCGAATGAGCGTCGGGCCGCTTAAACCTGTGCGCTGTGGGGCTTGCAACATACCACCAGAGTCAAAAAGGGGGGAGTTTACACGCTGACGGGCAGGTTAAGGGTGGGGTGAGGGCGGGGTGATGGCTGCAAGTGTCATAAATAGGGACGCATTGCTTTGGCCCTGATCACTCCCTGTCATCCCCGCTGGCCCATTGGCTCAGGTCGTCGACGGGGCGGGGCAGATACCCTTCCAGCGTCTGCGCGATCCAGGCGGGGTCTATATAGTTGTAGGTCGATTCAATCACCCAAGACAAAAAGTCCTGCGGGCCGCCATTCAGATACGGGGGCGGCGACACCGGCTTGAAGACGGTGGGCAGCTTGTCGTGGATGGACGCGTCGTTCAGCACAAAGCCCAATTCCTGCACGACTTGCCAGGCCAGCGGGTTCTGAAGGTCGATATTGAACTTGACCCACCAATAGGCATCGCTTGTCACCTGCGAAGACAGCACGTTCACGCCTGGCATCCGCGACAGATAATCCACCAGCTTGGGCAGCCCGGCTTTCAGCACGGCGGGGTCGATGGCTTCAACCGGCGGGGTGATCGATTCCAGCTTCTTCAGAATGTGCGCGTGCAGCGTACGGTTGGCGTCCGCGGCCTCGCGTTCCAGCGGTTTTTGCAAGCTCTTGGGTAGCGTCAGTTCCATACGTTCCTGTGATGGCGGGTTGAACCCGGAGGCGGGCGGCCCCGCATTGTGCCAATTTGCGCGCCATCCGGCACGCGCCACGGGCCAAGCAGCAGTGGTAGATTGTTTCGCACCCGAATGCCAAGGCGGATAGGGACGTGGCCGAGATATCCATGGATGTTCTGATTGCGAGCGCGGCGCGCGCCTTGGCCGCGGGCGACCCGCTGGGCGCGCTGAACCTCGTGGCGTTGCGTGACGAGGCCCCCGCGCTGGCCTTGCGCGGCATCGCCATGGCGCAACTGGGTGATTTTTCGCGGGCGAAGGCGCTGCTGCGCAACGCGGCGCGGGCCTTCGGGCCGGCGCATCCCCTGGCGCGCGCCCGCTGCGTCGTGGCCGAAGCCGAAGTGGCGCTGGCCTCGCGGGATCTGGCCTGGCCCGAAAAATCGCTGGCCGCCGCCCGCGCCACCCTGGCGTCCCATGGCGACCCGGCCAACGCGGCGCATGCCGCGCACCTACAGGCGCGGCGGCTGTTGTTGCTGGGCCGCCTGGACGACGCCGATCAAATGCTGGCGGACATGAATGTCAGCGCGATGCCCGCCGCGTCGCGCGCCATCCACGCGCTCATCGCGGGCGGAATCGCGTTGCGCCGGGTGCAGGCGAACGCAGCAGGCGCAGCGCTGGCTCGCGCCCAACACGCCGCACGGCTTGCCGGCATTCCCGCCTTGATGGCCGAAGTGGATCACGCGTTGCAGACGCTGCATGCCCCCGCCGCGCGCGAAGTCCTGCCAGACGGCGCGTGCGATCTGCGGCTGGATGAGGTCGAGGCGCTGCTGGCGTCCCCCGCGCTGATCATCGACGCGTGCCGTAACGTCGTGCGCCAAGAGGGCCAGTCGGTGCCGCTGGCCGGCCGCCCCGTCTTGTTCACGTTGGCGCGTCTGTTGGCCGAGGCCTGGCCGCAAGACGTGACCCGCGAGCTGCTGATCGCGCAGGCGTTTCGTACCGGCTTTCAAGATGATTCCCATCGCGTGCGGCTGCGCGTGGAAATCGGACGCTTGCGCACGGCATTGCGGCCGCTAGCGGGCATCAGCGCCACGCGGCACGGCTTCGTGTTGCGGCCGCATGCGGGCGCCAAGGTTGTGGTGCTGGCGCGCCCCGTTGACGTGCCTGACCGCGACCACGCCGCCGTGCTGGCGTGTCTGGTCGATGGCCAGGCGTGGTCCAGTTCTGCGCTGGCGTTGGCGCTGGGCGCAAGCCAGCGCACGGTGCAGCGGGCGTTGGATGCATTGGCGGCATCGGGTCAGGCGCAACCGTTGGGGCATGGCCGCGCACGCCGTTGGACGACGCCCGCCGTGCCGGCATTCACGACAAGCTTGTTACTCCCGGCATTGCTGCCCGGTCAGTAGCATGAAGTCTCCTCTTTCAAGGACACAGTCATGAAACGAACCCAAGCCCAAATCCTCCGTGAATACGGCCCGTTCCCGGGTGTCGACAGCGTGCATGGCGTCACCTACGACGGCCATCAGGTCTGGATTGCCGTTGGCGAAAAGCTGATTGCGCTGGACCCCGATAGCGGCGACACCCCGCGCGCGTTGAACGTAGTGGCCAACGCCGGCACGGCCTTCGACGGCAAACACCTCTATCAAATCGCCGAAGGAAAAATCCAGAAGCTGGACCCGGCCAACGGCAAGGTCCTGTCCACCATCCCCGCGCCTGGTGGCGGCGGCGATTCCGGCATGGCCTGGGCCGATGGCTCGTTGTGGGTCGGCCAGTATCAGCAGCGCAAGATCTATCAGGTGGACCCCGGCACGGGCAAGGTGCTGCGCACGATCGACTCCGATCGCTACGTCACGGGCGTGACCTGGGTGGACGGCCAGCTCTGGCACGGCACATGGGAAAACGACGCCAGCGAATTACGGCGCCTGGAGCCGGACTCGGGCGCTGTATTGGAAAGCGTGGAAATGCCTGCGGGCGTGGGCGTGTCGGGTTTGGAGTCGGATGGCGCCGGCCGCTTCTTTTGCGGCGGGGGCAATTCCGGCAAAGTCAGGGCGGTGCGGCGCCCCGAGTAGAATCGGCCGATGTCCGCCATGGCTGCTGGGGGGCGGCAAGCGGCGCCACGTCGCGTTATGCGCCGCTTGCCCGCACCACCCGGCGCTATCCCGCAACACGCAGCGCGAATCCGCTGCACGCTAGGAACCGCATGAAATTTGCTCCGCTAGGCATATTGGGCTTGGCCGCGATCGGCTTCACGGCCCAGGCCCAGCCCCAGCCCCTTGTCATCCCCACGCCGGAAGAGGCTCACGCCGCCGTGCTGACCCTGCTGGGTGATGATCTTCCCGGAATGAAGACGTCGCAACTGGCCATCGGCACCTGCCTGCCCGCACCCAAGCCGTCGCACAAGGGCCGGGTGTCTTGCACCACCATGCTGCTGATGCCTGCCGGCACGTCCGAGGCGCCGATGGACTTCTATCAGGACGGCGGCAAGTGGGTGGCCTCGCCGCCGACCAATATGGAACTGCCGTTTCCCGACCCCAAGCTTACCGACAAGCATTGGGTGGACGGCAAGGGCAAGCCGTAGGGGCGTCAAGCCGCGGCGTCCCGCAGCAGCACATCCTCGTAAAACGCGCCGATGGGCTGGTGCTGATCGCGCACCTGAATCTCCAGCACCCAAATCCCATCGCCCGGCACGAAATCCGCATTGGCCAACTGATGCTTGCCATACAGCGCATGCGGAAAATCCGACACGCGATGGCCGGGTATCTCGTGCACCAGCTTGCAGCCCAGCGCGTGCGCGTAGGTGTCGGCCAGCGCATACAGCGCTTGGCCCGTCATGCCTTGCAGCCACGCCAGGCGCGTGCGTTCGAAGACACTGCGTGCGGCGTCGGCGCAGCGCTGCTGGTCGGCGTTGGCGCCGGTGACGAAGGTGTCGCCATAATCGCCTTCATACCCGTCCCAAACCGGGCCGATATCGATGACGAAGATGTCGTCTTCGCCCAGCCGCCGCTGGCGGTCGGTGGCTTGCACCGCAGGCGATTGCGAATCGGCGCCGAAGCGGATGTAGGTGGGGTGCCAGTTGTGTGACGCGCCCATCTGGCGCAGGTGCGCGTCGGCCAGTGCGATGGCGTCGGCGGTGGTGATGCCGGCCGTCATCAGCGCGGCGATCTCATGCACGGCGGTGATGGAACGTTGGCGGGCGTGCAGAATGCCGTCCATCGTAAAGCGTTCGCTGACGCGTTCCCAAGGGTGAGCGGGAAGGGAGGGCGCAGACGCAAGCGTGGCGCTTGCCGGTAGAAACGCTTCCGACTGAAAGCGGCCGTCGGGCAGCCCGGCATCACGCAAGCGCGCTTGGGCTGCGCGCACCATTGCCCCGTTGCCGCAGGCGTAGACCAGCGTGCGCGCCCAGTCATGGCCGGCTTGCGCGGCGCGGTCTTGCACGTAGTGCGCGCCGTCGGGCCGGGCAGTCGCATCGCCTGACAGAACGGCGTGCCAGCGGAACGCCGGGCCTTTGCCTTGCAGCGCATTCAAGAGGCCGCTGGCGTAGCAGTCCTCTTGCTGACGCGCCCCCCAGTACAGCGTTACGGTGGTGTAGTGATCGCTTTCCAAGGCGCGCATCAAGATCGGAAACACGCCGGCCAAGCCCGTGCCGGTGGCCAGCAGCACCAAGTGGCTAACCCCCTGTGGCGGCGTGCATGGCAACACACACGCGCCGTGCGGGCCGTCCAGCGTCAAGGCGTCGCCGGGCTGTAATGCAGGCAAGACGCCGTTGGTGAAACTGCCTTGCGGGGTGCGGCGGATATGGAATTCCAGCCGACAGGCGCCTGCCGCGCCGGGCGCATTGGCAATCGAGAAGCTGCGGCGTCCGCCATCCTTCAGCAGCAGCTGCACGTGCTGGCCGGGCAGATAATCGAACGCGTCATTGCCTTGGATTTCGATGATCAGTTGCGTCACGTCCGTGGCCAGCGGCCGGCACGAGACGACGCGCGCCTCACGGCGCTGCGCGGGGCGGGCGGGCGCGGTCCAGTGCGTAAAGCGCAAGCTCAGATCGCTGACGGCTCGGCATTGGCACATCAGCAATTCGTTAGGCGCTGGCACGTAGGAACGTTCGGTCGGCGCGGTGATGGGTTCGAAGTCACCGGCCACCACCTGCGCCCGGCACGAGCCGCATTCACCGCGTTGGCACGAGAACGGCACGGGCGCGCCCTGAGCCAAGGCCGCATCCAGAATGGACGTGCCGCCATCGCTTGTGAACGAGCCGGTTTCCAGTGTGATGGTGTAGGGCGATGACATCGATGTCTTCCTGATTGACGTAGGAAAAAAGGAATCTGGTGACGCCAATCTATCGATAGAATGGCTTATCGAATAGAGCCATATTCATAAAAATGAGCAAGCCACTTAGCGAGCGAAACAGCGCGCACCCACGCCTTGGTGACGGCACGGGCGCGGGCACCGGCACCGGAGCGAGCTCCAGCACAGGAATGCGCGCCGGCGCCGGCATACGCGTGCGCACAAAACAGGAGTCCAGCCTGGACCTGCCGGCCGACCCGCCCCGCGCAGGCGAATCCAAACAGGCCTGGGTGTACCGGCAGATTCAGGAACGCATCTTGAATGGCGTGCTGGCGGAGGGCGCCCGCCTGCCATCCACGCGTGAACTGTCGGCGAGGTGGCAGGTGTCGCGTTCGACGGTTGAAGCGGCCTATGACCAGTTACGCGGCGAAGGCTACACGGCGGGCACGGTGGGATCAGGCACCTACGTGTCGGCGGTGATTCCCGACAACTTCTTCCGCAGGGGCTTGCCTGGCGGCGGCGCCAGCATCGGCACCCGCCCCGGGCAGACCGGCCATGGCGGCGCTGCTCAGTCCGCAACCCTCGCATCCCCCGCATCCCCAGCAGCCCCAGCAGCCCCAGCAACCCCAGCCACCCCCACGCTCTTGTTCGCCGCGCGAACCGCCGACGCATCGCTCTTTCCGATGCCGGCGTGGCGCAAGGGCTTGATGCTCAGCGCGCAGCACGTCACGCCCAGCCAGTTGGCCAATGAGGAATCCCAGGGCTGGTTGCCATTACGCGAGCAGATAGCGCGCTATCTGGGCGCGGTGCGCGGCATTCCGTGTGAGCCGGATCAAATCGTCATCCTGACGGGCATCCGCGATGGCCTGGACCTGAGCGCCCGCTTGTTGCTGACGCGCCAAGACAAGGTGCTGATCGAAGATCCCGGCTACCTGACCGCCGTGCCGCTGTTCAGCCAGTTCACCCCCAAGGTGATTCCCATCGCCATTGATGAGCACGGCTTTTCCGTTGCGCGCGCCAAACGCCAGCGCGGTGTGAAGCTGGTGCACGTGACGCCCGCGCACCAATCGCCCACCGGCATCACCATGCCCGTCTCGCGCCGCCTGGAGCTGCTGGCGTGGGCCGCGGAGCAAAACTGCTGGATTGTCGAAGACGACTACGACAGCGAATTCAACTACGACAGCGCGCCGCTGCCCGCGTTGAAAAGCCTGGACACCGCCGACCGCGTCATTCACCTGGGCAGCTTCAACAAGACCCTGTTCAACGCGTTGCGCATCGGCTATGCCGTCTTGCCCAAACGTTGGGTGCCTGCCTACACGCGCGCGCGCCACACCACCGGGCGGTCCAACAGCATGATTGAACAGATGACGTTGGCCCGCTTTTTGGAAGACGGCAGTTTCGCGCGCCATATCCGCAAAGCGCGCGCGGTGTATGCGCAGCGGCGCGATCTGGTGATGCACGAACTGGCGCAAGCCGTGGGTGATGAACCCTTGCGCGTCAGCGGTGAACACGCGGGCTTTCATATGCTGTGGTGGCTGCCTGCGGATGCGGATATGGCCGGGATGCAGGCGCGGGCGCGGGCCATGGGCATCGGCGTGCTGCCGCTATCGGATTTCTGCCGTCGCGTGACCTTGCCGCCTGGGCTGGTAATCGGCTACAGCGGCTTGTCAGCGCCCCAGATCGCGCAACAGGGCGCGCAGCTGCGCACGCTGCTGGCGGGCGGCGGGCCCGCCGCATGAGCCGGCCGGGTTCGGCCACGCCGGGACGCGCGCTTAGAATATCGCCCCGGCCATCGGCCACCCCCATCGGAGTAAGCAGGCATGAATTCGTATCCCGCCTTGGCGCAAGCCCACGGCATCCCGTTGCCGGCCTTGTTGCGCCATTTGATTGAAGCGGGCCTGGCGGATTACGGCGCGGACGTCAAAGCCTGGGTGGCCAGCTGGAAGGCGAACACGCTGGCGGCGCAGCCCGCGTTGTCGTGCATCGACGACTTCGAATGGATCAAGGCGGACGAGGCCGCAGAAACCATCGATGAATGGTTGAATCCCGCCTATCAGCATGGCCGCCGTTTTCTGCCTTTCGCGCAAACGGGGGCGGGCGATATGTTTTGCCTGACGCCGCTTTCCAACGGCGGCGTGGGCGTGGCGCTGGTCTGGCACGACGACGACACCAGCAAGGTCGAAGCGGTGTCATTCGACGTGTTCGCCTATGAGGCCTTGGTGCGCAGCGCGGCGGATGTCTCGCACCGGATCGATGAAAAATTCAGTCGGGCTGAAGCCGCGCAGTGCGTGGCCGCAAACATCCGCGCCGTGGCGCCGTTGCTGCCGCAAGACCTGCGCGCGGAACTGGATGGCATCGCCCAGTTGTTGGCGGGCTCTGACGGGCAGGCGGACGGCCCGGCGCTGATTCCAGACACAGCGGTCAACGCCGCATTGGCGCGGGTGCCTGCCGTGCAAGACGCGCCATTCGCCGTGGTGGCGCGCTGGGAGTGCGGTGAGGTCTGACTAGTGCTTTCGGCTAGGGTAATTCCTGACAACAAGCTGATTGTCAGCGGTTTGTCAGGAAGGTTTAATCAGCACAAAGTTGCAAAGCAGTCGTAGCCCCGACACCGGGAAGCTCGCAGCAGGCGTTTCCCCGCGTCCTCGCAGGTGCAGTTACTACAAGCTGGTCCGTGTAGTCCACCCAAGGAGACAACAAGCCATGCAACAGGTCACCAAGCCCCGCCGCAAGTTCATTTCCGGCGCTGCCGCCGCAGGCGCCGCCGCCCTCGGATTCCCCGCTGTCACCCGGGCGCAGAACGCGCCCATTTCCCTGCGTTTTCAAAGCACCTGGCCCGCCACCGACATCTTTCACGAGTTCGCCCGCGACTACGCGCAAAAGGTCAACGATATGGCCGGCGGCCAGTTGAAGATCGAAGTGCTGCCAGCGGGCGCCGTCGTGAAAGCGTTCGACTTGCTGGACGCGGTATCGGCCGGCACCTTGGATGGAGGACACGGCGTGGTGGCCTATTGGTACGGCAAGAACACGGCCGTGGCGCTGTGGGGCTCGGGTCCGTCGTTCGGCATGGACGCCAACATGTTGCTGGCCTGGCACGAGTACGGCGGCGGCAAGGAATTGCTGGTTGAAATCCAGAAGGCCATGGGCGTGAACGTGGTGTCGCTGATGTACGGCCCCATGCCGACGCAGCCGTTTGGCTGGTTCAAGCGGCCGGTCACCAAAGTCGAAGATGTGAAGGGCGTGAAGTTCCGCACCGTGGGGCTGGCCATCGACATGTACACGGCCATGGGCGCGGCGGTAAACGCCTTGCCGGGCGGCGAAATCGTGCCGGCGCTGGACCGCGGTTTGCTGGACGGCGCGGAGTTCAATAACGCGTCTTCCGACCTGGCGCTGGGCTTTCAGGACGTGTCCAAGATCTGCATGCTGCAAAGCTTTCACCAAAGCGCCGAGCAGTTCGAAGTGCTGTTCAACAAAGCCAAGTACGACTCCTTGCCGCCGCACCTGAAAGCGGTGCTGAGCTATGCCGCGCAGGCGTGCAGCGCGGACATGTCGTGGAAGGCGGCCAACCGGTATTCGCAAGACTACGTGAAGCTGCAAAAGGATCACAACGTCAAGTTCTACAAGACGCCAGACGCCATTCTGCAAGCGCAGTTAAAGATCTGGGACGAGATGATCGCCAAGCGCTCGGCCGAAAACCCGCTGTTCAAAAAGGTGCTGGATTCCCAGCGGGCCTTTGCAGAAAGAGTGGGGCGCTGGCACGGCGACGTGTCGGTGAATTACCGGATGGCGTACAACCATTATTTTTCGCGCAGCACGAAGCCGGCCTGATCGTTGACCAGGCCTAGCGATGATCCGTCTTATCCGCCTGATTGACCGCGTCTCCACCTTCGTCGGCAAAACCTTCGCCTGGCTGATTGTGGTGCTGGCCCTGCACGTGTGCTGGGAGGTGGCGGCGCGGTATCTGCTGAATCAGCCCAGCGCGTGGGCGTTCGACTTGCAGATGATGTATTACGGCATCCTCTTCATGATGGCCGGCGCCTACACGCTGGCCAAGAACGGCCACGTGCGCGGCGACATCCTGTACGGCTTTCTGCCGCCGCGCGTGCAGGCCGGATTAGACCTGCTGTTGTTCATCGTGTTCTTCTTTCCCGGCGTCATCGCGCTGGTGTGGGCGGGCTGGTATTACGCCGCTTATTCGATCGCCATCGGCGAGCATTCGTCGCTGATGGCCAACGGGCCGCCCATCTATCCCTTCAAGGCGTTCATCCCGATCGCAGGCGCGTTCCTGCTGCTGCAAGGCGTGGCCGAAGTGTTGCGCTGCGTGCTGTGCCTGCGGCGCGGCGCGTGGCCATCGCGCGAAGAAGACGTCGAAGAAGTGGACGTGGACAAGCTGAAGAAGATGGTCCACGTGAAAGACGAAGACATCGCCCAACTTGACCGCTATGTGACCGCCCCCGGGGAGCCGCGCCGATGAAGATCCACAAGGCGTTGTGGTTTGGCCTGTCATGCATCGGGATCGTGCTGGCGATGATTGCGTTCCTGACGCCGTGGGGCCAGCTAACAACGGGGCATATCGGGCTGCTGATGCTGGCGCTGATCGTCGTGGCCATCATGCTGGGCTTTCCGACGGCGTTCACGCTGATGGGCATGGGCGTGCTGTTCACGTTCCTGGCCTATTACATGCAAAGCGCCGACGCGGGGCGGTCGATCGGGCAGACGCTGGACCTGATGGTGCAGCGCACGTACGCCACGATGACGAACGATTCGCTGATCTCGATTCCGCTGTTCGTTTTCATGGGGTATCTGGTTGAACGCGCCAACCTGATCGAAAAGCTGTTCCGGTCGATGCATCTGGCGCTGGCGCGGCTGCCCGGCGCGCTGGCGGTGGCGACCTTGGCCACCTGCGCCATCTTCGCCACGGCCACCGGCATCGTCGGCGCGGTGGTCACGCTGATGGGGCTGTTGGCCATGCCCGCCATGTTGAAGGCGGGCTATAGCGTGCGGCTGACGGCGGGCGCCATCACGGCGGGCGGCTGTCTGGGCATACTGCTGCCGCCGTCGGTGATGCTGATTGTCTATGGCGCCACCACCGGCGTGTCGGTGGTGCAGCTGTACGCGGGCGCGCTGTTTCCCGGAATCATGCTGGCCGGGCTGTACATGATTTACGTGATCATCGTGGCCAAGCTGCGCCCCGACATGGCGCCGCCGCTGCCGGTCAGCGAACGCGGCGTGCCGCTGTCGCCCGAAGCGAAGACGCTGGCGGCCACCGGGTACACGCGCGCGCTGACCGGCATGGTGGCGGCGCTGTTCAAGGGCCGGCGCAATCGCGATGTGCCGTTCGGTTTTCTGGTGCGCAACATGGCGACGGTGCTGGCGCCGCTGGCCGTCACCGTGCTGCTGGTGGCGGTGGTGCACCACGGGCTGACGCGGCCGTTGGTGGAATATGAAATTCCGGCCGAGTTGCAGCTGGGGTCCGGCGGGTTTGATGCTGGTGGGTTTGATTCTGGCGGCTTTGATTCGGGTCTGAGTGAGCCGCCCGCCGATGGGCTTGCCGAGCCGCCCGGGTCCAACGACCCGTCTCCCGGGTTGATGGAACCGCCAGGCACGCCGCAAAACCCGGCCTCAAGCGCAGCGGTCGAGCCTGCCCCGGAACCCGCCGCTGCGGCCGCCAATGAAACGCGCCCCGCACCTACCGGCTTCTGGATCTTCGCCGCCATCTGCGCGGTCGTGCTTGCCGTGTTCTACGCCGCGCTGACCTGGGCGCGGCTGGAAATCTTCAAGATGCTGATGGGGTCGTTCTTCCCCTTGGCGGTGATGATCGCCGCTGTCTTGGGCTCTATCGCGTTCGGGCTGGCGACCCCCAGCGAAGCCGCCGCCATGGGCGCGATGGGCGGCGCCTTGCTGGCGCTGGCGTACCGGCGGCTGAACCTGCCGGTGCTGCGCGAATCGGTGTTCCTGACGGCCAAGACCAGCGCCATGGTGTGCTGGCTGTTCGTGGGCTCGTCGATTTTTTCTGCGGCCTTCGCGCTGCTGGGCGGCCAGCGCATCATCGAAGAATGGGTGCTGTCGCTGGGGCTCACGCCGATCCAATTCCTGCTTCTGGCGCAGGTCATCATCTTCCTCTTGGGCTGGCCGCTGGAGTGGACTGAGATCATCGTGATCTTCATGCCCATCTTCGTGCCGCTCTTGAACGCCTTCGGCATCGACCCGTTGTTCTTCGGCCTGCTGGTGGCGCTGAACCTGCAAACGGCGTTCCTGTCTCCCCCCGTGGCGATGTCGGCGTTTTATCTGAAGGGCGTGTCGCCGCCGCATGTGACGCTGAACCAGATTTTCCTGGGCATGATGCCGTTCATGGGCATTCAGGTCGTGGCGATCTTCCTGCTGTACATGTTCCCGGGTATCGGCATGTGGCTGCCCACGGTGCTGTACCGATAGGCGGGTGATCCAGAAAGACCGGCCCATGCGAAACCTGGCCGGTCGGCGTATGCTTTCGTCAGCACCATCCTGGACACACTAACAGGGAAGCTGACGATGACATCTACACCCCCCTCAGCACAGCAGGCACGGCCGTTGGAGATCGGTGATATCACCGTCATCGACAACTCCAAGCTCAAGAAGGCCGTGACGGCCGCGGCGCTTGGCAATGCCATGGAATGGTTTGATTTCGGCGTCTACGGGTTTGTCGCCTTTGCGTTAGGCAAGGTTTTTTTCCCCGACGCCTCGCCCGCCGTGCAGACGATTGCCGCCCTTGGCACGTTCTCGGTGCCGTTCCTGGTCCGCCCGTTGGGCGGCGTTTTTTTTGGCGTGATGGGCGACAAGTTCGGGCGGCAGAAAGTGTTGTCGCTGACGATCATCATCATGGCGATCAGCACCTTTTGCATCGGGCTGATTCCGTCCTATCAGTCCATCGGCATCTGGGCGCCGGTGCTGCTGCTGGCGTGCAAGCTGGCGCAGGGGTTTTCGGTAGGGGGCGAATACACGGGCGCGGCGATCTTCGTGGCCGAGTACGCGCCCGACCGGCAGCGCGGCTTTCTAGGCAGCTGGCTGGATTTTGGCTCTATCGCCGGCTTCGTGCTGGGCGCAGGCATGGTCGTTCTGCTGCAAACCATATTGCTGGAGCAGACCTTCCTGGACTGGGGCTGGCGCGTGCCGTTCTTCGTGGCGGGGCCGCTGGGCCTGCTTGGCCTGTACTTGCGCCACGCGGCGGAAGAAACGCCCGCGTTCACGCAGCAGCTGGAAAAAATGGAAAAGGAAGACCAGGACGCGGTGCAAGAGCGGCCCACGGTTTCCTTTCGCGAGATTTTTTCCAAGTACCGCAAGGCGCTGCTGATCTGCATTGGCATGGTGCTGGTGACGAACATCACCTACTACATGCTGTTGACGTATATGCCGACCTACCTGACGAGCAATCTTGGGTATTCCGAAGAGCATGGCGTGCTGATCATCATTGTTGTGATGATCGGCATGCTGTTCGTGCAGCCCGTGGTGGGCTTCGCCAGCGACAAGGTCGGCCGCAAGCCGTTCCTGCTGGCAGGCAGCGTGGGCCTGCTGGTGCTGGCGGTGCCGGCGTTCACGTTCGTGGGCAGCGACAACACCGGGCTGATCTTCCTGGGCCTGCTCTTCATTGCCGTGCTGCTCAATTGCCTGACGGGCGTCATGGCGTCGACGCTGCCCGCGCTGTTCCCCACGCGCATTCGCTATAGCGCGCTGGCAAGTTCTTTCAACGTGGCGATCATCATCGCCGGCTTGACGCCGACGCTGGCGGCCTGGCTGGTCGAAGAAACGGGCAACCTGATGATGCCCGCCTATTACCTGATCGTCGCCGCAACCATCGGCTTGATCACGTCGTTCTTCCTGCCAGAAACCGCGAACCGGCCGCTGCGGGGCGACACGCCCAACGCGTCCAGCAAGCACGAAGCCAAAGCGCTGCTGAAAGAGGCTTACGAGACCATCGAGCAAAGCGTGCAGGACGTCGACGCCGAAATCGCGGAAATGGAAGCCAAGCTGGAGGTCTTGCGCCAGCGGCGCCAACGGCTGGCGGACCGGCATCCTTCATTGGAATAGCGCGCGGCGCGCTGCTGGCATCGCGGGAGGGTCTACTCGGTCACCAGATAGGCCTGGCCGCCGGGCTTCACAATCGGCGCCAGGTCCTTGAACGGCACCGTCGCGTGCGTGCCCAGGCACACGCCCATCGCGTGGCCGATGCCGGATATCGACAAGCTCAACACGCCCGGCGCTTCCGTTCCCAAGGCCAGATAGCTGGGCCACAGGTCCGAGCAGCTCTCACGCAGTTTTTCTTCGGTGTCGCCCGTGATGGCTTCGGCGGCCACCCGCGCGCGGGCTTTTTCCATCAGCGCCAGCAGGGTCGGCGTTTCCTTGCGCCAGCCGTTTTCATCGGGCACATAGGCGTCGAAGATGCGGTTCCAGTCCAGGTATTCGCCGCGCAGCAGATCGAACGTATAGGGCTCGAAATGGTTGTCGGGGTGCGCGCCGCCGCAGTACAGGCTGCCGGATTCCGTCACCGTCATCAGCGCGGGCGACAACCACTGCACGGTGATGGCTTCGTCGTCGTAGCTGCCCAAGGTGCCAGATGCCGGGTTGCCGTTGGTATAGGCCGACGCCATGCACGCCAGCGCGGCCAGATTCATTTGCCAGTGGCGTTGTTCCAGCAGGTGGTTGATGCGGGCCAGCACCTGCGGGTTGGGGTGCCGGCTTAAACGCGGGTAGCTGAACTTCGTGCGCGGGTCGCTCCATAGCCGGTACGCAACCGGGCCTGCGCCGCTGTCCGGGCCGACCGGCGCCGCGTGGCCGGCAAGCTTCAGGGTGTCGTAGGGCGCGTTAGCGGCATTGATGCCCACGTGGCGATTGATACCGCTGCCTGTGCCGCCGCTGATCGCGTCGGTGACGGCCTGCGCGCTGTCTGGCGCCAGCTTGTCGGGGTCGTACTCTGCGACGCGGCGCAGCGTGAATGTGCGCGTTTTTCCCGTGCGAGCGTCTTTCCATTGCCCGCGATAGCCGCTGGCATCGCGCTCGCCTTGCCACGTTGCAGCGGCGGCGGCGGGGTCCGTTTCCGGGTCTATGCCCAACTTGGCAATCTCTTGGTAAAGCTTCGGCTCCACCAGCGCCTGCGCCGTGCCCTTCAACGGAATGTCGACGCCGTGCTTCGGGTAGAAGTAGCGCCCGTTCAGCTCGCCATTGGCGCCGGCCTGGCTATCCAGTTCCATGACCACATCGCCCGCGCCTTGCAGCGTGCCGGTGTAGACGGTGCGTGAAGCGGCATCGGCCGTGCCCCCAAACAGCGGAAACACGGCCAGCGCCAGGGCGCCAAGCAGCAAAGGGGACGGGCGGCGAGCGGGCAGGGTCATGGGAAGGGCTCAGTCTTCAGAGGCGGACAACGTGACTTGTCCGAAGGTCATCCACACAAAGGCGGTCTCAGAGGCTTGCGCCCGGTACGTGCCGGTGGCTTCACCCAGGCGCATCGCAACGGCCGTGAATTCCCAGGCCAGCGCGTCATCGCATTGCACCTTGCGATGCGTATACGCGGGCAGGCCATGCGCCTGGCCAAACGCCAGCGCCAGTTGCGCGTGTTCCGACAATTCGACGGGCACCGACGGGTGGTCCCAACCCCACAAGAAGCTGCCGTCCGCCGTGTTCGACGTACCCACAATCTGCACCGGCGCCGTCGCGGTGATACCGCCCGGCAGTTGGAACACGATGCTCTCTTCGTCCATGTCCACCGACCACTGCTCGGCCTCGTCCAGATGCCAGGTGGCGCAGTGCGCGCTGGTCGCGGCTTGCATGCCCTCCAGGCTTTGGGCAATAAAGGCTTGAACGTCAAAAGGCTGCGTGGTGTCGGTCATGCTGGACGGTTCTTTGTAGGAGAAAAATCAGGATGATAGGGCATTGGGGCGAGGCAATACGTAGACATTCGTGTCGCGGTGGTAGTGCCGTTCTCGGGCGCTGAACACAAAACCCAGTTTTTCCAGGACGCGCCCGGATGCGTGGTTGCCGGGCCACACCACGGCGACCAGTTGGGGCACGTCCAGCGTGCGCCAGGCGTAGTCGCATAGAAGCTTGCCGGCGAGCGTTGCGTATCCATGGCCCCAGGCCGCGCGGCTCAGACGGTAGGCCAGCTGAAGCCGGCCAGAGTCCTCCAGCGGAACCAGGCTGATCCAGCCGACGGCGGCTTGGCCTACGACGATGGACCAATGGCCGATATCGGTTTGCGGTTCGGCCAGCCAAGCCAGAAGCTCCTGCCGCCGCGCTTCGGTCGCAGGCTTGACGCCCGTGCTGTGCTGCATGACGACGGGGTCGGCTTCCATCGCCAGAATCATGGGTACGTCGTCAGCTTGCACGCGACGCAAGGTCACAGTGTTGGACGGGGTGAGCATGGGCGCGAGTGGGGGAGTCAATGCCATGCCAGATGATACCGGTGGATTGTGGCGGTAGTGCCTGTTTGCATCAAACTGATTAGGTGCCTTACTATCGGCCGCTGAATCAAACTTGGAATGCGATCTTGCTCCCCACGCCACCCATGCTTGAACCCAAACACCACGCGCTGCTGGACGAAGCTGCGCGGCGGGGGTTGGACTCGGCCGACGACATCGGCCTGTGTTTTCAACTGCTGTCTTTAGCCAATGCGATCGACCGTGATTGCGCGGCTCGTCTTGCGCCGCGCCAGTTATCGGAAGGGAAATTCGTGCTGCTGTTCCTGTTGCACGAGCAGGCGGACGGGCTGTCGCCGCATCAGTTGGCGGACGGGGCGGGGGTGACGCGCGCCACCATTACGGGTTTGGTGGATGGGCTGGAACGTGACGGCTATGTGTCGCGGCAGGCGGGCACTGAAGACCGCCGCAAGATCATGGTGACGTTAACCTCGAAAGGAAAATCCATGGCGGCGAAATTGTTCAAGGAGCACACGGACTGGATTGCGTCCTTGTTCGGCAACCTGAGCGCACCCGACAAGGCGCAGTTAAGCGAATTACTGGCGCGCGTGTGGCATGGCACCGACACCGGGCGCGCCGCAATGAGAAAGGGCCAGCGGTGAGCGCGGCCGCATCGACCCGCGCGAAGCGCACCGCCGCTACGCTGCCCACTAAGCGTACCGCCGCTTCGCCGCCTACTAAGCGTACCGCCGCTTCGCCGCCTACTAAGCGTACCGCCGCTACGCCACCTGCTAAGCGCACCGCCGCTTCGCTGCCCACGAAGCGTACCGCCGCTTCCTCCGCTGCCAAGCCCGCCGGCCGCGGTGTGAAAGACATCAGCCCGGCGCGGCTGGCGCAGCTGAATGCGGGCGCGCCCGCCACCACGCTGACGGAATGCCTGGCCGTGGATTTCGCCGCGCTGATGCAGGCGGTGGCCCCGCAAGTCGGGCGCGAGGCCATTGCGCAGATGCAGGCGCACGCTGGCACAGGCATTTCCAAACGCATGGCGGTGGCGGCGCGTCTGCTGGCGGATCAACTGGGTGCCGACTGTGGCGCGATGCTGGCGGCGCATGCGTCTGACACAGTGCGCGGCTGGGCGTGCTTCGTGATCGGCGGGGTTCCTGATTTGACGCCCGGCGAGCGTCTGGAACGGATTCGCCCATTGGCCGACGATGCGCATTTTGGCGTGCGCGAATGGGCTTGGCTGGCGGTGCGTCCGCGCCTGGCCGCTGAACTGGAAACGTCCTTGCAAGCCCTGCAATCATGGACGCAAGACCCCTCGGAACGGGTGCGCCGCTTTGCCAGCGAATGCTTGCGTCCACGCGGCGTCTGGTGCGCCCACATTGCGGCGCTGAAGGCTGACCCGGCGCAAGCCTTGCCGCTGCTCTCGGCCTTGCGCGCCGACCCCGCCGTGTATGTGCAGGATTCGGTGGCGAACTGGCTGAACGACGCCAGCAAAGATCAGCCGGACTGGGTGCGCGACGTCTGCGCGCGGTGGCTGGCCGGCCAGCCGTCCGCCGCAACCGAACGCATCTGCAAGCGCGCGCTGCGTTCGATTGCGGCGTAACCGCTCAGAGCTGGCTCATCCCGCCATCGACGATGATCTCGGTGCCGACAATGAACGCGGATTCCGGCGCGGCCAGATGCAGCACGGTCGACGCCAATTCTTGCGGCGTGCCAAAGCGGCCCAACGGAATCTGCGACTGGATGCTGGCGGCGGTCTTCTCGAGCGTGTCCGCGTCCAACCCCAGCTTGCCGTAGATGGGCGTTGCGATCGGGCCGGGGCTGACCACGTTCACACGGATGCCGCGCGGCAGTAACTCTGCCGACAAGGTCTTGGCCAGCGAGATCAGCGCGGCCTTGCTGGCGGCGTAAATGCTGGATGCCGGCATGCCGATGTGCGCGTTGATGGAGCCATTAAGCACAATGGACGCGCCCGCGTTCAACAGCGGCTCCAGCGCTTGCAGCTGGAAGTACACGCCCTTGATGTTCGTGTTGAAGGTTTGGTCCCAGAGGTCTTCGGTGGCGTCCGCCAACGTTGCGAACTTGGCGATGCCGGCGTTGACGAAGACGGCGTCCAAGCGCACGTCCGCGG
This sequence comes from Achromobacter sp. NPDC008082, assembly GCF_042957345.1. Taxonomy (NCBI): domain Bacteria; kingdom Pseudomonadati; phylum Pseudomonadota; class Betaproteobacteria; order Burkholderiales; family Alcaligenaceae; genus Achromobacter; species Achromobacter sp. NPDC008082. Next base: position 567,568 of record NZ_JBIBIB010000003.1, read on the forward strand.
CCTTCAATGCCAGGGCCAGCTCGGCGGCGGCCCCCGGGGCGCCCGCGGCGTTACGGATGGCCAGGGCGTTGCCGCCCAGCGCGGCGCGGGCGCTTTCCAGCGCAGCTTTGTCGCGCCCGGTGACGATGACGCGGGCGCCTTCGTCGGCGAAGGCTTGCGCCGCCGCCAGGCCGATGCCGCTGGTGCCGCCGGTGACCAAAACGGTCTTATGTTCAAAACGGTTCATGGTGATCTCCTTGGGAGTCGTTCGATAAGGTGTAGCCATGTTGCGCCTGGGCTGGCGCTTTGTCGTACGATCTTTCGGACGAACACGTTCGAAGGAATCGCACATGTTGACGGCAAATGAACTGGCGCTGCTGGAAGCCATCCGGGACAGCGGCAGCCTGTCCCGCGCGGCGGCAAAACTGGGGCGGGCGCCCTCGTCGGTGTCGCACGCGGCCCGCCAACTGGAAGAACGCTTTGATGCCTTGCTGTTTGACCGCCGCCGCTACCGGCTGCAACTGACGCCCGCGGGCCACATCCTGGCCGAGGAAGCCGCGCGGCTGATGCTGGACGTGTCGCGGCTGACGCAGCGCGTCAAACAAGTCGCCAGCGGCTGGGAAGACCGGCTGCATATCGTCAGCGACGAAATCCTGGAATTCGAATTGATGGCCCCTTTGATCCACGCGTTCGACCGGCTGAATTCCGGCGTCAGCCTGCGTCTGACGCATGAAGTGCTGGGCGGCACGTGGGAAGCGTTGCGGGAAGGCCGGGCCGACCTGATCGTGGGGGCGACGAACGAGCCTCAGTCTATGCCGAACCTGCAATGGGCGGAACTGGGCGCAATGGAATGGGTGTTCGCGGTGTCGCCCCGCCATCCGCTGGCCAGGCTGAAACCCCCATTGCGGCAGGACCAGATTAAACAGCATCGCGCCGTGGTGGTGGCGGACACGTCGCGCACCAGCGCCGCGCGTGGCTACGGGCGGGTAGGGGGGCAGGCGGTGCTGGCGGTGCCCAGCATGCGCGCCAAAATTCTGGCGCAGCGCGAGGGGCTGGGCGTGGGCTGGCTGCCGCGCCATCGCGTGGCGTCCTTGCTGGCGCGCGGCGATCTGGTGGAAAAAGCGATCGAGACGCCGCGCGAACCCAACCTGCTGTATCTGGCGTGGCGCGGCGGCCACGAGGGGCGCGCGCTGCAATGGTGGCTGGAGCAACTGCGCCAGCCCACGATGGCGGCGGCGCTGATGCGGGGGATTGATGTGGGGGATTGATGTGGGGTGATCACTCTTCCGCCAACGCGGCCTGCACGCTGGCCCGTTCGCCTACGCGGGACATATACCCCGGCAGGGCGGGCCAGCGCGCCAGGGCAATATCGAAGAACGCCGCCCAGCGCAGCACGGTGTACAGATAGGCGTCCGCCACGCTGAACCGGCTGCCAGCCACATACCGCTGGGCGTCCAGCACGCCGGCAACATAGTCCAGGCGCTTTTCCAGCCGCGCCTGCCACCAGTCGCGCGCGGCTTGCGGCAGGGCGCGGTTGAACAGCGGGCCAAAGCCGCCATGGATTTCGGTGCTGATGAAGTTCAGCCACTCTTGCAGGCGGCTGCGTTCCCAGGTTCCGTTGGGCGGGGCGAGCCCGGCTTCCGGTTTCAAGTCCGCCAGGTACTGCACAATGGCCGGCCCTTCGGTCAGCACTTGCCCGTCGTCGCGTTGCAGCGCGGCCACGTAACCCTTGGGGTTGATCGCCAGAAAGTCACCGCCGTCGGCGGTGCGTTTGGTCTGGTTATTCACGCGCACCAGCGTGAAGGGCAGGCCCAGCTCGCGCAGCACGATGTGCGGCGACAGCGAGCAGGTGTCGGGGGCGTAATACAGCTTCATCGGGTCAGTCCTGAATTCAACAAGGCGTTCATGTTGAAGCCGCGGAAGGCATGCGTAAAATTACTTCTTCAGAAAATAGACATAAGAAGAGCTAATGCCATGATGAACCTGATGCACTGGCGGCTGGTGCTGGCGGTGGCGGATGCCGGCAACATTACGCACGCGGCGGCGCAGGTAGGCATGACGCAGTCGGGCGCCAGCCAGGCCATCGCACAGTTGGAAGACATGCTGGGCGCGCCGCTTTTCACGCGTGACCGGCGTCAGACGCTGCCCACCGCGTTGGGACTGCGCGTGGTGGACGAAGCGCGCGCCATGCTGGACGCGCTGGGCCGCATTCAGGCGCTGTCGCAGGATGCACGCGGCGCGGCGCGCGGCACCTTGCGGCTGGCCAGTTTCCCCATGGTGTTCTCAACCATTCTGCCGCCCGTGCTGCGGCGGTTTCGGCAATTGCATCCGGCGATTGATGTGGTGTCGCTGGAAGCCAGCGATGACGAAGTCGAAACCTTGCTGGCGGCAGGCACGGTGGATGTGGGCGTGGTCTTGAACGCTGCGCCGGGCCGTCACGTGTGCCCGTTGGGTGAAGACGAATGGATGGCGGTGCTGCCCGCTGCGCATCCGCTGGCGCGTGCGGGCAGCGCCATCGGCTTTGCGGCGCTGGCCGCGCAACCGTTCGTGCTGGCAACGGGCGGTTGCAGCGTGCACGCACAAAGCCTGGCGCAAGACGCCGGCATCGCCATCAGCGACGTGCGCGCCACGGTGCGCGATTGGGCAAGCGCATTCGCGCTGGTCCGCGAAGGGCTAGGCGTAACGCTGGTGCCCGCCTTGACCTTGCCCGAAAACCGCCGGGGCTTGCGCGTGTTGCGGCTGGCGGCGCCGCAGTACCGGTCGTTTAGCTTGGCGGCGTCCCGGCATGCGGCAAACAGCGCGCCGGTTCAGGCCTTGTTTGAGATGTTGCAGCCGCCCTCAACCCGCGCCAGCCGCAAACCGTAGCAGATAGCCGTCGGGGTCTTGCACCAGGAATTCCCTGCACACGGACCAGCCGTCGCCGACCCGGTAGCGCTTTTCTTCAATCGGACGAAAGAGCGGCCAATTCGCTTCGGCCAGCGCATCGGCGATGGGCTCGATGCTGGGCACCGTCATTTGAAAATTGATGCCTCGGCCGAAGGGGCGTTCAAGCGGTCCCGTGTCCCATTCATGGTTGATCTGGCACAGCATGATCTGTAACGGCCCGCGCTCCAGGTACGCAAAGCCGGCCTCGGGCCGCGCATAGGCCACGTCAAAGCCCAGCAGTTTGCACCAGAAGGCCAGGCTGGCGTCCAGGTTGGATACGTCAAGCTCCGGCACCATCGCCGCAAAGCCGCCGGTGGGCGGCCGTCCTTCCGAGGAAGCGTTGTTTCGTTCTTGTTGGTCCATGTCTCTGGTGGTTGTCATCTGTGCCGGATTTGCGACATGCTAACGGCACGCCGACGATTATCCTGGCAAATGCGTGATCGCGCGTTTCACTGCAAGATTGACCGCGAGATCCGCCGCAAGATCAATCGCTACGGCGCACAACAGTCCAAAGGACGGAAATGGAAGAGACAACGCACGACGCGGCCATGAACTGGCCGCAGCTGGTGGACGACCTGAACAAGCTGCTGCGCCTGAAGACCACGGTCATCGGCATGAAGCTGTTTGAAGATGAAGCGGACATGGCGAACGTTAAGGGGTTGCGCCGCCCGCAAGCCACGCACACCACGGACCAGATCGTGGGCATGGCCGCGCGGCTGGGCTGGACGGTGGGAATCACCGGCGACGATCTGGTCGGCGCGCAGTGCCGTGCGGTGATCGGCCTGGGTCCGCAAGATGAAGACTGGAAAAGCGGCAAGGACTACGTGGGCGTCTGGCATGCCACCGAAGCCGACGCGCGGGCGCGCCAATCGGCCCTGTCCTGCGTGCCGGCGGGCAAGTATCGCGGGCTGGTGGTGTCCCCCTTGGCATCGGGCCGGCTTGATCCGCCCGACATCTGCCTGGTGTATGCCACGCCCGGGCAGATGATCATTCTTATCAACGGCTTGCAGTGGAAAAACTACCGCCGCTTTGACTGGAGCGTGGTGGGCGAGACCGCCTGTGCGGACTCCTGGGGCCGGGCGCTGGCCACGGGCGAACCCAGCCTGTCCTTGCCCTGTTTTGCCGAGCGCCGATACGGCGGCGTGCCTGATGAAGAAATGCTGATGGCCTTGCCGCCGCGTTATCTGCCGATTGCCATCGACGGCATGAAGGCGCTGGCGGCCAACGGCTTGCGCTACCCGATTGCGCCCTATGGCATTCAAAACGATGTGCGCGCCGGCATGGGCGTGAGCTATGCGAAGAGGGCGCAATGATCGCGAGTGACACGCGCTGGGCCGCGGTGCTGGCGGTGGTGGGGGCGGGCGTCGTCGCGTCGTTGCAGGTGGGCAAGGTGATCATCGCCGCGCCGCTGCTGCGCACGGACATGGGCCTGGACCTGGCGTCGATTGGCACGCTGACGGCGGTGTTTTCCATTTTGGGCGTGGTGGGCGGCATCGCCGCAGGCGGCGTCATCGCCCGGTTCGGCGCGCGGCGCATGTTGCTGTTGGGGCTGTTGGCGACGGCGCTGGGCACCGTCATCGGTGCGATGGCGCCCGGCTACGGTGTGCTGTTGGCGTCGCGCGTGATCGAAGGGCTGGGTTTTCTGATGATTACCGTGGCCGGGCCCGCCGCGTTGCAACGCATGGTGTCGGCCTCGGGCCGTGACTTCGCGTTTGCGCTCTGGAGCTGCTACATGCCGGCGGGCATGGCCATTGCGATGCTGGCGTCGCAAGCCTTTGATCAGTGGCAGGCGTACTGGTGGTGCGCGGGGGTTGCGGTGGCGGTGGCGTTCGTGAGCGTGGTCGCGCTGGCGCCCGCATCGCCGCCGGGGCCGCCGTTGTCGTGGCGCGGCATGCGGCAAGACACCACCGACACGCTCGGCGCCGCAGGCCCGGTGCTGCTGGCGTTGTCGTTCACGCTCTACAGCCTGATGTTCTTTGCGCTGTTCACCTTCCTGCCCGTGCTGCTGATGGAGCAGATGGGCTTGACGCTGGCCCAGGCGGGGCTATACAGCGCCATTGCCAGCGCGGCGAATCTGATCGGCAACCTGGGCGCGGGCGTGCTGCTTGCGCGCGGCTGGCGGCGGTCGACGTTGATTGCGTGCGCCAGCGCGGCGATGGCCGTGGTGGCCTTATTGATCTTCCGCTCGGTGCTTCCCGCCATGCCCACTTTTCTGCTCTGCGTGCTGTTCTCGGCGGTGGGCGGTTTGATCCCCGCTACCTTGCTCGGCACCGCACCGCTGGTGGCGCCGCGGGCGGGGCTGGCGGCGGCGTCGGTGGGGCTGGTCATGCAGGGCAGCAACTTGGGCCAGGTCATTGGCCCCGTCACCGTCGGGGGCGTGATCGACCGTTACGGCTGGGGCGCGGCGTCTTACGTGGTGGTGGCGGCGGGCGTGGCGGGGGTGCTCATTGCAGGCGGCTTGCGGCGGGTGCGGGCGGCCAGACTCTAGCGGCATTGCGCAGCCTCAATCCACGCCATCGAAGCCCGCATGCACCCGTCATGAACGAGGCCTATCATGAAGGCCGACCTTGTTGGAGCCGATATGCAACCGTCTACCACCCGCCTTGTCATCTTCGATTGCGATGGCGTTCTGATCGATAGCGAAATCATCGCCGCGCGCGCACAGTCGCGCGCGTTGGCCGAACATGGCATTACGATCACGCCCGAAGAAGCCGCCCACCGTTTCGCTGGCATTCCCGATGCCGACATGTGGCAAACCCTGCAAAGCGAAAATTCCTGCACCTTGCCCGACAGCTTCGCGCGGCAGTATGCCGACCGCCTTGCGCACACGTTCCGCGAAGAACTGCGGGCCTTGCCGCATGTGCACGAAACGGTCGCCGCGCTGCGCGCACGGGGGATGGACGTCTGCGTGGCCAGCAGCAGCACGCCGCCCAAATTGGAAGCCGCGCTGAAGCTGGTGGGCCTGTGGGACGACTTCGCGCCCAACGTGTTCAGCACGGCGCAAGTGGCCAAGGGCAAGCCCGCGCCGGACGTCTTCCTGTTCGCCGCGCGCCAGATGCGCACGGCGATTCTGGATTGCGTGGTGGTGGAAGACAGCGTGCCGGGCGTGCGCGCCGCCCGCGCCGCGCGCATGCGGGCGGTGGGCTATGTGGGCGCGTCGCACAATGGGCCGAACCAGCGCCAGCGCTTGCTGGACGAAGGCGCGTTCGACGTCATTGATGACCTGAGCCGCTTGCCGGACTTGCTGTAGCGGGTATCGGTACGGGTATGGGCTTCACGCGCACCGCGCGCAGCACGCCCACGACCAGGCAGCCGATGCCAACCAGCGTCAGCGGTTCAGGCGCCGTGCCGCGCAGGATGAAGGCGTAGGCTAGCGCGGCCAGCGTTTCAAACACGATAAGCTGGCCGGCCAAGGCGGTGGGCAGCCGCTGGCTGGCTTCGTTCCAGCACAAGGTGCCCAGCCACGATGCGAACAGGCCGATGATGATCATCAGACCCAGGAACACGTCGGGGCGCGGGCCCAATGGCATGTCGAAGGCGCTGCCGGCGGCGGCCATGCCGCCCCAGAGTATGGCGTAGCCTGCCAAGGCCAGCGGCAGCGTGGCCACGCCCTGCGCCGTGGCCCAGGTGCTGGGGCTGCGGTCGGGATGCGCGCGCAACCAGTCGGCGTTGCGCAGCGGATACCAGGTCCAGCAGGCGACGGCGGCCAGCGCCAGCAAGGCGCCAACCGCGTAGCGCGACAGATCGGCATCGGCGTCCTGGCGCAGCGCTTGCAGCTCCACCTGATTGACGCAGCCTATGCCCAGCGCAATCAACGCAAGCGAAGGCGCCAGACGCTTCCAGGGCAGTTTGCCGTCGCGGCGCGCGTTGCGCAGATTGGCGCAGATGGCGATCACCACCGGTAAGGTGCCGATGATCATGGTGGGGACGGGGCCGCCCGCGCGCTGGATGGCGCTGGCCAGGCACAGGTAGTACAGCAGGTTGCCGATGGCGGCCAGCTTCAGCGCTTCCATCCAGTCGGCGCGGCGCAACTGCCGCAAGCGGTTGCGATCCAGCCACGCGAGCGGCAGCGCGATCAGCCCGAACGCCAGGTAGCGCGCCACGGATTGCAGCGCCGCCGGGTATTCCGGCAGCAGCAACGGCCCCACGAACACCAGCCCCCACATCAAGCCGGCGGCCAGCGCATAAAGGGTTCCTGCCCACATACCTTGCTCCTGCGAATCAATGCGGGCAGTCTAGCCACCGCGGGCAGGGCGGGTCTTGTACCAGATTGCGGTGGCGACGCGGTTCAAGTGTTGGCGTGGTTAAGACGCACCGGTTCAAGCGCGAACGGGGTGAAGGCAGAACCGATTCAAGTGCGAATGGGGTGAAGGCAGAACCGGTTCAAGCGCGAACCTGCTTCTGGTAACGGGCGGGCGTGACGCCGTAGCGGCGCGAAAAGGCGCGCGTCAGGTGCGCCTGGTCGGTCAAACCGGCCGCCAGCGCCACTTGCGCGGGTTCAATACCGGCGGCCAGCAGGCGCTTGGCCTCGAACAGGCGCAGCGCCATCAGCATCTGCTGCGGCGTGGCGTGATAGTGCGACTGAAAGCGCCGCAGGAAGTGAAACGGGCTTAAGCCGGCCACCGCGGCCAGGTCGTCAAGCGTGAGCCGGCGCGACAGGTTCGCGCGCAGGTAGTCGATGACGGGCGCAAAGCGCGGTGCGCCTTCCGCTTGTGCATCGCGCGGCACGCGGGCGTGGCGGCGGAATTCGTTCAGCAGGGTGTAGAGCGCGCTGTCGAAGGCCAGCGGTTCGTGCGCTTGCCACAGGGTGTCGAGCAAGAGGGTGACGCGCTGCGCGCTGGCGGCGTCATGGCCCACCGCGGTATCGAACCACCAGCCGGCTTCGCCCGTCACGCGCGCCACGACGTCCGCATCGATGTAGACCATGCGATAGCGCCAGCCGCCTTCCGTTTCGGCGCGGCCGGTATGCAGTTCGTCGGGGTTCATCAGCACGACGGAGCCTGACGGGGCCAGATGATCCGCGCCCCGGTAGCGGAAGCGTTCGACGCCGGATTCGATTGCGCCCAAGCCATAGGCTTCATGCGTGTGGGGTTCGAACGCGTGCCGGATGATGTGGGCGCGGTAAAGCTCCACGCCGGGCTGATGCGCGGCGTGACGGAATTCGGCGCGGTCATTGGGGTGGTCGAATGCCGCCGGCACGCCCGTCAGTACGGGCGCGCCCGGAGTGGGCGAGGGGGCATGCACGGAACACATGCCTGGGATTAAAGCACGGCCGCCGGCCGCAGCCCGTGGCTCGCCCGTGCAATGAATTCCCCCAATTTCTGGATGCTCATTGGGCGGCCGAACAACCAGCCCTGCGCATATTGCACGCCGCGCGCGCGCAGGATGTCGCGCTGCGCTTCGGTCTCTACCCCTTCGGCAATCATCTGCAAACCCAGCGAACGCGCCAGTTCGATGATGTGAAACGTCACCAGGCTGGTCGGGGCGTCGGTGCCCAGCGTATCGACGAACATCTTGTCGATCTTCAAAAAGTCCAGCTCGTAGGTCGCCAGGTACGACAGGCTGGAATGGCCCGTGCCAAAGTCGTCGATCGCCACGCGAAAGCCGCCCGCCCGCACGGCGAGCAACACGCCGCGCGCTTTGTCGGGCGACATCAATCCGCGCTCGGTGATTTCGAACATCAGGCTGGCGGGACCCATGCCGGCGTTTGCCGCCAGTTCCTTCATGCGCGTGTCCATGCCTTCCGAATGCAGATCGTCGGGCGACAGGTTGATGGCGATGTGCAGGTGGGGGTCGGCGCGCAGCAATTCGGCGGCGTCGCGCACCACGATTTCCATGACGCGGGTGGTGATGCGTTGGATCATGCCGTTGGCTTCGGCCAGCGGAATGAACACGTTGGGGCTGACCAGCGCGCCGTCTTCATTGCGCCACCGCGCCAGCGCCTCGGCGCCCACGCATCGGCCGTCTTGCAGGTCGATGATGGGCTGGTATTCCACGAAGAATTCGTCGCGGTCGATGGCGGCCTGCAGCTCGCCGCTGAGCGACAGGCGGCGGCGCGCGACGAACACCACGACGCCCGTCAGCAACAGCCCCAGGATCAGGCCGACGGGGCCCAGGATGTAGGCGAACCGCTGTACCTGCGCCTGCACCAGCGCCGAGGGCATGGCGGCCAACGCCGCGCTGTCGCCCGTGTCGGACGGCTGAATCACCACGAAGTAGCCGCCGTCTTCAAACTGGATGGGCTGGCCTTGGTAGCGGTCGATCCACTCGTCCTGGATGGCGCCGCGGCGGCCCAGAATCAAGCGCTGTCCGGTGGAAAAGAAGGCCAGCGAGACGGGCGATTCGCGGTTCAGCAGGTCGATCGCTAGATCGGGATACACGAGCGCGGCGTAACCGTCGCGGCCCAGCACGCTGAAGGTTTGCCCGGGCAGGTTGGGCAATTCGATTGCGCTCCAGAAGCGCAAGCCGTATTGGCGGTTGCCATGCGGTGCGCCCAGGTTCAACGGCACGCTTTGCGCGCCCAGCGTGGTACAGACCAGCGCGTCATGCTCCAGCCGCGCCATGCCCGCCACGTGGCTGAACGCCGCCGACAACATGCCCATGCGCGTCAGTTGCTCGGGCGAGCAGGGCGGTTCGGCGGGGTTGTTGTTCAGGGCGTCGATGGCGTCGCTGATTTGCAGGCGGGCATTGTCGGCGCGGTGCAGCACGTCTTCGGCCAGGTCGTGCAATGAGGCCAGCGCGTCGTCACGGCCCTGCGTCTGCGCCAGATAAAGCGACAGCGAAAAAGGCACGATCAAGGCCAGGACACCAACCGTTGATGCCAATAACACCATGCCTGTCTTGTTCATGCGACGCTCCGCAACCTGCTTTTCACGATACGGATCAGGCTACTCCCGGCCCGCGCGCGCGTTGCGTGCATTGACAATATTTGACAGTCGTCCAGGTTACGTGGGCATATCCTTGGCGCGCGCCAGCAACAGCGCTTGTTCGCGGGCGTTGCGTGTCATGCCGGCCGCGCGTTCAAATTCTGCGCGGGCTTCGGCGTGGCGGCCCAGCTTGGCGAGCAGGTCGCCGCGCACGCTGGGCAGCCAGTGGTAGTTGGCCAGGGCGGGGTTGGACGACAGCTCATCGGCCAGATCCAGCCCGGCTTGCGGGCCAAAGGCCATGCCGACGGCGACGGCGCGGTTCAGCGCCACGACCGGCGACGGCATCACCTGCGCCAACGCGTCGTATAGCGCGACGATGCGCGGCCAATCCGTGTCTTCTGGCTTACGGGCGCGCGCATGGCAGGCGGCCAATTCCGCTTGCAGCGCATACGGGCCGCGTGCGCCGCCCTGCGCGTCCGAACGCGCCAGCGCGGCCAGCCCACGCCGGATCAGCAGCGGGTCCCAGCGGCTGCGGTCCTGTTCCATCAACAGGACGGGGCGGCCTTGCGCATCGGTCCGGGCGTGCAAGCGTGACGCCTGCAATTCCATCAGCGCGACCAGGCCGTGCACTTCCGCTTCTTGCGGTGTGAGTTCGGCCAGGATGCGGCCCAGCCGCAGCGCTTCATCGCAAAGCGCCGGGCGCATCCAGTCATCGCCCGAGGTCGCTGAATAGCCTTCGTTGAAAATCAAATAGATCACTTCCAGCACCGAGGCCAGCCGGGGCGCGCGGTCTTCTGCACGCGGCACTTCAAACGGCACGTTGGCTGCCGTCAGGCTGCGTTTGGCCCGCACGATGCGCTGGGCGATGGTGGATTCGGACGCCAGAAACGCGCGCGCGATCTCGGCGGTAGACAGCCCGCCCAGCAGGCGCAGCGTCAACGCCACCCGGGCGTCGGTGGACAGCACGGGGTGGCAGGCGGTGAAGACCAGGCGCAAGAGGTCGTCGCCAATGTCGTCCTGGCGCGCGGCGTCCAGGGCGTCGACAAAGTCGGGCTCCACATCCGCATGCAAGGCTTCCAGCTCGTGGCCGATCTGCTCGTGCTTGCGAGTGTGCAGCGCGTCCAGACGCAAGCGGTCGCGGGCGCGGTTCTTTGCGGTGGTCATCAGCCACGCTCCGGGGTTGTCCGGCACGCCGGTATCGGGCCAGCGTTCCAGGGCGGCCACCAGCGCATCCTGCGCCAGTTCTTCGGCCAGCCCGACGTCGCGCACCAGCCGCGCAACGCCGGCGATGACGCTGGCGGCCTCGATCCGCCAGACGGCTTCAATGGCGCGATGCGTGGCCGCTTGCGTCATGCTGCGGGGACCTCGCCGGGCACCATGTAGACCAGTTCCCAGATGTGGCCGTCCAGGTCTTCGAAGCCGTGGCCATACATGAAGCCGTGGTCTTGCGGCTCGCGCGGCACCGAGGCGCCGGCGGCCCGCGCGCGGGCGACCAGGTCATCGACTTCAGCGCGGCTTTCGCACGACAGGCAGATCAGCACTTCGGTGGCCTGCTTCGCGTCCACCAGCGGCTTGTCGGTAAAGCCCTTGAAGAAATCACGGGTCAGCAGCATCGCGTAGATGTCGTCGCTGATCACCATGCAGGCGCCCTGGTCGTTGGTGAACTGCGGGTTGAACGTGAAGCCCAGCTGCTTGAAGAAGGCTTGCGATTTCTGCATGTCGCCGATGGCGATGTTGACGAAGATTTTCTTGTGCATGACGTGGTCTCCAGAGGATCAGTGGCTGACGCCGGTGATGTCGCGAAATCGTTCGACTTCCTGGCTGGGGGCGAATTCGTCCAGCTCGAAAAGCTGGCGCACCTCGATCTCGCAGCGCTGGCCGGGAAAGGGTGTGGGAAAGCGCATCGCCCATTGCATGGCTTCCTCGCGCGAGCGCACCTGAATCAAGGTGTAGCCCGCGATCAGTTCCTTGGTTTCAGCGAAGGGGCCGTCGATGACGGTGCGCTTGCCGTCCGGCTCGCCGTCGTATTGCACGCGCCAGCCTTTGCTTGTGGGGTGCAGACCGTTGGCGTCGAGAAGTGCCCCCGCTTTGGCCAGGGCCTCGTGGTAGGTCAGCATCGACGCAAGCAAGCTTTCGTCCGGCATCTTGCCGGCTTCACTATCGGGCGTGGCCCGCACGATGATCATGAATCGCATCTGAGTCTCTCCTTGGGGTAGGACATCGCCGCCTGGGTTCCAAAGGGAGCTTCGGGGGCTTGTAGGGGGACGACGAACGGGGGTGACTCAGATCGACAGGAATGTCGCGAAGCTAGGGTAAATACTAGGACTTCAGCGGTGTCGGTTCCTTTGGCTGAATAGCAACGCTTCCTCGTCGGTAAGGTTCAACTGCCGACCGATACGCGCGAGCAATGAACCCAGCCTGATGCGTTTTTCTGACCGGGTGGCCTCTTTCAGGATGGCGCGGACTTCGGCCTCGATAGTCCGTCCATGCTGCTCTGCCCGCATGCGCAGTGCGCGGAGCACGTCTTCCGAGAGATTTCTAATGGTCAATGCAGGCATGGTGCCGTTACTCCTAATTGCTTGTTGGGTGCCTGCAAATGCCTACATAAAGCACGGCCCCAGTTCCCGGACTTCCACCGTTGCCCATTGCGCCGCCGGGCATTCGGCGGCTAGCGCAAGCGCTTCTTCGCGAGACTCACAGGTCAGCAGGAAAAACCCGCCGATCATTTCCTTGGCTTCGGCGTAGGGGCCGTCCAGCAGCGAGCGTTCGCCGTCGCGGATTTGCAGGCGGACGCTTTCGGAGTCGGACTTCAGGGATTCAGCGCTGACGAGCAGGCCGCGGCTTTTCAGTGCTTCGGCGTAGCGCACCATTTGCGCATAGGCCTCGCGGCCTTCTTCGGGGGTGCGCTGGGCGCGCTGGCCTACCGGTTCAACGATCAGCAACATATAGGACATGGCGTTTCCTGTTCTGGCCTGAGGGTGGAATGGCCGAAGCTTAACGCCGTTGCCCGGCCACACGCCAGCTTGGATGGGAGACTTTTGTCACCCTTCCTGGAAGATCGTCATGGCGGCGCGCGATGCCGCGCGCCGGCCTGTTGCGGGGGGCTTAGGACCGAGCCGGGGCCGGCTGCGCGGCGGGCGTGGGAGCGGCAGCGGCAGATTCGGGCGCCGTGACGGCTGGGGCCGGGGCAGCCGAAGCCGCGGCTTTCGCTTCCTTCGCCGGCGCCTGCTTCGGTGCAATATCCATGATTAATTCGACGCGGCGGTTGGCGGCGCGGCCGGCCGGCGTGTCGTTGGACTCGATGGGGCGCGTTTCCGCATAGCCCACGGCCCGCAGGCGCTGGCCGGCGACGCCGTCGCGCACCAGCTCGCGCAGCACGCTGGTGGCGCGGCTGCTGGATAGCTCCCAATTCGAGGCGAACTGGCGCGTCTGGATCGGCACGGGGTCGCTGTGGCCTTCGACCGACACCTGGTGTTCGTTCTTGTTCAGAATCGTCGCCAGGCGTTTGATCACGTCCAGGCCGGCCGGGCTGAGCGTGGCCTGGCCCGACGGGAACAGCAGTTCGTTGCTGATGCGGAAGCTGACGGACTGTTCGTTGATGATCACGTCCACCGACTTGCCCAGGTCGCCCAGCCCCAAGGATTCCTTGGACGGCGCCATCAGCGGCGGGGCGGCATCGGCCACCTTGACGCTGTCGTCGTCGGCGGGGGCGGCGGGGGCCGCAGCCGTGGCCGCAGGGGCCGCGGGCGGTTCGGCCCAGCTGGCGGGAATGGCGGGCATGTCGAATTCAGCGTATTCGCCGTCGTACTTGGGCAGGCCGGCCTTGGCCAGCGTCCCGACAAGCTCCATCGGCTCGTCCGACGGGCCGGAGGCCTGGCCGTGCAGGCGCGACACCGCCAGCATCACGACCAGCATGGCCAGCAGCAGCGTGATCAGGTCCAGGTAGCTGAGCAGCCAGTTTTCAGAATCCTGTTCGACTGTCTCTTCAACGTGCCAGCGGGAATAGCGGTCCTTGCGGTCGCTCTTGGTGGGGCGCCAGCCGCTGTTGTTGGCCGCCGCTTTCTGCGCGCGCAACTGGGCCTGGCGGGCCTGCTCGATCCGCTGCGCCAGGGAAGGAGAAATCAGGCTCATTGACGCGCGGGGGCCGGGCGGTTGATGGAGACGGGCTGGGCGGCGGGTTTGACCTGGCCTTCCGTCTTGGGTTTGGGCTGGGCCGCGGCGCCCGCGCCACCGTCGTAGATTTCGTCTTCAACGTGCAGCACGAAGGAATTCAGCGTCTCGCGCACCACCGCCGGGCCGCGCTTCTCGCACATCATCGAGATGCCTTGCAGCACCATGTTCATGGATTCCACGCGGCGCGCGGTGCGGCGTTCCAGCTTCAGCGCAATCGGTTTGCAGATGAGGTTGGCCAGCAAGATGCCGTAGAACGTCGTCATCAGGCCCACGGCCAGATGCTGGCCGATCATCGTCATGCTGCCGTCACCCAGCACCGCCATCAGGTTGATCAGCGCAACCAGCGTGCCCAGCATCCCGAAGGCCGGCGCAAAGGTCGCCATCACGCGGAACATCTGCGCTTCGGCCTGCTCGCGGGCGCGCAAACGCGCCACGCGCCATTGCAGCACTTCAATGATCTGGTCTTCGGGGGTGTTGTCGATGATCAGCTGCACGCCGGTGCGCAGGAACGGGTTCGACACCTTCTTCAGTGCTTGCTCGACCTTATGGACGTCGGTGTTCATCCACAGTTGCGCCATCGTCGCGAGTTCTTCGATGTCGCGCTGCTGGTCATGCTGGTCGTTGCGGAACACGGTGCGCACAAGCGAGAACACGCGCAGCACTTCATTCAGCGGGTAGGCGATAAACAGGGCTGCGCAGGTGCCGCCCAAGACGATGGCCAGGCCTGGCAAGTTGAAGTACATGCTGGCGTCGGTGGCGGACAGCGCCACGACGATAAGCAGGGTAAGCAGGCCAACAACGGCGCCGATGACGGAAGACGGATTCATGGATCTTGCCCGAAGGGGAAGGCACCCCTACGCGCGGAATGCCGGAATGTCGGGAATTCTAGCCAGGAGTCATTCGGGTCAATTCGCCGGAAAGCGGGCCTAAAGGGCCGGTAAGCGCCGGCTTAGGCTGCCTGTCAGGGGGCGGCGGGGCAGGGGCAAAATAAGGGGCGGATCGGTGCAGTCAACCGCGCTGAACCGGTGGCGCCTGCCGACCTTGGGCGGCTTGCTGCGCTTGCCGCGCTTGCCGGGCTTCCCACTCCTCGCGCGTGATTTCCCAGATCTCGGCGGGGTAGCGCCCGCTGACAAACCCGCGTTCTTCAACCGCGACGACGCGCATGCCGCCGCGTTCCGAAATCTTGCGCGAACCGGTATTGACGATGGCCTTGGGCGCGCGCAGCAGCGGCTTGCCCAGCACGTCGAACCAATAGGCCGTGACGGCGTCGCTGGCTTCGGTCATATAGCCTTGCCCGCGAAAATCGGGGTCCAGCCAGAAGCCGCGATTGTTGTTGGCCTCGTTGTCCATCAGGCTGACCATGCCGATCATTCGGCCCGGGTCGGCATGGGTGCGCAGCGTCCAATGCCACTCGTCGCCCCGATGAATGGCGGGCAGCGCCACGTGCTCAAGATAGTCGCGCGCGCCGTTTTCCGGGTAGGGCCAAGGCACCTGATCCGCCAGGAACTGCACCACTTCCCATTGCGGAAAGATGCGCTGAATGGCCTCGGCGTCCTGCATGGACAGGGGCTGCAACGTCAGTCTGGGGGTGGTCAGGGCGGGGTAGGCAGGGGTGTCAGGCACGGCGGTTGATCGCGCAAAATGAGGGGCTGAAGCCGGATATGTATATCATGAGCGCTATCTGGCGGCCCGGTGTAACGTGGCCGCCTCGGCTTTGGAGAAGAATATGAATACCCCCAACGAAAACGTCAGCATGGCGCTTTTCTGCGACTTCGAGAACGTGGCGCTGGGTGTGCGCGACACGAAGTACCAGAAATTCGACATTCGTCCCGTGCTGGAACGTCTGTTGCTCAAGGGCAGCATCGTCGTCAAAAAAGCCTATTGCGACTGGGAACGCTATAAGGAATTCAAGGCCCCCATGCACGAGGCCAATTTCGAACTGATCGAAATTCCGCACGTGCGCCAATCGGGCAAGAATTCGGCCGACATCCGGCTGGTCGTGGACGCGCTGGACTTCTGCTACACCAAGTCGCACGTCAACACGTTCGTGATCATCAGCGGCGATTCTGATTTTTCGCCCCTGGTATCCAAGCTGCGCGAGAACAACAAGAAGGTGATCGGGGTGGGCGTGAAGCAATCCACGTCGGACCTGCTGATCGCCAACTGCGACGAATTCATCTTCTATGACGACCTGGCGCGCGAAGTGCAGCGCACCGCCGACGGCCGCCGCGACAACCGCGGTAGCGCCAGCACCGGCCAGCGCCGCACGCCCGACGAAGAAATCCGCCGCAAGGAAGAACTTGACGCCCGCAAGGCGCAGGCCGTCGAGATGGTGGTCGAAACCTTCGAAGCGCTGATGGCCGAACGCGGCGACAGCGGCAAGATCTGGGCATCGGCGTTGAAAGACGCGCTCAAGCGCCGCAAACCGGATTTCAACGAGTCGTACTACGGCTTTCGCGCCTTTGGCAACCTGCTGGACGAAGCCAAAAAGCGCGGTTTCCTGGAAGTTGGCCGCGAGGAAAATGCGGGCACGTATGTGTACCGCGATAGCGTGGACGGCGTGGATGCGGGCGAGGTTGCCGACAGCGCACCGGCTACGGTTCGGGCGGATCGCACGGAGCGCGCCGACCGCGGCGACCGCTCTGAACGTACCGACCGCGCCGAACGCGGCGACCGTGGCGAACGCACCGACCGTACCGACCGCTCCGACCGCTCCGACCGCGGCGAACGCAGCGACCGTACCGACCGCTCTGATCGCACCGACCGTGGCGGCCGGAATAATAGCTCGCGTTCCGCGCATGGCCGCCACGCCGCAGCCGAACCGTCGGCCGTGTCGGCGCCGGCTGATACGGGCGACACGCACACCGACGCCGTTGCCGTTCAGGAAGACACCGATTCCCGGCCCTCCCGCAGATCGCGTGGCGGCCGCAAGTCGGGCCGAGGCGCCAGCCAGCGCGGCGATCAGAACGCAAACGTAGCGTCCATGAACTCGCCTGGCGCAGCTGCCCCGGCTGACGCGCTTGCCGATGGGCAGGCCGCGGCGCCCGAGGCCGCGGCGGACGTGGCGCAAGCCCCCGCCGCCGCGTCGCCTGCGGCACAGGCCGAGGCGTTTGCCCAAGCCAGCCAGCAAGCGGAAGCCGACCGCGCAACCGCGCAGGAGCTCGCCAAGGAAGCCGCCAAGCTCGAAGCCATGCGCGCCGATGCGCTGGCGCGTGCGCAGGAAACCAAGCCGGTTCAACCGTCGCGCCTGCCGCCCATGCCGACCCCGTTGCCGCAGGCGCGCCAGCCGCTGCCCGCTGTGAACATCGCGGAATGGACCTTTGTGGAAACGCCGCCCGAGGCGCGCCGCGAGTCGGTCAAGACGCCGGTCAAGGTGTCGGACCCGTTTGAAGGCGGCGCCGCGCGCATCGCCGCCGAGGCCGCCGCCCGCGCGGCGTCCGAGCAGGAAGCCAAGAAGGCGCAAGAGAAGGCGCAAGAGAAGGCCCCGGAGAAATCGGCGGCCAAGACGGCAACGAAGACGCCCGCCAAGAAGACCACAAAGACGGCGACTAAGACAGCGACTAAGTCTGCAACTAAGTCTGCAACTAAGTCTGCAACTAAGACGGCAACTAAGACGGCGACTAAGACGGCGACTAAGTCTGCAACTAAGACCGCAGCGGCCAAGACGGCAGCTCAACCCCTCGCAGACGCGGCCCCCACCGATGCCGGCGCAGCCCCCGCCCAAACGGCCAGCCGTAGCCGTCGCCCGCGCAAGTCGGATGAATCGGCTTCCTGATCGTTCAGGGCGTCATTTTTCTGCGCAGACGTCGCCATGCAATATGTGTTGATCAGTTCCTGCCTGTTGGGCAACCCCGTGCGCTACGACGGGCGCGGGGTGCCCCACGATGACGCCGTCCTCGCGCGCTGGCGCGCCGAGGGCCGGGTCGTCTCGGTCTGTCCGGAAGTGGCGGGCGGGATGCCCATCCCGCGTCCGCCCGCTGAAATCGAACCCGGTAAACGTGCCGCCGACGTGCTGGATAGCGGCGCGCGCGTGGTTGCGGTAACGGGCGAAGACGTCACCTTGCCGTTTGTGCAAGGCGGTCAAGCGGCGCTGGCGCTTGCCCAACAGCGCGGCATTCGCATTGCGGTGCTGAAGGAAGGCAGCCCATCCTGCGGCAGCGGCTATGTTTACGACGGGCATTTCGCAGGCGCTCGCCAACCGGGCGTGGGCGTGACGGCCGAATTGCTTACGCGCGCGGGTGTGCGGGTCTTCAGCGAAAAGCAGTGGGGCGAAGCCGACGCCAGTTTGTTGCGGCTGGAGGCCGAAGATGGGGCGTAGGACGGGTATCGTCATGCGTATCGGCGCCGTGCTGTGCCTGGCGCTGTCCGCCTTCTTCTACTACGCCTGGTACGCGTTCTACTTGAAGTGGGACTTCAACGAACTGGGCCGCTACTACGACCCCGTCGACCAGGTGGTCTACACGTCTTCGGGTTTTGTCTGGGTGCTGCCGGCAACCGTGTTGCTGGCGGCCGGCGCCGTCTTTATCTGGCGCGGCAGGCGACGTTAAGCACGCCGCCTTGCCGCCGCTAATTCACTGCGGATAACCGGGGTTGCGCGCTCAGTTGGCGCGGTAGCCCCGGCTGGTCATGCAGGAATCCAGCGAACGGTTGTACGTGTCCACCATCACCTGCGTGGTCCATTGCGAAATGGTGGCGGGGTCATAGCCGCTTTGGTTCATGGCCCAGCGCTGGCATTCGTGGGTGGCGTTGGCCTGGGCCGAATTGACCTTGGGCGCCGACTCATATTGCACGGGCGCGTATTGCGGCTGCGGTTGCGAGTAGGCAACGGGCGGCGCGCTGTACACAGGGGGCGCTTCGTAGACGGGCGCGGCATAGGCAGGTGCGGCATACACGGGCGCGGCATACAGCGGCGGACTGGTGTAAGCCACGCCCGGCGACGCATAGACGCCCGTTTGCACATAACTGGGGCCAGAGTCAGCCGCCAGCAATAGGCCAACCGCGGCCAACGCAAACGCGCCGCCCACCCACCACCCGGCCGAGCTGCTGCCGCCACCGCCATGGTGGTGATAGTTACTGCCGCCGTAATACCCGCCGTGGTAGCCGCCGCCGCCATAGCCGCCGCCGCCCCAACCACCCCCGCGTCCGCCAGCCATCACGGGTGCGCTTGCAACGGCAAGCGCCAACGCCACGACAACCATCCGGCCTGTAAACCGTTTCATGATCTTGCTCCTGATTCGCCGAGCACCGCCTTTCAGAAAAGGCCCACGGCGATAGCCCTACTTTACTGCTGCGCGCGCCGGTGCGTCCGCATCAAAAGTGGTTGCAAACGCTACTGCTATTTCAAGTGACTTCAAACCGGGCCAGTGGAACGCGGCATGGCGCCCACCCCCTTTCTCGCGAAACTGGGACGGCATTTGTTTCAGGGTTTTGTCAGTTTGAAAAGCTGTACCTTTACGCGCTGTGTCAGCGCAGTCACAACGCGTTTCGCAACGCCTGGGAAGTAGTAGCGGAAAGCGGTGAACGGTAGTACTTTCTCGCGATGATTACGGCACTACCCCCATCTTTATCGCAAGACAAGCGTCTCACCAAAGGTGAACGCACCCGCTTACAGCTGTTGGAGGTTGCCGCGGCGGAATTCGCCGAACGCGGTTTCCAGCATACCCGGATCAGCGACATCGTCGCCCGGGCCGGCGTGACGCAGCCCGTCTTTTATCAATACTTCTCAAGCAAGCAAGCGGCCTACGACGAATTGGTCGGCATGTTCGCGCAACGCTTGCGGCTCGCCATCAGCCAGGCGCGTTTACCGGCCAGTCTTGGCGGCACCGAGCTGGCGGACCGCATCCGCCGTGGCGTCCTGGGCCTGCTTGCCATCTTGCAGGAAGATCCCAACCTGACCCGCATCGGCTTCTTTCAAGTGGCGGCGGCGGAAGCGTTGAAGGACGAACTGGTGGCGATGATCGCCGACAACATCCGCGCCGAACAGCAGGCGGGCCTGTTCCGCCCGGAGATTTCGGCGGACTGGTTTGCGCAGTCGCTGATGGGCGTCATCGAACGCTTCACGCGCCAGATGCCCGACGCGGCGCAGCAGCAGGCGTTGGCGGAGTTCATCACCGACTTACTGCTGGATGGCATACGCCACCCTCAACGACAAGCCTCCTAGCCGGAGGCTTTTTTTTTGGCTGTGGCGGATGCAACCGGCTGCAAGGGGCCGGCGTGGTTCGCCACTTGCAGCCGGCGCCCGGGGCTTACTCCACCCGTGCGCCTGACGCCACGACCAGCTTGCCTGCCGCTTCCCAATCGGCTTTCAGCAAGTCCTGAAACTGAGCCGGGGTTTTCGCTTCGGCTTCCACGCCCAGCGATGCCAGGCGCGTTTGCACCTTCGGGTCCGCCAGCACTTTGTTCACGGCTGCGTTGATCTTGTCGCGCTCGGCGGCGGGCAGGCCAGCGGGGGCCAGCAGGCCCAGCCAGGAGTCGAAGGCGTAGCCGGGCAGGCCGCTTTCGGCGACGGTGGGCAGGTCGGGCGCGAAGCGCGAGCGGGTCTTGCCCGTGTAGGCCAGGAACGTCACGCGCGGGTCGTTGCGATACGCGGTGACGCCGATGGTGGCGGCGGTTACCGCCTGCACGCGGCCGGCCAGCAGTTCGGTGACGGCGTCGCCCGTGGACTTCATCGGGATGTGCTGCATCTGCGCGCCGGCCGTGGCCAGGAAGGACGCCATGCCCAGATGCGATGCGCTGCCGTTGCCGGCCGACGCGTAGTCGTACGCGCCGGGTTTGGCTTTGACGGCCTGGATGAAGTCGGCGGTGGTCTTGGCGTTCAGGCTGGAGGACGCCAGGATGATGTAGCCGGTGTTGCCCAGGTACGCCACGCCCGTGAAATCCTTGTAGGGGTCGTAGCTCAGGTTCTTGTACAGGTAGCCGGCAATGTTGTGGCTGGCGGCGGCCAGCACCAGGGTGTTGCCGTCGGGGTTGGCGCGCGCCACTTGCGACGTGCCCACCGTGCCGCCCGCGCCTGCGCGGTTTTCCACCACGATCGAGGCGTTCAGCGCCTGGCCGAGTTCGTCGCCGATGGCGCGCGCGATGGTGTCCTGCACCGCGCCGGTGCCGTAAGGCACGACGATGCGGATGACGCGTTGTTCGGCCTGTGCCGTGCCGATGCCGGCGAGGGCCAGCGTCAGGGCGAGCAGGGTGGTGCGGCGTACAGCTTGGAATTGGGTGGGCATGACAGCGGCTCGTAGCGTTGGTGCGCCCGCCCGATATTTGGGGGCGCGAAGGCGTTGGACTCTAAAGAGTCAGGGCGCGCCCGCCAACGATTTATTTGCCGCTTGTTTATAGCTATCAGGGATATAGCGCCCGGGTCACGCCCAGGTTTCGTGCAGATGCGCCCGTGGCGCCCGGGCTCGCCGCGTTCGCCAGGCAGCATCCTGCGTTGCGCGTCAGCTATCAGGCGGGGGCGGCGCATGCGGACTTGATGCCGTCTTATGCGTTGCCGCCGCAGGCCGTGTATGCGGTGTATCCCGATACGCGCCATGTCAGCGCCAAGGTGCGGCGCTTCATTGATTTTCTGCGGACGGGGAAATAGCCCGTCCGCAGAATAAATCAGCGCGTGATGGCCGGTGTGCCGCCCGCGCCCAAGTCCCAGTACAAGCCCGTCATCAAACCCAGCGCCTGACGCAGCAGTGCCGGCGGCAGATGTTCATTGGGCGCATGCTGCGAACACCCCGGGTACGAATGCGGCACCCAGATCGTGCGCAGACCCAGCACATCCGTGAAGATGTCGTTGGGCAGCGACCCGCCCAGGTTGGGCAGCAGCGCGGTCTTCTGGCCCGAGGTGCGCTCCAGCGAATCCACCGCCCATTGCACCCAGGCGTCGTCGGGGTCAATGCGCGTCGCGCAGAACATCGACTCGCGCGTCAGCGCAATCTTCACCATCGGAAAGCCATGGCTATCCAGGTGCCGGCGCAGCGCGGGAATCAAGTCGTCAGGGTTCACGCCGACCACAAAGCGCAGTTGGCAACGCGCCCAGGCGCGCGGCGGAATGGCGTTGACGGGTGTGTCGGGGTTGCCGGTCTTGTAGGCCAGCACTTCAAACGAGCACCAGCCAAACACGCGTTCCGCGGGCGACAAGCCGGGTTCGCCCCAATCGGGTTCGATCTCGGGGCCATCTGCGCCGCCATCCACCTGGCAGTCGGCCAGCGCCCGGCGCACGGCGGCGGGCAGTTCAGCGGGCACCCATTCCGGGATGCGGATCTGGCCGGTGGGCGACACGATGGTGGAAATGGCGTGCGCCAGCTGGATGCCCGGGTTGGAAATCAGCCCGCCCCAGTTGCCGGAATGGTGGCCGCCTGCGCGCGCGTCAATGCTCAGGTCAAAGTTCAGGCTGCCGCGTGCGCCCAGGAAAATGGTGGGCCGCTGCGCGGCCAGGCGCGGGCCGTCGGACGCAATCAGCAGGTCGGCGGCAAGCAGGTCGCGGTGTTCGGCGCAGAGTTCGCGCAAGCCCATCGAGCCCGTCTCTTCGCCCATTTCAATCAGATATTTGGCGTTGAACCCCAGCTTGCCGCGCGCTTCCAGCACCAGGCGCAGCGCTTCCATATTGATGGTGTGCTGGCCCTTGTTGTCGGCGATGCCGCGTCCGTACCAGCGGCCTTCGGCTTCGGTCAGCGCCCAGGGCGACAGGCCTTCCTTCCATTCTTTTTCCAGCCCGCGGATGACGTCGCCATGTCCATAGCCCAGCACGGTGGGCAGGGCGGGGTCTTCAATGCGCTCGGCATACAGGAACGGCGCCAGCGCTTTGGGGTGCGTCAGCGTGCGGCAGGTGAAGCCCAGCGCTTCAAACGCCGGGCGGATTTCGGATTCCAGGTAGTCCGCCAGCACGGCGGCGCGTTCGGGATTCTGGCTTTCCGTGGGCAGCGCCAGCCGGCGCGCCAGCAGCGCGCGGAAAGCGCCCGAATCAAAACAGTGTTCCGCTTGGGCGATGGCTTGCTCACGGGTCATGATGGTCGGGCTCCGGTGGAAGTGGGGATCGAAGAGGGCGGTGAAGACGCATGCGATGCGGCAGCGGAAGACGATGCCGCGGGATACAGGTGGCAGGCCACGACCGACGTGTCACGCAGCGTCAGCGCCGGCCGTTCGGTCTTGCATTGCGCCATCGCGTACTGGCAGCGCGGATGAAACGGGCAGCCCGGCGGCGGATGCAGCGGGTCGGGAAACGACAGCCCCAGCCCCATGTCGGGAATGCCCAGGCCGGGTTCGGGCGTCAGCACCGACGCAAGCAGCGCCTGCGTATACGGATGGCGCGGGTCGTGAAACAGCTTGGCCGTGGGGGCGGATTCCACTACGCGGCCCAGATACATGACGGCCACGTCGGTGGCAATGTGCTCCACCACCGCCAGGTTATGGCTGATGAAGACATAGGTCAGGTTGAATTCGCGGCGCAGGTCCATCAGCAGATTCATGATCTGCGCCTGCACGGACACGTCCAACGCGGAGGTGGGCTCGTCGCAGATGACGATTTCCGGGTTCATGACCAGCGCGCGCGCAATCGCCACGCGCTGCCGTTGCCCGCCCGACAACTGCCCCGGGGTGTTGTGCGCCAGACGCGGCGGCAGGCCCACGCGTTCCAGCATCTCGATGGCCTTGTGCAGCTTCGGGTTGGCGATGCCGTGCACCTCCAGCGGCAGCGACACGATGGACGCAATGGAGCGGCGCGGGTTCAACGACGAATAGGGGTCCTGAAAAATCGGCTGCACGCGGCGGGCGAGCGCGCGGCGGTCCATCTGCCGGATGTCCTGGCCGTCGAGCTTGATGGCGCCTGCGCTGGGCGGCGTCAGGCCCAGCAGCATGCGGGCCAGGGTAGATTTCCCGCAGCCCGATTCGCCCACGATGCCCAGCACCGCGCCGCGCTCCACGGACAGGTCCACGCCGTTGACGGCATGCAAGGTGCTGCGCGGACGAAACATGCCGGTGCGGATCGAAAATTGCCGGCTGACGGCTTCCGCTTGCAAGAGCGCGCTCATGCCGGAACTCCTTCTTCTTGGCGGATGCAGCGCCATTGCTGTTCGGGCGGGTGGCCGTAGACGGGAATGGTGTCGCGGCACTGCGGTTGCACATAGCGGCAACGGTCGGCAAAGGCACAGCCGCGCAAATCCCCCACCAGCGATGGCACCACGCCGGGGATGGTGCCCAGCGATTCGCCGGGCGGCGTGCGGCCAGGCACGGGGATACAGCCCAGCAGCCCTTGCGTATACGGATGGCGCGGCGTGGCGAAAATGTCTTCGACCGGGCCTTCCTCGACGATCTGCCCCGCATACATCACGGCAACCTGCTGCGCGATGCGCGCCACCACGCCCAGGTCGTGCGTGATCAGCACCATCGCAATACCCAGCTCGGCTTGCAGGTCGGCCAGCAGGCGCAGAATCTGCGCCTGAATGGTGACGTCCAGCGCGGTGCTGGGCTCGTCGGCAATCAGCAGTTCCGGGCCGCACATCAGCGCCATGGCAATCATCACGCGCTGGCGCAAGCCGCCGGACAGCTGGTGCGGGTATTGCGTCAGCCGTTGTCCGGCCGAGGCGATGCCTACCTTTTCCAACAGTTCAACGGCGCGGTCGCGCGCTTGCTGCGCGCTGGCGTGGCGATGGTGGATGTAGTGTTCGGTCAGTTGTTCGCCGATGGCGTAGGCGGGGTTCAACGCCGTCATCGGTTCCTGGAAGATCATCGCCATCTTGCTGCCGCGCAGCGCGTTGATACGCCGTCCGCGCGCGGCCGACAGGTCTTCGCCCAGCACCGACAACCGGCGCGTCGTGCGCTTGGCGGCCTTGGGCAGCAAGCCCATGATGGCCAGCGACGTCATTGATTTCCCGCAGCCCGATTCGCCCACCAGGCACAGCGTTTCGCCGCGCTTGACCTGGAATGACACGTCGCGCACCGCATGCAGCGTGCCGCGTGGCGTGGCGATGTCGACCGTCAGCCCCTGCACGTCCAAAACGATTTCTTTGTCGGCCATGGTCAGGCCCTCTCTTCAGGCGTCAGCAGTTGATGCAGCCCGTCGCCCGCGAGGTTGATCGCGAAGATCAACAGCGCCAGCGCCGAACCCGGAATGGCGATGAGCCAGAACGAGAAGAACATATAGGCCTTGGCTTCCGAGATCATCAGCCCCCACGACGGCAGCGGCGGCTGCACGCCCAGTCCCAGGAACGACAGCGATGCTTCCAACAGAATGGCGCTGGCGGCTTCCAGGGTGGCGATCACGATCAGTTGCGGCACCACATTGGGCAGCACTTCGCCCCACACGATGCGCCACGTGGACGCGCCCGCGGCCTGCGCCGCCGCCACGTATTCCAATGAGCGCACCTGCTGCGTGGCGCTGCGCATGACGACGGCGTAGCGGTCCCACTTCAGAAAGCCCAGCACCAGAATCACCACCCACAACGAGCCGCCGACGATGGCCACCGTAGCCAGCGCCACCAGGATCACGGGCATCGACAAGCGGGTCGTGATCAGGAACGAAACCGCCATGTCGACCTTGCCGCCGAAGTAGCCGGCGGCCATGCCCATGGCCGTGCCGATCAGCCCGGATATCAGCGCAACGCTGATGCCGATCAACAGCGAAATACGCGCACCGTAGAACAGACGCGACAGATAATCCCGGCCCAGCTGGTCTGTGCCTAAAGGATGCAGCCAGGTGCCTTTGGCGTACCAGACGGGCGGCGCGGTGCGGTAGGCCAGGTCCTGGAAGTAGGGGTCGTGCGGCGAAATCCACGGGGCAAGCAGCGCAATCATCACGATCACGAACAGGATGCCGCCGCCTGCCAGCAGCGCCTTGTTGCGGCGCAGCCGGCGCCAGCGCAAGGTCGACGCGGTCAGTTCGATGGGCGCGGGAGCGCCGGGCACGATAGGAGTCAAGGTAGGCGTAGTCATGTCAGGACACCCGGATGCGCGGGTCCAGCCACGCGTTGGCAATATCAGCGGCAAGCGTCAGCAGCACGTACAACACCGACAGCAGCAGCACGATCAGCTGCATCACCGGATAGTCCTTGTATGTGATGCTCTGGTAGGCCAGATACCCCAGCCCGTCCAGCGCGAAGATGGTTTCAATGACAACCGAACCGCCCAGCAGATAACCCAGCTGCACGGCGGCCAGCGCCACCACCGGCACGATGGCGTTGCGCAGCGCATGCTTGAAGATGATCTTGCGGGCCGGCAGGCCTTTGGCGCGCGCGGTGCGGATGTAGTCCGCGCCCAGCACTTCGATCATGCCGGCGCGGATCAGCCGCATGAAGGCGGGTGCCACGTAGTAGCCCAGAGCAATGGCGGGCATCACGAAATGCTGCCAGGTGCCGCTGCCCGACACGGGCAGGATGCGCAGCGAGATCGAGAACAGCATGATCAGGATCAGCGCAAAGAAGAAGTTCGGCAGCGCCTGGCCCAGCACCGCAATGGCCAGGCACAAGCGGTCAATCGCGCTGCCCTTGTAGATGGCGGCCAAGACGCCCAGCGGAATCGAGATCAGCAGCGCAAAGCCCAGCGCGCCCATCCCCAGCAGCAAGGTGGTCTTGAGCTTGGACAGAATCAGCGGGCCGGCTTCGGTCTTGAAGTATACCGACGTGCCGAAATCGCCTTGCATGATGTGCCAGAGCCAGTCGGCGTACTGCACCACCAGCGGCCGGTCCAGCCCATAGGTCTTGCGGATCATGTCGATGTCGGCCTGGCGCGCCCCTTCGCCGGCCAGCGCCAGCGCCGGGTCGCCCGACAGATGCAGCAGCAGGAACGCCAGGATTGATACGGTCAGCGCCACCAGCGCCGCCAGGCCCAGGCGCCTGATCGTGAAATAAAGCATTGGACTTCCTCTAACGGTTCAGCCCGCCGGGCGCGCGCCATGCCCGCCCGGCGATTCCCTGGCGCTTACTTCCAGCTCATGTCCCAGAAGCGGACAAGCTCATCCGAATAGGGCTTGAAGTTCACGTCCTTGGTGGCCACGTAGTAGGCGGGCAGTGTCCACAACGGCACGGCATACGCCTTCTGCGCAATCAGGTCCAACGCTTCTTTGTAGGCGGCGTTGCGCGGGGCGCTTTCAATGGTGTGGTCGCCCTTGTTGAGCAGGTCGCGCACTTGCGCATCGCGCGTGACGTCGTCGTTGCCGAAGGCGAAGTACACGGGGGTTGAGGCCGACACGTCGTTGACCAGGTTGGAACCCCAGGTCTGGTGGGTCAGCGCCGCCTTGTTCGCGCGGATCATGTCGCGCATGGCGGCGTATTGCAGGAAGTTCAGCTTGGCGCGGATACCCACGGCCTGCAGGTAGTTGATGATGGCTTCGGTCTGGTTGCGTTCGCGGTAGGCCACGATGTCGATGTCGAAACCATTGGCGTAGCCCGCATCGGCTAGCAGCTTCTTGGCCAGCGCCGGGTCGTACTTGTAGGTGGGCGCGCCGTCTTGCGTGCAGCCCACTTGCGACGGCGTGCAGATGGTGTTGATCAGCCCGCCGCCTTCACCCACGATGTTCTTCAACATGGCGTCGCGGTCAATCGCGTGAATGATGGCCTTGCGCACGCGTTCGTCTTTCAACTGCGGCGCAGGAGTTCCGTCCTGAATGTTCATCTGCATGAACACGATGCGCATGGTGTTGCCGGTGACCATTTGCAGGTTCGGCATCTGGCCCAGCTGTTCCGCCTGGTCCTTCGGCACGCTCATGATCAGGTCTTCGCCGCCCGAGATGACTTCGGCCATTTGCGTCTGGCGGTCGGGAATGAAGCGGATGACGACCTTGCCGATCTTCGGTTGCGCCTTGGGCGAATCCTTGAAGTAGTCGGCGTTGCGTTCCAGCGTGATGGATTTGCCGGGCTGGTAGTCCACCACCTTGTACGGGCCTGACCCCACGGGCTTGGCGTTCATGCCCTTGGGGCCGACTTCCTGGTAGTACTTGGCGGGGTGGATGGCGGCGGTGGTGGACAGGTATTCCTTGGCGCCGGGGAAGGGCTCTTTCGTGGTCAGGCGCACCTTGTACTGGTCGATTTTCTCGACCTTGTCGATCCACGACACGTTCTGCTGCGTCACCGCCTTGTTCTTCGGGTCGGCCACGTAGTTCAGCGTGTACACGACGGAGTCCGCATCGAACGCTTCACCGTTATGGAATTTGACGCCTTCGCGCAACTCGAATTCCATCGTCTTGTCGTCAATCTGCTTCCAGCTCTTGGCCAGTTGCCCCTTGTACTCGTTGGTGACGGGGTCGCGGTAGAGCAGCGTGTCCCAGACGTTGGCGGCGATGATGACGCCGATCCGCACGTTGTTGAAATACGGGTCGACGCTTTCGGGCGCCTGGTCATACGCCATGCGCAGGGTGTCGTCCTTTTTGCCGGCCAGCACGGGCTGGGAAGCCAGCGTGGCGCAAGCGAAGAGGGCGGCGGCCAGGGCGCGCAAGGGCGTGATGCCGCGCAAGGGCGATGCAGATACAGCGGACGTGAAGCGATGCGATTTGAAGCGTTGCGGTGTGACGCGAAAATCAGCCATGGTGAAGGCTCCTCTGGAAGGCACTACATGTACTGCGTATCCATCATCTCGCTCCGGGCCGCGCCACCCTTGTGCTTATCGTTATCGTCCGTGCGCTGGGAATGGGCTCAACCAGTTTCGGACGATTGCGCGGTCTTGGGCGCCGCATCGGGGTTCAAGCTTTTCAGCGCGGCCTCGCACTTGCGCTGCAAGTGCTGCCGCATGATGCCGGCCAGCCGGTCCGCGTCGCGCGCGTCCAGGGCCTCGGCCATCTCGATGTGTTCCCGCATCGCCAGATCCCATTTCTGGCGGTTCTCGTTCGACACGAAGCGCAGGTTCTGGATGCGCGCGTTCTGCGCGTCGTACAGCTGCTTGAGCAGGCTGTTGTGCGAGGCCAGGCTGATGCGTTCGTGGATGTCGCGGTTGGTGCGGAAGTAGGTGGGCAGATCGTGGCGCGCGTGGCTGGCCATCATTTCGTAGGTCAGCGCGCGGATTTCGGCGATTTCGGTATCGGTGGCGCGCTCGCACGCCAGCCGGCACGACATCGCTTCCAGCCCGCCAATCACTTCAAAGGCTTCGCGGATGTTCGCTTCCGACAGCGCCACCACCTGCGCGCCCCGGTTGGGTTCAATCTGCACCAGCCCTTCAGCCGCCAGCACCCGGAACGCTTCGCGCATTGGCGTGCGGGACACGCCCAGCATGTCGCACAAGGCGCGTTCATTTAAGCGGGAGCCGGGGGGAAATTCACCTTGGATGATGCGTTCGCGCAGCGCGCTGGCCACCGCGCCGGGCAGCGTCCGGCTGTTGCCGGCCACGCGCGCCGCCGTCGGCGCAGCGGCCTCTTGCGGCGCGTCGGGCATGGCGGAACCGGCGCGCGCCGGCCCGGCCAAATTCGGCATCAGGCTAGGATTGCTGCTCATTGGTATACCAACTTTTCCCCGTGTTTTTTTGAACTATAAACCTGTCGCAACCACTTCAATCATGGGTGTATACCCTAGGTTATCGGTGCAAAAACAATGGGATAGAGTGGCGCATGCCGCAAGTCCGCCTGCGCGGCCGGGACGGCGTCCACCGCCGGTTGAACCGCCGCGCAACTTTCGCTGGTATACAAAAATTTCCACTTTGGGGCGTCGCATGCTTTCCCTGAATTCCCATCCGTCCGGCCGGCACTTCCTGCAAATTCCGGGGCCCACCAACGTGCCCGACCGCGTCTTGCGCGCCATTGACCAGCCCACCATCGACCATCGCGGACCCGAATTCGGTGCGCTCGGACGCGCCGTGCTGGAAGGCGCCAAGCACGTCTTTCAGACGCAAGCGCCCGTGGTGATATTTCCGTCGTCCGGCACCGGCGCGTGGGAAGCGGCGCTGGTCAACACCTTGTCGCCGGGCGACCGCGTGCTGATGGTGGAAACCGGGCACTTCGCCAGCCTGTGGAAGAAGCTGGCCGGCCGTCTGGGCCTGGACGTGGATTACATCGAAGGCGACTGGCGCCATCCCGTAGACGCCGCCGTGATCGGCGCGCGGCTGGCCGAAGACACGCAGCACCGCATCAAGGCCGTGTGCGTGGTGCATAACGAAACGTCTACCGGCGTCACCAGCAACATCGCCGCTGTGCGCGCCGCGATCGACCGCGCCGCGCACCCCGCGCTGTTGATGGTGGACACGATTTCGTCGTTGGGCTCCATCGACTACCGCCACGACGAATGGGGCGTGGACGTCACCGTGGCCGGTTCGCAAAAGGGCTTGATGCTGCCACCGGGCCTGGCGTTCAACGCCGTCAGCGCGCGTGCGCTGGCCGCGGCCGACACGGCGAAGCTGCCGCGTTCCTATTGGGACTGGCGCGAAATGCTGACGGCAAACGCCAAGGGCTATTTCCCCTACACGCCGTCCACGAACCTGCTGTACGGCCTGCACGAAGCCTTGGCCATGCTGCAAGCCGAAGGCCTGCCGCGCGTGTTCGCGCGCCATGAACGGCATGCCCGCGCGACGCGTCTGGCGGTCGCGGGCTGGGGGCTGGAGCTGCTGAGCCTGGACGCGTCCGCGCACAGCCCCGCGCTGACGGCCGTGCTGCTGCCCGAGGGCCATAGCGCCGATGCGCTGCGCAAGGTCATTCTTGACCGCTTCGATATGTCGCTGGGGCAGGGGCTGGGCAAGCTCACCGACCGCATTTTCCGCATCGGCCACCTGGGCCATTTCAATGACCTGACGCTGTGCGGCACGCTGGCCGGCGTCGAGATGGGGCTGGCGGCGGCGGGCGTGCCGCACCGCTCGGGCGGCTTGCAGGCCGCCATGGAATTCTTGGCGCGCACGCCTGAAGGCGCGGCCGCCTGACACACCACACAACATAAGGGAAACCATGAACACGCTTATGCAGCAGGCGATCCAGTTCGCCAACGACCACGAATCCACCTGGGACCGCAGCGTCAAGGGCAACTTCGGCGTACACCTGAACGACCCGCCGCCCTGGAACAAGCTGCTGGGCCCCATCCATGACCGCGGCCCGGTGTCGGGCGTGGTGGTGGTGGACGGCAAGACGGTGGCGCAATGGGGCGAGCCCGAGCGCGCCGACCTGACCTTCAGCGTGGCCAAGCTGTACCTGGCGATTCTGGCGGGCGTGGCGCATGACCGCGGCCTGTTGCCCGACGTGGATGAACCCGTGGGCAAGCGCGTGCCGGGCATCGGCTTTGATGACGGCCAGAACGCCGACATCACGTGGCGCCATCTTTTGCAGCAGACGAGCGAATGGGAAGGCGAACGCTTTGGCGTGTCGGACCAGGCCGACCGCTATCGCGCCGTGACCTTCGGCGTGCCGCCCGATGGCAAGAAGGGCGACGCGCGCCCCTTGCAACGCCCCGGCACGTACTGGGAATACAACGACGTGCGCATCAACCAGCTGTCGTACGCGTTGCTGCACCTGTTTCGCAAGCCCTTGCCCGACGTCTTCCGCGAAGCCGTCACGCGCCCCATCGGCGCCAGCGAAGATTGGCAATGGGTGGGGTACGACACCGCCTGGGTCGAGATCGACGGCCAGCGCATGCCGTCCGTGCCGGGCGGCTCGCACTGGGGCGGCGGCATGTCCATCAGCGCGCGCGACCAGGCGCTGATCGGGCAGATGCTGTTGAACGATGGCCAGGCCAATGGCAAGCAGATCTTGTCGCGCGAATGGATTCAAGCGATGCGCACGCCTTGCGCCATCGCGCCGTATTACGGCTATCTGATCTGGCTGAACCACGAAGGCCGCGTGTTCCCCAGCGTGTCGGCATCCAGCTTCTTTGGCGTGGGCGCGGGCAGTTCGTTCACTTGGGTGGAACCGGAACGCAAGATGGTGGTGATCGTGCGCTGGCTGAATTCCGCGCATGCGGATGCGCTGTTCGGAAAAATCCTGGCGGCAGTTGATGCGGGCAAGGAAACGCAGGTGTAGGATGGACGCCGCGCGAGCCGCCGGCATCGGGCTCGCGCCGCGCCGACCTCATTGATCAGAAAGGAATTGACCCCATGAAATACCGCCGTCTGGGAACCAGCAACCTCCGCGTCTCGCCGCTCTGCCTGGGCACCATGATGTTTGGAGAACAGACGCCGGATGACGAGGCCGCGCGCATTGTGGCGTCGGCGCGCGACCATGGCGTCAATTTCATTGATACGGCCGACGTCTACAACGAAGGCCGTTCGGAAGAAGTGGTGGGCAAGCTGCTGCAAGGCCAGCGCCACGACTGGGTGCTGGCCAGCAAGATCGGCAACATCGTGGGCAAGGGCCCGAATCAATCGCATTACTCGCGCCAATGGCTGATGCGCGGCGTTGAGCAAAGCCTGACGCGCATGGGTACGGATTTCATGGACATCCTGTACCTGCACCGCGACTATCACGAAGAAAATCTGGAAGAGGCGCTGTGGGCGCTGGGCGACCTGATCCGCGCGGGCAAGCTGCGCAGCTTTGGCTTGTCGAACTTCCGTGGCTGGCGCATCGCGGAAGTGATGCGCCTGTGCGAAAAAATGGGCGTGCCGCAGCCGGTGGTGTGCCAGCCGTACTACAACATGCTGAATCGCGGCCCCGAGGTGGAAATTCTGCCGGCCTGCAAGCATTACGGACTGGGGGTGGTGCCGTACAGCCCCATCGCGCGCGGCGTGTTGACGGGCAAGTATCAGCCGGGCCAGGCGCCCGCGTCCGATACGCGCGCCGGCCGTGGCGACCGCCGCATGCTGGCGACCGAGTTCCGTGAAGAGTCATTGCAGATTGCGCAGCAGCTGGTGCAGCACAGCGCCACGCGTGGCGTGCAGCCGGGTCATTTCGCTACCGCGTGGGTGCTGGCCAACCCGGTCGTGACCGGCGTCATCGCCGGCCCGCGCACCTTGGCGCAGATGGAGGATTACTACGCGGCGCTGGACGTGACGATCACGCCGGAAGACGAAGCCATCGTAGACGGCTGGGTCACGCCCGGCCATGCCTCCACCCACGGCTACAACGACCCCAACTATCCGTTCTTCGGCCGCCCCGTCGCGTCGGCCTGAGTGAACTCGCGGGCGTTAGGCCGGGGCGCGCGCCGGTTCGGTGGCGATGCCGTGCAGCATCATCTGTTCCACCACCGACGCGATGCCCAGCCGGGCCACGCGCCCGCGCCGTTCGGCGTCCACCATGCTGGTCAGCACGCCGAACAACATCTCGGTTAGCGCCGCCGCCGTCATGTCCACGCGGAAGGCGCCTTCGCGCTGTCCGCGCAGAAAGAACGCATCCAACGATTCCTGGTAGCCCGACCAGCTGTTCATGATGTCGGGCTGCTGCTCGTTGTCCGGCTTCCAGTTGTACATGAGGAAGGCCGTCAATTCCTTGTGTGCGAGATTCTGATTGATCAGGTTGCGCAGCGCCTCGCGCGGCGGGGCGGAGTCCAGATGCGAGTCCGCCAGCGCCTTTTTCATGACGTGCGCGCAATGCGTGGTGAGGCGCAGGACCAGTTGGTCCCGCGTCTGACAGAAGCGATACAGCGTTGCCTTGCTGACGCCCACGGCCTTGGCCAGTTCCTGCAAGGTCGCGCGCGGCTGATCCACCATCGCCAACGCCAACGCTACCAAAAAGCGTTCGTGCCCCGCCTCGTCAGACATTGCCTGCCCCTCATCGTGTGTGTGGAATCCCCGTTTGCCGGGTATTGGAGCATGTGCGATTCACTTTGTACAAACTTTCGTGATTTTGACAAGTAAAGACTTGTGAAGCGACTTTGTTGATCTTCACAAAATCAAATGAATCATTATTGATTCAAATCAATCGTTAAGGTAGCATCGCCCACTTGGTAAATGACAGTGCCGCGGGGCGCGAGGTTACAAAAATGAAAACTCACATGAAGCGGCGCTTGCCCTTGACGGCATTGTTGGCGGCGATGGTGTTGGCCGGTTGCGGGGGCGACAAGGCCGAACCGCCCCAGGCCCAAGCGCCGCGCGCGGTTCAGGTGCTGGCGGTGCAGCCCGAGCGCTTCACGATGACCAGCGCGCTGCCGGGGCGTGTTGAACCCGTGCGGGTGGCGGAAGTGCGCGCCCGCGTGGCGGGCATCGTGCTCAGCCGCAATTTCGAAGAAGGCGCCGACGTGAAGGCGGGCGACGTGCTGTTCAGAATCGACCCCGCGCCGTTCAAGGCCGCGTTGTCGCGCGCGCAGGGCGAACTGGCCAAGGCCGATGCCGCCGTGTCCGACGCGCAGGCGATCCTGAAGCGCTACACGCCGCTGGTGAAGATCGAAGCGGTCAGCCAGCAAGACTTCGATACCGCCGTGACCACGCTGAAAAGCGCCCAAGCTGCGCGCCGTTCGGCACAGGCCGATGTGGAAACCGCGCAGTTGAATCTGGACTACGCCACGGTCAAGGCGCCCATTTCCGGCCGCATCGGCCGGGCGCAAGTGACCGAAGGCGCGCTGGTGGGCCAGAACGAAACCACCGTGATGGCGAAGATCCAGCAACTGGACCCGATCTACGTGGACTTCACCCAGCCCGTGGCCGACATGCTGCGCATGCGCGCCGCCCTGCAGAACGGCAGCCTCGCGCAGGGCGAAGGCGCAAGCATCTCCATCACCATCGACGGCACCGACGAAAAGCGCAGCGGCAAGCTGCTGTTCTCGGACATCGCGGTGGACCGGACCACCGGCCAGGTGTCGGTGCGCGGTGAATTCGCCAACCCGGACGTGCTGCTGTTGCCGGGCATGTACGTGCGCGTGCAGACGCAGCAAGGCGTGGACGCCAACGCCATTCTGGTGCCGCAGCGCGCGGTCACGCGCAGCACTGATGGCAAGCCGCAAGTGATGCTGGTGGGCAAGGACGATGTGGTGGAGTCGCGTGCGGTGCAGACCGGCGCGATGCGCGGTTCCGACTGGCACATCGTTGACGGGCTGGCCGCGGGCGACCGCGTCATCGTCGGCGGCGTATCGGCCGCCGTGCCGGGCCAGAAAGTCACGGTGGCGCCCGCCGAGCAAGCCCGCGTTGCCGCCTCTGGCGAGGCGGCCGCCCGTGCCACGAACTAATCGGCCGCCCACGCACAGCGTGCAGCCCTAAAGGTAGATCATGTCCAAGTTTTTCATTGGCCGCCCCAATTTTGCGTGGGTGGTGGCCATCTTCATTTCGCTGGCCGGCTTGCTGGCGATTCCGTCGCTGCCGGTATCGCAGTTTCCCGTCGTGGCTCCCCCGCAAGTGACCATTGCCGCCACCTACCCGGGCGCGTCCGCGTCCGTGCTGGTGGACTCGGTCACCAGCGTCATCGAGGAAGAGCTGAACGGCGCGAAGAACATGCTGTACTACGAGTCGTCCAGTAGCTCGAGCGGCAGCGCCGAAATCACCGTGACGTTCGAGCCGGGCATGGACCCGGACCTGGCGCAGGTGGACGTGCAGAACCGCATCAAGAAAGCGGAAGCGCGCCTGCCGTCGGCGGTGACGCAGCAGGGCCTGCAAGTGGAGCAGGCCAGTTCCAACTTCCTGATGATCTACGCCCTGACGTACAAGGGCGAAGACGCGCACAAGGACGTGGTGGGCTTGTCCGACTACGCCGCGCGCCACATCAACAACGAAATCCGCCGCGTCAACGGCGTGGGCAAGGTGCAGTTCTTCGGCGCCGAAGCCGCCATGCGCGTGTGGATTGATCCGCAGAAGCTGCTGGGCGTGGGCCTGTCGGTGGCCGACGTCAACGCGGCCATCGCTGCGCAAAACGTGCAGGTGCCGGCTGGCAGTTTCGGCAGCCGCCCGGGTTCGCCCGAACAAGAGCTGACGGCGACGCTCGCGGTCAAGGGCATGCTGGACACGCCGGAAGAATTCGGCAACATCGTGCTGCGCGCAAACGACGACGGCTCCACCGTGCACCTGCGCGACGTGGCGCGGCTGGAGGTGGGCCGCCAAAGCTATGACTTCGAAACCCGTTTGAACGGCAAGAAGTCGGTGGGCGCGGCCGTGCAGCTGGCGCCCGGCGCCAACGCCATCGACACGGTCAAGGCCGTGAAGGCGCGCTTGCAGGAGTTGTCCGCGTCGTTCCCTGAAGACGTGGAATTCTCGGTGCCGTTCGACACGTCGACCTTTGTCAGCGTGGCGATCACGAAGGTGGTGCACACGCTGCTGGAAGCGATGGTGCTGGTGTTTCTGGTGATGTTCCTGTTCTTGCAGAACTTCCGCTACACGCTGATCCCGACGATCGTCGTGCCGGTCTGCCTGCTGGGCACATTTGCCGTGATGTCCGTGCTGGGCTTCTCGGTGAACATGATGACGATGTTCGGCATGGTGCTGGCCATTGGCATTCTGGTGGACGACGCCATCGTGGTTGTCGAAAACGTGGAACGCATCATGGCCGAAGAGGGCTTGTCGCCGCGCGAGGCCACCATCAAGGCGATGGATCAGGTGT
The DNA here is from genome assembly GCF_042957345.1 of Achromobacter sp. NPDC008082. Lineage (NCBI taxonomy): Bacteria > Pseudomonadati > Pseudomonadota > Betaproteobacteria > Burkholderiales > Alcaligenaceae > Achromobacter > Achromobacter sp. NPDC008082. The sequence goes on from NZ_JBIBIB010000003.1 coordinate 603,844, forward strand.
CGGGCGCCATCGTGGGCATCACGCTGGTGTTGTCGGCCGTGTTCCTGCCGCTGGCCTTCATGAGCGGGTCGGTGGGCGTTATTTATCAGCAGTTTTCGTTGTCGCTGGCCGTGTCGATCCTGTTCTCGGGCTTCCTGGCGCTGACCTTCACGCCGGCATTGTGCGCAACGTTCTTGAAGCCCATTCCGAAGGGCCACCACGATGAAAAGAAAGGCTTTTTCGGCGGGTTCAACCGCGTCTTCAACCGCCTGACCGGCCGCTTCGAAGCGCTGAACACGCGGCTGGTGAAGCGCACTGGCCGCTATATGGTGATCTACGTCGCCATCGTGGCGGTGCTGGGCGTGCTGTATGTGCGCGTGCCGGAGTCGTTTGTGCCGGCCGAAGACCAGGGCTATGTGATTGTTGACGTGCAGTTGCCCCCGGGCGCCACGTACACCCGCACCGACAAGGTCGTGGCGGATGTCGAGCAGCACCTGATGTCGTTGGACGCCATGGGCGACGCTTTTACTGTGATGGGTTTCAGCTTTTCTGGCACGGGCCAGAACGCGGGCATCGCGTTCCCCACGCTGAAGGACTGGTCCGAGCGCGGCAAGGGCGAAGCGGCCTCTGATGTGGCCGATGGCGTCAACGCACGCTTTGCGGCGATCGATGACGGTTCGATCATGGCCGTGAACCCGCCGCCGATCGACGGCCTGGGTAACTCCGGCGGCTTCGCGCTGCGCCTGCAAGACCGGGGCGGCTTGGGCCGCGCGGCGCTGACCGAGGCGCGCGACCAGTTGCTGGCCAAGGCCAACAGCTCGCCCGTTATCGCTTACGCGATGATGGAAGGCCTGGCGGATGCGCCTCAACTGCGCCTGGATATCGACCGCCAGAAGGCCGAGGCGCTGGGCGTGGGCTTTGACACCATCAGCACCGCGATCTCGTCGGCTTATGGTTCGGCCACGGTCAACGACTTTGCCAACGCCGGGCGCTTGCAGCGCGTGGTGGTGCAGGCCGACGTGCGTGACCGCATGACGCCCGAAAGCATTCTGATGCTGAACGTGCCGAACAAGTCGGGAGGCATGGTGCCGCTGTCCGCATTCGTGAAGACGGATTGGGAGACCGGCCCGGTGCAGATCTCGCGCTACAACGGCTACCCGGCGTTCAAGATCGCGGGCGACGCGATGCCGGGGCACAGCACGGGCGAGGCCATGGCCGTGATTGAAAAGATCGTGTCCGAACTGCCCAACGGCATTGGCTATGAATGGACGGGCTTGTCCTATCAGGAAAAATTCGCCGGAGCGCAGGCGCCGATGCTGTTTGCGCTGGCGTTCCTGGTGGTGTTCCTGTTGATGGTCGCGCTGTATGAAAGCTGGGCGATTCCCGCGTCTGTGATGCTGATCGTGCCGATTGGCGCGCTGGGCTCGGTGTTGGCGGTGACGGTGCTGGGCATGTCGAACGACGTGTACTTCAAGGTGGGCCTCATCACCATTATCGGCTTGGCGGCCAAGAACGCCATTCTGATCGTGGAGTTCGCCAAGAGCCTGCGCGAGCAGGGCCATTCCCTGGCTGACGCGGCGATTCAGGCGGCCAAGCTGCGCTTTCGCCCGATTGTGATGACGTCGCTGGCGTTCATTCTGGGCGTGGTGCCGTTGGCGCTGGCCAGCGGTGCAGGCGCGGCCAGCCAGCGCGCACTGGGCGTGGGCGTGATCGGCGGCATGCTGAGCGCCACCTTGCTGGGCGTGATTTTTGTGCCCATCTTCTTTGTCTGGGTACTGTCGCTGCTGCCCAAGAAGCGCAGCGAGCCGGCCGCGGACGCCTTGCCTGCACCGCGCACGGCCGAGGAGTGAGAGTCATGATGCAAATGAATTTTCCCCGGAGCCTGGGGGCGCTGATCCTGACGGCGGCGCTGGCTGGGTGCTCGATGGCGCCGGTCTACCAACGGCCCGACGCGCCCATTCCCACGCAGTTCGGCCAGCCGGATGCGGTGGCCCCATCGGCCGCCGCGGCATCGGCTGCCGCAGCAACGGCTGCCGCAGCATCGGCCGCTGGCACGCTGGATTGGCAGCAGTTCGTTACCGATGAGCCGCTGCGCCAACTGGTGACGCTGGCGCTGGACAACAACCGCGACCTGCGCCAGGCGGTGCTGAACATTGAAGCGGCGCGGGCGCAATACCGCATCGAACGCGCCGACCGCCTGCCGGGCATCAATGCGCAAGGCACGGGCACGCGCCAGCGGGTGCCGGGCGACTTGAACAGCACCGGCAGCGCCGGCGTGCAAAGCAGCTATCAGGCGGGTATCGGCCTGACCTCGTTCGAGATCGATCTGTTTGGCCGCGTGCGCAGCTTGTCTGACGCCGCGTTGCAGGAATATTTCGCGACCGAGGAAACCGCGCACAGCACGCGCATCAGCCTGGTGGCCGAAGTGATCCAGGCCTATCTGACGCGTGACAGTGCGCTGCGCCGGATGCTCGTCACCGAGCAGACGCTGGCCAGCCGCGAGGCGTCGCTGGAGCTGATCGTCAAACGGCGTCAGGCCGGCACCGCCACGGCGCTGGACTACCAGGAAGCGCTGGGCTTGACGGAGCAGGCGCGCGCCGAGCGCGAGCGCATGGACCGCGAAGTCCGTCAGGCGGGCAACGCGTTGGGCCTGCTGGTGGGCGTGAATGACCTGAGCCCGTACCTGCCCAAGCAACTGGCGGCCACACCCGTGCTGGTGCAGGAAATTGCCGCGGGCGCACCGTCGGAATTGCTGGAGCGCCGGCCGGACATTCTGGCTGCCGAGCATCAGCTGCAATCGCGCAACGCCAGCATCGGCGCGGCGCGCGCGGCGTTCTTTCCCAGTATCACGCTGACGGGCTTGTTTGGATCGTCCAGCGCCGACTTGTCCAATCTGTTCGACGGCGGCCAGCGCGCGTGGTCGTTCACGCCGCAGATCACGCTGCCGATTTTCTCGGGCGGCCGTAACGTGGCCAACCTGGATCTGGCGACGGTGCGCCGCGACATCGCGGTGGCGAAGTACGAGCAGACCATCCAGACCGCGTTCAAGGAAGTGGCCGATGCGTTGGCGGCCACCGACACGTTGCGCCGCGAAGAGGCGTCGCGCCGCGCGTTGGCCGAATCCAGCCAGGAAGCGATGCGCTTGTCCGAAGCCCGCTATCGCGGCGGGGTGGACAGCCACCTGCGGTATCTGGACGCGCAGCGCAGCGCGTTTACGGATCAGCTGAGCTACATCGACGTCAGCACCCAGCGCCAGATCGCGTTGGCGACCCTGTTCAAGGCGCTGGGTGGCGGCTGGACGGGAGCCCAGCCGCCCGTGGCGCAGGCTGACTGACTGACTGACGGGCGGCCCGGGGTTACGCCTTGCGCAGCCCCGGCCGCGCCAGCGGCGCCGACGACTGCGCGACCGGGTCTTCGGCGGGCTTGCCGCGCCCGATCAGCCACGCGCACCACGCCGATACGGCGCCGGCAAACAACACGTACAGGCAGATCAGCCACGGCTGCCCGCCGCCCGTTTTCAACAGCGCAGTCGCGATGATGGGCGTGATGCCGGACGCAAAGATGCCCGAGAACTGATAGACGAACGAGATCCCCGTGTAGCGCACCTTGGCGTCGAACAGCTCGCAGAACAGCGCGGCCTCGGGGCCGTACACGGCGGCGTAGAAGATGCCGAAGGGAATGATGATGGCCAGCCAGATCAGCATCACGCTGCCCTGGCTGTTCAGCATCAGCCAGAAGCCGGGAAACGACGCCAGCGCCGTAATCAGCGAGCCCCAGAAGTACACGCGCGTGCGGCCGATGCGGTCGGATAGCCGGCCAAAGAACGGGATGAAAAAGCACATCACCAACGCGGCCGCCATCACGCCTGTGAGCGCTTCGGTGCGGGTGATTTGCACCGTCTGCGTCAGGTACGAAATTGAGAACACGCCGAACACATTGAAGAACACGCCGTCGATGTAGCGCGCGCCCATGCCCTTGAAAACATTGCCCGGATAGCGCTTTAGCATGTCGAAAAAAGGAATGCGGCTTTCGGCGTTGTTGGCTTTGACAGCGGTGAATTCCGGCGTTTCCTTGATGTTCAGCCGGATGTACATACCGACCAGCACCATGGCCGCCGAGGCCAGGAACGCCACGCGCCAGCCCCAGGCCATGAACTGCTCGTCGGTCAGCAAGGTGGACAGCAGCGCCACCGTGCCGGAGGCCAGGCACAGGCCTATCGCCAGCCCGATCTGCGGCAAGGACGCGTAAAACCCTTTTTTGCCGGGCGGCGCGTATTCATAGGCCATCAGCACCGCGCCGCCCCATTCGCCGCCCAGCCCGATGCCCTGGAACACGCGCAGCAGCAACAGCAGGATGGGCGCCCAGACGCCGATGCTGTCGTAGGTGGGCACCAGCCCGATCAGAAAGGTGGACACGCCCATGATCATCAGCGTCATCACCAGCATGCTTTTGCGGCCGATGCGGTCGCCGAAGTGGCCGAAGATGAGCCCGCCCAAGGGGCGCGTCACAAAGCCCACCGCAAAGGTGGTGTAGGCCAGCATGGTGGAGACGAGCGGGTCGCCCGTGGGGAAGTACAGCTTGTTGAATACGATGCCGGCCACGACACCGTAGAGGAAGAAGTCGTACCACTCGATGGTGGCGCCGATGAGTGACGCCGTGACGACTTTGCGTACCGCGGCTTCATTTTGCTTGGGCATTGCAGTCTCCTTTGGTGGGGCGGGGTGCCGCTGCGCTTGTTTGAAGTCTTCCAGCATTAAGTCGGCCGCGCGTTCGGCCAGCATCACGACCGGCACATTGGTGTTGCCGGAGACGAGCGTGGGCATGATGGAGCAGTCCACCACGCGCAAGCCCGCCACGCCATGCACGCGCAGGCGTTCGTCCACGACGGCCATCGGATCGCTGCGCGGACCCATCTTGGCGGTGCCGGACGGGTGGAAGATGGTGGCGCCGTATTCGCGGCAGAAATGCAGGATCTCGTCGTCGGTGCGCACGTCAGGCCCGGGGCGGAATTCCCGCTTCATCAGGCTCGCCAGCGGTTCGGTGGCGGCCACTTGCCGCGCGTAACGCACGGCGGCTACCGTCATGCGCCGGTCCCATTCCGTGGACAGGTAATGGGGTTGCATGGCGGGCGCTTCGAACGGGTCGGCGCTGCGCAGGCGCACGTGGCCGCGTGACGTGGGGCGCAACTGGCAGACCGAATACGTGCAGCCCGAGAACGGGTGCACCTTGCCGCCCGCCATGTCGGCCGACAGCGTGGCGAAGTGAAACTGCGTGTCGGGCGTGCGGCTGGCGGGGTCGACACGGCAGAACAGGCCGCCCTGGTTGATGCCGACCGCCAGCGGGCCGCCTCGGAACAACAGCCATTGCAAACCCATGCCGACGCGGCCGTGCAGCGTGCGCAGTTGGTCGTTGGTGGTGATGGGCTGGGTGGTCTCGTAGATCAGCCGGATCTGCAGATGGTCTTGCAGGTTTTCTCCCACACCGGGCAGGTCGCGCACGACGGGAATGCCGAATTCGCGCAGCAGGGCGGCCGGCCCCACGCCAGACAGCTGCAACAGCTGCGGCGTTTGCAGCGCGCCGGCGCACAGCACCACTTCACGGCGCGCGCGCAACGTGCGGACCTGTCCGTCTTGCCGGTAGCGCACGCCGCAGGCGCGGCCGCCTTCGAACAGAATGGCCATGGTGTGCGCACCGGTTTCCACGCGCAGGTTGGGGCGGTCTTCGGCGGGGCGCAGGTAGGCGACGGCGGTGGAGCAGCGGCGGCCATTGCGCGTCGTCAGCTGGTAATAGCCCACGCCGTCCTGCTCGCCCGTGTTGAAGTCCCGCACGTGCGGCACCCCCAGCGTGCCGGCCGCGGCGATCAGCGCTTCCACCAGCGGATGTGGCGTTTTGATGGAGGTTGCGTTCAAGGGGCCGTCGATACCGCGCGTGGGGCCCGCGCCCAAATCATTGGTTTCCAGCTTGCGGAAATAGGGCAGGCAGTCGTCCCAGCGCCAGCCGGGGTTGCCGGCATCGGCCCAGGCATCGTAGTCGCTGCGCTGGCCGCGAATGTAGATGAGTCCGTTGATGGCGCTGGACCCGCCCAGCGTGCGCCCGCGTGGCCAGTAGATGCGGCGGCCAAGCATGTTGGGGTCGGGGTCGGTGTAGTAGCCCCAGTTCACCACCTTGTGGAACATCGTCTTGCCGTAGCCGATGGGGATGTGTATCCACGGATACGTGTCGCGGGGGCCGGCTTCCAGCAGGCAGACGGCGTGCGCGCCGTCGGCGCTTAGCCGGTTGGCCATCACGCATCCGGCCGAGCCGGCGCCCACCACGATGACATCCACGGTATCGGACATATCGCCTTGTCTCCCTGTTATCGCCCGGCTGCAAGACCGGGGCGGAACGGCGCGTTTTCCCTGCTTGCCGCAGCGGGGCGCACTTATATACTGGGTCGGTCCCGCCGGCTTCGCGCGGTGTGCGACGTGGCCGGGATCTGTGACGATTCTAGGAATCAGGCGCGTAGAACAAAGCACAACACGCGTGGGGGCAGACAAATGGAACGGAACATGCAACTTCGGTTTCAAAATCGCAGTGCAGCATCGGCGGCGGCTGCGCAGCCGCCGGAGCCCGCCGCCCAACAGCAAGAGGCCGCGCGGTCATTACGCGCGCTGATCGTGCTGGAGCATCTGGCGCGCGCGCAGCATCCGCCCACCTTGGCGCAACTGGCGCAACGGCTGGACATGCCCAAGACCACCTTGATGCGTTTGTTGGCCGCGATGCAGCGCACGGGTTTCGTGGCGGCAACGCCCACCGAACACGGCTTTGTGCCCGGGCCGCAAGCCACCTCGCTGGCGCTGGCGACGTTGCGCGCATCGGCATTCACGCGCGCGTGCCGCGCGGTGCTGGCGCAACTGGTGGGCGCCTTGGGCGAAACCTGCAACCTGACGGCGCCCGACGGCGATCGCGTGGTCTATATGGAACGCGTGGAAACGTCGGAGCCCTTGCGTCTGTTTTTCGCGGTGGGCAGCCACGTGCCGATGCACTGCACGGCCAGCGGCAAGTTGTTCCTGGCGTCCATGAACCGGCTGGAGCGCGGCCGCGTGCTGGCGCGTTTGCCCTTGACGCGCAACACGCCGCGCACGTTGACGGACCCGGCGCAGTTGGAAGAAGAGTTAGAACGCCTGGCCGCGCGCGGCATCGGTATCGACAACGAAGAATTTGTGCGCGGCATGAGCGCGGTGGCGGTGCCGGTCAGAGACGCCGAAGACCGTGTCGTGGCGGCCGTGGCCTGCCATGCGCCAACCGCGCGCGTGATGCTGGACGATCTTCTGCGCGCCGTGCCGGTGATGCAACGCGCGGCGCAATCGCTGCATGACGTGCTGGCCTTGCATCGGCCGGGCAGCTGATGCAAGGCGAAGGCAGCCGCTTAGATCGTCACATGCGCGCGCGCCGCACCTCGCCGCGACACGCTTTCCCACACGGCGACGGCCATCATGATCAGCGTGGTCAGGCCGCCCACCATCAGGTTGTCGGTGACAAACGACACGGGCGCCAGCACCGCCAGCAACACCAGCCCCACCACGTGCGACAGCGGAAAGCGCGCATACACCACCGTCTTGTAGATGGCGTTACCCAGCAGGTACAGCGCCGGGCCGCCGATCAGCGCGGCGGCGGCGGGCGGGGTGATGCGGCCATCCGGGTGCAGGATGACCAGCTCGTTGGCCACGGCTGACACGATCACTCCCGCAATCAGAATGACGTGCACATAGTGGAAGTACGCGCCGATACGCCCCGGGTCGTTGGAGTGCACGATGGCCTCGCTGCCGTCCTTGCTGCTGGTGTCGAAGTACACCCACCACATGGCCGCCGTTCCCAGAAACGCGACCAGCAGCGCAATCAAGGTGGGAATGTCCCAATGCGGGTGCTCGCCCAGCGTGGCGCCCGTGATCAGCAGCGTTTCACCCAACGCCACGATCACGAACAGCTGGCAGCGTTCGGCCAGATGGCCGCCTTCGATCGTCCAGTCGCTGGTATGGGAACGGCCCATGCCGGGCAGCCGGAAGCCGATCATCGGCGAAATGTATTCGCAGGCCACGGCCAGTATCCATAGCGCCAGACGCCATTGCCCGGACGCCAGGCCGCCTGCAATCCACAGCACGGCGGAAATGCACAGCCAGCCCAGCATGCGCCGGAAGTTATCGGACAGCGGATGCTTGCGGCCCAGGTGCAGCACGATGAAGACCGTGCGGCCGACCTGGATCAACGCGTAGCAGATGGCGAAGATCAGCCCGTTTTCGCCGAACGCGCCGGGCAGCACGGCGGCGGCGATCAAGCCCACCAGCATCACCGCGAACAGCATGATGCGCATGGGAATGGCGTCGGGGTCGAACCAGTTTGTGACCCAGCAGGTGTATTGCCACCCGAGCCACACGGCGAACCACAGCACCAGCGTTTGCACCGCGCCCATCAGCGTCAGGTCGTGCAGCAGGCTGTGAGACAGCTGGGTGACGGCAAAGACGTAAACCAGGTCGAAGAACAGCTCGACGTAGGTGACGCGGGCTTCATGGCCGTCGCGGCGGCGTAGCAACGTGGCGCTGGCAAGAAAAGTCATGGCGGGCGCTTCCTGTGGAATGGAGCGCTGCCAGATTACTGCAAGGTTCGCGTGGAAGAATGCAAAAGATTTAAAAGCTGTGGGACGTTTGCCGCGTCACTGCGTCAATCGGCCGCCGCTTAGCATCCAACGCGTTCCAAACCGGTCGATGAGCGCCCCGTAGGCTTCCGCCCAGAACGTTTTTTGCAGCGGCATCGTGACGTTGCCGCCGTCGGCCAGTTGGTCGAAGACGCGTTGCGCGTCAGAAACGGTGGGGTAGACCAGCGCCAGCGCCATGCCTTTTTTGCCGGGGTAGGGGTGGCCTGCCGTGGCGTCGCTGGCCAGCAGCGTTTGTTCGTCCAGCGCCAGCCGGGCGTACATGATGCGTTCGGCGTCGTCGGGCGACAGGGCGGGCATGGCGGCGTCGGCGGGGGCGTCGGCGTAGCGGATCAGCGCCTCGATGCGGCCGCCCAGCACGCGTTCATAGAAGCGCATGGCGTCGGCGCAGTTGCCGTCAAAGCTGAGGTAGGCGGAGAGTTGGGGCATGATGTTTCCCGTGTGGGGACCGGGCCGTGGCCGATCTATGATGGAAGGCCCGATTCACGCTGCCGGCGGGCCTGGCGACTGTTTGCACTGTAGCTTGCCCCGCGTATTTTCGGCCCTGAACGGCCCAGAACGGCCTTAACCCATAGGAACCACGGCATGAGCACGGTCAAATTGTTATCGGACGATGAGGTCCGCAAGCACCCGGACGCCTGGGCGGTGTTCGAAGATATTCGTGCAACCCGCAAGTCGGATTTCGTCAACAATTTCTGGCGCGCGCTGGCCAATGACCCGCCGCAACTGCAACGCGTGTGGGCGCAACTTAAGCAGGTGATGATGGCCGACGGCGAGCTTTCGCCGCTGGTGCGTGAAATGATCTACATCGCGGTATCCACCGCCAACGGCTGCTCGTACTGCGTGCATTCGCACACGGCCGCCGCCCGGGCCAAGGGCATGACCGATGGCCAGCACGCCGAACTGCTGTCAGTGATAGGCATGGCGGCGCAAACCAATGCGATGGTGACGGCCATGCAAGTGCCGGTGGACGCCGCCTTCGACGTCAAGTAGGAGACAGCCATGGCGCTGATTCCGCTGTTCCCCTTATCCAATGCGCTGTTTCCCGCCGGCGTGCTGCACCTGCGTATTTTCGAGGTGCGCTACCTGGATATGATCCGCCGCTGTATCGCGGAGGGCAGCGAATTCGGCGTGGTGGGCCTGCTGGCGGGCAGAGAGGTCCGTACGCCCGAGGGCGAGGAGACCCTCGCGCCCGTAGGCACGATGGCGCGGATCGCGTCATGGGAAGCGCCGATGCCCGCCTTGCTGCAAGTGCGCTGCGTGGGCACGAGCCGTTTCCGGCTGCTTTCCAGCAAGGTGGCAAAATACGGCCTTTGGATGGGCCAGACCGAGCCCATCGCCGACGACCCGCCCACGCCCGTGCCAGCGGCCATGCAGCCCAGCGCCGATGCGCTGGGGCGTCTGGTGGCCCAATGGCAGCAAGAGGGCGTTCCCGCTGAAAGAATGCCGCTGGCGCCGCCATACCGGCTGGATGACAGCGGCTGGGTGGCAGACCGCTGGTGCGAGCTGCTGCCCTTGCCGCCGGACGACAAGGCTGTATTACTGGGCCTGACCGACCCCGTGGCGCGGCTGGCGGCCATTCAGGATCTGCTGCGAGGCCAGGGGCTGACGTAGCGGAAGTTGGCAAGACACCTATTGGACATCATGGATATCAGGATTGACGAGGGCCTGCGCGCCTATATAGACCCTTTGACCGAAGACGAGCACGAGGCGCTGGAGCGCAGCCTGCTGGCCGAGGGCTGCCGCGACGCGCTGGTGCTGTGGGGCGACCTGCTGGTGGACGGCCACAACCGTTACGCCATTTGCAAGAAGCACGGCATCGAATTCCAGACGCGTCAGAACACGACGTTCAAGTCGATGGAAGACGTGCATCTGTGGATGATCGAAAACCATCTGGGCCGGCGCAGCGTGTCGGACTTCCAGCGCGGGGTGCTGGCCTTGCGTAAGAAGGAAATTTTGCTGGCGCGCACGCCGCCGGAAGGCAGCGCGCCGGCTGACGCCGCCGCCAACGGCGCTTCGGCAGATGGCTCGCCGCCTTGGGACGAGGATGACACGGGCGCAGCCGGCGCTGACAATGCGCCGCGCCTGCCGCCCAATATCTCGTGGACGCCGCCCGTGCCTAGCCGTCAGGCCTTGGCGCGCGCCGCCCGGATCAGCAGCAATACGCTGGGCCAGATCGAAAAAATCCAGAAGGAAGCCGCGCCGGAACTGGTGCAGGCGGTAAAGGCGGGGGCGATTTCGATCAACGCCGCCGCGGCGGTCGCGTCCTTGCCGCCCGAGCGTCAGGCCGCCGCCGTAGCCGGGGGCAGGAAAGAGCTGCAACAGGCTGCGCGCGAAGTGCGCCTGGCCAAAGCCCCGCCGCCGCGTGAAGCGCCGCCCGAGGTGCCGATTGAAAGCATCGAGGACTTGCCCGCTGAGGTCGCACGCCTGCGTGGCGTGCTGACGCGCGTGACGGAAGAACGCGATCAGCTGAAAAAGAAAGTTCAGCATCTGACGGTAGCGCTGGCAGAGGCCCGCCAAGCCATCAGCGGCGGCGACGACTGAATGCGATGCACGAATTAGGGATTACCCTAATCGCTGTTATGTACGAATAAAATTCCTGAATCGCTGGGAATTTATATCGTTTTGAGGAAAGGCATGTGGGGCTTTGTAATGCATGTTCGCTTAATCGCCTCACGCATTCACCCCTGACTTTCCTTATGAATCCCATCGGATACCGCATTCTTTCCCGGCCCGCCCAGGCCGTCGCCGCTGACGTGCTGGCGGGCTTTGCCGAGATCGGCTCGGCCCAGATCAGCGACTGCATGAACCGCCTGTATGGCGTGTCGGGCCTGCGCCCGATGCATGCCGCCACGCGCCGCACTGTCGGCCTGGCGCTTACCGTCAAGACCCGCCCCGGCGATAACCTGATGATCCACAAGGCGATTTCGCTGGGTGGCGCGGGTGACGTCATCGTGGTCGACGGCTCGGGCGACACCAGCAACGCGCTGGTCGGCGAACTGATGATGATGGACGCGCAATCGCGCGGCATCGAAGGCTTCGTGATCGACGGCGCCGTGCGCGACTTCGACGTGTTCGCCCAGGGTGAATTCGGCTGCTTCGCGCGCGCCGTGTCGCATAAGGGTCCGTACAAGGATGGCCCGGGCGAAATCAACGTTCCCGTGTCCGTGGGCGGCCAAGTGGTCAACCCGGGCGACGTGGTCGTGGGCGACGCCGATGGCGTGGTGGTGATTCCCGCCGAACTCGCCGCCGCCGTGCTGGCCCTGGCGCAGAAGAAGGAAGCCGACGAAGCCGTGGCCAAGGAAAAGCTGCGCGCTGGCACCTACACCAAGCCCTGGCTGGAAAAGACGCTGGCCGAGAAGATGGGAGCCGCCAAATGAGCATCGTTGCCGACCGCATCAAGCGCATCAAGCTGTCGCCCAGCGTGGCCGCGCGCGCCATCATTGCCGAACTGCGCGAGCAAGGCCGCCGCATCATCGACCTGACGATTGGCGAGCCGGACTTTTCGACGCCGGAACATATCCGCCAGGCCGCCACCGCCGCCATGAACCGCGGCGAAACCAAGTACCCGCCGGCCCAAGGCACGGTGGCGCTGCGCAAGGCCGCCCGCGGCCATCTGCTGGAGGCGACGGGGGTGGACTACCCGGTCTCGCAGATCATCGTCAGCACCGGCGCCAAACAGGTGATTTTCAACGGCCTGGCCGCCACGCTGAACGACGGCGATGAAGTGCTGATTCCCGCGCCGTTCTGGGTGTCGTACCCCGACATGGTGCTGGTGAACGGCGGCGTGCCGGTCGCCGTGGAAACCTCGCCCGCTACCGATTACAAGGTCACCCCGGAAGCCCTGGAACGCGCCATCACGCCGCGCACCAAGTGGCTGATGATGAATGCGCCCAGCAACCCGACGGGCTCGGTCTACACCGCCGACGAACTGCGCGGCCTGACGGAAGTGCTCAAGCGCCATCCGCACGTCTGGCTGATGACGGACGACATCTACGCCCGCCTGAATTTCACCGGCGAACCCACGGTGCACCCGCTGCAAGTCGCGCCGGAACTGGCCGCCCGCACGCTGGTGGTGAACGGCGTGTCCAAGGCTTACGCCATGACCGGCTGGCGCATCGGCTACGGCGCCGCGCCTGACGAACTGATCAAGGCGATGGCCATTCTGCAATCGCAAAGCACGTCGGGCGCGTCGTCGGTGAGCCAGGCGGCGGCGCTGGAAGCGTTGTCAGGCCCGCAGGACTGCGTGGCGGAATTCGCCAAGGTGTTCCGCGAACGCCGCGACCTGGCGATTGCCGAACTGTCCGGCGCGCCGGGCCTGGAGATCGTTGTGCCGCAAGGCGCGTTCTACGTCTTCCCGGATTGCTCGGGCCTGCTGGGCAAGAAGACGCCTGCGGGCGACGTCATCGCCACCGACACCGACCTGACGCACTACCTGCTGCGCGAAGCCGGCGTGGCCGTCATCGATGGCCATGCTTACGGCGCGCCGGGCACGTTCCGGCTGTCGTTCGCGGCGTCGCTGGATGACATCAAACAAGGCTGCTCGGCCATTCGCGACGCCTGCGCCAAGCTGGTTTGATCCCGCGCCGCGCCCATTTATTCAGTACGACCACCACACAATCAGACAAGGGGAATCACGCATGAAACGCCACTCTCTTTTCGCGGCCTGCCTGGGCCTGGCCACGCTGACGCTGGGCGCTGCCGCCCAGGCCGATCAGATCGACGACATCAAGGCGCGCGGCGAACTCGTCTGCGGCACGCTGGGCACTTCGCAGCCGTTCAGCTTTCAGGACGCCGCCACGCGCCAACTGGTGGGCTACGACGTGGACGTGTGCAAGCTCGTCGCCGACAAGCTGGGCGTCAAGGTCAGCTACAAGCTGTTGTCGGTGGCGGCGCGCGTGCCGGAACTGAATGAAGGGCGCGTCGACATTCTGGCGGCCAACCTGGGTTATTCGCCCGACCGTGCCGAACAGATCGCGTTCAGCCACGCCTATTACGTCAGCCCGCAAAAGCTGCTGGTGCGCAAGGACTCGGGCTTTGACAGCATTGAAGCCCTGAATGGGCGCCGTGTTGGCGCCACCAAGGGCTCCAGCTCGGAACGCGAAATCAAGCGCATTCTGGACAAATCCCAGGTCATCGGCTACGGCGACAGCTCGGCCACTTACCTGGCCTTGCAGCAAAAGAAGGTGGACGCGCAGTTTGCGTCGGAGCTGGTGCTGGCGCGTCTGGTGCTGCAAAGCCCGCCGACGGCGCCGGTCACCGTCATCGCCAAGTCGGTGTTTGACGAGCCCTGGGGCCTGGGTGTGCGCAAGTCCGAACCGCGTTTCCTGCAAACGGTGAACCAGGCGCTGGACGAGGCCGAAAGCTCGGGCGCAGCCGCCAAGCTGTTCGACAAGTGGTTCGGCGCAGAGACGCCTTACAAGCTGGAACGCGGTTTCAAGATCGGCCCCATCGCGGGCTGAAGCGCGAACCCCAGCGCGGATCTCGGCCAGATACCTCATCAAGGCCCGAACGCCCCCGTCACGGTTTCCGGCGCCTGCCCAGGCGGGCGGTCGGAACCCGTGACGTTTGGCGTGGTCCGCGCGATTGTTGGAGATTGACTGCTTTATGAGCCTACTTGACGCTTCCCAATACCAGCTGCTGCTCAGCGGCATGGCGATCACCGTGCAGCTGTTTCTGGTTGCCTGGGTGCTGGCGTTCTCCATCGCGGTGACGCTGGTGGTGGTGCGCGCGACCAATCTGGCGCCGTGCCGCTGGGTGGTCGACGCCTATGTGGAATACCACCGCAACGTGCCGCTGCTGGTGCAGGTGCTGTTCTGGTATTTCGGCATGCCCGAACTGCTGCCGGAAGGCCTGCGCCTGTGGCTGTACGACCATAACGCCGAGATGTCGCTGGCGGCGATTGCGCTGGGGCTGGGGTCGGCGGCCTACATCGCCGAAGACATCCGCAGCGGCCTGCGCGCCATTCCCGGCACGCAATTCGAAGCGGCGCGCGCGCTGGGCGCGAGCTACCTGCAATGCATGCGCTTCGTGATCGTGCCGCAAGCGCTGCGCATTTCCATTCCGCCGCTGGTGGGCCGTGCGCTGCTGCTGTTCAAGAACACCAGCGTCGCCATGGCGATTGGGGTGATGGAGCTGACCTACCAGGCGCGCGAGATCGAAAACGAAACCTATCGCACCTTTGCCACCTTCGGCGCGGCGACGATCATGTACCTGCTGGGATCGTTCCTGATCATGGCGCTGGGATCGCGCATCTACGCCCGTTATCGTCTGAATCGCGGAGGCCACGGTGCTTGATCTGCTACTGCAATACTGGCCGACGCTGCTGGTCGGCCAATACCCCAACGGCCCCTTGGGCGGCCTGGCGCTGACGCTGATTCTGGCCGCGCTGGGCTTGGCGATGTCGATGCCGCTTGCGCTGTTGATCGCGCTGGCGCGAGTCAGCCCGTTCGGCTGGCTGCGCGTGGCCAGCAAGGCGCTGGTCAACGTTGTGCGCGGCATGCCGCTGCTGATGCTGATTTTCTGGGCCTACTTTGTGGTGCCCAAGTTGACGGGCCAGGTCGTCAGCGGTTTCTGGACGCTGATCTTCGCGCTGGTCGTCTACGAAAGCGCGTATCTGTCGGAGGTGATCCGGTCGGGCATCGAGGCGGTGCCGCGCGGCCAGATCGAGGCGTCGCGCTCGCTGGGCGTGGGCTACTGGACGACGATGCGCAAGGTGGTGCTGCCGCAAGCGCTCTTTAACGTGCTGCCCAGCATGACCAGCCAGTTCGTGTCGACCATCAAGGAAACGTCGCTGGGTTACGTCATCAGCGTCAATGAACTGACCTTCGCGGCCAACCAGGTCAACAACCTGGTGCTGACTCAGCCGCTACAGGTGTTCGGCATCCTGGCCATCATCTATTTCCTGGTGTGCTTCAGCCTGAGCCGCGGCTTGAGCTGGCTGGACCTGCGTATCCGCCGCTCGCGCGCCATGGCTTAAAGGAACAAACATGATCAAGCTTGAAAAAGTGAACAAGTGGTACGGCGCGCATCACGTGCTGAAGGACGTGGACCTGTCGGTGTCGCGTGGCGAAGTGCTGGTGGTGTGCGGGCCGTCGGGCTCGGGCAAGTCGACCATGATCCGCACGATCAACCGGCTGGAACCGATTGAGAAGGGCCGCATCCTGATCGACGGCGCCGACATCTACCAGAAGGGCGCCAACCTGAACGCGTTGCGCCAGAAGATTGGTTTCGTGTTCCAGCAGTTCAACCTGTTCCCGCACATGAGCGTGCTGGAAAACGTGATCTTCGCGCCGGTGAACATTCGCAAGCAGTCGCGCAAAGCCTCCGTGGAGCTGGCGAAGAGCCTGCTGGATCGCGTGGGCCTGGCGCATAAGATCGACGCCTATCCGGGGTCCTTGTCGGGCGGCCAGCAGCAGCGCGTGGCGATTGCGCGCGCGCTGGCCCTGCAACCGCCGGTGATGCTGTTTGACGAACCCACCAGCGCGCTGGACCCGGAGATGGTTGGCGAAGTGCTGCAAGTGATGAAGGGCTTGGCCAAAGACGGCATGACGATGGTGTGCGTGACCCACGAAATGGGTTTCGCGCGCGACGTCTGCGACCGCGTGGTGTTCATGGACGGCGGCGAGATCCTGGAAATGGACACGCCCGAGCGCTTCTTCAGCGCGCCGTCGCATCCGCGCGCGCAGCGCTTCCTGGCCGATATCCTGCATCCGCGCGGCTAAGGCCGGGCCGGACAGCGCGGCGGCGATGGTAAGGTGAGGGTTTCCATGCGTTTCGCATCGACCGCCGCGATGTACACCCTTAAGCAGCTAGAGGCTTTTTACTGGAGCTCCGAACTCGGCAGCTTCAGCGCATCTTCCCGAAAATTGCACACCACCCAATCGGCGGTCGCCAAGCGGGTGGGCGAACTGGAAGCCTTTGCCGGTTCGCCCTTGTTTGAACGCCGCGCCAAGAAATTGCTGATGACCCCGCAGGGCCGCAAGCTGTTCGAACTGGCGCGCGAAATGCTCGACTTGAACAGCCGCATCGTGCAGAACATGGCCGACCCGGCCAGCTTCGAAGGCGTGGTGCGGCTGGGCGTGACCGAACTCGTCGGCATGACCTGGCTGGCGCGGCTGATCAACCAGATCAGCCTGCGCTACCCGCGCGTGCAGCTGATGCCGGAAATCGATGGCGGCATCACGCTGTATGAACGGCTGGAGCAAGACCAGCTGGACCTGGCCATCATGCCCGGCCCGTTCTGGAGCTATCAGTACGACTGCACGCACCTGGGGGCCGTGACGAACGTGTGGATGGCGAGCCCCGCGCTGGACATTGATTTGTCGGCGCAACTGACGCCGCAGGATCTGGCGCCGTATCCGGTGATTTCACAACCCACGAATTCCGCGCTGTCGCATCTGTATGACGCCTGGTTCGCCGAGCAGGGCCTGCCGGTTAAGCGCGTGCTGACGTGCAATAGCTTGGGGATGATGGCGCAGCTGACGATGCTGGGCCTGGGCATCAGCTATCTGCCGGGCGCGTATTTCGCGCCGCTGGTCGAACGCGGCGCGCTCTGCCAGCTGAACGTGCAGCCGGACTTGCCGACCATCAATTACTACGCGGTGCACAAGAAAAACATCGTCAACCCGATCGTGTCACGGGTGATCGACATCGCGCGCGAGGAATGCGCGTTTGAGGTAGCGGGGGCCTTCCTGCCTCACGTGCCGCCCGCGGCCATGAACAAGGCATAGCGGCGGGCCGGGCGGGTCGCCGGCTCCGGCTAAACGCTCCGGCTGAACCCTCCGGCTAAGCCCTCCCGCTGAACCCTCCGACTAAGCCCTGGCCCCGTCTAAACCCCGGCCCGTGGTAGATGCCGGCCTCCGGGGCAGGACAGCAGTGCGATCATCCGCAGCGGATGGCGGTCATGACATCTTTGTCATCCACGATCAGGTTCAGGCGGGTTGCGTTGTATTCCATGGTGACCAACTGCCCCGGGCGCAGGATGCGGGCGGTGGTGCTGCCACTGCGCGAACGCAAATCTTCCATGACCGACTGGCTGGCCTTCTGGCCAATCTGCGATTGCAGCGCGCCCGCGTCGCACGTCTTGCTGCCGCCCATGCTGCTGCCAGGCATATTCGACGACGACCCATACGAAGACCCGCCATACGTTGCGCCACCGGACGAATCGGACGAGCTGGAGGAGCTGGAGGCTGCCGGCGCGCGGGCAGACGAAGACGACGTCCCGGTATTGGCGCACGCGCTCAGGGTGGCAACCAGAAGGAAGGGGATCAGCTTGCGGATCATGTAAAGCTCCTTACAACTACGCGACAAAAAAGCCATGATAGACCAGCCTTGGCGGGCTGTGATGGGGGGCGGCGGCAGCGTGGCAAAAAATGAAAAACCCGCATTGATCTGATGTCAAGGCGGGCCTGATAAAAGGAAACCGGGGCAGGGGCGAAGTCAGTTTGCGTCGGGCAAGATCGGATAAGGACGGAAAACCATGAACGGCTGACGTGCGCGGGCTGCCATTTCAGCCCAAATGCCCCGCGTGACTACCGGGATACCCTTCATGGATACCTTGATCACCCGGCCTGTCTTGTCGCAGCCTGTCTTGTCGTAGCCAGTCTTATCGTAGCCAGTCTTATCGTAGCCAACCTTATTGGCGCATTTCAGCGTAGTTTGGTCATTCATATAAGCCTCCCTGGCGCGATTTGATTGCTGATGTAGGGTACTAGCTTTTGCCACGAGGCGCTATGAGGTTCCAGATCAAAAACCATGGGCCTTTGCGATCCCGCTCGGTCCCACCAAGCTTCATCAACGGCCAACACCTCTTGCACGGTAGTGCATCCCGTTAACCTCGTTTGCCCAGCGGTTTCACCGGTATGTAGCGGGGCATCGAACCCGAGTTTCGGCCAGAAGCGATAGCCAATGTAGCGAGCGCTGTAGCCGAGGCCGCCCGCAGCCATCAGGGATATTCTGACAAGCCCAGACAGATACGCCGTAATGGCGCAAAGCGCAAAAGCGAAGCGGCCCAGGTAAGGGGGCGCCAAGGTGGCGCTCAAGTAGAAATGATCGATGTGCAGCGCGTAAATGAGGCGGCGATTGGTGCCGGCGTCTGTTGCATACAGGCCAAGCTTGTTCTTGAATGGCGCCTGTATCAAACGGGGGTTGACCACGGTGTAGTAGAGGCCGGGGGGCGCATTATCCAGCCCCAATTTGTGCTCTGCCTGTTGATGCACGCGACTGCCGTCGAAGACCGAAAACATGCGGGCGAATGCCAAGGCTGAGATATTGCCGAAGGGCGTGGAGAACGTGTCCTCGGGTAATAGCGCTACACCATCAAGGCGGATGTTCCGGCCGCTTAAATGCTTCAGCACGATCGGATGTTGAACCAAAGCCTGATGCAGATCAGCCAGGTGCTCTTGATAGAAATGAATTCGCGATGGCGACATGGGTCGGGCCCCGGCAACGATGGTGAGTCGAGGCGCAAAGCATAGGCCGCGCGCGTCGGAGATTGCCGCTGAGCGTGACGCTTATGTCACCCGGAATGCCCGCACTTCACAGGTCTAAACAACCTCTCAATGCAACCTCTCAATGCCACCCCTCAATGCCACCCCTCAATGCCACCCCTCAATGCCACCCCCCAATGCAACCCCTCAATGAAAATTCCGGCTTTGCGCCGCCAGCCCGCCCAGCAGGTCGGACATATCCACCAGCCGTTGGGCGATCAGGTGGCGGACGCCGTCTACGCTTTGCCAGGCGCCGTAGACGCCCAGCAGCGTGGCGCCCAGCAGTTCGCGGCGTTGGCGTTCGATGAGTTCGGGGCGTACGACAACGTTGACGGGGCCGGTCTCGTCTTCCAGGGTGACGAAGATCACGCCCTTGGAGGTTTGTGGCCGTTGGCGCACGGTGACGATGCCGCAGGCGCGTGCCGAGCGTTTGTTGGGATAGCGGTTCAGCACGTCTGCCGGCTGGAAATTGCGGGCGGTGAGTTGGGGGCGCAGCAGGGCGACGGGGTGGCGGTGCAGGGTCAGGCCGACGCTGCGGTAGTCGGCGGCGACCGTCTGGCTTTCGGACGGGGCTGACAGGCGGGGCGCTTGGGTTTCTTCGATGGCGGCGTCGCGCAGCAGGTCGCGGCTGTGTACGCTGGCGGCGGCTTCCCAACTGGCCTGGCGGCGGTGGCCGGCGAGCGTGCGCAGGGCGTCGCCCGCGGCCAGCGCATTCAGGTCATGGCGGTTAAGGCCGGCGCGGCGCGCCAGATCGCCCGTGTCGGTAAACGGGTCTTGGGCGCGCGCGGTTTCGATGCGCCGGACGGCGTCTTCTCGCATGCCCTGGATCAGGCTCAAGCCCAGCCGGACGGCGGGGCGGGTTTGCTCGACCGGGGGCGCGTGGGGGCGGGCGGGCCGGCGGGCGCCGGGGTGCTCGGGCGGCAAAGTTTCCAGTGCCGAATCCCAGCCGCTGACCGTGACGTCTGCGGGCAGTACGCACACGCCGTGGCGGCGGGCGTCCTGCACCAGTTGCGCGGGGGCGTAAAAGCCCATGGGCTGGGAGTTGAGCAGGGCGGCCAGAAAGGCTTCGGGTTCGTGGCGCTTCAACCAGGAACTGAAGTAGGCCAGCAGGGCGAAGCTGGCCGCGTGGCTTTCGGGAAAGCCGTATTCGCCAAAGCCTTCCACCTGGCGAAACAGCGCTTCGGCGAAGTCCAGCGTGTAGCCGTGCGCCAGCAGCCCGCCCACGAGTTTGACGCGGAATTTGTCCACGCCGCCTTTACGTTTCCAGGCCGCCATGGAGCGGCGCAACTGGTCGGCTTCGCCCGGCGTAAAGCCTGCGGCCACCACGGCAATCTGCATCACCTGTTCCTGGAAAATGGGCACGCCCATGGTCCGGCTGAGCACGCCGCGCACCTTTTCGCTGGGATAGGTTTCTTTTTCTTTGCCCTGGCGGCGGCGCAGGTAGGGGTGGACCATGCCGCCCTGGATGGGGCCGGGCCGCACGATGGCCACTTGCACCACCAGGTCGTAGTATTTGCGCGGCCGCAGGCGGGGCAGCATCGTCATCTGCGCGCGCGATTCAATTTGGAAGACGCCCACGGTGTCGGCGTCGCAGATCATGTCGTAGGTGGCGTCGTCGCCTTCGGGGATGTCTTGCAGCGCCAGCGGCTGGCCGCGGCGCTGGCCGGCCAGCTCCAGCGTGCGGCGCAGCGCCGACAGCATGCCCAGCGCCAGCACGTCCACCTTCAGCAGCTTCAGCGCGTCCAGGTCGTCTTTGTCCCATTGCACGACGCTGCGGTCTTCCATAGCCGCGTTCTCAATCGGCACCAGGCGCGACAGCTTTCCGCGTGAGATCACGAAGCCGCCCGGATGCTGCGACAAGTGGCGCGGAAAGCCCATCATCGTCTGCGCCAGCGACGCCCATTGCCGCGCCACCTGGGATTCCGGGTCCAGCCCGCAAGCGCCCAGCGTGCGCAGCATTTCCTTTTTGCCGTCCCACCATTGATGGGCGCGCGCCACGGCGTCGATGACGCCTAAGTCCACGCCCAGCGCACGGCCGGTGTCGCGCAGGACGCTGCGGGGGCGGTAGGAGATGACGACGGCGGTCAGGGCGGCGCGCTGCCGGCCGTACTTGCGGTAGATGTACTGGATGACTTCTTCGCGGCGCTGGTGCTCGAAGTCCACATCGATGTCAGGCGGTTCGTTGCGTTCCTTGCTGATGAAACGTTCGAACAGGTTATTGCCGCGCACCGGGTCCACTGCGGTGATGCCCAGGCAATAGCAGACGGCCGAGTTGGCGGCCGAACCCCGCCCTTGGCACAGGATGCCGACGCTGCGCGCGTATTGGACGATGTCGTAGACGGTCAGGAAATAGGCTTCGTAGTGCAGGTCGGCGATCAGGTCGAGCTCTTTTTCGATCTGATCGGACACGCTTTCCGGCACGCCTGCGGGAAAGCGGCGCGCGGCGCCCGCCAGGGTTTCCTGGCGCAGATAGGTGGCGGGCGTGTGGCCGGGCGGCACGATTTCGTCGGGGTATTCGTAGTGCAGCTCGTCCAGCGAAAACGCGCAGCGGCGCGCGATGACAAGGGTTTGCGCCAGCGCCTCGGGCGGATAGAGGTTGGCCAGCCGCATGCGGGTGCGCAGATGCTGTTCGGCGTTGCCCGACAGCTCGTAGCCGCATTGGGACACGGGCCGATGGGTGCGGATGCCGGTCAGCGTGTCGTGCAGCGGTTTGCGCGACCGCACATGCATCTGCACCTGGCCCACCGCCACGATGGGCAGTTCGGCTGCTTGCGCGGCGTGTTCGATGGCGGCGCGGTGCTGGTCGTCGCGCGAGCGGTACAGCAGATTCAGCCCCACCCAGGCGCGGTTCGGAAAGACGCGCGCCAGCCAGCGCGCCTGTTCGGCCAGGCGGTCGGCATCGGTGCCGTAGGCGGGCGTCAGGATGGCCAGGCATTCGGGCAGGTGGCGCAGATGCGCGCTGCCTTCGGGCGGATCGGTGAAGTCATCGGGCGCCAGCCGGTATTCGCCCTTGGGCGCGCGGGTGCGGGCCAGCGTGATGAGCTCCGACAGGTTGCCGTAGCCCTCGCGCGTTTGCGCCAGCAGGGTCAGCCCCAGCGGCGCGGCGTCGGGGGCGGCGCGCAGCTGGAAGGTGGCGCCGATGATGAGCGGCAGCTTCTGGGTCTTGGCTTCCATGTGGGCGCGCACGACGCCCGCCAGCGAACATTCGTCGGTCAGCGCCAGCGCGGCGTAGCCCAGTTCGGCGGCGCGTGCGGTCAGTTCTTCGGGGTGGGACGCGCCTTGCAGAAAGGAAAAGTTCGACTGGCATTGCAGCTCGGCGTAGCCGGGCAGCGTCGCCAACAGGTCGGACGGGTCAAGCGCGTCGTAGGAATCGTCGTCCATGCCGGCGGCCTCAGGCGTACAGCCCGTGCAGGAACCAGCGCGCGTGCTCCGCGTCGCGTTCGCGGTAGATCCAGTAGCGCGCGGCGGCCGCGTCTTCGGCGACGAAATAATCGCGCACGGTCAGGGCTGGGTCCCACCAGCCGCTTTCGATGCGTTCGGGGCCGCGCATCAGGCGCAGCGCCTGGCCGCCGTATTGCGGGCGATGGCCCGACAGTTTCAAGGGCAGCGGCGTTTCCAGCAGCCAGAAGGGGCGGTCCAGCAAGGGGGGCAGGGGCTCGGGCGGGCGGGGCGCGGCCAGCGCGTCGCCCCAGGAATTCGCGGCTTCGGGGCGGTGGTCGGGGGTGGGTTGAGCATGGCGGACCTGATCGCGGCCCAGCCGGGCCACCAGCAAGTCCAGCAGCCGGGCATGGTCGGCCGCCGTGCCGCCGGGCTCGGGAAACAGGGTGGTGCTGGCGGCCGGCTGCTCAACCGTGTCGGGCGCCAGCAGGGACACGGCGATGACGGGGGCTTCCAGAGTGAAGTGGTTCAGCTTTTCGCGCAGCAGGTGCAGCAGTTGCGGGGCTTGCCATACCGGCTGCGCCAGCGCCAGTTCCAGCTCGGTGGGCGGGCGGGCGTGGCGGCCGCGTTCGTGTTCCATGCTGAGCACCACGCGGCGCACGGCCAGTTGGCGCGCGCTCAGCCAGCCGCCCAGTTGTTCGGCCAGCCGGCGCGCCACCGCCAGCACGGCGTCGGTGTGCTCGACATAGTCCATGAGTTCGATGCGCCGCGAGAACTGGTTGGGCGGTTCGATCCAGCGATAGAGCTCGGGCTTCTGGCCGTAGGCGGCGTCCAGCGCTTGCAGCAATTCCGGCGTGCTGCGCCGTTGCAGGCCGGCGCGCGGCAAGGCGCGCAAGTCGGCCAGCGTGTGGCAGCCGATGTCGTCCAGCCAGTCGCGGCGGGCCAGCGCCTGCGGCAGCAGCGCCAGCGGCAGGGCGTCTAGCCGGCGCGTCAGCGTGGGTAGCGTCAAGGTGCGGCGGGGCATGCGGCGGCCCGGGCGGTGCGCCAGCAGCCAGGCGCCCGTGGCAGTGGGCGCCATGCCCAGCGACACGCGCAAATCCAGCGCGCGCAGGGTGGCGCGGATACGCTGGCTGAGCGCGCGCGGCCCGCCAAAGAACATCAGGCTGGCGCCCACATTCAGGAGCACGGTGTCGTCGTCGCCCAGGGCGATTTCGGGCGTGTATTGCAGCAGGGCCAGCGCCGCGCCGTGCAGCGCATCGGCTTCGGTTTGCGGCTGGCGCGGCAGCAGGTCGACCTGGGGGGCGATGGCGGCCGCGCCGGCGCGGCGCATGCCCGGCTTGACGCCGGCCTGGCGGGCGGCGGGGGTAAGGGCGGCAACGCGTTCCTGGTCCAGAACGGCGAATGCCAGACCCTCATGCGGCCAGTGCGGGCGTAGTGCGTCCAGCGGCAGGCAGCGCAGGTAGGCGGCGATCCAGAGGCGCATGGCGGGGGGAAGAAGGCGTAAGCGCGCCGGGTTCCAGGCCCACGTATAGCGGCGTGTCGCAGACAGGCCCCCGGCGCTTCAAAATATGGACAGACAGACCGCCCGGCGCGGGCGCAAGCGCCAGCCGCAACGGGGCGGGGGTAGCGTTCTGCGCGGCGTTGGCCGGGCGTACGGCAATAAAGAGCAGGTCACTGGCCTGCGCCGCAAGATGCAGGCGGCGTAAGGATTCGGGGCGCACATGCGGCAGCCAGCAGATCAGCGCGCCGCAACTGCCGTTTTTCAGGATCTGTTCGGCGGCCCACAAGGTATCAATGGGTTTTTTCGGGGCCACCCACAGCAACTGCCGGGGGTCCAGCCGCCAGCTCATCCAGCTGGCGATGTGGGGGGCATGCGGGGGCTGCACCAGGGCGATCGCGCGGCGCGTTTCCAGTTGGGCCAGCGCGGGACGCAGCAGGCGGATTTCACCGATACCGGGGTGCGGGGTCAGCAATTCAACCAACGCGCCCAGCGGCCACCCCCCGTCCGGCAGCTCGGCGGAAAGCGGAGCATGCCCGGTGGGCAGGGTGCGGGCGGCGCCTTTGGCCAGCTGGGTGGCGCGCCACAACGCGGGGTGGATGCGTTCGGGGGACTGCATGGCGGTGGGGCCCGGTATCGGGCTTGAGGCTTCTAGGGTGAATTTACACTGTATAAATATACAGTATTTCAACCCAGCCGGCATCCGCCATGCCTGCGTCACCTTCGATTTATGCGCCGCCGTAAAACCGCATGTCCTGGTATTTGACCCAGCGCGACCGCCTCACCACGCGATGCCCGATCCACAACGCCAGGAACAGCGGAATAGCCAGATAGGTCGACACCACGCCGATCCAGTCGATCCGCTCTTCCAGAAACGCCTGATAGTTCTGGCCCAAGGTCACGATCAGGCACAGCACAAACGCCAGCACCGGGCCAAACGGGAACAGGCCGGCCTTGTAGGGCAGGTCGTTCGGGTTGAAGCCATGCTTCACATAGCCCTGGCGGAACCGGTAGTGGCTGATCGCAATGCTCAGCCAGACGATGAATTCCGTCATGCCCGCAAAATTCAGCAGCCAGATATAGACCGCCTTCGGGCTGTACACCACGCTGAACAGGCACAGGCAGGCCAGGGCTGTCGTCGCCAGCAGCGCGTACAGCGGCACGCCATTGGCGGTCAGGCGTTTGAAGACGGCCGGCGCCTGGCCTTCGGCCGCCATGTTGAACAGCATCCGCGTGGCGGCGTACATGCCCGAATTGCCGGCTGACAGCACGGACGTCAGGATCACGGCGTTCATCACCGTGGCAGCCGACAGCAGCCCCGCATGCTGGAACACCAGCGTGAAGGGGCTGACGGCAATGTCTTCCACTTCGTTGCGCAGCAATTGCGGGTCGGTATAGGGCAGCAGCAGGCCGATGATCAGAATGGCCAGCACGTAGAACAGCAGAATGCGCCAGAACACGTTGTTGATGGCGCGCGGCACGTTGCGGCGTGGGTTCTCGGATTCGCCGGCGGCGACGCCCACCAGTTCGGTGCCTTGGAAGGAATAGGCCACCACCATCGCCACGCCCACCCACGTTGCCGCGTTGCCCACGAACGGGGCATCGCCCACTTTCCAATTGGCCAGGCCCACTTCACTGCCGCTATGGATGATGCCCACCAGCATGCCCAGCCCGACGGCAATGAAGCACAGCACGGCCACCACCTTGATGATGGCGAACCAGTATTCGGCTTCGCCAAAGCTGCGCGCCGAAAATGCGTTCAGCCCGAAGGTCAGCGCCAGAAAGGCCACGCTCCATATCCAGCCTGGCGTGTCCGGCAGCCAGTACGCCATGACCAGTTGGGCGGCCACCACGTCCACGGCAACCACCGTGGCCCAGCTGATCCAGAAGTTCCAGCCCAGCGCAAAACCAAAGCCCGGGTCCACATAGCGCGACGCATAGGTGCAAAAGGAACCGGACACCGGCATGAAGGTGGCCAGCTCGCCCAGGCTGGTCATGATGAAGTAGACCATCAGGCCAATCACCAGATACACCAGCAGGGCGCCGCCGGGGCCTGCTTGGGCGATCGCCGCACCGGAGGCGACGAACAGGCCGGTGCCGATGGCCCCGCCCAGCGCTATCATCGTGAGGTGGCGCGCCTTGAGCACGCGGTGCAACTGGTTCTGGCTCGCCGGCGTGGCGCCCGAGTCGGTGGTGGGTGTTTGCATTGCTGTCATTCGCATTAAGGCGCGCATTTTACAATGCGGTCATCAAGGCGTAGCCGGACGGTGCTACGCCAGCACGGAGCAGTTTTCATGGCATCTTCCCGCTCATTGGAATTCCTTCCTGAACCTGGCGTCGACGTACGCCAGTTGTTCATCCTGCTGCACGGCGTGGGCGGTTCGCCCGATAACCTTCGGCCATTGGCCGAGGCCGTGCGCGCGGCGTTTCCGGCAGCGGCGGTGCTGGCGCCCGAAGGCTTCGAGCCCTTCGATGGCGGCGGCTCGGGCCGGCAGTGGTTCTCGGTGCGCGGCGTAACGGAAGACAATCGCGCCGAACGCGTGGCGCAAGCCATGCCGCCCCTGGAAGCCTATGTGCGCGAGGCGCAGGCGCGCTTCAGCCTGTTGCAGTCCGACACCGCGCTGGCCGGTTTTTCGCAGGGCGCCATCATGGCGCTGGAATTGGTGCAGGCGCACGACGGCATGGCCGGGCGCGTCATCGCGTTCTCGGGCCGCTACGCGCAACTGCCCAAGGCCGCGCCGCAATACACCA
Source organism: Achromobacter sp. NPDC008082 (assembly GCF_042957345.1). Taxonomy (NCBI): domain Bacteria; kingdom Pseudomonadati; phylum Pseudomonadota; class Betaproteobacteria; order Burkholderiales; family Alcaligenaceae; genus Achromobacter; species Achromobacter sp. NPDC008082. Next base: position 630,629 of record NZ_JBIBIB010000003.1, read on the forward strand.
CCCTGCATCTGTTGCACGGCGCCGATGATCCGGTAATGAGCGTGGCCCACATCCAGGCCGCTCAGGCCCGCTTGGAAGAGCTGCATGGCGATTCCACCATCGACATCGCCAGCCACGTCGGCCACGAACTGCATCCCGCCCTGATCCAACGCGCCATCGTGCGCTTGCAGACCTGCGTGCCGTTGCGCGCCTGGGAAGCGGCGCTGGGGTTGAACCAGACGCCGCCGGACGGCACCACGGTGCATTGATGGCGGCCCAGGCCCCGTTGCCGCACGCTACTGATTCGGTGGGCGGCGCGCAAAGCATCTTCCGCGTGTTGCGCATCCTGAAATATGTGGGCGCTGCGCCCGCGCGCGGGGTCGGGCTGACCGACGTCGTGCGCGACATTGGTCTGACACCGCCTACCGCGCACCGCATGTTGGCCGCGCTGCTGCAAGAAGGGTTTTTATCGCTGAACCCCAAGCTCAAGACGTACAGCCTGGGGCGCGAGTCCTACATTCTGGGGCTGGCCGCGGAAGGGCGGCACGGCATCAAGGCCATCGCCGAATCGGCGGTGCTGCGCCTGGCGCAGTCCACCGGCGACACCAGTTTCCTGTCGGTTCGATCCGGGCATGAAGCCGTCTGCGTCGACCGCAAGACGGGCGACTTTCCCATCAAGATCCTGACGCTGGAAGTGGGGCATCGCCGGCCGCTCGGTGTGGGGGCGGGCAGCCTGGCGCTGCTGGCTTTCTTACCCAATGACGATATCGAACGGGTGCTGGCGCGTTACGACGCCACGGCGGCGCCTGACCTGCCGTCCACCGACATGCTGCGCGACGACATCGCCGCCGCCCGCAAGAACGGCTATGCGCTCAACCCGGGGCGCATCATTCCCGACATGCTTGGCGTGGGCGTTCCGGTGCTGGACCGCGAGCAGCGCGTGGTGGCGGCGCTGAGCGTGGCGGCGATCCGTTCACGCCTGTCGGGAGCCCGTTTGCAGGACGTGGTGGCCGCGTTGCAGCGGGCGGCGGCCGAGCTATCGGCCGACTTGGCGCCCCGCGTTTGAGAAAGTTGACGCTACCGACGGCGTCTTAGCGCCCGGCGCAGGCCTTGCCGCCGTCCACCGGCAGGCAGACGCCGGTGATGTACTTGGCTTCATCGCTGGCCAGGAACAGCGCCGCATGCGCCACGTCCCACGCATCGCCCATTCGCCCCATGGGGCTGGCGGCGTTGCGCCGGCGGCGCATTTCATCCACGTCTTCAAACTGCCCGGCGATCTGCGTATAGATCAGCGGCGTATCGATCACGCCCGGCAGCACGGCGTTGACGCGGATGTTGTCGGGCGCATACCGCACGGCCAGCGAACGGGTCAGGTGGTTCAGCCCCGCCTTGGCCGCGTAGTACGACGTGTACGGATACGTGTTGACCTGAATCGACGCCAGCGACGAGATGTTCACGATGCTGCCGCCGCCTTGCGCCAGCATGGCGGGCAGCACGTGCTTGCACGTGAGGAACACGCCGGTCAGGTTGGTGTCCAGCACGCGGTGCCAGCTTTCCTCGCTGGCTTCGATGGGGTCGCCCATTTCGGTGATGCCGACATTGTTGTGCAGCACGTCGATGCGTCCGGCCGTGGCCAGCACCGCCGACACCGCCGCCAGGATCTGCGCGGAATCGGTTACGTCGGCGGTCAGCGCCACGCAGCGGCCGCCCTCGGCCTCGATGACGCGCCGGGTCTCGTCGGCGGCGTCCGTGCGCACGTCCACCGCGAACACCCACGCGCCTTCCCGCGCATACAGGGCGGCCGCCGCCTTGCCGTTGCCCCAGCCGGGGCCTGACGAGCCGGCGCCGAACACCAGCGCCACTTTGTTCTTCAAGCGCTGGCCCATATCATTCCGCCGAAATGTGCGCGAAGTCGGCCACCTTTTTCCACTTGGCGACGTCGTCGCGAATCATCGCGGCAAACGCGTCGGGTTTGTCGGCGACGACATACGCGCCCACCCCGGCGTACTTGGCCTGCACGTCAGGATCGGCCAAGGCCTTGCGCGATGCGTCGTTCAGCTTGGCAAGAATGTCTTTCGGCAGGCCGGCAGGCGCCAGCAGGCCATTCCACATTTCCGCGTCGTAGTCGGGCAGGCCCATTTCGGCGAACGTCGGCACATCCGGCAGTTGCGGCAGGCGCGCCTTGGCCGCCACCACAATCGGCCGCAGGCTGCCGGATTGAATGTGCGCCATCGACGAGGCCGCCGTGTCCCACAAAATAGGCACCTGGCCCGCGATGACATCGTTGAGCGCCGGGCCGGTGCCGCGGTACGGCACATGCATCATGTCCAGCCCGGACAGCGATTTGTAGTATTCCATCGCCATATGGGTGGCGCCGCCGTTGCCCGACGACGCATACGAATACTTGCCTGGCGCGCCTTTGATCAGCGTCACGAACGACGCGTAATCCTTGGCGGGAAAGTTCTTGTTCACGACGATCACGCCAGGCACGCGGATGATCTGCGTGACGGGTGTGAAGTCCTTGACGGCGTCATACGGCAGATTTTTGTACACCGCAGGGTTCGTGCCGTTGGTGCTGGACGTGCCCAGCAGCAGCGTGTAGCCGTCCGGCGCGGCGGACGCGACCGCGCGTGAACCCACCGAACCGCCCGCGCCGCCCCGGTTTTCCACCACGACGGCCTGGCCGATCTGCTTGCCCAGCGCTTCGGCAAAGATGCGGCCCACCACGTCCGACGTGCCGCCGGGCGGGAAGGGCACGATCAGCCGGATCGGCCGGTCGGGGTAGCTGCTTTGCGCCACCGACGCGCCAGTCAGCGTCATGGCCAGCGTTGCGGCCGCCAGCGTCATCCAGGTTTTTGCTTTCATGATGGGTTGTCTCCTCGCTTCGATATTGTTGTGTGCGTTGCCGCTTTGTTGTTATGTCCAGGCTCAGGCGATGCGGTCGCCCGGCTTGATCTTGGCCGCCCGGCTGTCTACGCCCGGCAGCATGTGCGCGGGGTCGCGCGTGACCACCACGTCAAGAATGGTGGGGCGGTCTTTGCAGGCGAAGGCCTGGGCCAGCGCGGCCGGAATGTCGGCCGGGTCTTCCACGCGTATGCCCTGGCAGCCCAGCGCGCGCGCCACGTTGGCGTAGTTGGTTTCCACAAGATCGGACGATTGGTAGCTGCCGCTGCCGTACATCAGATGTTGCAGCGCCTTGATGTAGCCCGACGCGGCGTTGTTGACGACCACCAGCGTAAACGCCAACCCCATGCGCACGGCGGTTTCCAGTTCGCCCAACGACATATTGCAGCCGCCGTCGCCCGTCAGGCTGACGACTTGCCGCCCTGGCGCGGCGGCCGCAGCGCCGATGGCGCCCGGGATGCCATAGCCGATTGACGCAAATCCGCGGTCCGGCACGAAGCCGCGTCCCGCGCGCTTGGTGTCGAACAGCAAGCCGCCCCAGTGCGCGGCGAAGCCGCCGTCGGCCACCAGAATGCCGTCTTCCGGCAGCGCGGCGTTGATTTCATGCATCAGGCGCGCCATGCCGATGGGGCTGTCGGCCGACGTCAGCTTGCCGTTCACGGATTCGCGCCACGTGTGCATGGCCTGGCCCACTTCGTCCACATAGTCCTGGCGGCCTTGCGCGGATGCGGGTTGGGCGGCCAGGCGTTCGCCCAGCTCTTGCAGCGTGGCCCGCACGTCGCCCCACAAACGCAAGGCGGGCGTGGTGGTGCGGTCGAACTCTTCGGCCACGATGTCCAGGTGAATGATGGGCGTGCCCGCCGACAGCAGGTCGTAGCGGCGTGTGGCCACTTCGCCCAGCTTGCAGCCCACGACGAACAGGCAATCGGCCTTGGCGATCAGGTCGTTGGCGATGCGGCTGTAGCGGCCAAACAGGCCCGCGTTCAGCGGGTCGTTGCAGGCGACGGCGCCTTTGCCGCTCATGGTGTGCGCCACGGGGATGTTGAATTGCCGGGCAAAGGCTTGAACGGTATCGGCGGCATCACTGATGTGTACGCCGCCGCCGCACAGCATCAGCGGGCGGGAGGCGCCGGCCAGCATGCTGGCGGCTTGCGCCAGATCGTCAGCGGCTGGGCGGCAGCGCAGGGCGGGGGCGCGGCGGTAGTTGGCGCTGGAGTAGAAGACGTCGGCATCAAAGGCGTGGACTTCATGCGCAATGTCTTCCGGCACATCCAGCACCACCGGACCCGGCCGTCCGCTGGTGGCCACCGCGAACGCGCGGCGCACCAGTTCCGGGATACGCTCGATTTTTTCCACGCGCAGCACGTCCTTCACCACGGGCCGCAACACCTCCAGCTGGCGCGCTTCCTGCGTCATGTTCTTCCAGGAATGCATCCGGTGCGAATCGCCTACCAGCGCCACCATTGCCGTGCCGGCGTTGTAGGCTTCGGCCAGTCCGGTGACCAGATTGGTGGCGCCGGGGCCAAGGGTGGCGTCGCAAACGCCGGGGCGGCCGCTGACCTTGGTGTAGGCATCGGCGGCGAACACGGCGCAGCGCTCATCGTTGATCAGGTTGTGGTTCAGCTTCAGACGCCGCACGGCGTCGTAGAACGGCAGCAACTGAAAGCCGCCCATACCGAACATCAAGCCCACATCGTGCGCGGCGAACATGCGTGCAATGGCTTCGCCGCCCGTGATTTCCAGTTTTTCCGACATGCGGGTAATGCTCCTAGTAAGTGCCGCGCCCGTTCAGCAGGGCGTCGATAAAAGTTTTCAGCGGCGTGCCAACGCGGCAGCCCCATTCGCGGGCGCGGGCGTTGGCGCACGAAATCATTCCTTCCTGGTAGCACGAGCGGGCGTCGCCGATGCGCGCGCTGTAGGCCGACACGGTCAGCGCCGCGATGCCGCGCTGTTGCAGCAGCGGCAGCCGGCCGATGCCGGCGCTGTCTTTGCCGATACCGGCGTCGTTGAAAGTCACCAGCCGTGGCGAGGCTTTCACGCCGTCGGTGTCCAGGCCGGCCAGCCGCTCGCCATGCGAGGCCGTGACCACGATGCGTCCGTCGTCACCGGCATCCAGCAGCGACACGGAATCAGCGCCAATGACCAGCGGCGTGCCGTCGGCGGCGGTTTTGAAAATGGAGCGGGATTCTTGCTGCGCAGCGGGCCGCGTCTGGCCGGCAGGCGCTTGGCCCAGCACCCGGGCGGCGTCGGCGACGGCCATGCCCGTGCGGCAGCCCAGCGCCTGCGCCAAGGCATTGGCGTGGCTAATGACACCGTGGCGCGCCATGTCGGCGCCGTCGCCGATGCGGCAACTGCGGTAGTCGGCCGTGGCGGCGGGTACGCCCCATTGCTGCAAATCTGCCAAGCCCGCAATGCCCGCCTGTTCCCAGCCGACCCCGGCGTCATTCAGGATGACGGCGCGTACGTGGCCGCGCGCCGCGCAATAGGCCGCGTAGCTGCCGCCGTGCGAGCCCGCGATCACAACGCGGCCCGCATCGTCAGGACTTAGTTTGGTGATGCTGTCCAGGACGCGCGCACCCGCCGCCCCTGATGGATGTTCCATATTATGGATTTGTCTCATTGCCTGAACGGCTGTGGCGCCATCTGCCGCGCCACGCTGTTCATTGATAGTTGTAAAAATCAGCGATGAGACAATTCTACGGGCGGCCATTTCCCGCGAGCAATGTCATATCCATATTATGGAAACGACATTGCCGGCCTGCTGCTTACTTTTCCCAGCCGCCACCCAGCGCCAGGAAGACGGCGATCTGGTCGCTGCTGAGTTCCGCCTGCGAGGCGGCCAGCGCGCTTTCGTTGGTGGCCAGAGTGCGTTCGGCGTCCAGCACGGTCAGGTAGTCGGTCTTGCCGTACTGGAACAACTGACGCGCTTGCGAAGCGGCTTCGGCGCTTTGGTCGCGGGCGGCGCGCAACGACGCATCGCGGTCCAGCTGGCGGGCGTAGACGACCAGCGCGCTTTCCGTTTCGCGCAGGGCGTTCAGCACCGTGGCGTCAAAACGCGCCACGGCGGCCTTGGTGTTGGCTTCGGCTTCCGCGATGCGGGCCTGCACCGCGCCTGTGTTCGGCAGCGTCCACGAGATCAGCGGGCCGACGCTCCAGCCGAAGGTGCCGCGATCGCCAAACATCGAAGCGGGGCCGCCCGATGCGCCGGACAAGCCCAGCGTGATCTTCGGATAGAGGTCCGCCGTGGCCACGCCGATGCGCGCCGTGCTCGCGGCCAGCGTGCGCTCGGCCTGGCGGATGTCGGGGCGGCGGCGCAGCAGTGCGGCGCCATCGCCCACGGGAATGGTGTCGGTCAGGCGCGGCGCGGCGGCGCATTGCAGCAGCGATGCGGGAATCTCGTTGGGCGTCTGGCCCGTCAGCGCGGCCAGTCGGTACAAGGCGGTGCGTTGCTGCGCCTGGAAGGGCGGCAGGTTGGCTTGCAGCTGTTCGAGCTGGCTGCGGGCGCGGGTCACATCCAAGGTAGTGCCACGGCCTGCGCGTTGCAGGCGGCTGACGGCGTCCAGCGATTCCTTTTGCACCTGCACCGAGTGTTGCGCCGACGCCAGCTGCATGCCGGCTGCGCACATGTTGGCATAGGCGCGTGCGGTTTCGGCTGCCACTGTCACACGCGTGGCGTCGTAGGCGGCTTGCGCGGCCTGTGCGTCGCCGCTGGCGGCTTCAACCGCGCGGCGAATTTGCCCGAACAGGTCAAGCTGGTACGACACGCTGGCGCCCGCCGAGTACGACCAGCGGTTGGGGGGATCAATGCCCGGTTGCAGCTCTTGCAAGCCCGACACATGGCCGAATGTGGGCGAGGCGTTCACGCCTATCGTCGGTTGCTGCTGCGCCTGCGATTCCTGCACCGCGGCCTGCGCACGCTCCAGGTTGGCGCTGGCCACACGCAAGTCCGTATTCGCCGACAACGCTTTTTCAACCAGGCCGTCCAGTAGCGGGTCGTTATACAAACGCCACCAGTGGCCCGACACCGCTTGCTGCTGGAACACGCCCGACTGCGCTTCCAGGAAGGCGCCTTGCGCCGCCTGTCGCTGGACGACCGACTCGGCAGGCACCTGGTAATCCGAGCCCACGGTGGTGCATCCGGCCAGCGCAAGGGCCAGCATCAGCGGCAGAAGGTGTTTGGTGTTCATGGCAAGTACGGCTTGGCGTTGATAAGAAGGTTGAAAAATAGGTCGTCAGAAATCGGGTTGCGGAAAAATGGCGATCAGGCCGGCGGATGCGCGCCGGACGCGGCGCGTTGCGAGGTGCTCTGCGCCGTGGCCGGCGTTGCGCCAGGGTTCGTGTTTTGCGTTGTGTCTTGCTTGGCTGCCTGCGCGGGCTTCGGGTCGACCGACACCGTGGCCGTCTGGCCGGCGACCAGACGCACGCCGTCCGGCACGTCGTCAATCTTCACGCGCACCGGAATGCGTTGCGCCAGACGCACCCAGTTGAATGTCGGGTTCACGTTGGGCAGCAGGTTCGCGCCCGTGCTGCGGTCGCGGTCGGCAATACCCATGGCGATGCTTTCCACATGGCCGCGGATGTGGCGCGAATCGCCCATCAAGGTCACGGTGACGGGGTCGCCTTCATGTATGCCGGGCAGCTTGGTTTCTTCGAAATAGCCTTCGACGTAGAACGACCCGGCGTCCACCAGCGCCATCACGCCGTGGCCTGCGGTGGCGTACGAGCCCGCGCGCAAATCCAGGTTGGTGATGCGGCCATCGCTTGCGGCCAGCACGCGGCTGCGTTCCAGGTTCAGACGCGCGGTGTTCAGCTGCACCTCGGCCTGCGCCAGCGCGGCTTCGGTCTGCTGCACCTTGGTCTGGCTTTGTTCAACGGCTTCGGCGGCCACCAGCTGGCCCAGCGAGCGGTTGCGCTTGGCGTCGCGCAGCGCCTGGTCGTGCGCCACTTGCTGCGAACGCACCGAGGCTTGCGCCTGGTCGAACGCCAGCTGGAAGCGGGCGCGGTCGATTTCAAACAGCAGGTCGCCGGCTTTGACGTCCTGGTTGTCGTGCACGGGCACGGCAGTCACCAGGCCCGACACGTCGGGCGCTACCTGCACCACATAGGCTTTGACGCGGCCGTCGCGCGTCCAGGGTTCAACTTCGTAGTGCACCCAGAGCTGCCAGCCGGCGTAAGCGGCGGCGGCGACGACAACCGCCGTCACCGCGAACTTGCCGATAGCAGCAGGGCGAAGAGCATTGGGGAGTTTCATACCTATCTCTGGAGAAAATAAGGGGAAATCAGGGAGACGCCATACAGCAGCACCACAAACAGCGCCAGATCAAACAGCGCGGGGTGCCACACCAGGCGGTACAGGCCGGCGCGCGCCAGCACGCGGCGCAGCGCCCAGGCCACGCCAAGCGTGACCACGCCCAGCACCAGCAGCCATGGGAAGTAAATACCGTAGAGATTGAATTCGCCGATCATGATGCGTGGCCCTCCATGGCGGGATGGGCGGGTTGGTAGTCGGGGGCGTCGGGGAAGAAGGCGCGGCGGATGCCCACCAGGGCCACCACGGCGCGGTCGCGTGCGGCCAGGCCTTGCGGGGTAGCGGCCACGCTGGATAAGGCGCGGTCGATCTGCGCCAGGAACTCCGGCGTTTTTTCGCCGATGCGCCACGACGAACGCGCGCGGAAAAAATGCGCCAGGCTATTGAGCACCGGCTGTATCGTGGGTTCCGCCATCGGCAGATGACGGCGCGCGCGTTGCAGCTCGGTGATGTCGCGGCCCACGCGCAGGTCTTTCAGGGCGTCGGCGGCAACCAGGTCATCCGGGCGTTGGGCCAGCGCCAGGCGCGGCTGCAACAGGCCGATGCGGTCCAGCATGCGCGCAGTGTAGGTGTGGCGCGACGGCGCGCGCGGCGAGCTGGCCAAGGTCGCCAGTTCTTTCCAGTTGGCGGCCTGGATGCGGCGGGCGCTCCAGTCGGCGCTGACCGTACGGAAAATGGCGGCGATGATGGCGGCCGTAGCCACGCCCATGCACTGCGCCACTTGCGTGTCGATGAACGAGACGACATCCGCGGTGTTGGTGTCTTGCAGCGCCATCGTGCCCAGAAAACCGAACAGCATCGCCATGGCCTTGCCGGCGCTGGCGGGGCGGGCGATGAAAATACCCAGCACGAAGGCGGTGGGCAGCATCGCCAACGCCAGCATTTCAAACGAATGGATGGCGGGCATGATGCCCAGCAGATACAGCGCCGACAGCGGGATGGAATACACCGTGTAGGTCAGGAACTGCATGATGCCCGGCACGGGGTTGTCTTGCGACGCGAAGAAGCAGCTGAAGATGGCGGCCATGAGCGCGGCGGTGGCGCCGTTGCTCCAGGCCGTGCCGATCCAGAACGCGCAGCACACCGAAATGGCCACGCCCGCTGCCAAGGCCGACAACAGCGCCATGCCGTGGTCGCGGTGCAGCGCGGCGTTCGGGTCGCGGTTGGAACGCTGTGTGCGCATGGGCGTTCGCAGCGGCGCGCCTTCCAGTCCGGCGCGAATCTCGCGGCGCAGCGTCAGACATTCGTCATAGGTGTCGATCAGTTCGCGCAGCCGCGTCATCAGGCTGGCCAGCAGCGCGTCGCGCCACGTGGAATGGCTGTCGATGGCGGGGGTCAAACGGGTGACGGCCGCGCGCAATTGCACGGCGGTTTCATGCGAAGCCTGGGCGCCGGCATTGATCCATTCCGAGATGTCGTTCAGCAGCGCCGACACGGGTTCCGGCAGCGGTTGATCATTGGCTTGCAAGGCGCGCAGCCGGTCTTCCACGGCCGAGACGGCGGGCGTCAACGCTGAAATCTGGTCCTGCATGGCGCGCACCGCGCCGGACGTCCAGCGCAGGTTGCTGGTGTCAAACGGCACGTGGGTCGACAAGAGACGCAGCTGCGTGATGTCGTTGGCCAGCACGCGGCGGTCGCGGTCGCGCTGTTCGGCGTTCTGCCCGCTAAGCGTGTCGTGCATCCAGTTGCGCGCATCGCGCACGGCCTTGTCCAGTTGCAGCGTCAACGCAGGCGCCAGGCCTCGCGGCAGCACAATGCTGTGGACGAGCGTGGCGCAGACGATGCCCAGGCTGATCTCTTCCACGCGGGCCAGCGCGGTGTCGAACACCAGGGAAGGGTCAGTCACGCTGGGAAAGCCGATCATCGCGGCGGTGTAGCCGGCCAGCATGAACAGATAAGAGCGCGGCGTGCGGTCCAGCACCGACATGTACAGGCAGGCGCCCACCCACAACACCATGGCGCCCGTCATGACGACGGGCGAATTCGACAGCCGCGGCACCATGTACACGGTGGCGGCCGAACCGAAGAAGGTGCCGACGAGCCGGTACAGCGCCTTGGAGCGCACGGCGCCCGACCAGGGCTGGGCCACGACATAGGCGGTGGTCATCGCCCAGAACGGACGCGGCAAACCCATGCTGTAGGCCAGATAAAGCGCCATGATGGCGCTTAGGTAGCTCTTCAGCGAAAAGATGGTTTCGCGGACGTTCGGCAATTTCACGATTGATTGTCCTGTTGATGGCCGCCTGCGGCGCCGCGTCCCAGGGACACTTTCAGCGCATCGAAAACGCGCAGACAGGCTTCCAGGTCGGCTTCGCTGACGCCGTTGAACAGGCGGCGGCGCAGTTCCACCAGCACGTCTTCGACCTGCGCGCGCAGCGCATGGCCGGCGTCGGTCAGGTGCAAAGTCTTGGCGCGGCGGTCGTGCGCGTCTTCGCGGCGTTCCATCAGGCCGGCGGCCACCAATTGATCCAGCACACGAACCAGCGACGGGCCTTCAACACCCAGCGCCTCGGCCAGCGCGCCTTGGCGCACCCCGTCGCCCAGGCGGCCAGCCAGGATGACGGGCCAGGCCGTGGCTTGCGACAGGCCGTAGTCGGCCAGCGCTTTATCGGCGGCGCCACGATAGGCGCGGGACAGCACCATCAGGTTTGCGGTGGTGGCCATGAGTTGGGAGTCGGAAGGCGTGTTCATGGAGATAGATTGTATCCTATCTATTAGCTTACTAATAATTGAAAATGGCGAATATCCCCATTGATTTTTTCAATTGGCTAGATAGGAGGGGGTCTTTCCACAGATGGAAAAATGGGGCCAGCTACGCGGCGAACGTGGAACCAGCCGGCGTGGGCAGGGTGAGGCGCGCAATACCCGGGCCGAAAACTCGCCGGTCCACCGCGCGCCACCCGTGAATCACCCGTTGCAGTCCGCCCAGCAGTTGGGCGTTTCATAAAGACGCACGCGCGACAGGCGCAAGTCGGCGCCGTAGTGGCCGTGATAGTGCGGGGCCAGCGTGTCGAACACGATCTTGGCCAGGTTCTCGGCGGTGGGAATGCGGTCCAGCACCACGGTCTTGTGGCCGGGCAGGGTGTCCAAAAAGCCGCGCACGGCGGCGTCGCCTTCGAACACCAGGAACGCGTGATCCCATACGTCCACGATGTGGGTCTTGGCGATGTGCTTGATTTCGGAGAAGTCCATCAACATGCCGTTGTCGGATTCGCCGGGGGCTTGCACGATGTCACCCGTCAGGGTGATTTCCAACACATAGCGATGGCCATGCAGATTGCGGCACTGGCTGCGGTGATCAGGAATGCGGTGGCCGGCGTCGAATTCCAGCCTGCGGGTCACGGAAATCATTGCGTGCTCCGCCGCGCGTTCGGGTAAATCATGGAATGCCTATGTATTTGTGAGTCTGCAAACTGAGCCGCCATTGCGGGTGCTGCATACAGTATTGAACGGCTTGTTCGGTGTTCTTCACGCGCGTGGGGCCGTCCATGGGTTGCAGGAAAAAGTGCTCGAAATCCAGATGCACAAAGGATTCCGGCAGCGCATTGAGCTGCGGGTAGACAAGCTTCAATTCATTGCCGCGCTCAATGATCAGCGGCGCGGTGCCTTTGGGGCTGACGCAGATCCAGTCGATGCCCTTGGGCGGCTTGACGGTGCCATTGGTTTCAATGGCCACGGTGAATCCGCGCGCATGGACGGCGGCCAGCAGCGCGTCGTCCAGTTGCAGCAGCGGTTCGCCACCGGTGAAGACGACGTAGCGGTCTTTCGTGCCTGGGCCCCAGGACGCGGCGATGGCGTCGGCCAGCAGTTCGGCCGTGGTGAATTTGCCACCACCCTCGCCGTCGGTGCCGATGAAGTCGGTGTCACAGAACGTGCAGGCGGCGCTGGCGCGGTCGCTTTCACGGCCGGTCCAGAGGTTACAGCCCGCAAACCGGCAAAACACCGCCGCGCGGCCCGCATGGGCGCCTTCGCCTTGCAGGGTCTTGAATATTTCTTTGGCGGAGTAGGTCATAGGGGGGGAGTCATGGCGCGGTGCAGAGCCGGACGCCGTAAATTCACGCAAAAGCGGATTATTTTACTTGGTATAGACTCGCGGCCATGTTTCATGTTCAAGATTCCCTGTATATCGACGAGCGCGACCTGACGTTCTCCATGATCCGCGCCCAGGGCGCGGGCGGGCAAAACGTCAACAAGGTGTCCAGCGCCGTGCACCTGCGCTTTGACGTGCGCGCCTCCCGCCTGCCGCTCGAGGTCCAGGACGCGCTGTGCGCCGTCAGCGACCATCGCATCTCAAAAGATGGCGTTATCGTCATCAAGTCGCAGTCGTTTCGCAGCCAGGAGAAAAACCGGGCCGAAGCCATTGAGCGCTTGATCGGCATGGTTCGGGCGGCGATTCAGGTCGACAAACCGCGCCGCGCCACCAAACCGACCCGTTCTTCGCAGCGCCGCCGCGTGCAGCGCAAGGTGCAGCACGGCGAGGTCAAACGGCTGCGTGGCCGGGTGCAGGGGGACTGATCTTCTATGTTGCCCCAAGCAAAAACCCCAATCCGTACAGGGGCATGACTATATATCGATCGTTCACGATATATGATTCGATAAATTGCGATATACCAATATGACCGCATCCTCTTCACCGACCGATCAGACCGGCAACCTGCCGGGCATTGACGCCGACGCCATTCTCAAGGCGCTGGCCAATCCCGTGCGGCGCGACATCCTCGCGTGGCTGAAGACACCGCAGGCGTACTTCGAAGAGCGCCCCGGCCACACCTTTGAACACGGGGTGTGCGCGGGCCACATCGATGACCGCTGCGGCTTGTCACAGTCCACCGTGTCATCGCACCTGGCCGTGTTGCAGCGTGCAAGCCTGATCACGTCGACGAAGGTGGGGCAGTGGGTATTTTTCCGTCGCAATGAACCCGTGATTGCCGCGTTTTTGCGGCAATTGAATCAGGATATGTAGTCAGCCGCAGGCCCTTGGCCGCGGCCCCAGCGCCCCGTGATCCGGGACGGAAGGATTTTGCATGAGCTCCCTGTTTGACCCCCTGCGCGTCGGCGACCTTACGCTGCGCAACCGCATCATCATGGCCCCGCTGACCCGTCAGCGCGCCAGCGAAGGCCGCGTGCCCAACGACTTGATGCTTGAGTACTACACCCAGCGCGCCGACGCCGGCCTGATCCTGACCGAGGCCACCTCCGTGACCCCGCAAGGCGTGGGCTATGCCGATTCCCCCGGCCTGTGGTCGACCGAGCAAGTGAAGGGCTGGCGCAAGATTACCGCCGCCGTGCACGAGAAGGGCGGTTTGATTGCCGCGCAGCTCTGGCACGTGGGCCGCATTTCCGACCCGATCTTCCTGAATGGCGAACTGCCCGTTGCGCCCAGCGCGATTGCGGCTGGCGGCCACGTCAGCCATGTGCGCCCCAAGCGCGCCTACGTCACCCCGCGTGCGCTGGAAACGGCTGAAGTGGCGGGCGTGCTCGAAGCCTATCGCCATGGCGCGAAGATGGCGCAGGAAGCCGGTTTTGACGGCGTTGAAGTGCATGCCGCCAACGGCTACCTGCTGGACCAGTTCCTGCAAGACAGCACCAACCATCGCACCGACCAGTACGGCGGTTCGCTGGAAAACCGCGCCCGCCTGCTGCTGGAAGTGGTGGATGCGTGCGTGGAAATCTGGGGCGCGGGCCGCGTGGGCGTGCATCTGTCGCCGCGCGCCGATGCGCACACGATGGGCGATTCGGATCTGGCCGGCACGTTCACTTATGTGGCCACCGAACTGGGCAAGCGCGGCATCGCATTCATCTGCGCCCGCGAACACGAAGGCGAAGACAGCCTGGGCCCGAAGCTGAAGGCCGCGTTTGGCGGCGTGTACATCGCCAACGAAGGCTTCACGCGCGAATCCGCCGAAGCCGCCATCGACGCCGGCCGTGCCGATGCCGTGGCGTTTGGCGTGCAATACATCGCCAACCCTGACCTGGTGCGCCGCTTTGAATTGAACGCGCCGCTGAACACGCCGGACCCGTCCACGTTCTACGCGCAAGGCGCGGTGGGCTACACGGATTACCCGGCGTTGCCCTGAACGCAGGGGCGGGCCGCGCCGGGCCGCATAAGCCCGCGCCGGCTCGGGCTTACATCACCGCGCGCATCGGGTAGGTAAACAAACCGAAGTGCGCGGCGTTCAAGCCCAGATGCGCCAGCACGGCGGCGGCCAGACCGCCGTAGCGGTACGCCACGCCGTAGGCCACGCCGGCGCAACTGGCCAGCAATACCCACTGCCAGCCGCCCGCGTAATGCGCCAATCCGAATAGCGCGGCGGCAATCGCCAGCGCCGCCCAGCCGCCCCAGGCATGGCGGCGCCAGCGCATCGACAACTGCTGCTGCACATAGCCGCGAAACAACGCCTCTTCGGCCAGTGTGACCAGCAACGCGTTATTGATGAGCCAGAGCCAGGCGGGTTCCGGCCACTTGGGCGCCCAGCCCACCACGTTCAACGCCAACCCCAATCCCAAACACACCAGCACCGCGCCCGCGCAGGCCAGCACGGCGGCGGCGAGGGTTGCGCGCCCGGTCGCGCCCGCCATCGGCGGGGCCAGCGCCAGCACCACCCAGAACGCAACCAGCGGTTTGTCCAGGTTCAGATACATGCCGAACGGCAGCGCGTCCGGGCTTAGCGGCGCGGGCGCGATGACTTGCGGGTTGTGAAAGCCGGGCAGCAGATGCAGGAACAACGCCGCGGCCAGCAGCAGAAATAAAACATGGCCGGCCGCGCGGGTCCCGTTCGCCGCCGCTGGCCGCACCCCCACGGCCGCCAGCAAAAGCAGCGCGGGCGCAATCAACCCCACGGGATCGATCGCCCCATCCGTCAACGCCCAGCCCCACGCCACCATCAACGGCGCCAACGCCCAACGGCGTGTGGCGGGCGGCCAGAGCAGGGCGGCGGAAAGAAACAGCGCGGACCAGGGGCTAAGCAAGGGCATGGGAAGTGAAGGTGCGACGGCAACGCGCAGAGTGTACGTGTCTGCGAGGGGTGTCAGGGGTATGCAACCCGCCTAGCCAACCGGGGAATTCAACCGGGGATTCAACACGGGAATTCAACGCGGGTTTCAACGCGGAAATTAAACCCGGCCATCCAACTCTCCCGCTTTCCATTTCGCCGCTTTCAGGCGACCATGCCGCAGCGGCGGCGCAAGGCCCGCCATGTATCCGGCGGACCCGTTCGTTCGCCAGCACCGGGAGTCACAATGAAAATGATCGCGTGGTTGATGTTGGCGGCGGCGATTTTGCCGTTCGTATCGGCGCTGCTTGCCAAGGCGGGCGGCAAGAAGTACGACAACAACGATCCCCGGGCGTGGCTGGCCCGTCAGGAGGGCTGGCGTGCGCGGGCCAACGCGGCGCAGGTCAACACCTTTGAAGCGCTGCCATTCTTCTTCGCGGCCGTGTTGTTCGCGCTGTACAACCAGGCGCCGCCTGCGCATGTCGCCACCTTGATGGCGTGCTGGCTGGGCGTGCGGCTGGGCTATATCGCAATGTATCTGGCGGGCTGGGGCGCGCTGCGCTCGCTGGTCTGGGCGGTCAGCGTGGGTTTCGTGATCGCCATCCTGTTCTCTGGCGTCTGACGCGCGGGCGGTTTCACCGGGGCGGGGCGCTCAGCGGCGCTCCGCCCTAGTGTTGCCATGCGGTCCCGGGTTGACGTGCCTGCGCCCGCTTACTTCCACTCAAATACCGCGCGGGCGGTGCCGGTGTTCTGCACCGTCACTTCACGTTCCTGCGTCTTGCCTGCGTAGCTTGCCGAAATCTTGTAGGCGCCTGCCGGCAGTTTGATCAGCATGTACGGGCCTTCAGCCGTGGCCTTCAAGACTTCCTTGCCATGCGCGTCATGAATGGCGACGCCCACGCTGGCCACATAGTCCGCCTTGCCGTCGCGTTGCGCGGCGAAGGTGAGCGCGAGCGGATAGTCCTTGGCGGCCGCCTTCATGGCTTCCGATTCGTCAATGCCGATGCCGCCGCTCACGTACTGCACCGTGCCCTGATGTTTGACGGGCGGCAGCGCCGCTTGCGCGGTCGACAAGACGCCAGCCAGTGCGATGCTGCCCACCGCCATCATGGCGGCCAGGGTGCAGCGTTCAATGCGTTTGTTCATAAGGGTCTCCTGAAAAGGACCTACGGGTTTCGACTGGGACGCCGCCCGGGAGTTCGCGTTCGCCAAGCATATCGCCGCGTTATGCGGCCTGCCAATGAAACGCCAGCCGGCTTTCCCCGCTGACCGTGCCGTCAGGCGCAAAGCGCCTTTCATCCAGCTGTCCGGCGCCGTCTTCATGCAGCGCCAACACGCTGGAGCTGCGGGTGCCATAGTCGGGGCTGACAATGAAAGGGCTGCTCAATAGTTTTTCGCGATCTCGCGGCAGGCCCGTGGCGGGCATTTCTTCGTCGCCTGCGGTTTCGCGGTCGGCCAGGGCATTGAACAGCGCCGGCAGGTCGGGCTGCGGCGACCGCGCCAGCACGGCGGTGAACGCCGCCTTGGTGCGCGCCAGCTTGGGCCACGGCGTGTCCAGCAAATGGTTTGACAGCGCATAGATACCGGGTTCAAGCGCGCGCGGGCCGCCATTGCGGTTGCTCAAATACCAGGCTTCGCGCGTGTCGCCCACGATCAGGTTGAAGCCGTTGTACGCCTGGTCACCGGCGTGCGTACGCGCCAGGTAATCGGCAGGCGAGGCTGCGCCGCGCAAAAAATCTTCCACCAGCGCGCCGCGCGATGGCGCCGGGTTCAGGTGCTTGCCGGGCTCGCGGAAATTGGTCACCAGCGCAAAACGCCCCGACGTGGTCACGCCCATCCAGGTGCCGCCCGCCAAGCCGTCGCGGCCCGCGTAGATGGTCGGCGCGTCATCCCATTGCGCGGCGGGGCGCGTGGGTCGCGCGTGAAATTCATCGCGGTTGGCGGCGATCAAGACGGGGATGCCCGGCAAGGCATGCAGGGCCAATACGGCAAGACACATGGTTCAGACCTGGTGGACGGGGTGTTTGGGGGCGCCAGCGCCGGGGGCCGCCGCAAAATCCGGGCCGGCCAGCACGGCGCGCAAGGCTTCGATTTCGGCGGCCACATCGGCCAGCGCGGGCGAGGGGGCGGTGACGGCGGTAGCGGGCATGGCCACGCCTTGGCCGACGGCCACGCTCATGGCGTGCAGGGCGTCGGCCAGTTGCGCGACTTCGGCGGCGGGGGGCGGCGTCTGGCCTTCCGGCCATGACCACGCCGTGTCCGAAATGGCGTTGGCCACGCGCTCCAGCGCCACCTCAACCGGCCACCATGCCAGCGCGCGGCGGCTGACCAGACGCGGTTCGGACAGCCCGCGCTGCAAGGCGATGCGCAGGTCAGACAGCCGCGCATAAGCGCGAGCGCGCAGGTCGTGGCGGTTGGCTGGGTCGGCCTGAAACACGGTATTCAGATAGGCCGCCAAGGTGTCCATCGCCGCGGACACGGCGTGGTCCAGGTTGCTGCGTTCGATGCGTATCCAGGGCAGGTAGCCCACGACCAGCACAATGCCGGCCGCCACGCCCACATCCACCAGCCGGGCCAATGCGATGGTCCAGGTGCCGGGTTGCAGCGCGCCAATCAACAGCATCAGGATGGGCACCAGAATGGCCGAGAACAATCCGTAGTTGCGGCGAATGGACCAGGGCAGCAACGCGGCCAGCGCCGCCACCGTCAGCAGGCTGGCGACGCCGCTCTGGTCCACGGCCAGCACCGTCGCGCTGATGGCCACGCCCACCACGCTGCCGGCGCAGCTTTGCAGCGCACGCGCAAAGACCGATCCAAAGTTCGGTTTGAAAATGACCACGACAATCAGCGGCACCCAGTACGACCGGGGCAGCGATGCGGCCATCGCCACTGCTTCCGCCGCGATCAGGCACAGCGCCAGCCGGATCAGGTAGCGCACCGTCGTGGGCCCGGGCCGATACGTGCGAGCCAGCACCCGCCAGGGCGTGCGCGGCCGCACGGGCGCAAGGGTTGCCAGCGGGTCCGGGTTGGGAGGCTTTGCGCCGTCCAGCAAGGGCAAGGCCTGCGCCAGGGCGTCGGCCAGTTGCGGCATATTGGCGAGGCGCAAGGCGGCGATGTCGTCGCCGGGGTCAGGGTCGGCGTCGTTTTCCACGCGGTCGGCCAAGCGGTTCATGACGCGCGCGCATTCAGGCGGCAGCACGCGGCCCGCGCGCGCCAGCGCCAGCGCGGCGTTGGTCAGCGGCGTGCAGGCCTGCAACTGCGCGGCCAGCCGCGCCAGCCGGGGCGATGGCCCCATCGCCCGGCCACGCGCCGCCAGCACGGTGTCGTAAGCGGTGGTCATGGCCGCTTCCATGTCGCGGCGCGCCACCATCGTGCGCGACGTGCCAATGGCGGCGAACATGGCGGCCAGCTTGCGGTAGGCCAGCGCCACGGCGGCGCGTTCGGGCGCGATGGGGTTCACCACCCACCCCGACAAGGTCAGCCCCAAGCCGAACAAGCCGCCCACGCCCACCAGCACCGACGGCAGCCAGGGCGGCAGGGTCGAGGTCAGGCTCGCGCCCACAATGACGTACACCGCGAATTGCAGCGTAGCAACGGCGGCGATGTTGTTGAACGTGCCGATCAGGCTGGCGATGAGCACCAGCAGCGTCATCGCGGCGCTGGTCAGCAAGCCATGCCCGGCCACCAAATTACCCAGCAGATAGCCCAAGGCGCCGCCAAACACGGTGGACCCGATGGACAGCGCCCGGTTGCGGTAGGGGCCGCCGTTGTCGCCGGTAATGGCGGGCAAGGCGCCCAGCGCGACCAGCGCGGCAGCCGCGCTTTGGTCCAGCGCCAGGCCCACCGCCGAGGGCAAGCCGATGGCCAGCGCCGCCCGCAGCGCCACCCATCGGCTGACGGGCGAGGGCTCCATATGCGCCAGGCTCATCAGCCAGCGCATGTTCGAGCTGCGCGCGCCGCGGGTCAGGGATGAACGGGACACGGCGGTTTCATGGGTGATGACATCGGAGCGGCGACATCATGGTGGGCGGCGTCAGGCCTTGATCAGCGGCGCCACGTCGGGCGCGGCCAGCCGGAAGTAGTCTTCCGTGTTCAACAGGATGGACGCGTCCAGGCGGCCGGCATTGAACACGATTTCATCGTGGCGTGAACGCAGGCTGGGGTCCACCAGCAAGTGCAGGTCAGGGTTGAAGGAAAAGGGCGGGATGGCGCCGATCTCGCAGCCGGTCAGTTCGCGCGCCAGGTCTTGGGACGCCAGCGACGCCTTTTTGCCGCCCGCGGCGCGCGCAATGGCGTCCAGGTCGGCCTGCTTGTCGGCCGGAAACACGGCCAGCACGTTCTTGCGCACGTTCGACGAGATCTTCACCCGGCAGACCAGCGCCTTGGCGCCCTGGCTGACTTCGGTGCCGCGTATGGCGGCGACTTCGACGGATCGGCCCGCCGCAGCGTGTTCGATCAGGCGGTGGCGAACCTGGTGCTGGGCAAACAGGGCTTGCAGGCGTTCAAAGACTTCCATGGCGGCAATAGGTAAGTGGACGGACGGGGGCCGCAAGCCGCGGCCCCGCACGTCGCATGATACGCCCGCCAGCGGCGCTCAGATGTCTCCGGTGAAGGCATAGCCCCAGCCCCAAACGGTGCGGATGGGCAGCTCCACATTCACATCCAGCGCCTTGCGCCGCAAGCGGCTCACGACGACGTCGGTGCGGCGGATGGATTCGCGCCCGGCTTGCGGGTCCACGCCCGGCGGGTCGCTGCGCGGCAGCCGTTTGTCGGCGGACGCCGTGAGCTTGAGCAGGAACTCGCGCTCGGCCAGGGTCAACGACAGCCGCGTGCCTTGCGGGCTGACCAGCGTCCAGGCGGCGTCGTGGAATTGCCATTTGCCCGGCGCATCGGCGAGAAGCGGCGCGGCGGGCACGACGCGCGGCTCGACGTCCGGCACAAGCGGGCGGCGCCCCGTGGCGGGCACGCGGCGCACCAGCGCCTGCAACGCCGCGGCGATTTCGGCGGTGGCGACATCGGGCTGAAAGCAGGCGTCGGCGCCGCAATGCAGCCCCAGAATGCGGTTTTCGGGCGTGTCGAAGGTTGAGACCGCAACAATGCCGGCGGTCGTGTCCATGGCGCGCAGACCTGCGACGGCCATGCAGAGGTCGGTTAATTCGGCTTCCATTACCAACAATGGCGTGCGCCGCGCCTGAAACAGGCGGAACAGGCCATTGGAGTCCTCACAGCGTCGAGGCGAAAATCCCATGCCAGCCAGTGCGTCGCTGCGGCGCACTCGTTGGTCGGGATCGGGAGAGAAGACGATCAGGTCTAGTAGGTCATTCATGAATCGTAGTGATCTGTGCAGCTTGAGCGCATGCATGATGCTACGGATACCACCATTTCCCAAACGTCGCACAACGCCACTTTCGTACCCGAATTCTCAGACATGATTACGGGCCATCTGCTACGCGCGGGCGGGGTTTGACCGCCCGATTGAATCGAACATTGTTTGAATCAAGGCAGGGTGGCACCCCGCTGACTCGGGGTTGAACGCGCGCGGGCTATCGGGTTGCTGTGGCGGGCGGGGAAGCCGCGGGTTCGTTCCACCAGCCGCCGCCCAGCGCTTGCAGCAGCGCCGCCGTGTCCGCATAGCGCGCGGCATCGGCTTGCGTGCGTGCAATACGCGTTTGCAGCAGCTGGCGCTGGCTGTCCAGCAGGCTTTGATGGCTGATGCCGCCCGCGGCATAACGGCCTTGCGCGATGCGTTCGGCGTCTTCGGCGCGGCGCCAGGCCTGGTCATAGGCGGCGAAGGCTTCGCCGTCGGTTTGCACGGCGCGCAGCGCGTCCGCCACTTGCCGGAAACCGTCCAGCACGGTTTGCCGGTACGACGCCGCGGCGGCGTCATAGGCGGCTTCTGCCGAGCGTTTGCGCGCCCGAAGTTCACCGCCGCGAAATAAGGGTTGCACCACACCCAGCCCCAGGTTCCACACGTTTACGCCGTTGGCAATATCCCCCACACTGGTGCGTTGCGACCCAAAACTGGCCGTCAACGTGAACTGCGGATACTGATTTGCCGTGGCCACGCCCACATCCGCCGACGCTTTATGCCACAACGCTTCGGCGGCCAGGATGTCGGGCCGCTGCCGTGTCAGGGCGGACGGCACGCCGGTGGGAATATCGGCAGGCAGCGTCAGATCGGCCAAGCGCAACGGCGGCGTCGTCAGCGCCGCGGGCGGCATGCCCAGGTACACGGCCAATTGGTGCGTGGCCTGCGACAGCTGTTGATCCAGCGGCGGCAACGTGGCGCGCGTTTGCGCCACCAGCAATTCCTGATTGCTCAAGTCCGCCTGCGCAACCCCGCCCGCCGCCACGCGTTGCCGCATGATGTCTTGCTGGCGCAGTTGCGCCGCCAGCAATTCGCGGGTGGCGGCCAGCCGTTCGGACACGTCCGCCTGGCGGATGGCGGCGGTAACCACGTTGGCGGCCAGCGCCATGCGCGCGGCCTGCCATTCGTGCGACTGATAATCCACTTGCGCCGCCATGCCTTCCAACGCGCGGCGGTTGCCGCCAAACACATCCAGCGTGTAGGACACATCAATCGACGCGTTGTAGAGCGTGAAGGGCGGCGGCAATTCCGCAACGGGCACGCCGTAAGCGGACGGGTCCACTTTCTTGCGCGCGCCCGACAGGTTGGCGTCAACCGATGGGGCGAGCCGGCCGCCCGTTTCGGCATCCAGATCTTCGGTGGCCTGGCGCAGCCGCGCGCGTGCTTCATCCAGCGTGGGGCTGGCGTCCAGCGCCTGGCGCACCAATTGATCCAGCGCGTCGGAATGAAACAGCGTCCACCATTGCGCGGGGATATCCACGCCGGGCTTCAATTGCTGTGCGCCGGCCGTTGGGGCGTTGTCTTGCGAGGAATACGCGGCCACATCCGGCGCGGCGGGCGCTTGAAAATCAGGCCCCACCGCGCATCCGGAAACCAGCAGCAGAAGCAGGCTCAGCGCCGCCAGGGGCGGGCGGTGCTGCGGCAAAGCAAGAGGCGTGAACAGTGACATGGCGCGTTAATCCAGGGTTCGGCGGTAGAACTTCACGGCAAGGGTCATGACGACCGCGGTGAACACCATCAGCGGCCAGATGCTGGGCCACAGGTCCCACCAGCCGTTGCCTTTCAGCAGGATGCCGCGAATCAGCCGGTTGAAATGCGTCAGCGGCAGCAGGTTGCCCAGGTACTGCGCCCACATCGGCATGCCCTGGAACGGGAACATGAAACCGGACAGCAGCATGTTGGGCAGGAAATAAAACATGGTCAGCTGCATGGCTTGCAGCTGGTTCTGCGCCAGCGACGACAGCGTGATTCCCACCGTCAGGTTCGCCGCCACGAATAGCAGCGCCGCCAGATACACCGACAGCAGGCTGCCCAGAATCGGCACATGGAACACGAAGTGCGCGGCCAGCAAGATGATGGTGGCCTGGATCAGCCCGATGGCGATGTAAGGCACGATCTTGCCCGTCATCACCTCAAGCGGGCGCACCGGCATGGCCAGCAGGTTTTCCATCGTGCCGCGCTCGCGTTCGCGCGTCATGGCAAGCCCCGTCATCATCACTAGCGTCATCGTCAGAATCACGCCCATCAAGCCCGGCACGGTGTTGTATTGCGAGATCTGCTCTTCGTTATAGAGCTGGTGCACGCGCACGTCGAACGCGGGTTGCCCGCCCGCCAATCCGGCAAGCGGCCCCGTCAAATCCTTCTGCGCCACGGCCTGCGTCAGCTGCGTCGCCGCGCCAATCGCCATGCCGGTGGCCATGGGGTCGGTGGCGTCGGCTTCAATCAACAACGCGGGGCGCTCGCCGCGCAATAAGCGGCGCGAGAAGTCCGGCGGTATCGTCACCACGAACAGCACGCGGCCTTGCGCCAGCGCCGCGCGGCCGGCTTCCTCGTTGTCCAGCTCTTCGGTGATGTGGAAGTAGTCTGACGACTTCATCGCCGCGATGAAGCTGCGCGTGAAGGGGCTGTGGTCGGCCGTGATGACCGCCGTGGGCATCTGCTTGGGGTCCGTGTTGATGGCGTAACCGAACAGCGCTAGCTGCATGATGGGCAGGCCCACAATCATGCCGAACGTGATGCGGTCGCGGCGCAGTTGCAGGAACTCTTTCAGCACCATGCTCCACCAGCGCGACCACGAAAAGCCTTGCAGATGGCGCATCATGGCGGGCTCGCGAAGTTGTCGGTGGACCGGTTCATCAAGTAGATGAAGACGTCTTCAAGACTGGTGTCGATGCGTTCCAGCCACAGGTCCTGGCCGTCGATGGCCTGGCGCAGCGTGCGCTCCAGCTGGCCGGCGTCGCGCCCGCTGATGTGCAGCGCCGAGCCGAACGCCACGGTCTGGTCTACGCCCGGCGCGCCGCGCAGGCGCTTGCCCAGCGGCACCAGATTGTGGCCATGGATGGCCCAGGTGGTCAGATGCTGTTCGGCGATCACTTCGTCGGCCGTGCCTTGCGTCAGCAGGCGGCCGTACGAGATATAGGCCAGCTTGTGGCAGCGCTCGGCTTCATCCATGTAATGCGTGCTGACCAGCACCGAGATGCCGCGCGCGGCCAGCTCGTGCAGCTGCTCCCAGAAGTCGCGGCGCGCGGTCGGGTCCACGCCCGCGGTGGGTTCGTCCAGCAGCAGCAGGCGCGGTTCGTGCAGCAGGCAGGCGGCCAGCGCCAGCCGTTGCTTCCATCCGCCCGACAGCGACCCCGTCAATTGTTTGGCGCGGCTTTGCAGGCCCAGATCTTCCAGTGCGCGGTCCACGGTTTCCTTGCGCTGCGGCATGCCATACATGCGCGCCACGAAGTCCAGGTTTTCGCGGATCGTCAGGTCGTCCCAGTACGAGAATTTTTGCGTCATGTAGCCCACATGCCGCTTGATCTCGGCGCTTTCGCGCAGGATGTCGTAGCCCAGGCAGGTGCCGCTGCCTGAGTCGGGCGTCAACAGGCCGCACATCAGGCGGATGCTGGTCGTCTTGCCGCTGCCGTTGGGGCCAAGAAAGCCGAAGATCTCGCCTTCCTGCACACGCAGCGACACATCGTTGACGACGTGCTTGTCGCCGAAATGCTTGTTCAGCCCGTGCACGTCGATGACGGCGCGCCCGGCATCGGGGGGGGCGTTGTCTGGCGCGTTCATTGCAGCGTGGCCTCAACCGGCTGGCCGGGATGCAGCCGCGTGGCGGCTTCAGGCGTGGGGCGCGCTTCGACCATGTACACGAGCTTGCTGCGGCTTTCGCGGCTGTAGATCACCGGCGGCGTGTACTCGGCCTGATTCGACACGAAGTCGATATGCACGGGAATGGGGTCGCCGCAGCCGTCGCAGCGCAGCGTGGCCTGCTGGCCCACCTTCAATGCGCCCACCACGGTTTCCGGCACGAAGAAGCGCACCTTGATATTGCCGGGTGGAAGCAGGCTGACGACGGGGCTGCCGGCGGGCACCCATTCGCCCACGCGGTACATCGTGTCAAACACCTGGCCCGCTGCCGGGGCGCCCAATTGCTTTTGCGCCAGCGTCCATTCGGCTTGAGCAAGCGTGGCGCGGGCGGCCTCGACTTGGGCGGCCTGCGCGCGGCGCTGATCCTGCCGGCCCGGCAAGTTCGCCACTTCCAATTGCGCGCGCAATTCGCGCACGCGGGCGGCGTCTGACTGCGCCTGCTCGCGGCTGTCTTCCAGCTGCGCGCGCGCAATCCCGCCGATGCGGAATTGCGCGGTATCGCGTTGCAGTTGCGCGGCCGAGCGGCGGCTGGCGGCTTCGGCCTGCGCCAACTGCGCACGGCTTACGTCCACTTCTTCGGGGCGCTTGCCGGTGGCGATGTCTTCCAGCTGCGCGGTGGCCGCCGCCAACTGCGCGCTGGCCTCATCGCGGGCGGCGCGTTCGCGCGTGGCCTCCAGCGTGAACAGTGGAGCGTCGGCCGCCACCTGCTGCCCGCGCTTGACGGCCAGCGCATCCAGCCGGCCGGCTTCGGACGAGGCCACATACACGTAGTCGCCTTCGACATAACCTTGATAGAAGGGGTGGGTGTCGTTCCCGCAACCGCCCAGCAACAGCAGCGCCAAGGCGGGCAGGGAACAATGCAAAAGCGGGCGCGGCATGCTCATGGTTGGCATTCCTGGGGGGCAGGGGTGGGCGGGGCGGGCGGTGAAAACAAACCGCCGGTCAGCATGGCGATGGCGTGAGCGGCAATGGCGCGGGTGTCGATGGTTTGCGCTTGCGCGTCGCCTTGCCAGATGCGCCGCCACAGGTTGGACGTGGCAAGCGGCAGCAAGGTCAGGCCAAGTATGGACAGGAACACCAGCCGCGGTTCAACGCCGGGTGTGATTCCGCCTTGGCCTTGCGCTTGCGCGATCAGGCCGGCGAACACCTGCAAGCGTTCGGTCGGCAGATGGGGCAACACGCGTTCGCGTAACTGGCCGCCTTCGTTTACGACTTCATGCATCCACAGGGCGGGCAGCCACGGGCGTTCGGTGGCGCTCTGCACGATGCGGTTGACGATTTCAACCAGGTAGCGGCGTGCGGCGGCGGCGGGGTCGGCGTTCGTGCCGCCTGCGGATTCCGCCATCAGCGGCACCGGCGCCCACACGAAGCCGATCACCGGCAGAACCCGCTCCTGCACCACCGCATCAATCAACTGATCCCGGCTCTTGAAGTAGTAATGCAGCATCGCCGGCGTGACGGCGGCGCGCTGGGCGATATGCGAAATCGTGGTGGCCGCCACGCCTTGGGCCGCGAACAGACCCGTGGCGATGTCGAGCAAGTTGGCGCGCATGGCGGCATTGTCGGGGCGCACGGGGCGCCCGGGACGGCGCGGGGAAGGGGATGACGAAGACATGGGCCGCAGTTTAATTAAGGCTTTAATTAATTAAAAGGGGATCAAGCGTCAGGGTTACAAAACAGTGCGCGGGGCTTCGATGGTGTAATGGGCCGGTTCCCCATCTTGCCACCCGGGCCTTGCCCGCAAGACCCGGGCGGCTTCCCCGTAGGAGGCTGGATTCATGTCGCAATCACCGTCAATCAACCGCCGCATCGTGCTGGCCGCTCGCCCGCATGGCGAACCCGCAGACAGCGATTTCCGTCTGGAAACAAGCGAAGTCCCCAAGCCCGGCCCCGGCCAGGTGCTGCTGCGCACCGTGTACCTGTCGCTGGACCCTTACATGCGTGGCCGCATGAGCGATGCGCCGTCCTACGCCGAACCCGTGCAAGTGGGGCAGCCCATGGTAGGCGGCACCGTCACGCGGGTTGTGGCGTCCAATCATCCTGATTTCCCCGTTGGCGAATGGGTGCTGGGCCAGTCGGGCTGGCAGGACTACGCCTTGTCGGATGGCGCGGGCCTGCTGCGTTTGGGCGCAAAGCCGCAACATCCGTCGTATTCGCTGGGCGTGCTGGGCATGCCCGGCTTTACCGGCTACATGGGGCTGTTGGACATCGGCAAACCCAAGGCGGGCGAGACGGTGGTTGTGGCCGCCGCCAGCGGCGCGGTGGGCGCGGTGGTGGGGCAGATCGCCAAAATCCACGGCTGCAAGGTCGTGGGCATTGCGGGGGGCGCCGACAAGTGCCGCTATGTGGTCGATGAGCTGGGTTTTGACGACTGCGTGGACCACAAGCTGCCCGATCTGGCTGGCCGCTTGGCGCGCGCCGTGCCGCAGGGCATCGATGTGTATTTCGAAAACGTGGGCGGCGCGGTGTTCGATGCTGTGCTGCCGCTTTTGAACCCGCGTGCGCGCGTGCCGGTCTGCGGCCTGATCTCGGCCTACAACGCCACCAGCCAGCCCGAAGGCCCCGATCGCCTGGCGCTGCTGATGCGCACCATCCTGACCAAGCGCCTGACGTTCCAGGGCTTCATCATCTTCAACGAATACGCGCATCGCTACGGTGAATTCCGCGACGCGATGGAAGGGCTGATCCAGCAAGGGCGCATCAAGTATCGCGAAGACGTGGTCGAAGGCCTGGAGAACGCGCCGCGCGGCTTGATGGGCCTGTTGAAGGGCGAAAACGCGGGCAAGCGCATTGTGCGTGTCGGCCCGGACGAGCAACCTGCAAGCTAAAGGGGCGCACCATGAAAATCCTGATTGTGCTGACTTCGCACGACACGCTGGGCAACACCGGCCGCAAGACCGGCTTCTGGCTGGAAGAGTTTGCCGCGCCGTACTACGCGTTTGTGGACGCGGGCGCGACGGTGACGCTGGCCTCGCCGTTAGGCGGCCAGCCGCCGCTGGACCCCAAGAGCGATGACCCCGACGCGCAGACGGACGACACGCGCCGTTTCCGCCAGGACGCCGAGGCCCAGCGCCTGTTGGCGTCCACCCGCCGCCTGGCCGAGGTGCAGGCGGCCGACTACGACGCGGTGTTCTATCCGGGCGGCCATGGCCCCTTGTGGGACTTGGCGGAAGACGCCAAATCGGTGGCCTTGATTGAAACGATGCTGGCGGCCGGCAAGCCGGTATCGGCGGTGTGCCATGCGCCCGGCGTGCTGCGCCACGCCAAGACGGCCGACGGCAAACCGCTGGTGCAGGGCCGTCAGGTCACGGGCTTTTCCAACGCGGAAGAGGCGGCGGTGCAACTGACCGATGTGGTGCCGTTTCTGGTCGAAGATGAGTTGGTGCGCTTGGGCGGCGTGTACAGCAAAGGGCCGGATTGGCAGCCCTACGTCGTCAGCGATGGTTTGCTGGTCACCGGGCAGAATCCGGCATCGTCGGTAGGGGTGGCGCAGGCCTTGTTGGCGCGGTTAAAGAGCTGATAGTGGCCTGAAATCGTTGCCAGCCGGACCCGGGCGGCGGCAGACGCAGTATCTGCGCCGCTTCCCGGGCTGTCTTCTGTTTGGGTTGAAGTTCGGCACACTGTGTCAGAATTGCTACTTTCTGACACAAGCGTGCCTCTCCGTTGCAGCGGCGCGCCTTCCCTGATGCCTCCCGACGTACCCGAAAACTCTGATGCTTCCCACGGCCGCCCAGCCGGCGCGGGCTCTTGCGAGGCCGCGCTGTTTGCGGCCATGCAAGCACGTGACCTCGCCACCGGCCGCCACTGCGACCGCGTGGTCGCCCTGAGCGTGGCGCTGGCCCAAGCCTGCGGCCTGAGCGAATCCGAACAAGCGGCGGTGGCGGTTGCCGCCCGCCTGCATGATGTGGGCAAGATCGGCACCCCCGACCGCGTGCTGTTTTCGCCGAACCGGCTGGAAGCGGAAGATTGGGAAATCATGAAGGGGCATGCCGCAACCGGCGCCGACATCATCATGCACAGCGACATCCCGCAGCGCGATCTGGTCGCGCTGGCGGTACGGCATCATCATGAACATTTCGATGGGTCGGGCTACCCGGCCGGGCTGTCGGGACACGACATCCCGATGCTCTCGCGCGTGATTTCGCTGGCCGATTCGTACGACGCGCTGGGCGATACGCGGCCCTACCATCCGGCCCGGTCGCACGCCGAGATCATGCGCATCCTGAATCGCGAAGCGGGGTCAAAATGCGACCCCGACATGCTGCGCGTATTTGAAGCGATGATTCTGGTCAGCCCATTACGGGTGCCGTGAATTACAGCCGGTACTTCGCCGCCACCACCGCCAGATCTTGCAGCGTGCGTTGCTGCCATGCGGCGTCGTGGCCCAGTTCTTCAGCCAGGATGCGGGCCACTTCCGGGGCGGCCAGCATGGCGGCTTCGCTATCCAGGAACAGCGCGCGGTTGCGGCGCGCCAGCACGTCTTCGGCGCTGCGCGCAAGTTCAAAGCGCGCGGCGAAACGCACGTGCGCTTCAGACAGGCCGCTGGCCTTGACCAGCATGCGCTCGGCGCCCGGCAAGGCCTTCAACGTGGCCAGATCGCTGCCGTAATAGCTGTCGGGCGTGCCCGCGTGTTCTTGCGACGGAGCCAGGCCCGATGCGCCGTGCAAGGGCAGGGACTCCGTGCGGCAGCTGGCTTGCGTCAGCAGCTGATGCTGAATCGCCGTGTCCACCACGTCTTGCGCCATGCGGCGGTAGGTCGTCCACTTGCCGCCCGTGACCGTCACCAGCCCGGCGTTGGACACCAGAATGGTGTGCTCGCGCGACAACTGCTTGGTCGATGCATCGCCCGTGGCCTTCACCAACGGACGCAGGCCCGCCCAGACGCTGGTGACGTCATCGCGTGTGGGCTTGCGGCTGAGATAGCGCGCGGCCGTGCTCAGAATGAAGTCCACATCCTGCGCGCCCGCTTCCGGGTCCAGCGGCAGGTCGTTGCGCGGCGTGTCGGTCGTGCCGACGATGGTGTGGCCGTTCCATGGCACCACGAACAGCACGCGGCCGTCGTCGGTTTTGGGGATCAGGATGGCGCGCTTGCCCGGCAGGAAATCCTGCGGCAAGGTCAGGTGCACGCCCTGGCTGGGCGCCACCATGGTCTGCGCGTTCTTGTCTTCCATGCGGCGCACGGCATCCACCCACACGCCCGTGGCGTTGATGACGCAGCGCGCGCGCAGCGAAAAGCTGGCGCCGCCGATCACGTCTTGGGCGGTCACGCCGTCGACCTTGCCGTTGCTGGTGGTCAGGCCCGTGGCGCGCACGTAGTTCACGGCCGTGCCGCCCAGGTCGAACAGCGTGCGCATCAGGCTCATGGCCAAGCGCGCGTCATCGAACTGGCCGTCGTAATACAGCACGCCGCCCTTCAGACCGCGGCCGTTGACCTTTTCAGCCAGCGTCGGCGCATTGGCCAGCGTGTCGCGGCGCGACAGCCAGCGGCTGGGCGCCAGGTTCAGCTTGCCGGCCAGCATGTCGTACATCTTCAGGCCGATGCCGTAGAAGGGCTGATCCAGCAGGTTGTAGGCCGGCACCACAAAGCCCAGCGGCCACACCAGATGCGGCGCGTTGCGGTTGAGCAGGCCGCGTTCGTGCAGCGCTTCGCGCACCAGGCTGACGTTGCCTTGCGCCAGATAGCGCACGCCGCCGTGCACCAGCTTGGTGGCCTTGCTGGACGTGCCTTTGGCGAAGTCGGCGCCTTCGATCAGCAGCGTGCGAAACCCGCGCGAGGCGGCGTCCACGGCGGTGCCCAGGCCCGTCGCGCCGCCGCCGATGACGATGACGTCCCAGGACGGCGTGTTGTCCAGCGTGGACAACAGGCGGTTGCGATCGGGCGGGGTGACGTTGGCTAGCGGTTGGTTCATAAGTTGTCGCGGCAAAGCCGCCAAAAAAATACGGGGTGGATTCGTGCGGGGCGTCAGTGGCGGGCGGATGGCCCGGGTCTGGGGCTCCCGTTCAAGCGGGGGTGGCCGACGGGTTCGTAGAGGCGGCGGCGCCTGCCGGGTTCGGGGCCGCCGCAACGTCGCAGCGCACGCCGGAATCCAGCAACACCTGCGCCAGCGGTTCCTGCGGATGCGCGTCGGTAAAGAAACGGTCGATCTGCGAGATATGCGCCAGTTCCACCATGGCCTGGCGTTTGAACTTGCTGCTGTCTGCTGCCAGCCAGACTTCGCGCGATTGCTCGATGATGGTTCGCGCCACGCGCACTTCGCGGAAGTCGTAGTCGCGCAGCGTGCCGTCGGCTTCGATGCCCGAAATGCCGATCAGCCCGATGTCCACCTTGAACTGGCGGATGAAATCCATGGTGGCTTCGCCGACGATGCCGCGGTCGCGCGAGCGCACCACGCCGCCCGCCACGATGACTTCGCAGTCGGGGTTGTCAGACAGAATGTCCGCCACATGCAGGTTGTTCGTGATGACGCGCAAGCCGCGGTGGCGCAGCAGCGCGCGCGCAATGGCCTCGGTGGTGGTGCCAATGTTCAGAATCAGCGAACAGCCATCCGGCACGGCGCGCGCCACGGCTTCGGCAATGCGCTGCTTGCCGGCCGCATGCAGCCCCTGGCGCTTGCGGTAGGCGATGTTCTCGATGGTGGACGCTTCAATGCGCACGCCGCCATGAAAGCGCGACAGCAGGCCGGCTTCGGAAAGAATGTTCACGTCCCGCCGCACGGTTTGCAGCGTGACGTCAAAGCGTTTGGCGAGCTCTTCGATCGTGGCCGAGCCTTGGGCTCGCACCATTTCGACCAAGGCGCTCTGTCGTGGATTTAATGTCATATGCGAATGATAAAACAACAAAAGCGAAAAATAATGCCGCAGTGCAAGATTGTTTTTTGTTCGCTTCTTCGGTAAAACGCACAAAAAACGAAAGCCATCTGAAAGAGTATGCTCATCGTGTTGCGCCCTGGCGCGCAACGGCTGGGAAGTTGTGCCGCGCTGTACCGAATGCCGAAGTCCGTTTGTAAAAACAGGGACATATAAGTAGGTTGAGGAGACTAGATGCAGCTGACCCTGGACAGGATAGGTTTGCGCGCCGGTTCGCAAACGCACCTGACTCCCATGAGCCTGGCCCCCGTTCCGGGCGCCATGACAGTGCTGCTGGGGGTGACCCTGGCCGGCAAAACCTCGTTGATGCGCATCATGGCCGGGCTGGACCGGCCCACCGAAGGCCGCGTGCTGGTCGACGGCGCCGACGTCACGGGCGTGCCTGTACGCCAGCGCAACGTTGCGATGGTGTATCAGCAGTTCATCAATTACCCGTCCATGTCGGTCTACGACAACATTGCGTCGCCGCTGAAGCTGCGCGGCGAACGGGACCTCCGCGAAAAAGTCCGCGCCATGGCGGCGCGCCTGCACATTGACCACTTGCTTGAGCGCTATCCGTCTGAATTGTCGGGCGGGCAGCAGCAGCGGGTGGCGCTGGCCCGGGCGCTGGTCAAGGATGCGCCGCTTATCCTGCTGGACGAGCCGCTCGTCAATCTGGACTACAAGCTGCGCGAAGAATTGCGCGACGAGCTTTCGGAATTGTTCGCGGAAGGGCGCTCCACGGTGGTCTACGCCACCACCGAACCGGGCGAAGCGCTGTTGCTGGGCGGCCACACCGCCGTGCTGGATGCGGGCGAACTGCTGCAATACGGCCCCACCGCCGAAGTCTTTCACCGGCCCAATTCCATCCGGGTGGCGCGCGCGTTCAGCGATCCGCCCATGAACCTCTTTTCCGCCCGGCGCACGGACACGGGCTTCGTGCTGCAAGGCGAGCTGGCCGTGGACCGCTCGTTGCCCGCCAACGCCGGGGGCGACATCACCGCCGGCCTGCGGGCGGGCGCCCTGGACGTGGAGCCGCGCGCGGGGCATCTGAGCCTGCCTGGCACGGTGAAGCTGGCCGAAATTTCGGGTTCCGACACCTTTGTGCATGCCGAAACGGCGGCCGGCGATGTCGTGGCGCAGTTGCCAGGCGTGCACCGGTACAAGCTGGACGAGCGCGTGCAGCTGTATTTCGACCCGGCGCAGACCTACGCCTTTGGCGCCGACGGCGCGCTGCTGGCCGCGCCGCGCCAGCCCGCGGGGGCGGGGGAGCTCACCTGATGGCGCAGATTGAGCTGGACCTTTCGCATTCCTACGTCGCCCATCCCCAAACCGACGAGGACTACGCGCTGCTGCCGCTGAAGTTCACGTTCCGCGATGGCGGCGCATACGCTTTGCTGGGGCCGTCGGGCTGCGGCAAGACCACATTGCTCAATTGCGTGTCGGGGCTGCTGCGCCCATCGCACGGGCGGATTCTGTTCGATGGGCAGGACGTCACGGCCAAGACGCCGCAGGCGCGCAACATCGCCCAGGTGTTCCAGTTCCCTGTCGTGTACGACACGATGACGGTGGCCGACAACCTGGCATTCCCGCTGCGCAACCGGGGCATCCCGCCCGACCGCATCCGCGAACGCGTGGGCCGCATCGCCGAGATGCTGGAAATGTCGTCCGTGCTGGACCGGCGCGCAAGCGGCTTGACGGCGGACGCCAAGCAGAAGATCTCGCTGGGCCGGGGTCTGGTGCGCAGCGACGTGTCGGCCATTTTGTTTGACGAACCGCTTACCGTCATCGACCCCCAGTTGAAATGGGAGTTACGCAGAAAGCTCAAGGAAATCCACCACGAATTCAAGCTGACGCTGATCTACGTCACGCACGACCAGACCGAAGCGCTGACGTTTGCCGATCAGGTCATGGTGATGGCGCGCGGCCGCGCCGTGCAGGTGGGCAGCGCGGACGACTTGTTCGAACGGCCCGCGCATACCTTCGTGGGCCATTTCATCGGTTCGCCCGGCATGAACTTCCTGCCCGCGCAGTGGCGCGACGGCGGGCTGATGGTGGGGCAGGCGCGGGTGGAAGGCGCAAGCGGCGATCTGGCGACCAAACTGCGCGATGCCGGCCCCGTCAAGCTGGGCGTGCGGCCCGAATACCTGCGCGTCGCCGAACCCGGTGCGGCCGGCGCCGTGCCCATGCGGGTGGATCGCGTGCAGGACGTGGGCACCTACACCTTGCTGGTGGCCGACTTCGAAGGCACCGCTGTGCGCGCCCGGCTGGGCAGCAACATCGTGCCCGTGGCGGCGGGCGGCACGGTGTGGCTGTCAGTGCTGAATCCGCACACCTGCTTTTATCGCGACGAGGTGCTGATCCCATGAAACCCATCGATCATCGGGCCTGGTTCCTGGTGCTGCCCGTGGTGCTGTGCGTGGCGTTTTCGGCGATCTTGCCGCTGATGACCATCGTCAACTACTCGGTGCAAGACATCATTTCCCCCGAGCGTCGCGTGTTCGTCGGCACGGAATGGTTTGCCGCCGTCTTGCAAGATGAAGAGCTGCACGGCGCGTTGTTCCGGCAGATCGGCTTTTCGCTGGCGGTGCTGGCCATTGAGATTCCGCTGGGCATTCTGCTGGCGCTGTCCATGCCCGCCAGCGGCTGGCGCGCGTCTGCCGTGCTGGTGATCATCGCGCTGTCGCTGCTGATTCCGTGGAACGTGGTGGGCACCATCTGGCAGGTGTTCGGCCGCACCGACATCGGCTTGTTGGGCGCGACCTTGACCTGGCTGGGGGTGGACTACAACTACACCGGCAACGACCTCGACGCCTGGGTGACCGTGCTGGTCATGGACGTGTGGCATTGGACGCCGCTGGTCGCGCTGCTGTGCTACGCGGGCCTGCGCGCCATTCCCGACGCCTACTACCAGGCCGCCCGCATCGACGGGGCGTCCCGGCTGGCCGTGTTCCGCTATATCCAGCTGCCCAAGATGCGTGGCGTGCTGATGATAGCCGTGCTGCTGCGCTTCATGGACAGCTTCATGATCTATACCGAACCGTTCGTGCTGACGGGCGGCGGGCCGGGCAACGCCACCACGTTCCTGTCGCAATACCTGACGCAAAAGGCCGTGGGCCAATTCGACCTGGGCCCGGCCGCCGCGTTCTCGATCATCTACTTCCTGATCATCCTGCTGCTGTGCTTCATCCTCTACAACTGGATGCAGCGCGCAGGCACGTCCGGCGGCCTCGACGAGGAGCATCCCCATGCGTGATTCATCCACCTGGTGGCGTAACGGCTTCCTGGCCCTGTACCTGGTGTTCGCCATCTTGCCGCTGTACTGGATGCTGAACATGTCGTTCAAGACCAATACGGAAATCGTCAGCACGCTGACGCTGTGGCCGCGTGACTTCACGTTCGAGCATTACCGCACCATCTTCACGGACCCCGCCTGGTATTCCGGCTACATCAATTCGCTGATCTACGTGGTCATCAACACCGTGATCTCGCTGGCCGTGGCGCTGCCCGCGGCCTATGCGTTTTCGCGCTACCGCTTCATCGGCGACAAGCACGTGTTCTTCTGGCTGCTCACCAATCGCATGACGCCGCCCGCCGTGTTCCTCTTGCCGTTCTTTCAGCTGTACAGCTCGTTTGGCCTGATGGACACGCACCTGGCCGTGGCGCTGGCGCATCTGGTGTTCAACGTGCCGCTGGCCGTGTGGATTCTGGAAGGCTTCATGTCGGGCGTGCCGCGTGAAATCGACGAAACCGCCTACGTCGACGGCTATTCGTTCCCGCGCTTTTTCCTGACTATCTTCCTGCCGCTGATCAAGTCAGGCGTGGGCGTGGCGGCGTTCTTCTGCTTCATGTTCAGTTGGGTGGAATTGCTGCTGGCGCGCACGCTGACGTCGGTCAATGCCAAACCCATCGTCGCCACCATGACTCGCACCGTGTCGGCCTCCGGCATGGATTGGGGCGTGCTGGCGGCGGCCGGTGTGTTGACCATCGTGCCCGGCGGCATCGTCATCTGGTTCGTGCGGCACTACATCGCGAAGGGGTTCGCGATGGGCCGCGTGTAAAGGGGGCGCGACATGTTCAGTTGGATGGTATGGACCACCCCCGTCGCCGTGTTCTTTTCGTGCATCGTGCTGATGCTGATCGGCATGACGGTGTGGGAATTGAAGTCGCCCACGGTTGAGCGCAAGGGCTTTTTGCCGTTGCGCACGACTCGGGGCGACCGCTTGTTCATCGGCTTGATGGCCGCGGCCTGGCTCAACCTGGCGTTTCTTGGGTTTGGCCAGAAGGCGGTGGAATGGTTTTCGCTGGACGAGCCGCCATCGGTATGGATCAGCTTCGTGCTGTCCATGTTGCTGCTGGCCTTCATCATGAGAAAAGGCTGAAAGGGATCAGGAAGGACTACGGCCCGTATCTTCCCCGGCCAGCGGTCCGCAGCAAAAGATGGGGAAGGACATTCGAGGAGACAGGTCATGAAAATGCGTATGCACGCCGTGGCGGCCGCTATCGCCCTGATCGGAACGTCAGGGGCGTGGGCGGGCGAGCCCGAGGCAAAGAAGTGGGTGGACGCCGAGTTCCAGCCATCCACGCTGTCCAAAGACCAGCAGATGGCCGAGATGAAATGGTTCATGGACGCCGCGGCCAAGCTCAAGGCCAAGGGCGTCAACGAAATCAGCGTGGTGTCGGAAACCATCACCACGCACGAGTACGAATCGAAGACGCTGGCCAAAGCGTTCAGTGAAATCACCGGCATCAAGGTCAACCACGATCTCATCCAGGAAGGCGACGTGGTTGAAAAGTTGCAGACGTCGATGCAGTCCGGCAAGTCCATCTACGACGGCTGGATCTCGGATTCGGATTTGATCGGCACCCACTACCGCTACGGGGCCATTCTGCCGCTGTCCGACTACATGGCCGGGGCGGGCAAGGAATGGACCAACCCCAATCTGGACATCAAGGACTTCATCGGCACCAAGTTCACCACCGCGCCGGACGGCAAGCTGTACCAGTTGCCCGACCAGCAATTCGCCAACGTGTACTGGTTCCGCGCGGACTGGTTCGCCCGCCAGGACCTGAAAGACAAGTTCAAGGCCAAGTACGGCTACGACCTGGGCGTGCCAACCAACTGGTCCGCCTATGAAGACATTGCCGACTTCTTCTCCAACGACGTCAAGGAGATCGACGGCAAAAAGGTCTACGGCCACATGGACTACGGCAAGAAAGACCCGTCGCTGGGCTGGCGCTTTACCGATGCGTGGCTGTCGATGGCGGGCGCGGCCGACAAGGGGCTGCCCAACGGCATGCCGGTGGACGAGTGGGGCATCCGCGTCGCCGACGACAAGTGCACGCCGGTGGGCGCGTCGGTGTCGCGCGGGGGCGCCACCAACAGCCCGGCCGCCGTCTATGCCCTGACCAAGTACATCGACTGGATGAAGAAATTCGCGCCGCAGCAGGCGATGGGCATGACGTTCTCGGAGTCCGGCCCCGTGCCGGCCCAAGGGCAGATTGCGCAGCAGATCTTCTGGTACACGGCCTTCACCGCCGACATGACCAAGAAGGGCCTGCCGGTCGTGAACGATGACGGCACGCCGAAGTGGCGCATGGCCCCGTCGCCTTACGGCCCGTACTGGAAGGACGGCATGCAGAACGGCTATCAGGACGTGGGCTCGTGGACGTTCTTCAAGTCCACCAACCCCGACAAGATGGCTGCCGCCTGGCTGTACGCGCAGTTCGTCACGTCGAAATCCGTGTCGCTCAAAAAGTCCATCACCGGGCTGACCTTCATCCGCGACAGCGACATCCATAGCGACTTCTTCACGAAGAATGCGGCCAACTACGGCGGCCTGATCGAGTTCTACCGCAGCCCGGCTCGCGTGGCCTGGACGCCCACCGGCAACAACGTGCCTGACTATCCGAAGCTGGCGCAACTGTGGTGGAAGAACGTGGCCACCGCCGTCACGGGCGAAAAGACCCCGCAGGCCGCCATGGACAACCTGGCCAATGAAATGGATCAGGTGATGGCGCGCCTGGAACGCGCCGGCATGGCGCAATGCGCACCCAAGCTCAACGCCAAGAGCGACCCCAGCAAGTGGCTGTCGGACCAGCACGCGCCGTGGAAGAAGCTGGCGAATGAAAAGCCCAAGGGCGAAACCATTCCGTATGAAAAGCTGCTGGCGGCGTGGAAGGAGGGCAAGGTGCGGTAAGCGGTAAGCGGTAAGCGCCTAGCGGTAAGCGTTAAGCGTTAAGCGTTAAGTGCTAAGCGCTAAGCGCCAAGCCGCTAAGTGCGTATCGCCAACCAGGCGCTGCGGCAACGCAGCGCCTTTTTCGTTCCTGTTTTTTCTGGTGGCGGCGATGGGATAATGCCGGCTTTCCTGCTTTGCCTCTTCGCGGAATTTCCATTCAGCATGTCCACGCATCTACTTGGCCATATCAGTGCAGTCGCCGTTTTCAGTCTGGCCATGGCGTCATCGCACGCCGCCGGTTTCCAACGCTTGAACATTCCCATGGACATGAACGGCCCCGGTTTGACCGGCGGCATCTGGTACCCGTGCGCCACGCCCGCCACCGACATCAAGGTGGGCGCGGCGACGATACCCGGCGTGTTGAATTGCCCGGTGCCAGATGGCCGGCATCCGTTGATCGTGATCTCGCATGGTTCGGCGGGCGCGTTCCTGAGCCATCACGACACCGCCGCCGCGTTGGCGAATGCGGGCTTTGTGGTGGCTGCAATCAATCATGTGGGCGACAACGCGCAAGACCGGTCACGTCAGGGGTATCTGTCGATCTTCTCGACGCGGCCTCGTGAAATGCGGCGGCTGGTGGACTACATGACTACGGCGTGGCCGCAGCAGGCGAAGGTGGACGCGTCGAAGATCGGCGTCTTCGGTTTTTCGCGCGGCGGCTATACCGGGCTGGTGCTCGCGGGCGCCAAGCCGGATTTTCAGGCGGGGCTGGCCGCGTGCCAGGACACGCCCACGCTACCGATGTGCCGTGACATCGCCAGCGGAAAAATTCCGCAGCAGCCCTATGTGCAAGACGAACGCATCAAGGCGGCGGTGATTGCCGACCCGTTGAACGCGTTTCCGGGCGACGCCTTGAAGGCCGTGAAGATTCCCGTGCAGCTGTGGGCGTCGGAGCAGGGCGGTGATGGCGTGACGCCTGCCAGCGTGGACGCCGTGCGTCAGGCGCTGCCTGCCGCGCCGGATTTCCAGCGGGTGCCGGGCGCAGGCCATTTCGTTTTTCTGGCGCCGTGCAGAGCGGAGCAGGCGGAACGCTTGCCCGCCCTGTGCCAGGATGCGGCAGGGTTCGACCGCCCGCAGTTCCATCAGGACTTGAACGCCAAGATCGTGGAGTTCTTCAAGGCGAATCTGTAGGAAGGCGGGTTCGCGATTCGCAGGTTGCAATTCGCGATTCGCGGGTTGCGATTTGCCTGCGCCCAATTCTCCAATTCCCAATTCCTATTCCATCACCAGCGAGCGGTGCACGCACACGCCCGCCATGACGCCAGATGCGCTGGCGAGCGTGGCGTTGCTCATCGGAATGGCGGCGTCGCCTGCGGCATAGACGTTAGGAATCGATGTCTGCCGCAGCTCATCCACTCGGATCAACGGCCCCAGCGGCCCCTCGTTGAATGCGCAACCCAGCTGCATGGCCAAGGGGCTGGCCATGTGCGTTTTGCTGGCGACAAACAGCGCGTGGATCGCCATGCGCCGCCCGTCGGCCAGCTTGACGGCATCCAGCGCTGGCGCGGTGCCCATCAGTTCCACAATGGGCGTGCGTTCGATGCGCACGCCGCGTTTTTCCAGCACCGCGGCTTGCTCCGCATCCGGTTCGAACTCGCCCTGGGTGAAGTAAGTGGTAGGCCCCCAGTCCGGCAGCAGCATGGCCTGGTGCGCCGACAGCGGGTGCGCCGCCATCACGCCCAGCGGACTGCCCGCGACTTCATAGCCGTGGCAGTAGGGGCAGTGCAAGACCGTCTGCCCCCAGCGTTCCTGTAGGCCCGCAAGCGCCGGCAATTCGTCGCGCAAGCCCGTCGCCAGAATCAGGCGCTTGCCTTGAACGTGCTGTCCGTCTTCGATGGTCACGTGCAGCAGGCCGGCGTCTTCGCGCGCCATGACGGCCTGGCCATCCAGAAACTTCACGGTGGGGTACTGCGCCAGCTGCTCACGCGCTTGCCGCAAGATCTCATCGGGCGCCTTGCCGTCCTGGCCCAGAAATCCGTGTGAATGCGCAGCGTACCGGTTGCGTGGCAAACCGCCGTCGATCAACAGAATGCGCCGTCTGGCGCGAGCCAATTGCATGGCGGCGGACAGGCCGGCAAAGCTGCCGCCCACGATGATGGCGTCGTAGGTCATCTGAAAATCTCCTTCAGCGGTTATCAAGATACTTGGTAAGTTGCATGATAGTGCGAAGCTGGGAATTCACGCAACTTATGTTGTTCTTTATTGGTGGATGCCGGGATGTCGCGCGCACCATCGTGCGGTGTATTCTCGATTCCGTGCCACGTTCGCCAACCCGCTGCGGCCGTGCAAAACAAAGCAGGCGGCACCGACCCCGCGCCAGCCCGCTCTCGCATCTCAGGAGACAAAAACATGTTGTTGACGGAAGAACAGCTCAGCATTCAGGAAATGGCGCGCCGCTTCGCGACGGAACGTCTGGCGCCCAATTCCGAACGCTGGGACCGAGACCACCACTATCCCGCCGACGCCATTCAAGAGATGGCGCAGTTGGGGTTCTTCGGCATGCTGGTGCCGGAGGAATGGGACGGCAACGCCAGCGGCTACGTGTCGTACGCGGTGGCGCTGGAGGAAATTGCCGCCGGGAACGGCGCGTGTTCCACCATCATGAGCGTGCATAACTCCGTGGCCTGCATGCCCATCCTGAAGTTCGGCACCGAGGCGCAGAAGGATCAGTTCCTGCGCCCCTTGGCAACCGGCGAGCACATTGGCGGCTTCGCGTTGACGGAGCCGCAAGCCGGGTCGGACGCCAGCAGCCTGCGCACGCGCGCGCGCCGCGATGGCGACGACTACATCCTGAACGGCGCCAAGCAGTTCATCACGTCAGGCAAAAGCGGCCAGACGGTCATCGTGTTCGCCGTGACCGACCCGGACGCGGGCAAGCGCGGTATTTCCGCCTTCATCGTGCCCACCGACACGCCGGGCTATCAGGTGCTGCGCGTGGAAGACAAGCTGGGGCAGCACGCGTCGGACACGTGCCAGATCGCTTTTGAAGACATGCGCATTCCGGCCACATACCGGCTGGGCGCGGAAGGCGAGGGCTACAAGATCGCGCTGGCCAACCTGGAAGGCGGGCGCATCGGCATTGCCTCGCAATCGGTGGGCATGGCGCGCGCGGCGTTTGAATGCGCCCGCGACTACGCCCGCGACCGCCAAGCTTTTGGCAAGCCCATCATGGAGCATCAGGCCGTCGCGTTTCGGCTGGCGGATATGGCGACGCAGATTCACGCGGCGCGTCAGATGGTGCTGCATGCGGCGGCGCTGCGCGAAGCGGGCCGCCCGGCCTTGACCGAGGCATCGATGGCCAAGCTTTTCGCCTCTGAAATGGCCGAGAAGGTGTGCTCGGCTGCGATCCAGACGCTGGGCGGCTACGGCTACCTGAAAGACTTCCCGGTGGAGCGTATTTACCGCGACGTGCGCGTGTGCCAGATCTACGAAGGCACCAGCGATATCCAGCGCCTGGTGATTGCGCGGGCGTTGTAAATCACTGCGCCTGCGCTCCCATTTCCTGCTCTCTCATTGCCGGCGCAGGCGCGTCAGGCTGTTCCTTGCGCCAGCTCGCGCTCCCAATGCGCCAGGTGCTCTTTCCAATCGGGGCGATTCATCGCGTGCAGCTGATCCAGAATGCGCCGGGCTTCGTCGTGCTGGCCCAGATGCAGGTGCGCCTTGATCAGGTTATTGCCCACTGGCAACCCGTGTGCGTGGGCCACGAAGTGCGGCCCCGCCAGTTCCAGGATCTCGGCAATGCACCCTGCGTTGCCGAGGTCGCCGCTCATCTGCATCAGCAGGTCGCCCGGCACGGGTTGCCCCGCGCGCGATAGCGATTCCCGGTACAGCGCAAGCGCGCCCGCCGTGTTGTGCGAACCCAATTCGCCGCGCGCAAGCCACAGCTGCGCGCGCCAGCTTTGAGGCAGCGCGGCGACTTTGCGCATGGCGGTGATGCCCGCCGCATCGCCACCCACATCGCGGTGGATGGCTTCGTACCAGCCCAGCCCGTTGTCCTGGTTCGGGTCCCGTTGCAGCGCGCGCCACAGCGTGTCGAGCGTCTTGGCCTCATCATCGCGCTCGGCATGAACCTTGGCCAGATTCGTCAGCACGATGCCCGTTTCGCCATGCTGCGCGCAGAAGTCGAGCAGCACGCGTTCGCAGTCGTCCAGACGGCCCAGCTTCATGTAGACGATGGCTTGCAGCACGATCGCGCGTTCATGGTTGGCGTCCAGTTCCACCAGCCGTTCGGCGGGGCGGACCATTTCCTCGAAGAAGCCATCGTTCAAGGACTGGATGATCAGGCCCGCCAGTTGATCGGCATCGTTCCAGTTTTTTTGGATGGCGCCCAATAGCACGTTGTCGCGCCATTGTTCGCGGGTGACGAGAATTTCGCGGCCATCGGCGTCAAACGCGCGGATCATCTGGGGGGTGTCGGGGTGGGAGCTCATGCGGGGGAGATCGTGGGGGCGGCGG
Source organism: Achromobacter sp. NPDC008082 (assembly GCF_042957345.1). Lineage (NCBI taxonomy): Bacteria > Pseudomonadati > Pseudomonadota > Betaproteobacteria > Burkholderiales > Alcaligenaceae > Achromobacter > Achromobacter sp. NPDC008082. Next base: position 672,578 of record NZ_JBIBIB010000003.1, read on the forward strand.
GGCGCCGGGTGCCTGACATGATAAAGCAGCGGGCGCGGCTGACGCCGCTGCGGGTCAGTTCGTGGCGTCTTATCGCTAGCGGGTTTATCGCTTGCTGGCCTATCGCCTGCCGGGCAATCGCTTCCTGGCAATCGCTTGCCGGCCTATCGCTTTCTGGCCATCGCGTGCCGGTCTATTTCGTGCTGGCGTCCAGCCGCGTGCTGGCCCGGTCACGGCGGCGGCGTCGCGTCCACAGTGTGTAGACGATCAGGTTTCCGGCGACGAGCAGCGCGGCCAGCACGATTTGCGACGTCCGCGTGATGCCTTCCGGGTAGATGACGCCCAGCAAATAATGCTCGATGAACCCGCCCGCATAGCCTTCTTGCCCCGCCTGCTGCCGCAGCGACACTTCCAACGGCGTCAGCGGGCATATCCAACCCATGCCGATGACCATGGCGCCCCAGGCCAGCGCGGGCAGATGCCAGTACGCGGCGCGCGGCTTCCATAGCGCCAGCAGGCCGCCGAACACCACGAAGGCAACGAACAGGCCATGCAAGACAAGCACCAGGTCGGCAAGAATGCGGTAGGTCATGCAGGGGTCTCAATGAATAATCAGGAACTGCGCAGACGCAGCGGGATGCGCATTTAATCGTAATCGCGCGTGCGCCGTGCAAGTCATTGGCAACAAGGCACGACGCTTGGTGTCGGAATAGAATGCCGGCGATGGACCGACCCGCCGGGGGATCGACGCCGCAACAGATCGACGCCGCAACAGATCGACGCCGCAACAGATCGACGCCGCAACAGATCGACGCCGCGGCGGATCGACTCCCCGGCAGATCGATCCCCACGGCAGATCGATCCCCACGGCATACCCCTATCAGGCAAGCATGATGACCCAAACAATCACGGCGCGGATTCAAGCCGCGGAAGAGGAACTGCGGCAGGCGATGCTGGCGTCCGACATTGCGGCGCTGTCGCGCTTGTTAGACCCTGGCCTGCTGTTCACAAACCACATGGGCTGGACGTTCACGCGCGAAGACGATCTTGAGGCGCATCGTTCGGGCTTGTTGAAGATCCACGGCCTGGATTTGTCTGAATGGAACATCGCCGTGCGTGAGGCGTGCGCGGTAGTGTCCGTGCAGGCCCGCATCACCGGCAGCTACAACGGCGTGCCGGCCAACGGCACGTTCCGTTTCATGCGGACATGGGCGCCGGATGCCGAGCAGAATCAGTGGCGCGTGATTGCCGCCAGTTCGGTGATGGTGGTGTAAGGCCCGCGGCGGGGCGTCCCGCCGTTTGCGTCAGACCTGCAAGTCGCGCAGCAGCTTGGTCAATTCCGGCGCCGTCATCAGCGACACGCCTTGGGATTTGGCGTAGCGCGCCGCGTTGTCCGACACGTCGCCCAGCGCGATATAGATCGCTTCACGCGCGCCGCGCTTTTCGCGTACCGCTTGCAATTCGCGCAGCGGCTCCACGCCCACGCGGGCGGCCTTCCAGCGTTTGGCGCTGACGATGGCCACGTGGCCGTCCTTGCTCAACGCGAAGTCCGCGCCGGGCGATTGCAGGCGTTCGACCTCGCAGCCGTCACGCTTGAAGCCGGCTTCGACCGTGGCCGCAAATTCTGTCCACGACATGGCGGCGGCGGCCTCGGCCACGGCCTGTACGCGCGTGCCGGACGGCGCGCGCAATTGCTTGTACGCCGCCATGATGGAGATGACCGCGAACGGCACCGCCGCGAACACGCCCATCGCCGCGAACTCCAGGGGCAGGGCGGCAAACCCGCCCACGCACAGCACGACGGCCACGCCCGCGCTCATCCACCACGGCGAACGCAGCAGGACGGCGAAGATGGAGTTCTGGGACATCTTGAGTTTCATGGGGGCTCGCGGTGTGGCGGTGTCGAAAGTCGGAAAGGAAGAAAGCTCAGGCGTCGGCAGGCGGCGTGTCGGCCGCGCGCACCACGATGCGCACGTCCCCGCAGGTGACGATCTGGCCACCGCGGATCTTGGCGGTCTTGCGCGTTTCGACGACGCCGCCCACGCTGACCAGGCCGTCGGCCACCATCATCTTGCCCGCGCCGCCGCTGTCGCAAACGCCGGTGGCTTTCAAGAGCTGGTTGATTTCAATGTAGGGGCTGCCTTCGGCGAGCGTGAATTCAATAAGAGGCATGGGTTGCGCGTAAACGAATGAAAAATCCGGTCAGACCGGGCCGCCGCTACGGGGGGGCGCGGGCGGCAAATCAGAGGGAGCCGAGGCGGAAGGGGCCGTGGCAGAAGGGGCCGCGTTCGGCGGGACAGGGGCCGGCGTGTCCGTTGCCGCCGTATCCGTTGCCGCGGGCGCAGCCGGGCGGTGGTTGCTTTCAGCGCGCGCCATCCAGGCGATGAGCGACGAACGCATCGCTTCTTCCACCGACATTTGAATCGGTTGCACCCAGTCTTGCGGCACGAAGACGGTGTAGCCGCCAATCATGTAGCCCATCGGCAGGTAAACCGCCACGCGGTCGCCCTGCGTGAAGCCTTCGGGCAGGCCTTCCATGCTGCGGCGGGTGACCAGGCCGACCAGCTCCAGCTGCTGGCCCGGCACGCGCAGAATCACGACCTGCTGCGCCGTGTTCTTGGAGCTGGGCGAAAAGTAATCGGCAAAACTCTTCAGCGACGAATAGATGCTCTTGACCACCGGCAGGTTGGTGAAGGGCATTTCCACGACGGTCAAAAAGCGCTGCACGCGCTGCTTGGACACCAGGTAGCCAATGGCCAGAATGCCCAGGATGCCCAGCGCCAGCCCCATGCCCGGCACGTAGAACCCGCCGATGAAGGGGCGCAGGAACGTCAGCGCCACGGCCTCGGTCCAGGCCAGGAAGATGTACAGCAGGTAGATGGTCAGCGCCAGCGGCAGCACCGTGATCAGGCCGCGGAAGAAGTATTTGTAGAGACGAGTCATAAGGGGGGCTAAAGACCGGGACTAAAGAATGTGGGGTCGGACCTAGCGGTCCACGGGCAGGTACAGCGTTTCCTTGATTTCCTCCATCACGACGTAGCTGCGGGATTCCGCGGACGCTGGCAGTCGTTTGAGGATTTCGCCAAGAAGGCGGCGGTATTCGTTCATTTCCGTCAGGCGGGCCTTGACCAGGTAGTCGAAATCACCCGACACCAGGTGGCATTCCATGACTTCCGGCACATACAGCAGCTCTTTCTTGACCTTGTCGAACACATCGCCCGATTTGGCCGACAGCTTGATTTCCAGAAAGACCAGCAGGTTCTTGCCCAACGCGGCCGGATTGACGCGCGCATGGTAACCCGTGATGACGCCTTCGCGCTCCATCCGTTTGACGCGGTCGGAGCAGGGCGTGGCGGACAGACTTACGCGCTCGGCCAATTCCGTGACCGAAATGCGGCCTTCGCGCTGCAGGATATCCAGAATTTTCAGGTCGATTCTATCGAGGTCGCGCATTTCACTTTTGGCGATCGGAAAAAGGGGGGCGCCCGAGAAAAAGCACTGGCAAAGCAAAATAATCAGTGCTTTTCACTGCGACGAGGGTCATAGACTACCGAAATTACTGAGCAAATCCAAATACGGAAAGAATCATGCATGTGATCGTCCTAGGTAGCGGCGTTATCGGCACCACGACCGCGTATTACCTGGCCCGCCAGGGCGCCAAGGTCACGGTTCTGGACCGCCAGCCCGCCGCTGCCCAGGAAACCAGCTACGCCAACGCCGGTCAGGTCTCGCCGGGCTATTCCACGCCCTGGGCGGCGCCCGGCATTCCGCTGAAGGCGATCAAGTGGCTGTTTCAAAAGCATGCGCCGCTGGCGATCCGCCTGGACGGCAGCCTGTATCAGCTGAAATGGATGGCGGCGATGCTGGCCAATTGCTCCGCCGACCGCTATTCGGTCAATAAAGAACGCATGCTGCGCCTGGCCGAATACAGCCGCGATTGCCTGCGCGAGCTGCGCGCGTCCACCGGCATTCATTATGAAGAGCGTACGCGCGGCACGTTGCAGCTGTTCCGCACCGACGCGCAAATGGAAGCCGCCCGCCGCGACATCGCCGTGCTGGAAGACGTGGGCGTGCCGTACGAACTGCTGGACCGCAACCGTCTGGTAACGGCCGAACCTGCGCTGGCGCGTTCGATCCATAAGCTTGCCGGCGGCCTGCGCCTGCCCAATGACGAAACGGGCGACTGCCGCCTGTTCACCACCCGGCTGGCCGAGATGGCCGTGGCGATGGGCGTGGAGTTCCGCTACAACCAGACCGTGTCGGGCCTGAACACGGCAGGCGGCCAGATTACCGGCGTGCGCGTGGGCAATGAAGTGCTGACCGCCGACCGCTACGTGGCCGCCTTTGGCAGCTACACGCGCGGCTTCCTGGAACCGCTGGGCCTGGATCTGCCGGTGTACCCGGTCAAGGGCTATTCGCTGACCATCCCGCTGAAGGACGAAAGCGCCGCGCCCGTCTCCACCATCCTGGACGAGACCTACAAAATTGCCGTCACCCGTTTCGACGAGCGCATCCGCGTGGGCGGCATGGCCGAGCTGTCGGGCTTTGACCTGCGTTTGAAAGACGCGCGCCGCAAGACGCTGGAGCTGGTCGTCAACGACCTGTTCCCCGACAGCGGCCACGTCGCGCAAGCCGAGTTCTGGACGGGCCTGCGCCCGATGACGCCGGACAGCACGCCGGTTGTCGGCCCCACCCGCTACGGCAATCTGTACCTGAACACCGGCCACGGCACACTGGGTTGGACCATGGCGTGCGGCTCCGGCAAGCTGGTGGCCGATCAGGTCATGGGCCAGCGCCCCGCGATCCGTACCGACGGCCTGAGCTTGTCGCGCTATGACCGCAACGCGGCCGCCGAGCCGACGCTGGTGCTGGGCGGCAAGGGCGCTTGAGTTTGCTTGTGCCAAAATCGGCGCATGACCCATTTTCTGCATACCGCCGATTGGCAGATCGGCCGTCAATACGGCCAGTTCGAAACCGATGATGCCGCCATGCTGGCCGAGGCGCGCTTTGACGTCGTCGGCCGCATCGCCCAGCTAGCCACCGAGCGCGGCGTGGACGCCGTGCTGGTCGCCGGTGACGTATTCGACACGCAAGGCGTGTCCGACCGCACGATCCGCCGGCTGTTCGCCGCTATGTCCGGCTACGCTGGACCCTGGGTAATGATTGCGGGCAACCACGATGCCGCCTTGGCCGACAGCGTCTGGAGCCGCGCGATGCAGCTGGGCTGCATTCCCGCCAACGTGCACGTGCCATTGCGCGTAGGCGTCGTCGACCTGCCCGCCATCAACCTGGCCGTGCTGGCGGCGCCGCTGACGCAACGCCACACCTACGACGATGTCACTCAGGCGTTCGACACGCTGGACACCCCTGCGGGGCGCGTGCGCGTGGGCCTGGCCCACGGCAGCGTGTCTGGCCGGCTGCCCGACGCCATCGACGCCACCAACCCCATCGCACCCGACCGCGCCACGCGCGCCCGGCTGGACTACCTGGCGCTGGGCGATTGGCATGGCTGCCTGTCCATCGACGCGCACACCTGGTATGCCGGCACGCCCGAGCAAGACCGCTTTCGCGGCAACGAGCCCGGCTATGTGCTGGACGTGCGCATCGATGCGCCGGGCGCGGCGCCGGTTGTCGAACGGGTCGCTACCGGCAAGTACCGCTGGTCGGCGTGGGACGAAACCATCAGCCTGCCCAGCGACGCGCACGCGTTGGCGGAACGGCTGGCGCAAACGCGTGCCGAAGACGTGTTGCGGTTGGACGTGCAAGGCCACGCCAATATGGAAACGCTGGACACCTTGCAGCGCGCCGTGGACTTGGCGGCGGCGCAGGCCCGCGCCTTGTTGCCCGACCTGTCCGGCCTGCGCCTGGAACCCGATCTAGCGGACCTGGCCGAGCTGGGCGCCAGTGGGTATGTGGCCGACGTGGCGGCGCAGTTGCAAGCGATGCAAGGCGAGGGCGAGCAGGCTGCCGTCGCCAGCGAGGCCTTGCGGCTGCTGCTGCGGTTTCAGCGCGATAGCGCCTCGGGAGCCGCCAAATGAAGCTCTCGCGCATTGCATTGGAGGAATTCCGCAAGTTCCGTCAGCCTCTGGTGCTGGACGGCTTGCAAGACGGGCTGAACCTGTTCGTGGGCGCCAACGAGGCCGGCAAGAGCACCGTCGCCACCGCCATCCGCGCCGCGTTCCTGGAACGCTACAGCACCAGCAAGGTCGCGGACCTGGCGCCGCGTGGCGAGTCGGGCGCGCGGCCCAGCGTTGAGCTGTCGTTCGCGCATGCGGGCCACGACTATGTGTTGAAGAAGCAATTCCTGTCACGCGCGCGCTGCGAGCTGCTGATCGACGGCGGCGCGCAGCGCCTGGATGGCGAAGAGGCCGAAAATGCGCTGGCGGCGTTGCTGGGCTTCGAGCTGCCCGGACGCGGCCAGAGCAAGCCCGACCTGGCTGGCATTCCCGGCCTGCTATGGATACAACAAGGCGATGGCCAGAATCTGCAAGAGGCGGCGGGCTATGCCGGTTCGCATCTGCGCGACGCGCTGACGCAGCTGTCGGGCGAACTGACGTCGTCTGATGGCGACCGCCTGTATGAACGCGTATCGGCCGAGCGCGCCGCGTTGCTGGACGCCCGCAACGGCCGCCCCAAGGGCATCTACAAAGACGCCGAGGACGCCTTGGCGCGCGCCACGGCCGAGCGTGATGACTGCGCCGCCGCCATGGCGCAGTTGAATGCCGATGTGGACCGTCTGGCCGAGCTGCGCCGCGACCACGAGCGCGCGCAAGCCACCGAACCCTGGAAGGAATTCGAGGCCAAGGCCGCTGATGCGCGCGCCCGCCTGGCCACACTTGCCAAAGAACGCGAGGCCTTCGAAGGCCTGCGCCGCGAACAGACGCAAGCCGCCCAGACCTTGGCCCTGTTGCAGGACCAGGTGCGCCGCGATCAGCAGGACGAATCCGACTACCAGGCGCTGGTGAAGGAAGCGCAAGCCGCAAGGGCGCGCGTGGATGCCGCGCAGGAACCCTTGGCGCGCGCGCAGCAGCAGCGCCAGACGCACGCCGCCGCGGTTGACGCGGCGCGCTTGCGGGTGGCGGCCGTACAAGCGGTGGCGGATCGCCGTGACGTCGAGCGCCAGCTCGCGCAGCTGAACGCCGAAATCGAACGCCTGGACGATGCGCTGAAAGCCGCCACGGCGCTGATCGAACAAGGCTCGCTGCTGAAGACCGAAGCGCTGCGCATCGAGATTGCCGACGCCGATATCGACGCCTTGCGCCAGTCCGAACGCGCGCTGGCCAATCTGCAAGTGCGCCAGCAGGCCATCGCCACGCGCTTGTCGTACGAATTGAACGCCGGGCAGCAGGCCACGCTGGATGGCAAGTCGTTGACGGGCGCTGATCAGGTGTTGCTGACGTCGCTTGCCGAGCTGGATCTGCCGGGCGTGGGGCGCTTTCGCATCGAGCCGGGCGGCCAGGACTTGCCAGCGCTTAAGCGCGAACGGGACGATCTGCAACGGGCATGGTCCGCGTTGCTGGAACGCCTGGGCGTGGCGACGCTGGCCGATGCCGAACAACGCCACGCCCGCTACACGGCGTTGCAACGCGAACTGGCCGGCATGCGCAATACGCTGGCCATCCATGCGCCCAAGGGCATGGATGTGTTGCGTGGCCAGCGCGACGACGCCCTGGCTCGCCGCGTGCCTTTGCAAGAGCGCTTGGCGAAATTGCCTGCGGCCGTCGAAGGCGGGAACGACGATTTGCCCGCCGCCACGCAGGCCTTGCGTGAAGCGGAAGCCGTGGCCGCGCAGGCCGAAGCGTCGCTGGCGGCTGCGCAGCGCGCGCTTGATGCGGATATGGCGCGCGCGCAATTGCTGGAAGGGCAGGCGGCGGCTCGCGGTGCCGACATGCAGTCCGCTGAACGTGCTTCGCAACGTCAGGCGCGCGCGGGCCGGCTGGCAGAGGTGCGCAGCGGCCACGATGCATTGGACCGCCGTGTGCGCGAGGCGCAAACTGCGCTGGCCGAACACCGGCCGGAACTGGTCGAGCAGGACGTCAAGCGCTATGAAAAGTCAGCCGGTATCGAACGCGAGGCGCAGCACAAGCGCCACGGCGAGATCCTGCAACTGCAAGGCAAGCTGGATCAGGCGGGCGCACAAGGCTTGGGCGAACGCTTGTCCGAGGCCGCGGCAGACTGCGAGCGCCTGACCCGCCGGCGCGATGAGCTGGCGCGCCGTGCGGCGGCGCTGGACTTGTTGCTGAAGCTGCTGACCGACAAGCGTGCGGCGGCAACACAACGGCTGCAAGCGCCGCTGGCCCGCCGCTTGAATCACTATCTGGCCTTGCTGTTTCCCGATGCGGCGCTGCGCCTGGACGATGCCTTGTTGCCCACGGCCTTGCGTCGCGGGGATGGCGAAGATCTGCTCGACGCGCTGAGCTTCGGCACCCGCGAGCAGCTGGGCATTCTTGCGCGTTTCGCTTATGCCGACCTGCTGCAAGAAGCGGGGCGGCCTACCTTGCTGCTGCTGGACGATGCGCTGGTGCATACGGACGACGCGCGGCGCGACTTCATGAAGCGCGCCTTGTTCGATGCCGCAACCCGTCATCAGATTCTGATGTTCACCTGCCATGGCGACGCGTGGCGGGACATGGGTGTGGAGCAGCGCCGCATCGGCGGGTAACGCAAGCGTAGCGGCGCGGCTTGACGAGTTTCACGCCCGTCGCTACGCTACGCAAATGCCCGACGCCACCAACCTGTTTGCCTCGACCGCCGCTGCCCACGCAGACGGCGGTTTTGCGTGCGCGCGGGGGTTGTCGTCTGTCGTCTTTTCACCTGTCCTCTCGGTGGTGCTGTCACCGCCGGTCTCGCCGCCGATTGACTCTCCGCCTTCCGGCGTAGTCGTCGGCGCGTATCCGCCCTCGGCGGTCGTATCCGGCTAAACGCCGGTTCGTCTTCCCGACTCCAGCCCTTCGAATCGTTCGCACGGTCATCCGCATGACGCGTTGACGCCTTCGGCGTTCGCCTGCGCCGCGGATCTGTGCGCGACCCGCCCGGCACGCGCCAGGCCGGGGCTGGAGCCTGTGCTTACCCTGACAGGTGAAATCTCATGTCTTTGAATCGATCTTCGTGGACGGCCTATGGCTCCACGGCCTTGTTCGTGCTGCTGTGGAGCGGCGGCGCAATCTTCGCGAAATGGGGGCTGTCGCACGCCTCTGCTTTTGGCTTCTTGTTGTTGCGCTTCATTCTGGCGTTGGCCGCGCTGGCGCTGATCTGCCTGTGGCGCAAACGCTGGCTGCCCGCGCCCGGCACGCGCTGGACGGTGGCGGCCACGGGCCTGCTGCTGATCGGCAGCTACTCCATCTGCTATCTGCTGGCCCTGGACCACGGCATTACGCCGGGTGTGCTGGCCACATTGCTGGGCGCGCAACCCATCCTGACCTTGGCGGTGATGGAACGCCGCTACTCACCCGCGCGTCTGGCGGGCATGTTGCTGGCGTTGTCGGGCCTGGTGATGGTGGTGTTCCAAAGCATCGGCATGGCGCGCTTTTCGGTGGCCGGCATGACGTTCGCGCTGGCGGCCTTGCTCAGCATGACAGCGGGCGCCATGCTGCAAAAACGCATCAAGCAGGCGCCGATGGACGTGCTGCCCTTGCAGTACGGGGTCAGCTTGGCGCTGTGCCTGCTGTTCGCGCCGTTCCAGCCCCTGCGCGCCGAATGGAGCGTGGGGCTGGTGCTGCCGCTGATCTGGATGGGGCTGGTGATTTCGGTGGGGGCGACGCTGCTGTTCTACCGGATGATCCAGGTCGGTAACCTCGTCAACGTCACCAGCCTGTTCTATCTGGTGCCCGCCGGCACCGCCGCGCTGGATTACCTGATTCTAGGCAACCGGCTGTCGGCGCTGAGCCTGGCGGGGATGGGCGCGATCCTGTTGGGGCTGATGCTGGTGCTGCGCCATCCGGCAGCGGCGATCACGCCAGCGCGGGAGTCGCGTGCAGCGGCCGGGCGGGGCGGTTAGCGCTGGCCTCGGCGCTGGGGTTGTCCTGCGCCGCCTGCGCGTGCGGCTCGCTTGCCGGGTCGTGCGCGCCTGCCCCTGCCCAATGTCCGCTGACCAATTGGGCAGGGCGGGCCTGGGCGATCACCAGCGCGCACACGGACCAGGCGTCCAGCCGGACGCTCAGGCCGGCGTACACGCCGTGGCCGTCGCCTGCCTGGATCAGGCCGTCGGCTTGCACGCCTTCACCGGCGCGTATCGACCCCTGGGCGCGGATGTCGCCGCCGGCGATGATGCCCCAGCCGGAGGCCAGGTGTTCGCCGCATTCGATCGCGCCGCCCGCCTGGATACCGCTGCCCGCATTGATTTCCTTGTCGGCGCGCACGTCGCCGCCCGTCTTGATGCCCTGGCCGCATTTGATGGCGCCTTGGGTCTGCACGTCTTGGCCGGCATGCAGGTGGCCGGTCACGGCCAAGTCCTGGCCCGCGCAGATGTCCCACTTTGCGCGCACGTTGCCGCCGCAATCCAGACGCGTTGCGACGTCGATACCCCAGTCGGCCATGATGTCGCCGCCTGCGCGCAGGTTGCCGCCGCTGGCGATATTGGCGGCCGCCGTGATGTTTTCGCCCGCCATGATGGTTTCGCCCGCGCGGATGCCGCCGCCCGTGATGATGCTGCGGCCGGCGCGCACGACCGAGTCCACGTTGATGCCCATGCGCACTTCCAGCGTGCCGGCGAACACGATGGCGTTGGCGTCCACGGCCTCCAGTTTCAGCACCGCATCGGTGGGGCCGAACTGGTCCAGCAGCCAGCAGGCGTCGCTGACGCGGCCGTCGGCGACCAAGGCGTCAAGCACGGCCTGGTAGTCCCCCTGGCCGTTGTGGTCGCGGATGAACCATTTGTAGCCTCCCGCGCAGGGGTTCTTGGCTTTGACGAATTTCTTGGTGAGTTGCATGGCGCTTAGACGAAGATCGGTGCGTGGCCGGGCCGCCTGCGCGCGGCAGGCAGCAAAGATTCAGGCGCGGGCGTCCGGCCACGCGGCAGGACAACCGCCGGCCGATGTGTGGCGGCAACCCGTAGCGATGTGCTCAGGCCGCCGGCGGCAGGCCGGAATGAAAGAGGGGGGAGCGAAGACGCCGGCGGATTAGCCGGGCTTGGAGCGCGCGTAAGCGGAACGCGCGGCGACTTCCTGCGAGCTCAACAGAGTCGAGCGCAGGGCGCAGAGGACGCAAGCAGCGGGAGGGATGGGAGAAAAATCGGATCGCACGGGGGCAGATGCTAACACCCAGGCATCGCTAGTCAAGTGGGCAAACCGTCCCCCTGACAGAGAACGGCTTGCCCGCGGTGACGATCAGTTCGTCGAAACGATGTTGCGTTCCTTGGCGATGCGCTGGCGCAGTTCCAGTTCACGCTGGATCTGGGCGGCGTACTCGGCGGGCGTGTTGCCGTCCACCAGCGATCCGCCGTCAGCCAGACGTTGGACGATCTTCGGGTCTTTCAGCGCCTTGACGGCGGCGTCATGAATGCGGTCCACCACCGCCTTGGGCGTGCCGGCAGGAGCCACCAGCCCGTACCAGGCCATGTTGTCCATTTCAGGCAGGCCGCCTTCCTTGAAGGTAGGCACGTCCGGCAGAGCGGGCAGGCGCTTGGGGGCGGCCACAGCCAGAGCGCGCAGCTTGCCGGCCTGGATGTGGGGCATGGACGACGGCAGGTTGTCGAACTGGGCGTTCACCTGGCCGGCGATCACATCATTCAGCGCCGGGCCAGAACCGCGGTAAGGCACGTGCACCATGTCGGTCTTCGTCAGCGACTTGAACAATTCGCCGTCCAGGTGGCCGATGCCGCCCGCGCCCGACGAGGCGTAGCTGTACTTGCCCGGGTTGTCTTGCAGCAGCTTGATGAATTCAGCCAGGTTCTTGGCGGGTACGGCCGGGTTCACCGTCAGCACGTTCGGCACGTTCACCAGGTTGGTGATCGGCGTGAAGTCCTTGATCGGGTTGTACGGGTTCTTGGGGTTGGTGGCCGGGTTGGTGGCCATGGTGCTGACGGTGGCGACACCCAGCGTGTAGCCGTCCGGCGCGGAACGGACCAGCGCGTCAGCGCCGATCGAGCCGCCGCCACCGCCGCGGTTTTCCACGACCACGGCCTGGCCGAGCTCACGGCCCAGGCCTTCGGCCACGATGCGGGCCACGATGTCGGTGGTGCCGCCGGCCGCAAACGGGACGATCAGGCGGATGGGTTTGTTGGGGTAGGGGTCAGCGGCAAGAGCCGCCGAGCTAAAGCAGACGCCTGCAATGGCGGCGGCCAGAACGGCCTTGGCATGAGACAGCACGGTCAAGAGTCTTCTCCATATTGTTGTTCCGAGCCGGCCGGCTTCTTGGGCGGGCGTCGGTGAAGCGTGCGTAGCCGGATACGGGAGTTGCATACACTTCGTGGACGCAATTCCACACAGGAATCCCCCTAGGGTCAACTCAGGATTCACCCTGCCTGCCGAAAATATTTTTTGAGCGCCGTGACGTTGCCTGAAAATGACGGCAGTTCGCCGAAAAAGCCAAGCCTGACAATAAGATGAACAAATGTCGATTAGCTGTCATTGCGCAATCATTGCGCAGTCATCGTGCTGTCATTAGCCGGGTTCACGCATAAATCTCTGCATAACTTACAAGAATCTGATATTTTTCGGATGAGATTCTTGGCCGGTCTTGCAAGAAAGCTATTGCGTTTGTTTCTGTCTGCGCCGTTCAATGGGCGTTGGTTGATGTCCCCGCGGGGCAACGTGTAGTGCAGCGACGCACCGGGCCAGGGTTCCGTCTTTGTTGTTAATCCCCGGTCTGTTTCGTCTTTCGCTGCCACGTGCTGGCGGGAGGGGGCCCGGACATTCTCGGAACGCCATGTCGCTGATCCTGATCCTCGCTCTGCCGTTTGCCGGCAGCCTGTGCGCCGCGCTGCTGCCATCCAACGCTCGCAATGCCGAGGCGTGGCTGGCCGGCCTCATCGCGCTGGCCTGTGTGGTTCTGATTGCCAGTCTGTACCCGGAAGTCGCCAACGGCGGCGTGATCCGGGCGGACATGCCCTGGGCGCCCGCCCTGGGCCTGCAATTCACCCTGCGCATGGATGGTTACGCGTGGCTGTTTGCGCTGATCGTCTCCGGCATGGGCGCGCTGGTGGTGCTGTACGCGCGCTACTACATGTCGCCGGAAGACCCGGTGCCGCGCTTCTTCTCTTTCTTCCAGGCCTTCATGGCCGCCATGCTGGGCGTGGTGCTGTCCGGCAACCTGATCCAGCTGGTGTTGTTCTGGGAAATGACCAGCCTGGCGTCGTTCATGCTGATCGCCTACTGGCACCATCGCCTGGACGCCCGCCGCGGCGCGCGCATGGCGTTGACGGTAACGGGTGCGGGCGGGCTCTGCCTGCTGGCGGGCGTGCTGATCCTGGGCCATATCGTGGGCAGCTACGACATGGATCGCGTGCTGGCCTCGGGCGATCTTGTGCGCGCCGACCCCTGGTATCCCGCCGTGCTGGTGCTGGTGGCGCTGGGCGCGCTGACCAAAAGCGCGCAGTTCCCATTCCATTTCTGGCTGCCCAACGCCATGGCGGCCCCCACGCCGGTGTCGGCCTACCTGCACTCGGCCACCATGGTGAAGGCTGGTGTGTTCCTGCTGGCGCGGTTCTGGCCGGTGTTGGCAGGCACGGATCAATGGTTCTGGATCATTGGTGGCGCCGGGCTGATCACCCTGGTGCTGGGCGCGTACGCCGCCATCTTCCAGCAGGACATGAAGGGCGTGCTGGCGTATTCCACGATCAGCCATCTGGGCCTGATCACGCTGCTATTGGGCTTGAACAGCGAGCTTGCGCTGGTGGCCGCCATTTTCCACATGATCAACCACGCCACCTTCAAGGCGTCGCTGTTCATGGCGGCGGGTGTGGTCGACCACGAAACCGGCACGCGCGACCTGAGCCGTTTGTCAGGGCTCTATAAAGCCATGCCCATCACCGCCACCTTGGCGATGGTGGCGGCGGCGTCCATGGCGGGGGTGCCGTTGCTGAACGGCTTCCTGTCCAAGGAAATGTTCTTCGCCGAAACCACCTTTGTCAGCGGCGACCGCTTTACCGAAATCGGCCTGCCGCTGATGGCGACCATCGCCGGCGCGTTCAGCGTGGCCTATTCGCTGCGCTTCATTCTGCAAGTCTTCTTCGGCCCGCCGGCCACCGACCTGCCGCGCGCCCCGCACGAGCCGCCGCGCTGGATGCTGTTCCCCAGCGCATTGCTGGTGTTCATGTGCTTGCTGGTGGGCGTGTTGCCTGGCCTGACGGTCGGCCCGTTCCTGGCGACCGCCGCGCGCAGCATTCTGGGCGAGAACATGCCCGAATACAGCCTGGCCGTGTGGCACGGGGTGAATCTGCCGCTGGTGATGAGCATGGTCGCAACCGCTGCGGGCGTGCTGCTGTATCTGGCGTTGCGGGCGCATCAGCGCGCGAACCCCGGCCGCGTGCCGTTCATCTATCGCCTAGATGGCCGGCGCACGTTTGAGGCCTTGCTGGACGGCTCCAGCGTAGCTGCTGCCTGGCTGCTGCGCTGGGTGTCATCCACGCGCCTGCAAGTGCAGATGCTGCTGATTGTGCTGGGGACCTTGTTCGTGGCCTGGCTGCCGCTGCGCGGGGGCGGCTGGCTGGACGGCACCGAACGCATGTCGGCCATCGACCCGGCGTTTGCGCTGATGTGGGTGGTGGGCGCGGCCTGCGCGCTGGGCGCCGCCTATCAGGCCAAATACCACCGTCTGGCGTCGCTGGCCCTGGCCGGTGGGGCGGGGCTGATCACCTGCCTGACCTTCGTCTGGTTCTCGGCGCCTGACCTGGCGTTGACCCAGTTGTCGGTGGAAGTCGTCACGGTGGTGCTGTTGCTGCTGGGCCTGCGCTGGTTGCCCCGCCGTATTGAACAGGACGACGAAGAAACTCTGAAGGCCACGTTGCGCGCCCGCGGCCGCCGCCTGCGCGACCTGTTAATGGCCACGGCCGCCGGCACGGGCATGGCGGCCTTGGCCTACGCCGTGCTGGTGCGCCCGCAAGGCGAGACCATTTCGTCCTACTTTGTGGACCGCGCGCTGCCTGATGGCGGCGGCACCAACGTGGTGAACGTGATTCTGGTGGACTTCCGCGGCTTCGATACCTTTGGCGAAATCACGGTGCTGGGCATCGTGGCGCTGACGGTCTACGCGCTGCTGCGCCGCTTCCGTCCGGCCGCCGAAAGCGCCGACCTGCCGCGCCAGCAGAAGGAACAGGATGGCGGCGTGCCGGCCGCGCCCGATATCAAGTCGGTCGTGCCGACGGGTTCGATGATGGTGCCGACGGTGCTGGTGCGCCTGTTGCTGCCTACCTCGGCGCTGATCTCGGTCTACTTCCTGCTGCGTGGCCATAACCAGCCGGGCGGCGGTTTTGTGGGCGGCCTGATCTTCGCCACCTCCGTCATCCTGCAATACATGGTGGGCGGCGTGTACTGGGTGGAGTCGCGCAGCCGCCTCAACCCGCAGAACTGGATCGGCCTGGGCTTGCTGGCGGCAGGCGCCGCCGCGGTCACGGCGTGGCTGGCATACAAGCCGTTCCTGGCCGCGCTGGCCTGGGATGTGGCGCTGCCAGTGATCGGCCATATTCATTTGTCCAGCGTGCTGCTGTTCGACCTGGGTGTGTACATGCTGGTCGTTGGCTCCACCGTGCTGGTGCTGGTGGCGCTGGCTCACCAATCGCTGCGCGCGCAACGCAAGGCCGCCGCCGAAATGCAAGCGGCCGCCGCACAAACAGGGGAAGCCTGATGGAATTGATTTATGCCATTGCGATCGGCGTGTTGGCGGGTTCGGGCGTCTGGCTGCTGCTGCGCCCGCGCACCTTCCAATTCATCATGGGGCTGTCGCTGGTGTCCTACGCGGTGAACCTGTTCATTTTCGGTATGGGCCGCCTTACCTCGGGCCGCCCGCCGGTGCTGGACCCCGCCGCGGCGCATGACCCTTCCTGGTACGCCGACCCCTTGCCGCAAGCCTTGGTGCTGACGGCAATTGTGATCGGCTTCGCCACCACCGCGTTGTTCCTGGTTGTTCTGCTGGCCTCTCGCGGCCTTACGGGTACCGACCACGTTGATGGACGGGAGTCCCAATCTTGAGTTTCTGGCTTCAACACCTTCCCATTCTGCCGATCATCACGCCGCTCGTTGCGGGCGCGGTGATGCTGTTGCTGGCCGATACCAGCCGCTACACGCGGGGCGCCATTTCAATGGTTGCGACCTTGGCGCAACTGGCGGCCGCCATCGCCTTGCTGGTGGTGGCGGGCGGCGGCGTGCCGGATGTCTGGCCAACCGGGGTAGGGGTCTACCTGGTGGGCGACTGGCCGGCTCCCTTCGGCATCGTGCTGGTCGTCGACCGCCTGGCCGCCGTCATGCTGACGCTGACCGCCGTGCTGGGCCTGGCCACGCTGACCTACGCGCTGGCCCGCTGGGACCGCGCGGGCGTTCACTTCCATTCACTGTTCCAGTTCCTGTTGATGGGCTTGAATGGCGCCTTCCTGACCGGCGACCTCTTCAACCTGTTCGTGTTCTTCGAAGTGCTGCTGGCCGCCTCCTATGGCTTGCTGCTGCATGGCTCGGGGGTTGCGCGCGTCAGCGCCGGCTTGCAATACATCGCCGTGAACCTCGTGGCGTCGTTCCTGCTGCTGATCAGCATTGCGCTCATCTACGGTGTCACCGGCACCTTGAACATGGCTGACCTGGCCCTGCGCGCGGGCAATCTGGCAGGCCCCGACCGCATGCTGTTCGAAGCCGGCGCAGCCATTCTGGGCGTGGCCTTCCTGGTGAAGGCGGGCGCGTGGCCGCTGAACTTCTGGCTGGTCAAGGGCTACGGTTCGGCCGGCGCGCCCATTGCGGCCATGTTCTCCATCATGACCAAGGTCGGCATCTATGCGCTCTTGCGCATCGGCTCGCTGTTGCTGCCTTCGGGAGCGCCCGCGGCCTTCAGCCTGGACTGGATGTTCGCAGCGGGCCTGGCCACGCTGCTGTTCGGCGCGCTGGGCTTGCTGGCCACGCAGCAGCTGGAGAAGATGGTGGGCTACTGCGTCATCGTCTCGGCTGGCACGCTGCTCACAGCGCTGGGCATGCCGGGCGTCACCTTGACCGGCCCGGCGCTGTTCTACCTGATCAGTTCCGTGCTGACCACGGGCGCGTTCTTCATGCTGGCTGAACTCATCGAACGCACGCGCAGCTTTGGCGCGAACGTGCTGGCGGTGACGCTCGACGCCTTCGACCTGGACGACCCGGCCTCGGTCAACCGCTCCGACGACGTGGTGGGCGTGGCCATTCCGGCGGCCATGGCCTTCCTGGGGCTGGCCTTCATTTGCTGCGCCTTGCTGGTGACGGGCTTGCCGCCCTTGTCCGGTTTTGTGGCCAAGTTCTCGCTGTTGTCGGCGGCCGTGTCCGCCGCCACGGAATCCGCGCCGCCGATGGACGCGTGGATTCTGGTGGCCGCCGTGCTCGTGTCGGGCCTGGCGGGGCTGATTGGGCTGGGCCGCACGGGCATCCGCGTGTTCTGGGCCAGCGACGATCGCAGCACGCCGCGCCTGCGCGTGATCGAAGCGGGGCCGGTGGCCGTGCTGCTGTTGTTGTGCGTGGGCTTGGCGGCGGGTGCAGGCCCGGTGTCGGCCTATCTGGACGACGCAGCGCGCTCGCTGGATCAACCCAAGTCTTATATTGATGCCGTCATGTCCGCGCAGACCGTGCGCGGCGCGCAAGGAGGAAGCTGATGCGCCGCCTTTACTTCCTTTTCCTGCCGGTATTCCTGTTCGTCCTGTGGCTGGTGCTGAACGAAAGCCTGTCCGCCGGGCAGGTCGCGCTGGGCGCAGCGTTGGCGCTGTGGTTCACCTGGGCGGCATCCCGGCTGCGTCCGCTGCATGGGCGTCCGCACCGGCTCTGGAAGGCCGTGCCGCTGTTCCTGCACGTGACGGTCGACATCATCAAGTCGAACATTGCCGTAGGCAAACTGATCCTGAACCCCCGGCGCAATGATTTTTCGCCTGGCTTCATCATGATCCCGCTGACGATGCGCGACCCGCACGGCCTGGCGATGCTGGCCTGCATCGTCACCTATACCCCTGGCACGGTCTGGGTGGACCTGACGCCCGACCACAGCCTGAAGCTGCACGTGCTTGACCTTCAGAACGAAGACGACTGGGTCAAGCTGGTGCAGGAGCGCTACGAGCGCCCGTTGATGGAGATGTTTGAATGACTATGAACACCGCACTGTATTGGGCGGCGTCCTTCGCCCTGGTGTGTTTCGCGCTGGGCATGGTGTTTGCCGCGATCCGCCTGCTGCGCGGACCCACCGCGCAGGACCGCGTGCTGGCGCTGGACACGCTGTATATCAACGGCATGCTGACCATGCTGGTCTTCGGCATCCGCTCGGGTTCGTCGCTGTATTTCGACATCGCGCTGCTGATCGCCTTGTTCGGCTTCGTCGGTTCCACCGCCATGGCGCGCTTCCTGCTGCGCGGCGAGGTCATCGAGCCATGATCGAGGCCACCATCCCCCTGTGGGCCGGCATTCCCGCCTGCATCCTGCTGGTGCTGGGCGGCCTGCTGGCGCTGACCGGTTCGGCCGGCCTGCTGCGCTTTCGCTCGTTTTACGCCCGCATCCACGCGCCCACCTTGGGCAACACGCTGGGTTGCGGCTGCGTGCTGGCGGCATCGATCCTGGTGTTCTCGGCCTTGTCCGCGCGGCCCGTATTTCACGAAGTGATCATCACGCTGCTGCTGGTGGTGTCGTCGCCGGTGACGGCAATGCTGCTGATGCGCGCCGCCACCTACCGCAAGCGCCTGACCAAGGCCGACGCCGATCTCGACGCCCGCTAGCACTGGTAACAAGCGCCACGGCTTGTGAACGGCTCATGCCGTGCTGCGCTGCGGCAATCAACGCAACAGGGGCCAACCGCCCCTGTTTTTTCGTCAGGATCGCCTTCCGGGATCTGGCCTGCGCGCATCCGATGTTTGATACGTCAACTTACGAATTCACGTTGCTGGACATGTCCCCGACGCGGCATCGTGGGATAGTGGATTCCAAGCAAGCGGCGTGACCGCTGTCGGGTCATCGCCGTTTTCGGTTCAATTCTTAAAGGAGCTGGCCATGAACAAACGACCCATGCATACCAAACGCCTTGCGGCATCCCTTTGCGCGGCGGGCTTGATGATGGCCGCGGGAGCGGTCCACGCGGCAGATGCGATCGGCCGCGCCGGCATCCAGTCCCAGTACGAGCAGGATGTGGCCAAGTGCAAGAGCGGCCAGACCAACCAGGACCGCGCAACCTGCATGCGCGAAGCCGGCGCGGCGCGCGATGAGGCCAATCGCCAGAACCTGAAGGATGGCACCACGGACCAGCATCAGCAGAACATGGTTGACCGCTGCAACCGCCTGCCCGCGGAATCGCGTCAAGACTGCCTGACCCAGATGTCGTCGCCCACCAACGTGCGCGGCAGCGTGCAGGGTGGGGGCGTGCTGCGCGAAACCGTGATCCAGGTGCCGGCGGGCAGCGTGCCGCCTCCGGCCCCCGGCATGGCGCCTCCGCCTCCCGCCCCGGGCTCGGTGCCCGCCGCCGGCACGATGAACGCGCCGATGCGTCAGTAATCGGCAAGGGCGCACGGCCACGGGCTTAACGTGGCCGTACGCAGGCACCGCGCACAGCCGCCACCACATTCAGGCAAAATGGCGGCTGTGCGCTTTTTTGCGCCCTCTGTTTGCGTCACCCGCGCGTGCCGTTTCGTTTCCACTCGCCCTTATCCCCCAATTCCATGTCCGACGTCATCGCCCTGATTTTCGACTTCGACGACACGCTGGCGTCTGACAGCACGTCGGGTTTTCTCGAAAGCATCGGGGTGGACACGGCCTCGTTCTGGAAAGACGAGGTGGACCCCTTGCTGTCGCAGCAAGACTGGGACCCCGTGCCCGCCTATCTGTACAAGATGATTCAGCTGTCGCAGGCCGGCACCCACGGCCTGATCACGCAGCAGCGCTTGAAAGAGTGGGGCGCGCGGCTGGACTTGCATGACGGCGTGCCAACCTTGTTCCAGCGTTTGCGCGCGGCCGTGCGCGCCGAACAGCCGCAAGTGCAGCTTGAGTTCTATCTGATCTCAAGCGGCATTGGCGACGTGGTGCGCTCCACGCCCATCGCGCATGAATTCACCGAGATCTGGGCGTCTGAATTTGTCTACGGCGAAGACGGCGGCATCACGTTCCCGCGCCGTATCGTCAGCTTCACCGACAAGACGCGCTACCTGTTCCACATTCAGAAAGGCATCATCGGCCGCGACTTCCGCAACAAGCCCTTCGAGGTCAACCGCAAGGTGCCCGAAGACCGCTTGCGCGTCCCGTTCGACCAGATGGTGTTCGTGGGCGACGGCTATACCGACATCCCGTGCTTCTCGCTGATCCGCCGCGCAGGCGGTTTCGCGTTCGGCGTCTGGGACCCGAAGCATCGCGACAAGCGCAGCCGCGCCTGGGGCTTCATCGAAGAAGGGCGGGTGTCGAACCTGAACCAGGCCCGCTACGACGAAGAAGCCGAGCTTTACCAATGGCTGGAAGAGGCCGTGACCAGCCTGGCCGGCCGCATCGCCCTGAAATCGCGGGTGTACCGTGGTTGAAGCCGGCGTCACCGCCGCCAGCGCCGCTACCGCCGCTAGCGCCACCAGCGCCGCCGCGTTTTCGCCCTGGACTGAAGAAGACGCCCGCTACATCCGTTTGGCCCTGGAAGAAGCGCAGGCCGCTTATGACATCGGCGAAGTGCCGGTGGGCGCGCTGGTCGTGTCGGCCAAGGGCGAGATCCTGGGGCGTGGCTATAACCGCACCATCATCGACCACGACCCCACCGCGCACGCCGAGATCGTCGCCTTGCGCAACGCGGCGCGCCAGCTGGAAAACTACCGTCTGCCCGGCATCACCGTGTACGTCACGCTGGAGCCTTGCGTCATGTGCATCGGCGCCATGCTGCATGCGCGGCTTGCGCGCGTCGTGTTCGGCGCCTACGACCCGAAGACCGGCGCGTGCGGCAGCGTGCTGGACGTGGGCGCGGTCCCGAAACTCAATCATCACACTTCAGTCACCGGCGGCGTGCTGGCGGAACCCTGCGGCGACCTGCTGCGCCGGTTCTTCCGCGAACGCCGCGCCAAGGAATCCATCGCATGAGCACCCCTAAGCATGACCACGATCACGGCCCCGCCTGCGGCGATGATTGTGGGCATGACCACAGCCATGATCACGCCCACTCGCTGCCGGACGCGCGTGGCATCTACCTGATCTCGCCGTCTTCGGCTGTGCGCGACCCGGCCACCGTGGAGCTGGCGCGCGAACGCTTGCAGCAGCAAGGCTTCAAGACCGCGCTGGACCGTACCGCCTTTGCCGAGCATCAGCGCTTTGCCGGCACGGACGCCCAGCGTCTGGCCAGCCTGACGCGCGCCGCCAAGCAGAAGCTGCCGATCGTCATGGTGACGCGCGGCGGCTACGGCATGGGCCGTCTGCTGGACCAGATCGACTGGAAGGCCATGGCCGACAGCGGTAAGCGCTTCGTGGGCTTGAGCGACTTCACCGCCTTCAACCTGGGCCTGTTGGCCAAAACCGGCGCGGTCAGCTATACCGGTGCGACGGCCGTGGCGGACTTCGGCGGCAAAAAGGTCGACGACCTGACCGAAGCGCTGTTCGGTGAAGTCATGCGCGGCGAACTGGAAATCCTGAGTTTCGAAACGCAAGACGCCGACGCCGTCGACGCCCGCGGCATTCTGTGGGGCGGCAACCTGGCGATGGTGGCCTCGCTGATCGGTACGCCCTACATGCCGAAGATTCGCGGCGGCATCCTGTTCCTGGAAGACGTGGCCGAACATCCGTACCGCGTCGAACGCATGCTGATCCAGCTGTGGCAGGCGGGCATTCTGGCCAAACAAAAGGCCATCGTGCTGGGCCGTTTCACCGATTACAAGCTGGCGCCGCACGATAAGGGCTACGACCTGCATGAAGCGGTGGCGTGGCTGCGCAAGACGGTCAAGGTGCCGGTCATCACCGGTTTGCCTTACGGCCACGTGGCCACCAAAGCCACCTTGCCGATCGGGCAGAAGGTGGGCATCGCCACCGAAAAGGGCCTGGCGCATCTGGTGCTGGACGAACACCACCACTGACCGCCGTCGCCAGCGTCACCCTTACGGGTCCCGCGCAAGCCGGACCCGTAAAGTCATTTGCTACACTATCGGGTTTCCTCGCATGCGTCTTCGGACGCCTACAGACTCAAATACACCGTGATATCCACAGCCAATCTCACCATCCAGTTCGGTCCCAAGCCCCTTTTCGAGAACGTCAGCGTCAAGTTCGGGGAAGGCAACCGGTACGGGCTGATCGGGGCCAATGGGTCCGGTAAGTCTACGTTCATGAAGATCATCGGCGGCGACCTTGAGCCGTCCGGTGGCAACGTGTCGCTGGAGCCGGGCGTGCGCCTGGGCAAGCTGCGCCAGGACCAATTCGCGTTTGAAGACCTGCGCGTGCTGGACGTCGTCATGATGGGCCACACGGAAATGTGGGCCGCCATGTCCGAGCGCGACGCGATCTACGCGAACCCGGAAGCCACCGAAGACGACTACATGCGCGCGGCCGACCTGGAAGCCAAGTTCGCCGAGTACGACGGCTACACCGCCGAAGCGCGCGCCGGCGAACTGCTGCTGGGCCTGGAAATCGCCGTTGATCAGCACAACCTGCCGATGCGCGAAGTGGCCCCGGGCTGGAAGCTGCGCGTGCTGCTGGCGCAAGCGCTGTTCTCGAACCCCGACGTCCTGCTGCTGGACGAGCCCACCAACAACCTGGATATCAACACCATCCGCTGGTTGGAAAACGTGCTCAACGGCTACCAGAGCACGATGATCATCATCAGCCACGACCGCCACTTCCTGAACCAGGTGTGCACGCACATGGCTGACGTGGACTACGGCGAAATCCGCATTTACGCGGGCAACTACGACGACTACATGCTGGCCTCGACCCAGGCCCGCGAACGCCTGGTGTCCAACAACGCCAAGGCCAAGGAACGCGTCGCCGAACTGCAAGACTTCGTGCGCCGCTTCGCCGCCAACAAGTCGAAGTCGCGCCAGGCGACCTCGCGCTTGAAGCAGATTGACCGCATCAAGGCCGACCAGGTCGTGGTCAAGCCGTCGTCGCGCCAGAACCCGTACATCCGTTTCGAGCAGAACAAGGTCATGCACCGTCTGGCCGTCACGGTTGAAAACCTGACCAAGGCCTACGACGCGCCCGTCATCACCAAGTTCTCGGCCATGGTCGATGCGGGTGAAAAGATCGCCATCATCGGCGCGAACGGCGTGGGTAAGACCACCTTGCTGCGCCTGCTGGCTACCGAATTGCAGCCGGATTCCGGCTCGGTGAAATGGTCCGACAACGCCGACCTGGGCTACATGGCGCAGGACGTGTCCGACCAATTCCTGCAAACCGACATCAACCTGCTGGACTGGATGGGCGACCACCGCCAGCCGGGTGACGATGACCAGTCGATCCGTTCGGTGCTGGGCCGCCTGCTGTTCTCGGCAGACGATCTGCCCAAGGCCCCCAAGGTGCTGTCGGGCGGCGAAAAGAACCGCATGACCTTCGGCCGCCTGATGCTGGGCCGGCACAACGTCATGCTGCTCGACGAGCCCACCAACCACTTGGACATGGAATCGATCGAATCGCTGCAATTCGCACTGGAAAAGTACGAAGGCACGCTGGTGTTCGTGTCGCATGACCGCGAATTCGTGAACGGCCTGGCGACGCGCGTGATCGAAATCCTGCCGACTGGCGAGATCATCGACTACCGCGGCGGCTACGAAGACTACCTGGAATCGCGCGGCATCGAAGCCTGATGATTGCCGCCTGATGTGTTCCAACACGGCGCGTCCCTTCGGGGCGCGCCGTGTTGTTTTCAGCCCGCCGATGTTCAGCCCGCTGCAATATTGATTGCGCTATCATCGGGTTTACCCTGAACCGTTCGGTCAGGTATTTTCCCCGCCTTCCATGTCTCCCACACCGCATATCGCGCCCGACGGCGCGCAGATCAGCACGTTCACGCTGACCGCCCGCATTGTTTCCATCGCGTTCTTCACGTTCATCTGCTATCTGGCCATTGGCTTGCCGCTGGCGGTGTTGCCGGGCTACGTGCACGACAAGCTGGGCTATGGCACCGTGCTTGCGGGCTTGGCGATCAGCGTGCAGTACGTGGCGACCTTGCTCAGCCGTTCGCACGCAGGCCGCATGGCCGACACGGTGGGCCCTAAGCAGACGGTCGTGATCGGCATGGTGGCCTGCGCGGCCAGCGGCGTGTTCCTGCTGCTGGCCTATGCGTTTGAACGCAGCGCCTGGCTGAGCCTGGCCGCCATTATCGTCAGCCGGCTGGCGCTGGGCTTTGGCGAAAGCTGGGTGGGAACTGGGTCAGCGACCTGGGCCATTGCCCGCGTCGGCCCGCTGCATACCGCACGCGTCATTTCATGGAACGGCATCTGCACCTACGGCGGGTTGGCGCTGGGCGCGCCGCTGGGCGTGCAGCTGGAAAAGGAATGGAGCATGGGCGCGCTGGGCGGCGCGGTGCTGCTGCTTGGGCTGGCGGGCTTGGGCTTGGCGGTGTCGCGCGCGGCGGTCGCTATCGTGGGCGGCCATCGCATGGCGTTCAAGAGCGTGGTGCTGCGCGTCTTCCCGCACGGGATGGCGCTGGGACTGGGTTCCGTGGGCTTCGGCACGCTGGCGGCGTTCGTGGCGCTGTATTACACCAGCATGACCTGGGAGGGCGCGGCGCACGCGCTCAGCGCATTCGGCTGCGCCTTCATTGGCGTGCGTCTGCTGTTCGCGGGCACCATCACGCGCTTTGGCGGCTTCCGCGTGGCGCAGGTGTCGTTCCTGGTTGAGGCGGCAGGTTTGCTGCTGCTGTGGCTCGCGCCCAATCCCACGGCCGCGCTGCTGGGCGCAGCGCTCACGGGCTGCGGCTTTGCGCTGGTCTTCCCGGCGATCGGCGTGGAAGCGGTGGCGCGGGTGCCAGCCGGCAGCCGTGGCGCGGCGCTGGGCGCGTATTCCGCGTTCCTGGACTTGGCGCTGGGGGTGACCGGCCCCGTCGCCGGGTACATTTCCAACGGCTATGGCTATCCGTCCATCTTCCTGTCCGCCGCACTGGCAGTGCTGATCGGCTTCATGATCGCGTTTGGCTTGCAGCGGCACGCCAATCGGCAAGCGGCGCAGGCTTCAACGCGGGCCACCGCAGGGTGATCGTGGCGCCCTGGGCGGGGTGGGCCAGCCGCGCTTGCGTATCAGCTGGATATAACCTGAAGCTTTAAAGACATTCAATATTGATCGTTTGAATTCATATAACGAATTGTTAGATTTAGGCCTCGTCTCCACGCGCGCCCACGATTCGTTCCATGAACCTGACCTTCGACCACGTCCACAAACACTTCGGCGACCTGCCCGTTGTGGATGGCTTTACCAGCGAAATCAAGACCGGTGAATTGGTCGCCCTGGTAGGCCCGTCGGGCTGCGGCAAATCCACGCTGCTGCATCTGGCGGCCGGCCTGGAAAAGCCCACGCAAGGTAGCGTGCTGGCCGACGGCCAAGCCGTGGCCGGCCCGCACCCTAGCCGCACGCTGGTGTTTCAGGAACACGCGCTGTATCCGTGGCTGACCCTGGAAGACAACGTGGCGTTGGCGCTGGAATTCCAGAACACCCCCAAGAAGCGCGCTCGCGAGGCCGCCCGCCACTGGCTGGCGCGTGTCAGCCTGGGCGGCTTCGAACACTATTATCCGCACCAGGTGTCCGGCGGCATGCGCCAACGCGCCGCTTTGGCCCGCGCTTTCATCGCGCAGCCCAAGACGATGCTGATGGACGAACCCTTCGGTGCGCTGGATGCGCTGACTCGCCTGAGTCTGCAAGACGTGCTGCGCCAACTGATCGCCCAGGAAAAGCCTACCGTGCTGCTCGTCACGCACGATGTGGATGAAGCCTTGTTCCTGGCCGACCGCATCGTGGTCTTCAGCCCGCGCCCGGCGCGCGTGCTGCGTGAATTCAATCTGGCGCATCGCGAAAAAACGCACGACCTGTCGGACCTGGCGGCTGAAAAGCGCGAGATCCTGCGTTTGCTCGGCATCGCGGTCGATGGTTCGCAAGCCCATTCCGATCTGGCCCTGGCAGCCTGATTCACCTCTCTCATTTGTGGCGGCGCTGCGCCGCTGCCGACCTTGAATTCCCTGGAGCTCCCTCTCATGAAATTGAAGCAATGGCTGTCTCTGCCGCTGGCGGCTGCGCTGCTGGCCGCGGCCCCCGCAATGGCTGCCGAAAAATTCCGCGTGGGCTATCTGCGCGTCATGGACGATGCGCAAGCGATCGTGGCGCAAGAGGGCGGCTACTACAAAAAGGCGGGCCTGGATTCTGAACTGATCGAATTCAAGTCGGGCACCGATCTGATCAAGGCGATTGTCGGCGGCCAGCTCGACATCGGCGTGCTGGGCTTCACCAACGCGGTGGCCTGGGCATCGAAGGGCGCTGACCTGAAAGTGGTGGGCGGCGCGCAGCAGGGCTATCACTCGCTGATCGTGCGTGACGATTCCGGCATCAAAGACATCGCCGGCCTGAAGGGCAAGACGCTGGCCTCGCAAGCCGAAGGCAGCACGGCCGACGTCGTGTTGAAGGGCGTGGTGCTCAAGCAAGGCAACCTGGGCGCGGACGACGTCAACGTCATGGGCGTAAGCCCGGCCGTGGCGGTGCAATCGCTGGTGGGCAAGCGCGTGGACGCGGCCTTCCTGTTCGAGCCCTATGACCGCATCGCGCAGCTGGTGGCGCCGGTCAAACAAATCTACGAAGTGGGCCAGGCCTGGCCGTTCCCGTGCATGGTCGTGATCACGTCGGGTGAAACGCTGGCCAAGCGCAAGGATGATGTCTGGAAGGCGCTGGATGCGCAGAACCAGGCCATCACGCTGCTGCAAAAGGAACCGGCGCAAGCGTCCAAGCTAATCGCGTCGTACTTCATTGCCGAGCCCACGCTGAAGACGCTGACCCGTGGCGAACTGCCGCGCGAAACGGTCATTGCCGAAGCCATCAGCACGCAAGTGTTCACGCCCAAGCTCACGCAGAAAGACACCGCGCGCATGCAGGAAATTGCCGACATCCTGCAAGCCCAGGGTTCGCTGAAGACGCGCGACGGCAAGCCGTATGACGTGTCCAGCATCGTTGACCTGTCCTGGCAAGAGGCGCGCAAACTTTGAGCTCGTCTACCCGAGTGACCGGCGCCCGCAAGCATTTTGCGGGCGTTTTGGGCGTCCTGTTCATTCTTGCGTTGTGGCAGCTGGCGGCGTTCGCGCTGCCTGATTTCCTGATGCCGGGCGTGCCTGCGGTGGTCGAACGCTTGTTCGAAGACCTGGGCAAGCAGTCGTTCCATCAAAGCCTGATGGGTACTTTGGGCCGCCTGGGCGCGGGCTACGGCTTGGCGCTGGCGGCGGGCATTGGCTTCGGTCTGGTGGCCGCGGTGCTGTTCTTCTTTCGCGAAGTGCTGCGCAGCGCGATCGTCATCTTGCAATCGATTCCGTCGATTGCGTGGGTGCCGCTGTTCCTGATCGTGATGGGCTTCGGCAATACGCCGATTATCGTGGTGGTGGCGCTGTCGGCGTTCTTCCCGGCCGCGCTCAGCGTCATGAACGCTACCGAGTCCGTGCAGCGCGTGCACGTGTCGGCCGCGCGCGTCATGGGGGCCACGCGCTGGGGGCTGGTCAAGCGCGTGTACCTGCCCGCCGTCATGCCTGAACTGATCACCGGCGCGCAACTGGCGTTTGGCAACGCGTGGCGCGCGTTGATTTCGGCCGAGATGCTGATCGGCTTCGGCAAAGGCCTGGGCCGTTCGCTGGCGTATTCAGGCGAGATCGCCGACATGACCGGCGTCATGACCAACATTCTGGTCATTGCCGTGCTGGCCGCGCTGATCGATCAGTTCGTGCTTGAAAACCTCAAGCATCGGCTGCTGCGCTACCAGTACGTGTAAGCGCCGGACACGCATCATGCGCCGCCTATCCCTAACCATGCTGACGGGATGCGCCTTGCTGACCGGCATGGCGCATGCGCAACCCGCGGGCTTTGCCGCTGCGAAAGCACGCGGTGAGCTGGTGGTGGGCGTGCCGTATCTGGCCCCGCCTCCCGTGGCGGGCGCGAAGATCCGCACGCCCGATGGGCTGGATGCCAACATGGCCGACAAGCTCGGCCAGAGCCTGGGCCTGCCGGTGCGCTTGCATCAGGTGGCCGCGGCAGACGCGGCCGCCGCCTTGTCGGCAGGGCAGGTGGATGTGGTGCTGGCGGATAGCGCCGCCGGCCAGCCGCAAGCCGTGGCAGTGCAGCCCACGGGCTACGGCACGCGCCCCAAGGCCGTTATCCGCAGCGATACGCGCTGGCGCAAGCCTTCCGATGTGCAAGGCCGCAGCGTCTGCATGGCCGAAGCGGCAACAGAGGCGCGCAAGCTCGCCGAGAGCTGGGGCGCGGTAGTGCGCACATACCGCGTGCCGTCCGATGCGCTGGTTGCGGTGCGCGAAGGCGCGTGCGATATCGGTCTGGTGGACGACACGGTTTGGGAACCGCTGGTGCGCTTTCCCGAATGGAAAAAATTCTCGTCGACCTTGGCCCCCGATGGCGTGCGGCGCGATCGCGTATGGCTGCTGCCCGCCAATGACGCCGCAGGCCGCGCCTGGCTGGCGGACGAAATGCGGGCCTGGGATCGGGCAGGCGCCTGGAAAGCCATGACGGCGAAATGGGCGCGCGACGTGGCCTTCGACGTTTATCTGGATCAGGAAGTCCCCGACTGCCACGGCTAGAGGCGCGCGTGCGCCAGCACTTACAATGCCGGGCATGACGCACACGTTGACCGCTCCTTGCTCGTATCAGGAAGACATTAAGAAAAGCCGCTTTGTCGCCTACGCTGCACCGGTGGCCACCGTAGACGAGGCGATGCGATTCTTTGCCGAGCGCAGCGACCCCGAAGCCACCCACAATTGCTGGGCCTACCGCATCGGGCAGGAATACCGGTTCAACGATGATGGTGAGCCCGGCGGCACGGCCGGCCGTCCCATTCTGCAAGCCATCGAAGGGCAGGACATGGACCGCGTGGCGGTGCTGGTCGTGCGTTGGTATGGCGGCATCAAGCTGGGGGCAGGAGGGCTGGTGCGCGCCTATGGCGGCTGCGCCGCGAATTGCCTGCGTCTGGGCGAACGCACCGAAATCGTGGACCTGGCCACCGTCACCTGCACGTGCGGCTTTGCGGAGCTGGCGCTGCTGAAGTCGCGGCTGGCGCAGGCGGGCGCGGTGGTGCAGCAGGAAGATTTCAATGAAGAGGGCGTGGCGCTGTGCTTCGTGGTGCCGCGCACCGCGGTAAGTGACCTGGAGGTCACCGTCGCCAACATCACGCGGGGGCGCTCTGCCTGGGAACAGGTGTCGTGACCCAAGCGTATAAAAATTCCGCGCAACAATGAAAAGGGGCCCGCGGTATCGGGCCCCTAGGTTGTTTACGCGTTCTGGCTGTCTTGCGCCGCGGCGATTTCCTGGTGGACCTTTTCCATGTCCACTTCCTTGATCTTGGCGAGCAGCTCGTTCAGCTGGCCGCCCGACAAGGCGCCGGGTTGCGAGAACAGCAGGACCTTCTCACGGAAGACCATCAGCGTGGGGATCGAGCGGATACCCAGGGCGCCGGCCAATTCCTGCTCAACGTCGGTGTTCACCTTGGCGAACGTGACGTCGGTGTGCTCGGTCGCGGCTTGCTCGAACACGGGAGCAAAACCACGGCAGGGGCCACACCAGGGAGCCCAGAAGTCGACGATCAGGGTGCCGTCGGGGGTGATGGCGTCCTGGAAGCTGTCTTTGGTGAGTTCAACAATACTCATTTTGTATCCTTGCCGCGATGCACGGCGCAAAAAGGCGGTGTCAGAGATTCAGGGTGTGCCAGCCCCGGACCTGATTCGGCGACGCTTGATGTGCCACGTGCTCTGTCGTTAATAGTAGAGCCGTCGATAGCTGCGTCGCAATGGTTAGCGCTATGAAGAGCGCATTCAGCGGTGCTTTAGACCGCGGTTTTTGTAGAGACGCCGGCGTCGTTCTTCAACGACGCGACAATTTCAAAGGAGCGCAGGCGGTCGGCGATGTCGAAGAAGTCGGACACGATCATGACTTCGTCGGCTTCCGTTTCGGCCACCAGCGCTTCCAGACGGCGCTTGACGGTATCAGGGCCGCCCACGATGGCGGCGCCCAATCTTTGATTGACCGCTTCACGCTCCCATTCGTTCCACAATCCGTCCATATTCTCGACCGGCGGCTGCAGTTGCAGGCGGTGGCCGCGTACGAGCGACAGGAATTTCAGCTGCTGCGTGGTGGCTTGGCGCTGAGCGGCCTCGTCGGATTCCGCCGCCACCACCGGCACGCCGATCATGGCGTACGGGCGGGCCAGCGTGGCCGATGGCTTGAACAGATGCCGGTACAGGCGCATCGCCGCCATGCCCTCGGGCGAGAAGTGCCCCGCAAACGAGAAGGGCAGACCCAATTCGGCAGCCAGACGGGCGCTGAAATCACTGGAGCCCAGCAGCCAGATCGGAATGTCCAGGCCTTCGCCGGGAATGGCGCGCACAGGCTGGCCGGGGCGCGATGCCGCCAGGAAGCCGCGCAATTCTTCCACCAGCGCCGGGAATTCCAGGCCACTGCGCGGACCGCGGCGCAGCGCGTGCTGAGTCGCGCCGTCGCTGCCTGGCGCACGGCCAAGGCCCAGGTCGATACGGCCCGGATACAGCGTTTCCAGCGTGCCGAACTGTTCGGCAATGATCAGCGGCGCATGGTTGGGCAGCATGATGCCGCCGGACCCGACGCGCAGCGTGCTCGTATGGCCCGCCACGTGGCCAATCAGCACTGCCGTGGCGCTGGAGGCCACACCATTGATGTTGTGATGCTCGGCCAGCCAGAAGCGCTTGTAGCCCAAGCGTTCAACGTGCTGGGCCACCGCCACGGTATTGCGGAAGGCGTCAGCGGCGTCGCGGCCCTGAACAATCGGGGCCAGGTCGAGGACCGAGAACGGAATGCGGGCGAGGGCGCTCATGCGGACACCTCAGCGTGCAAGGCGTGACAGGGCGGCAAGGCGGGGGCAAATCGGGTAAGGCGCAAGGTGGACTCCATATACCGTGATACATGGGGAGTGTATCGGCGAAATCAAGCTGAACCGGCAGCAACCTTGTGGGCGGGCGGGTTGTATTGCCTGAGACTATCTTGATGATTGCCTGGGCTGATCGGCCCCGCGCGCGCAATAAAAAAGCCGCCACGGCCATGCCGGGCGGCTTGTTGTCCGTGCGGGCGGGCGCCCGTTATTCCGGGAAGAACGCGTAGCGGATCACGAAAAGCACCGCCACCAGCCACGTGGCCGGATGCACGTCGCGGACCTTGCCCGTGGCGGTTTTCAGCACGACGTAGCTGATGAAGCCAAAGGCAATGCCGTTGGCGATGGAGTACGTAAAGGGCATGACCAGCGCGGTGAGCGCGGCCGGCGTGGCTTCGGTGACTTCGTTCCAGTCGATGTCGATCAGCTCGCGCATCATCAGGCCGGCCACATAGAGCAGGGCGGGGGCGGTGGCGTAGGCCGGTACGGCGCCTGCCAGCGGCGAAATGAACAGCGCGGCCAGGAACAGCAGGGCGACGACCAGTGCGGTCATGCCGGTGCGCCCGCCTGCCTGCACGCCCGAGGCGCTTTCCACAAACGCCGTCGTGCTGCTGGTGCCCAATGCGGAGCCTGCGACGATGGCGGTGCTGTCGGCGAACAGGGCGCGGCCCAAGCGGTTGGGCTTGCCTTCCGGGACCAGGCCGGCGCGCTTGGCCACGCCCACCAGCGTGCCGGTGGCGTCGAACACTTCCACCAGCACGAACACCAGAATCACGTGGACGAAACCGCTGTGCAGCGCGCCCATGATGTCCAGCTTCAGGAACGTGGGCGCCAGGCTGGGCGGGGCCGAGAAGATACCTTTGAACTCGTTGTAGCCCATCGCCATCGACAACACCGTCACGACGATGATGCCGATCAGAATCGCACCCCGCACGCGCAGCGCGTCCAGCGACGCGATGATGAAGAAGCCCAGAATTGCGAACAGCGGGCCATGCGTGGTCAGGTTACCCAACGAGACCTTGGTGGCCGGGTGGGCAACGACGATGCCCGCGCTGGACAGCGCGATAATGGCCAGAAATAGCCCGATGCCCGCGGCAATGGCGCTTCGCAGCGAATGCGGAATGCCTTTGACGAGCCATACCCGAATGCCCGATATCGTCAGGATCAGGAAGATCACGCCCGAGATGAACACGGCGCCCAGCGCCTGTTCCCACGTGTAGCCCATGGTCTTGACCACGGTGAAGGCGAAGAACGCATTCAGGCCCATGCCCGGCGCCATGCCGATCGGCCAGTTGGCGATCAGCGCCATCACCAGCGAGCCCAGCGCGGCGGCCAGGCAGGTGGCGACGAAGACCGCGTCGCGGTCCATGCCGGTGGATGACAGGATGTCCGGGTTGACGAAGATGATGTATGACATCGTCAGGAAGGTCGTCAGACCGGCCACGATCTCGGTGCGCGCGGTCGTCCCGTGCTCACGCAGCTTGAATAGCTTCTCCAGCATTCGAGTCCCCAATGGGTTTGCAGGCTTATAGGTTGTTGTGGGCGGCGGCCAAAGGGCCTCCGCGATTTTGAAACAGGCGTATTTTCGCATCAGTTGTAAACTCTGCCGCCATGATTATTCTCGGCTTTGAAAGCTCCTGCGACGAAACCGGTGTCGCAGCCGTATGTACGGAACGAGGTCTGCTCGCGCACGCGCTGCATACCCAGATCGCCATGCACCAGGAATATGGTGGCGTGGTGCCGGAACTCGCCTCTCGCGACCATATCCGCCGCGTCGTCCCCCTGACCCGTCAGGTGCTGGAAGAGGCGGGCCTGCAAATGTCGGACATCGGCGCCGTGGCCTACACGGCCGGCCCGGGGCTGGCGGGCGCGCTGCTTGTGGGCGCGAGCGTCGCGCAGTCGTTCGCGTGGTCGCGCCATCTGCCCGCCATCGGCATCCATCACCTGGAAGGGCATCTGCTGTCGCCCATGCTGGCCGACCCCCGGCCCGACTTTCCCTTCGTGGCGCTGCTGGTGTCGGGCGGCCATACGCAGCTGATGCGGGTGGACGGCGTGGGCCGCTACGAATTGCTGGGTGAAACGCTGGACGACGCCGCGGGCGAAGCCTTCGACAAGTCGGCCAAGCTGATGGGCCTGGGCTACCCCGGCGGCCCCGCGCTGGCCAAGCTGGCGGGCCAGGGCGACGCATCGCGCTTCGATCTGCCCCGGCCAATGCTGCACAGTGGTGACCTGGATTTCAGCTTCAGCGGCCTGAAAACGGCGGTGCTGACGCGGGTGAAGGCGGCGGAAAAGGCGGGCGGGCTGGACGACCAGACCCGCGCCGATCTGGCGGCGGCCACGCAGGGCGCGATTGTGGATGTGCTGGCGGCCAAGGCCATCAAGGCGTTGAAGCAGACCGGACTGCGCCGGCTGGTGGTGGCGGGCGGGGTGGGCGCGAACCAATTGCTGCGCGCCAAGCTGGCCGCGGCCCTCAAGCCCTTGCGCGCCCAGGCGTACTTTCCGCCGCTGGAACTGTGCACCGACAACGGCGCGATGATTGCGTTTGCGGCGGCCGAACGGGTCAAGGCAGGCTTGGTGACGCTGGACCCGGATGCGCACAGCTTTACGGTAAAGCCACGCTGGGATTTGGCTGATATCGCGTAACGGTAGGCAATAGCGGTCAGCAAAGGCAGCCGGCAAAGGCAGTCGGCAACAAGGCAGCCGGAAAAGGCCGGCGAATGCAGCCGGCAACATAGAAAAAGGCGGCCATGCCGCCTTTTTCATCGAAAATCGCGTCTCGGAAGACCGCGCTTATTTTTTCTTGCCGCCGCCGATTTTGCTTTCGGTGCCTTGTATCAGGCGGGTGATGTTGGCGCGGTGGCGGTAGAACAACAGCACGCCGATCACCGCCAGCGCGATGCCCATGGCGGGCTGCGCATACCAAGCCAGCCCTGAGCCGAACACGTAGTACACGGGCGCAAAGAACGCCGCCACCAGCGAGGCCAGCGAGGAATAGCGGAAGAAAATGGCAATGATCAGCCAGGTGGCCGCGGTGGCCACGGCCAGCCAGGGCTGAATCGCCACCAGCACGCCCAGCGCCGTCGCAACGCCCTTGCCGCCCTTGAAGCCCAAAAACACGGGGTACAGGTGGCCGACAAAGGCGGCCAGCGCCACCAGGGCCAGGCCAGCGGGAGCGATGCCCGGCGCGAGCCTTTCGGCCAGCCAGATCGCGAACCATCCCTTGGCGGCGTCGCCCAGCAAGGTCAGCGCGGCGGCCGTCTTGTTGCCGGTGCGCAGCACGTTCGTCGCGCCAGGGTTCTTCGACCCGTAGCTACGGGGGTCTTGCAGCCCCATCAGCTTGCTGACCACTACGGCGAACGGCACGGAGCCGATCAGGTAGGCCAGCAGGATGAGCGCAGCGGTGAACGCCAGGGAGGGTTCGGTAATCGCCATGGAAAGGGAGTCCGTTGTTGTCGTAATGGCGCGGATTCTACCGCGCCCGGGGGCGGCTCTGGGTACGGGTTATCGAGCGTGGCGTCGGCGCCCGCTTGTCGCAGGCAGTCATACAGGGTCCGGCTGCGGACGGTACAATCCGACACGTCCACGCGCGTTTTATTTTCTTTCGGATGCACAATGCGAATTCTGGTTTCGAACGATGATGGTTACTCGGCCCCTGGGCTTGAAGCGCTGGTTGCCGCGCTGGAAGGCCTGGGCGATCTCACCGTCGTTGCGCCCGAGACCAACCACAGCGGCGCCTCGAACTCCCTCACGCTGAACCGCCCCTTGTCGGTGCGTACGGCGTCCAACGGCTTCATCGCGGTCAACGGCACGCCGTCCGACTGCGTCCACGTGGCGCTGACGGGGTTGATGGATACGCGGCCGGATCTGGTCGTGTCCGGCATCAACAACGGCGCCAACATGGGCGACGACACGCTCTATTCGGGCACCGTCGCCGCCGCCAGCGAAGGCTATCTGTTCGGCATCCCCGCCATTGCGTTTTCGCTGGCCGAAAAAGGCTGGGAACACATCGACTCCGCCGCGCGCGCCGCCCGTCTGGTCGTCGAACGCCATCTGGCCAAGCCCCTGGCCGCCCCTGTCTTGCTGAACGTCAACATTCCCAACCGCCGCTTTGACGACCTGCACGGGTTCGCCGTGACGCGCTTGGGCAAGCGGCATCCGTCGCAGCCCGTGGTGCGCACCACCACGCCGTACGGCGATACCGTTTACTGGATCGGCCCCGTCGGCTTGGCGGCCGACGCCACCCCCGGTACGGATTTCCACGCGGTGGAGCAGGGCATCGTGTCGGTGACGCCGCTGCGGCTGGACCTGACGCAGCACAGCCAACTGGATGAAATCCGCACTTGGGCAGAGCCGCTATGCGTAAACGCGTAAGCCAACCTGACGTGTCCCAGGCCGTGCCGGGCCGGCCCAGCCCGGTCCGCTACGACTCGGGCCGCCTTGGCCCGGGCATCACGGCCACGAACAGCAACACGCGTATCTCTGCGCCCACCTTGCAGCGTCCGGCGCAAGCACCCGCGCCTGCGGCCGGCAGCAACCTGGGCTTGAACTCCGACCGCTTGCGTCAGGCCATGGTGCAGCGCCTGCGCGGCCAAGGCATCAGCGACGAGCGCGTGCTGAACGCCATGGCCGCCGTGCCGCGCCATCTGTTCGTGGACGAGGCCTTGGCCAGCCGCGCCTATGAAGACGCGGCGCTGCCCATCGGCCATTCGCAAACCATCTCGCAACCGTGGGTGGTGGCGCGCATGATTGCCGCCGCCTGCGAAGACCGCGCACCCACGCGCGTGCTGGAAGTGGGCGCCGGTTGCGGCTACCAGGCCGCGGTGCTGGCGCAGTTCGTGCGCGAGGTCCATTCCATCGAACGCATCCGTGGGCTGTACGAGCTGGCGCGCGAGCATCTGCGCGCTTTGCGGCTGACGACAAGGATTCGCCTGATCTATGGCGATGGCACCTTGGGCCTGCCCGGCGTGGCGCCGTTCGATGCTATCGTTGTGGCTGCCGCTGGCCTGGCCATTCCGCAAGCGCTGCTCACGCAGCTTGCGCCTGGCGGACGCCTTATCGCCCCGGAAGGGGGCACGAACCAGCGCCTGGTGCTGATCGAACGCACGGGCGCGGCCAGCTGGAAAAGAACGGAATTAGAGGCCGTGCGCTTTGTGCCGCTACGCGCCGGAATACAATCTTGAGCAAACAGGAGAAACGTATGCTCAACGGGCAGTCGCAACTGACCGCTATGACTATGGGCGCGTCCATGACGCGCCTTCGCCGTCCGCTTTTTATTGCGGGGGCACTCAGCCTGGCCATATTGGCGGGCTGCGCATCAAAAGGAACTCGCGCTCCGGTGGTCGACATGACCGGCGGGCAACCTGCACCGACGGCCGCGCCCGGTGGCAGCTATGTGGTCAAGCCGGGCGACACGCTCTACAAGATCGCCCGCGCCAACAACGTGGACATGGAAAGCGTCAAGCGCTGGAACAACCTCAGCGATCCCAACCAGATTTCGGTTGGCCAGGTGTTGAAGATGTCGGCCGGCAGCGGCGGTGGCGCGCAGTCGGCGCCTATCGCTAGCGCCAAGCCGCAGCCGCGTCCGCTGGATCAGCAGCCCGACGCGCCGGTCGCGTCGTTGCCGCCTCCGGACGCCACGCCCACGCCGGCGCCCGCTCCCGTTGACACCAAGCCCGCCCCGCGCGCGGCGGACGCCAACGTCATCAACTGGGCATGGCCCGCTAATGGCTCGATCGTGCAAACGTTCAACGCCAGCAGCAAGGGTATCGATATCTCCGGCGCGCTGGGTGACCCGGTCACCGCCGCAGCCGATGGCCTGGTCAAGTACAGCGGCAACGGCGTGCGCGGCCTGGGCAACCTGATCATCGTTGAACACCAAAACGGGTTCATCACCGCCTATGCGCATAACCGCGCCTTGCTGGTGAAGACGGGCCAGAACGTCAAGCGCGGCGCCAAGATTGCCGAACTCGGCCAAAGCGACACCACGTCGCCGCGCCTGCACTTCGAGATCCGCCGCCAAGGCACGCCGGTTGACCCGATGCAGTACCTGCCCACCAAATGACGCCGACCCTGGTATTCGACCTTGAAACCATCCCTGATGCCGATGGGCTGCGCAAGCTCAACGGCTGGGGTCCCGAGGTCCCTGATCAGGAAGTAGTCGAGCGCGCGCTGACGGCGCGCCGCGAAGCCGTCGGGCACGACTTCCTGCCGCTGCATCTGCACAAGGTGGCGGTGGTGGGCTGCGTGTTTCGCGACGACCAGGG
The DNA here is from genome assembly GCF_042957345.1 of Achromobacter sp. NPDC008082. Lineage (NCBI taxonomy): Bacteria > Pseudomonadati > Pseudomonadota > Betaproteobacteria > Burkholderiales > Alcaligenaceae > Achromobacter > Achromobacter sp. NPDC008082. Next base: position 709,987 of record NZ_JBIBIB010000003.1, read on the forward strand.
TTTCCGCGTCAAGACGCTGGGCCAGCCTGATGATCCCGAAGCCGCCTTGCTGGCCGGTTTTTTCAAGACCATCGAACGCTATACGCCCAAGCTGGTGAGCTGGAACGGGTCGGGTTTCGACCTGCCGGTTCTGCATTACCGCAGCCTGATCCTGGGCGTGCCTGCGCCGCGCTATTGGGACATGGGCGAAGAAGACCGAGACTTCAAGTTCAACAACTACATCGCCCGCTACCACACGCGCCACGTGGATTTGATGGACGTGCTGGCCAAGTACAACGGCCGCGCCAACGCGCCGCTGGACGACCTGGCCAAGCTGTGCGGCTTTCCCGGCAAGCTCGGGATGGACGGGAGCAAAGTGTGGGAAGCCTGGAACACGGGCCGCGCCGACGAGGTCCGCGCCTATTGCGAAACCGATGTCGTCAACACCTGGCTGGTCTATTGCCGCTTCCGCTTTTTGCGTGGCGAACTGGACCGCACGGGCTACGACGCCGAAGTTGCGCTGGTGCGCGACACGCTGTCGGCTAGCGACGCGCCGCATTGGAAGGAATACATGGCGGCGTGGGACGCCACCTGATCCGTTAGCGGGGGAAGTCAGAATTCTGCCGTCAGCAGCGCGAAGCAGGAAGCACGCATCGCCAAGCACGGGGCCGTCATGGCCCCGTCTTCACGTCTGGCGCAGACGCAATCGACTGAAACATGGGCGGCAGGCACGAAACCTGGTTGAAACCAGGCGGACCGCACAATGGCCTCGCTTTCTTCACTTTCAGGAGACACACATGTCCCGATTCGCGATTCGCACCAATTTGGCCGCTCTTGCATTTGTCGCCGCGACGAGCGCTCTGGTGGCGGGCTCCGCCGTGGCCGCACCGCCGCCTCCCGCTGATGGTGGCCCCGCCGCCATGCAGCACCACGGCCCGCGCGGCGAGTTCCATAAGGGCATGCGCGACGGCTTGTTCATTCCCGGCCTGGGCCCCGTGTCCAAGGCGCAGGTTGACCAGCTGAAGCTCGACGACAAGCAGCAGGCCTTGTTCAAAACCGCGCAGGACGGCCAGCGCAGCTTGCATGACGCCATGCGCGCCGCCGGCGCCAAGCGCCATGATCTGCTGAAGTCGCAGCTGGACAGCAACAAGCTGGACCCGCGTGCGCTGGCGACGCAATCCGAGCAGTCGCGTGATCAATTCAGCACGCAGGCCAAGCAGGTGCGCGACCAATGGCTGGCCGTTTGGGACAGCCTGAACGATACGCAGCGCGGCCAAGTGACGAAGATCGTCAAGGAACGCGAAGCCAAGATGCAGGAACGTCACGCCAAGATGGAAGAGCGCCATGGCAAGGGCCGCGGTGGTATGCCCCCGCCGCCGCCTGCCGGTGACGTGCCCCCGCCGCCTCCGCCCGCAGCGAACTAAGCCCGCTGGCGCCCGCTGCCGCCTCGTTCGGCAACGTCAGCCCGCCAACACCCGCTGCCTGAACGGCAGCGGGCAAGGCCCGCCCAGCCCCGGCCATGCCCCACGCATGCCAGGGCTTTTTTTATCGGCCCCCGCGGCCACCCGTTCCTACGCACCCGGGACCCTATTTCGCCCGATGAACCACGTTGGCGCGGATTCCCCGTTTTGATGCATCCGCCCACATCGCCACGCCGCCGCTTGCACGCTTCTGGTGCAGGGCCGCAAAAATTCAACGCGCTGCAAGCCGTTTGTCACCGGGTTGAAACCTGGCACGGACATTGCTTCATGGAAAGTGAGCCGGTAATAACCGCTGCAAAGCCGGTCAGATGGATGCGCCACAGGCCGTCCTCCTCCTCGTTAAATCCGATCAGGACTCCGCACCATGAAGAAGACGTTGCTAGCCTTGCCTTTTGCGCTTGCCGCTTGTTTCGCCTCGACGGCTCAGGCCGAACCCACCGATCTGGGGGGCGGTTTTTCGCTCAGCGGTAACGCCACCATCGCCAGCGACTACCGTTTCCGCGGCTACTCTCAGACGGACTTCCGGCCGGCCGTGCAACTGGGCATCGACCTGACCCATAGCTCGGGCTTCTACCTGGGCAACTGGAACTCCAACGTGTCCAACTTCGTCTTCACCGACGGCAATCTGGAGATGGATTTCTACGGCGGCTGGAAGGGTGACGTGGGCGGCGGCTTCACGCTGGACGCCGGGGTGCTGCACTACTACTACCCGGGTTCGAGCTCGCCCAAGGGTGGCAACTACAACAACACCGATCTTTATCTGGGCGCGTCTTACGGCAACTACTCGCTGAAGTATTCCTACACGCCCAGCGACTTTTTCAGCACGCCTGACAGCAAAGGCACCTGGTATCTGGACGGCACCGCCACGTTTGATCTGGGCGACGGCTGGGGCTTGCTGGGCCACTTGGGCTATCAGAAGCTGAAGAACCAAACGAACATGGACGGCGATTCCATTGGCCACTACGTCGACTACAAGCTCGGCGTGACGAAGGACTTGAAGGGCTGGGTACTGGGGCTGGCCGCCGTGGGCGCCACCAAGGACAACTGGCTGCCCACCAAGTACGGCCACCCGTCCGGCCGCCTGGGCGCCGTCTTCTCCGTCGCGCGCTCGTTCTGATGTGAAATCCGTGGCGGCGCTTTCATCGGCGTCGACCTTTGGGGGGATTGATGGAGACTGCCTGATGGGGCAGTCCCCTTCAATTCCCCTTTTTTTATTCTGAACATCCGCGCCCGGTTTGCGGGAATCCCGATAATTGCCTTTAATGGTCGCGGCCGCGACGCCGCGCACACGCGTTTTGCGCGGCGTCGACGCATGTCCGCCACCGTGGCGGCAGGCTATTCAAGGAGCTTCGAGCGCAGTGACCATCGATTTTGAAGAATCAATCAAGCCATTTTCCTGGACGGAATATGAAGGCAGCTATTCGGTAATCCTCACCGCGGGGGAGTACAAGGCCGAAGTCTTCAGGCGCAGAAGGGAAGAGGGCTTTTTGGGTACCGGTTACGACTGGGTGTCGTTGGCGGTAGTCTTCCTGAACGAGAAGATGCCCGAACTTTCTGATCAGATCGATTTTGATCCCGAAGCGGATACCTTCTGCGCGTATTCGGAGGACAGCGACGCCCTCAAGGCGTTTAGCCTGGCATTCAAGGCCGCGTGCGAAGACAAACGCCTGGTGCAAGATCTGTTTTCGCGCGCCGAGCTGGATTGATTTTTCGAAGCGGGCCAAACGAATGGGGCAGCCGACTATCTCGATGATTGAAACGCGCTTGTTGCGGCAGTTTGTCGCCGTTGCTGAAACCTTGCATTTCAATCGCGCGGCGCAGCGGCTGCATATGGCGCAACCGCCGCTTAGCCAGGCCATACGCCGTCTGGAAAGTGAAATCGGCGCCACCCTGTTCGAACGCACCAACCGCAGCGTCGCGCTCACGCCCGCAGGCACGGCGTTTTTGGAATCGGCCCGCCAAATTCTGGATTCGCTGGAATCAGGCGTGGCGCACGCGCGGCGGGTGGCGCAGGGCATGGATGGGCATCTGACGCTGACGTTCATCAACATCGCGCCTTACCCGTCGCTGCTGCGCGCGCTGCGCGACTTTCGCAACGCTTACCCGGCCGTCGCGTTCACGCTGCAAGAGGCCACCACGCAGGAGCAGGTGCAGGCGCTGGAGGCCGGCCGGGCGGATATCGGCTTCATGCGCGCGCCAGGGGCCACCACGCCCAGCCTGCAATTCAAGACCTTGCTAAGCGAGCCCATCCACGTGGCGTTGCCGGCGGCGCATCCGCTGGCGGCCGCCGCCGTGGTGGAGCTGGCCGCCTTGAAACACGAGCCCTTTGTGGCGTCGCCGCGTCGGCTGGGGCAGGGCTTTCACGATCAGTTGATTCAGCTTTGCCAAGCGGCGGGTTTCGTTCCGCGCGTGGCGCAAGAGGCCCGGCAGTTGCAAACGGTGGCCGCGCTGGTGTCGGCGGGCTTTGGCGTGGCGCTGTTGCCCGCGTCGCTGGCCCAGCCGGGGCGGGGCGATATCGTGTTCCGGCCCATTGCGGTGGATGCGCCTGCGCCGATGCAGCATTTGGATCTGCTGATGGCGTGGAATCCGGGCCGGGATTCTCCAGTCCGCGATCGCCTGATCGACGCGATTCTCCCCATCAAATAAGACGTTTTTCGTCTTATTGATCCACAAATAATATATTTTACGGCGTGAGGGCATTTCCTTAACCTCGGCATTCCTGTTGCTGAGCCGGGATGCGCCATGCCTGTTGCTGTCTATTTGTTTTCCGTTTGCACGTTCGCATTCGGCCTGTCTGAATTTGTGGTGGCGGGGCTTGTGTCCGCCATGGCCGATGGCTTGCACGCCCGGATCGAGGCGGTGGGCAGCGCCATCGCCGCCTACGCCTTTGGCGCGGCCATTGGCGCACCCTTGATCACCGCGCTGGTGTCCCATTGGCGCGACCGCCGCATTCTGGGCTGCGCGATGGCCGTGCTGGCGATGGGCAGCGCGTTGATGAGCGTGTCCGCCACCCTGCCCATCTTGCTGGTCGTGCGATTTGTCGTGGGCTTGGCGCATGGCGTGTTCATGGCGGTAGCGTCCGATGCGGCCACCCGGCTGGTGGACGAGGCGCGCGCGGGCAGGGCGGTGGCGGTGGTGTGGATCGGCCTGACCCTGGCGCTGGCCTTGGGCGTGCCGCTGGGCACTTTTCTGGGCAGCGTCTGGTCCTGGCGCGTGGTCTTTGCCGCCATCGGCGGGCTGGCGCTGGTGGGGATGGCAGGCTTGTGGTGGTGCATGCCCGCCAACGACGCCGGCGCGCAATCGCCGCAAAAGCGGCCGGGCGCCTGGGCGGGTTTGCGGGCCATCGCCCACCCGCGCATGCTGATGACAGCTGGAGTGGGCGCGCTGGTCAGCGTGGCGACGTTCTGCTTCTTCACCTTCATTTCGCCTTACCTGCTGCAACTCTCGGGGGCAGACGTCACCTGGCTCAGCACCGCGATGCTGCTGTTCGGGCTGTTTTCCATTGCCGGCAACCTGCTGGGCGGTTATCTCGTCGACAAAATGGACCCGGACCGCGCCGCGCTGCTGGCGCTGACAGGGCTGGCCGCCACTTTGCTGGGGCTGTACCTGGCCCGGCATTCCGCCTGGATGGTGGCGGGGCTGGCGGGGGCGCTGGGGCTGGTGTTTTTCTGCATCGTGACCGTGCTGACGCTGCGCCTGTTGAAGCTTGCGCAACGCCACGCGCCGCAATCCACGGCGGTAGCGGCGGGCCTGAACATTGCCTCGTTCAACCTGGGAACCGCGGTGGGCGGCGGGCTGGGCAGCCTGACGATCGCCTGGGCGGGGCTGCCGGCGCTGCCCTTGATGGGGGCGGTGGCGGCTGGGGCGGCGATGGTGGCGGTATGGCTGCAATCGTCTCAGCGCCGCGTCCGGCAAGCCACCTGACCCCCAGTGCAGGGCGCGGTGCTCCGGCCCTCTCAAAGACCATTTCCGTGAAAGCCCGGAGTCCTTTTACAATCATGGGTTGCGTGTAATTCTGGACTGCGTGAGATGTCAGACGTTTTGAGTATCGAGTCCCTGGATCTGGAAGCCAGGGGGATCGCCCGCCGCGACGGGAAAGTGGTGTTCGTGGAAGGCGCTTTGCCGGGCGAGCGGGTCACCACCGTGACGCTGCGCCGCAAGCCGTCCTATGAGATTGCGCGGGTGGACGAAGTGTTGCGCCCGTCGTCGCAACGGGTTGCGCCGCGCTGCCCGCACTTTGGCGTCTGTGGCGGCTGTGCCATGCAGCACCTGGAGCCCAGCACGCAAGTGGCCATCAAGCAGCGTTCGCTGGAAGACACCTTCTGGCACGTGGGCAAGCTGCGCCCGGCGCTGATTCTGCCGCCGTTGCAAGGCCCGACCTGGGGCTACCGCTATCGCGCGCGCCTGTCGGTGCGGGTCGTGCCGAAGAAGGGCGGCGTGCTGGTGGGCTTTCACGAGCGCAAGAGCAGCTATGTGGCCGACATGCGCGAATGCCATGTGCTGCCGCGTCACGTCAGCGACTTGCTGATGCCGCTGCGCGCGATGATCGGCTCGATGTCCGCGCCCGACCGCATGCCGCAAATTGAAGTGTCGCTGGGTGAAGGCGTGACGGCGCTGGTGCTGCGCCATCTGCTGCCGCTGACCGACGGCGACATCGCCATCCTGCGCGCTTTCGCCGCCGAGCACAACGTGCAGTGGTGGTTGCAGTCCAAAGGTCCGGAAACCGTCCATCCGCTGGAGCGCGAACACGACGACACGCTGTGCTACACGATGCCGGAGTTCGGCCTGCGCATGCCGTATCGGCCCACTGACTTCACGCAGGTCAACCACGCCATCAACCGGGCGATGGTGTCGCGCGCGTTGAAGCTGCTGGACGTGCAGCCCACTGACCGCGTGGCCGACTTGTTCTGCGGCCTGGGCAACTTCACCTTGCCGCTGGCCACTCAAGGCCGCGAAGCCGTGGGCGTGGAAGGCAGCAAGGCGCTGACCGACCGCGCGTTTGACGCCGCATCGCGCCATGGCTTGGGCGACCGCACAAGCTTCGCCACGCTGAACCTGTTTGAAGTGGATGCGCATTGGCTGCGCAGCCTGGGCTACTTCGACCGCATGCTGATCGACCCGCCGCGCGAAGGCGCGCACGCCGTGTCGCAGGCGCTGTCGGAATTGTCGGCGGAAGAACGGCCGCGCCGCATCGTCTACGTGTCCTGTAACCCGGCCACGCTGGCGCGCGATGCCGCCATCCTGGTGCATGAAGGCGGCTATGTCTTGAAGAGCGCCGGCGTGATCAACATGTTCCCGCACACGGGGCATGTGGAATCCATCGCCGTGTTCGAATCGCTGGATGCCGCGGGCGTTGCCGAAGTGAAGGAACGTGCCCGCCAGCGCGCCATCCAGGCCGCGGCGGATGCTGCTGCGGCGGAAGAAGCCAAGGCTGCCGCAGCGGCAGAAAAGGCGGCGTCCAAGCAAGCGGCAACGGATGCGTATCACGCGCGCGTTGCGGCGGAAGCGGAGGAAGCGCAACAGGCTGAACAGGCCGGGCAAGCCACGGGCGAAGTGCAGAGCTAGTCCGATGCAATCGGGCCGGTCGCAATGCCGGCCCGTTGTAATGCATTGTCCCGCCGGGAAAAACCCGGCTGAAGGCATGCGCCGTAGTCTTATTTCGGCTTAGTCTTAGTTCGGCTCAGTCATATTTTGGCTCAGTCTTATTTCGCCTTAGCCTTAATGCGACTGCCCCAGGTTCTCAAGAATCGGGCAATCCGGGCGGTCGTCGCCATGGCAATTCTGCGCCAGATGCTTGAGCGTAGCCGCCATATCGCGCAGGGCTTGCGCCTTGCGCTCCAATTCCTTGACGTGTTCCAGCGCAATGCGCTTGACGTCGGCGCTGGCGCGGCTGCGGTCTTTCCACAGCGCCAGCAGCTCGTTCATCTGCTCTACAGAAAAGCCCAGGTCGCGCGCGCGGCGCACGAAGCGCAGCGTGTGCAGGTCGTGGTCGCTATACACGCGGTAGCCCGAGTCCGTGCGCACGGCCGGGCCGATAAGGCCGATGCTTTCGTAGTAACGGATCATCTTGGCCGAAATGCCCGAGCTTTTCGCGGCTTCACCAATATTCATGAAGGGTCTCCGGTAGATCAGGCCTGCGCCGCGCGCGGCCGGAACGCCTTCAGGCGCAACGCATTGCCCAGCACGAACACGCTGGACAAGGCCATCGCGCCCGCGGCGAAGATGGGCGACAAGGACAAGCCGAACGCCGGGTACAAAGCGCCGGCCGCCAGCGGAATCAGCGCGGCGTTGTAGGCGAATGCCCAGAACAGGTTCTGGCGGATGTTGGCCAGCGTGGCGCGGCTGAGCGCGATGGCGTTGGACACCCCGTGCAAGTCGTCGGCCATCAGCACCACCGACGCGGCTTCGATCGCGACGTCGGTACCCGTGCCAATGGCGATACCCGTATCGGCCGCCGCCAGCGCCGGCGCATCATTGATGCCGTCGCCCACGAACGCCACCTTGCGGCCGCCTTCGCGCAGCGTGCGTATGGCGTCCACCTTGCCGTCGGGCAGCACTTCAGCGCGCACTTCATCAATGCCCAGTTGGCGCGCGACGGCGTGGGCCGTGTAGCGGTTGTCCCCGGTGATCATCGCGGTTTTCAAGCCCTGCGCATGCAGCGCCGCGATGGCGGACACGGCCGACGGCTTGATCGGGTCAGTCACGGCCATCATGGCGGCCGCCTGGCCGTCGATCGCCACGTAGATGGGCGTCTTGCCTTCATTGCCCCAATCCGTGGCGCGCGCGCCAAACGCGCTGACGTCCACGCCGCGCTCGGCCATCAAACGCGCCGCACCCGCCAGCACCTTGCGGCCGGCGACGGTGGCTTCGACACCCGCCCCGGTGATGGCGGCAAAGCCGTCGGCAGGCAGCAGTTCCATCTTTCGTTCCGCTGCGGCGGCCACAATGGCCAGCGCAATCGGGTGCTCGGAGCGCGCCTGCACCGATGCCACCCATTGCAGCACCTCGTCGCCATCATGGCCCGCAGCGGGTTCCAGTTCGGTCAGCGTGGGCTTGCCCAGCGTCAGCGTGCCGGTCTTGTCAAAGGCCACCACGTTCACGTCACGCAGCGTTTGCAAGGCATCGCCCTGGCGGAACAGCATGCCCATGTCGGCCGCGCGGCCCGTGCCCACCATGATGGACGTGGGCGTGGCCAGCCCCATGGCGCAGGGGCAGGCAATGATCAGCACGGCGACGGCGTTCACCAGCGCATGCGACAGCGCGGGCGAGGGCCCCAGGAAAAACCAGGTCAGGAAAGTGAGCAGAGCGGCGGCCATCACGGCGGGCACGAACCAGGCGGTGACCTGATCGACCAGCGCCTGGATGGGCAAGCGCGCGCCTTGGGCCGCTTCCACCATGCGGATGATGCGGGCCAGCATGGTGTCGGCGCCGGTGTGCGTGACGCGCAGCGTGAAGCTGCCCGATGTGTTCAAGGTGCCGCCCGTGGCTTGCATGCCGGGCTGCTTTTCAACAGGCACGGGTTCGCCGGTCAGCATGGATTCGTCCACGTAGGACGTGCCTTCGATGATGTCGCCATCCAGCGGAATCTTTTCGCCCGGCCGCACGACCACGATGTCGCCCGTTTTCACTTTTTCGATTTCCACATCCAGCGCCTGGCCATCCCGCATGACGCGCGCCGTGCGCGGTTGCAGGCCGATCAGGCGCTTGATGGCGGCGCCGGTCTTGCCCTTGGCGCGCGCTTCCAGCATGCGGCCCAGCAAGATCAGCGTCACGATGACGGCGGCGGCCTCGAAGTAGACGTTGCGCGCCGCCTCGGGCAGCCAGTCGGGGGCGAAGGTCGCCACCACCGAATAGCCCCACGCCGCGCCCGCGCCCAGCGCCACCAGGGAATTCATCTCGGGCGCGCGGCGCCACAAGGCAACAAACCCCTTGGTGAAGAAATGGCGGCCGGGCCAGACCAGCACGGCGGTGGTCAGCACAAATTGAAGCAGCCAGCTGTTTTGCTGGCCGATATTGGCCAGCACCCAATGGTGCATGGCGGGAATCAGGTGGGAACCCATTTCCAGCAGGAACACCGGCAAGGTCAGCACCAGCGCCACGGTGAAGGCGCGCTGCAAGCGCTGCGCTTCGGCGTCACGGGCTTGGGATTGGCGTTCGGCGTGATCGTCCTGCGCGGCAATGGGCCGGGCTTCGTAACCCATCTTGATGACGGCGTCGACCATCGCTTGCGGCTGGGCCGAAGACGGGTCATACGACACCAGCGCGCGTTCGGTCGCCAGGTTGACCTGAGCCAGGGCAACGCCGGGAACGTGGGTCAGGGCCTTTTCCACGCGCTTGACGCACGACGCGCACGTCATGCCTTCAATGGCAAGTTCCAACTGGGTGGTTGAGGGGCTGGCAACGCTCATGGCTGTTCTCGTTTTGGTGAGGAGGTTGCAGTGTCATCCTTCCCATGGTGGGAAGGTCAAGCGGTATTCTACGCTTGACCTTGCCATGATGGGAACGTTTAAAGTGCGCGACATGGCGTGGAAAAACCGTCCCGCCACCCTGAAGACCTTACGGAGAAAAACGATGAGCATCGAATTCCAAGTGCCTGACATGACCTGCGGCCATTGCGTGAAGACCATCACGGGCGCGGTGAATCAGGCGGCCCCCGGCGCGACCGTTTCCGTGGACTTGCCCACGCACCGCGTGACCGTCACGGGGACGGACCAGGCCGACAAAGTCGAAGCCGCCATTCGTGACGCGGGCTACGAGCCGGCGCGCGTGTAAGCCCGCGTGTAAGCCGCGCGTGTAAGCCTTAGCGCTGCCCCGCTGGGAAAGCGGTTTATGATAGTTCGTCTTTTCCAGCGGTTATTTGTTCATTGCAAAAAGCTATCGATCAATTTAGTTAATTAAATTTGATTAATCGATAGCTGGGATTTATCATTCTTTCCATGGTGGTTACACAAACCCCGCTACCCAAGGAGAGATTTGAATGCTGCAAAACCGCGAAGGCCAACGTGTTCCGAACGTAACGTTCCCCGTCCGTGAAGACAACACGTGGAAGAAGGTCACGACCGACGATCTGTTCAAGAACAAGACGGTTGTCGTCTTCTCGCTTCCCGGCGCTTTCACGCCGACCTGCTCGTCCACCCACTTGCCGCGCTACAACGAACTGGCTCCCGCGTTCTTCAACGCCGGCGTTGACAGCATCGTCTGCGTGTCGGTCAACGATACGTTCGTGATGAACGAATGGGCCAAGGACCAGGAATCGGCCAACATCACGCTGCTGCCCGACGGTAACGGCGCGTTCACCGAAGGTATGGGCATGCTGGTCGACAAGAGCGACCTGGGCTTCGGCAAGCGCAGCTGGCGCTATTCGATGCTGGTGAAGGACGGTGTCGTCGAAAAGATGTTCATCGAACCGGAAAAGGAAGGCGACCCGTTTGAAGTGTCGGACGCCGACACGATGCTGGCTCACATTGCCCCGACGGCCAAGAAGCCCGACCAGGTGGTCGTGTTCTCCAAGCCGGGCTGCCCGTTCTGCGTGGAAGCCAAGGCGCTGCTGGATGAAAAGGGCTACGCCCCGATCGAAATCCCGCTGGAAAACAAGGTCCGCGGCCGTGTGATCGGTGCTGTGTCCGGCAAGGGCACCGCTCCTCAGGTGTTCATCAATGGCGCGCTGATCGGCGGCCTGGAAGACCTGAAGGCGCACTTCGCAGCCTAAGTCAGTCAGCCAGTTTGTCAGCCGGGCAGGGGAGCATTCCTTGCCCAACTGGCGGCAACGGGGCGGCGCAGGTTCGCCGCCCCGTTGCCGCCAGGCTGAGGCTGATACGCATTGAAGCTGACCAAGTTGTGCTGGCCAAGTTAAAGGCCAGCCCAGGCCGATCGAGTTTCCCTTTTTACGCACCCTTATCGCATGCCTGCTGCGGCCCCTCACGGGCGCCGCCGGACGCCGTTCGTCGCAAGGATGCGTAATAAGGCGGAACTCAAGGCGGAACTCGCCTTTTGAATCCCTGCTACCCGCAACCGATAGGGGAACCCCAATCATGAAAACTCTGCACACCGACATCGCCGTCATTGGCGCCGGCACCGCTGGTCTGGCCGCTTATCGCGCCGCGAAGGCCGCGGGCAAGCGCGCGCTGCTGATTGAAGGCGGCCCCTATGGCACCACCTGCGCCCGCGTGGGCTGCATGCCGTCCAAGCTGCTGATCGCCGCAGCCGAAGCCGCCCACAACGCCGCGCATACCGAGGCGTTCGGCGTGCACGTCAGTGGCGAGGTCTCGGTGGACGGCGTGGAAGTGATGGACCGCGTCAAGCGTGAGCGTGACCGCTTTGTGGGCTTTGTGCTGGAAGGCGTTGAGAACATTCCCGCCGAAGACAAGCTGCGCGGCTATGCCCGCTTTGTGTCCGATACGGTGCTGCGCGTGGATGAACACACTGAAGTGCATGCGTCGCGCGTTGTCATCGCAACGGGGTCGCGCCCGTCGGTGCCGCCGCCGTTCCGTGCGCTGGGCGACCGCCTGGTCGTGAACGACGATGTGTTTGCGTGGGACGACCTGCCGCGCCGCGTGGCCGTGTTCGGCCCCGGCGTGATCGGGCTGGAACTGGGCCAGGCGCTGGCGCGGCTGGGCGTGGATGTGCGCGTCTTTGGCGTCAGCGGCAGCCTGGGCGGCATCAGCGACCCGCAAGTGCGCCAGTCCGCCCGCAAGATTTTCCAGCGCGAGTTCTATCTGGACCCGGACGCGCGCGTGCTGGAAACCACCCGCGTGGGCGACGAAGTGGAAGTGCGTTATGTCACGCTGGACAACAGCGAACGCACGGAACGCTTTGACTATGCGCTCGTGGCCACGGGCCGCCGCGCGAACGTCGACGGCCTAGGCCTGGAGAACACGTCGCTGGAATTGAATGCGCACGGTGTGCCGGTGTTCGACCGGGAAACGATGCAGGCGGGCGATTTGCCCATCTTCATCGCAGGTGACGCCAATGCGGATGCGCCCTTGTTGCATGAGGCCGCTGACGAAGGCCGCATCGCAGGTGAAAACGCGGCGCGCTTCCCCGAAGTGCGCCAGGGCCTGCGCCGCGCGCCGCTGGCGGTGGTGTTCTCGGACCCGCAAATTGCCTTGGCGGGGCAGGGTTATGGCCGGTTGATCCCGGGCACCTTCGTGGTCGGCGAAGTGGACTTCAGCGATCAAGGCCGTTCACGCGTCATGCTGAAGAACAAGGGCATGCTGCATGTGTACGCCGACATCGCGTCGGGCCGCTTCCTGGGCGCCGAGATGGTGGGCCCGAGCGCCGAACACATCGGTCACCTGCTGGCCTGGGCCGTGCAGCAGGAACTGACGGTGGCGCGCATGCTGGAAATGCCGTTCTACCACCCGGTGATCGAAGAAGGCCTGCGGACCGCGTTGCGCGACGCCGCGGCGAAGCTGGCTCGGGCGCAGGAAGCGTTGCGCAGCGAGGCGGCGGAGCAGGAAACCGCTTGATGGCGATGGGGCGCGCGCGATCGTCGTATCGCGCGCCCTCCATCAGCGCCGTCCATCAGCGCCGTCCATAAAAAAAGCCGCGATGAAAATCGCGGCTTTTTTTCGCACAAAACCCGTCAGTCGTCCGACTGCTTCTTCGGCACGGGGAACGGATTCTCGCGGTATTGCAACGTAAAGCCCGCGCGTTCGTCCTGCCCCAGTTCGCGGGCCAGGTACGGCATCGCTTGCTTTAACCCTTCGTGCAAGGTCCACGGCGGGTTGATCAGGAACATGCCGCTGCCGTGCAGGCCGTAGCCGTCAATCGTCGCCTTCTTGACGGTTAGCGTCGCGTGCAGCCAGCTCTTGACCTTCAGGTTTTCAAAATGGCGGGCCATTTCGCTGGCTTCACGGCGTTGCACCAGCGGATACCACACGGCGATCGTACCGGTGGCGAAACGCTTGATGCATTCCTTCACCGTGATCAGCGTGCGGCGGTAGTCGTGCTTGTCTTCGTACGATGGGTCGATCAGCACCATGCCGCGGCGCGTCGGCGGCGGCAGCAGGGCTTTGACGCCTTCGAAACCGTCGTCACCGTAGATGGTCGTCTGGCGTTGAGCCGCACGGCCCTGGTGTTCCAGGTTGACGACCAGCGTGTCGATTTCGGTCGGGTGCATTTCAAACAGGCGCAGCCGGTCCGACGGGCGCATCACGTCCAGCGCCAGCCACGGCGAACCGGGGTAGCGCTTCAAGCGGCCATTGGTGTTGTAGTCGCGGATGCGGGCCACGTAGTCGGCCAGCAGCGGCGGCAAGTCCTTGGCCTCCCACAGGCGGCCGATGCCGTCGACGAACTCGGACGTCTTGTTCGCCCAGTCGCCGTCCAGGTTGTACAGGCCGGCGCCGGCGTGCGTGTCCACGACCCAATAGGGCGCGTCTTTTTTGTTGAAGTAATCCAGGGTGTGAACCAGGATGGCGTGCTTGAGCACGTCGGCATGGTTGCCGGCGTGAAAGGCGTGGCGGTAACTGAACACGGGGCGTTCTGCCTCAGGCGGCCGGCCGGATCGCGGCCAGCTCGTCGGTGAAAATGCCGTCAATACCCCAGTCCAGCAGCAAGCGGGCGCGTTCGGGGTCGTTGACGGTCCAGGCCGCGATCCGGTAGCCGGCGGCATGCACGGCGTCGATCAGTTCGCGGGTAGCGTCTTTCTGGTTGATGTTCAGGGCGACGCAGTCGTATTTGACCAGACGTTCGCGCCAATCGGCCGGCACCTTTTCCACCAGCAGCGCGCGCGGGATCTCGGGCGCCACTTCCAGCGCGGCTTGCAGCGCTACTTCGGCGAAGGAAGACAGCAGCGGAGGCGTGCTGGCGCCTGCCCACAATTGCTTGCAGGCCAGCGCCACGGCGGCGCCGGTTTCGGCTTCGCGGCCGGGGCAGGGCTTGATTTCGACGTTGCTGGCGATGTGGTTGGCGACCGTGTAGCGGGCGACGGCGGCAAACGTGGGCAGCGGTTCGCCGGCGTAGGCGGCCGAGTGCCAACTGCCAAAGTCCAGTTGCGCCAGTTCGGCGTAGGTTTTGTCCGCGGCCGGGCCTTGCCCGTTCGAGGTGCGATCGACGTTGTCGTCGTGCATCAGCACCAGCACGTTGTCGCGGCTCAGCTTCACGTCGTATTCAAACATTGTGAAACCGTGCTCGGCGCCCACGCGCATGGCGGCCAGCGTGTTCTCCGGAGCCAGACGGCCGCCACCGCGGTGCGCGATGTAACGGGAATAGGGCCAGGACGGGAGTTTTGCGGTCATTTTGGTGTTGCTTGGGGTTCTTATGGACAGGGTTGCAAGGATACTCCTTCTTGGGGGGCGATTTGCCGCCCGGCCCCGACGGGCCGCGGCGGCGGAAAGCGGCTTACTTGGCCGGCACCTTGTCCTGCGACACGTCCATGATCATCCGGCTGGCCAGATACAGGCGCGGCACGATGCTGTTGATCTGGATGTATTCCGCATCATTGGAGTGCGCGCCAAAGCCGCTCAGACCCATGCCTTCGATGACCGGGCCACGCGCCTTCAAGGCCGCAAAGGCGGCATCGGTGCCGCCGCCGCTGGCGCGGTCAACCACCTTCATCGGCAGGTCCAGCTCCTGGTAGATCTTCACGCCGTGCTGCGCCAGCGCGCGCGACGCTTCGGTGGCTTCCAGCGGCGGGCGGCGTACTTCGAACTTCACGCTGACCTTCGATTCCGGCAGCAGCTTTTTCTGCACGCGCTCTTCCAGCGTGCGCGCCAGGGCGTCGAAGTCCGACACGCGCAGCGCGCGGGCGTCGGCTTGGGCGGTGGCCTGGCCAGGAATAACGTTGCGGTTGGTGCCGGCTTGGGCGACCGTCCAGTTCAGCTTCAACCCGTCTTCGGGCTTGGACAGCTTGTCCAGTTGCAGCAGCTGGTGCGCCAGTTCATAGAGCGCGTTCACGCCGCCCTCGGGGCGGGCGCCCGCGTGCGAGGTCTTGCCTTGTACCGTGAGGTAGGCTGCGCCGATGCCACTGGTGGCCAGCGTCAGGCGGGGTTCCACACCGCCGCCTTCAAATGAAAAGATGGCGTCCTGGTCGGCGCCCAGGCGCGTGATGGTGCTGCGGGCGCCGGGCGAGCTGATTTCCTCATCGCCGTTGATCAGCACGGTCAAGGTGCCGAAATCTTTGAAATCCAGCTTTTGCAGGAGCGTCAGCGTGTGGATGATGGTGGCCACGCCGTGCTTGTCGTCGGCGATGCCCAGGCCGTAAGCCTTGTCGCCATCCACGCGGAACGGCTGGTCTTTCAGCATGCCGTTGCGGTAGACCGTGTCCATGTGGGCGATCAGCATGATTTTCTTGGTGCCGGTGCCCTTGAATTCGGCGTGGACCATGGGGCCGACTTTCTCGGGGGTGTCGTCCAGCCGGAACACGTCGGTGGCCGGGATGATCTCCACCTTGCCGCCCAGCGCCTTCAGCCTGTCGCGGATCAGTTCGGCGATGCGTTCGACGCCTTCAACGTCCTTGCTGCCGGATTCGATATTGACCAAATCCCGCATGGTGTCGAGCATGCCCTGCTTTTGGGCTTGCGCGGCCTCGTGCACGGGGCCGACGGGGGCGGCTAGCGCGGCGTGAGCGCCGCCCAGAAAGGCCAGAGCCAGGCAGGTGCGCAGGACGTGCAGGCGGGGGGAGGTGAGTGGCATGAATCGAACCCTTTAACTGTTGCGTGGGAAAGGGGCGCCGGCGGAAGTCGCGGCGTCGGGCGGCCGCGCATTGCGCGGGGCCAAACCCGGAAACCAAGATACGGACGCATAAACGCGCCCGAAACAGGTATTTCCCGGGTTGACGGCGCCAGGGTTCCATGCGGCGGGGACAGATTGAACGAGCTCAGAAAAATCTGAAGAGAATCTCAAGCTCCCATATGAATGAGAAATGCTAAAATCCGCCCGCTGATCCGGTAATAACCGGTATGGGAATAGGGCGAATCAAGTTCGCCTTTTTTTATGCGTTTTCGTGCGGCTCTGGGTGGACACCCCTGGAGTGCGGCAACAGGGATTCCATGTTCGAATTTATTCGCAGCCATCGGCGCTGGATGCAGCTCATCCTGCTGCTTCTGATTGTGCCGTCCTTCTTCCTGGTCGGGATTCAAGGCTATGACAGCTTCATGCGCAAAGAGCCTGAGTTGGCGACCGTCGCCGGCCAGCCTATTTCGCGTGCCGAGTTTGATCAGGCCCACCGCAACCAGTTGGAGCAGATGCGTGCCCGTATGGGCGCACGCTTTGACCCGGCCTTGGTCGACACCCCGGCCATGCGTGAGCGCCTGCTGAACGAGCTGATCAATGCGCGTTTGCTAGCCAACGTTGCCGTCGACAACCGTTTCACGGTGTCTGACGAAACGCTGCGCAACACCATCGCCGCCATTCCGGAAGTGCAGGACAACGGCCGCTTCTCGCCCGAGCGCTATCGCCAGGTGCTGGCGGCGCAAGGCATGTCGCCCACGTCGTTCGAAGCCGGCCTGCGCCGTGATCTGGCGGTTGCCCGCGTGCTGGAGCCCGTTGGCCAGTCGGCCCGCGCGCCCGCTGAAGTGGTGGCCTCGCTGGAAACGGCGTTGACGCAACAGCGTACGGTGCAACTGCGCCGCTTCGCCGCCGCCGACTTCCGCTCGCAAGTCACCGTTACCCCGGCCGACATCCAGGCCTGGTACGACGCCAACAAGCAGCAGCTTCAGATCCCCGAGCAGGTTCAGGTGCAATACCTGGTGCTGGACGAAGCCGCCGCCACGCAGGGCATCCAGGTCAAGGACGAAGATCTGAAGTCCTACTACGAGCAGAACAAGAACCGCTTCGGCCAGCCCGAACGCCGCCGCGCCAGCCACATCATGATCGAGCTGGCCCCCGGCGCCTCGGAAGAGGCTCGCAAGGCCGCTCGTGTGAAGGCCGACGACCTGGCTCGCCAGGCGGCCGCCGATCCGGCGCAGTTTGCTGAACTGGCCCGCAAGAACTCGCAAGACGCCGGCTCGGCCGCCAATGGTGGCGATCTGGGCTGGCTGGCGCCGGGCATGTTGTCCGGCCCGCTGGAAAAGGCCATCTTCAGCCAAGCCAAGGACCAGGTGTCCGGTGTGGTTGAAAGCCCGTCCGGCCTGCACATCATCAAGGTCACTGAAATTCAGCCCGCCGCCATCAAGCCGCTGGCCGAGGTCAAGGACCAGATCACCGGCGAAGTGCGCAAGCAGCTTGCCGCCGTGCATTTCTCGGAAATGGCCAGCCAGCTGAACAAGCAGGTCTATGACCAGCGCGACAGCCTGCAACCCGCCGCCGATGCGGTCGGCCTGAAGCTGCGCACCGCCTCGGGCGTGACTCGCGAAGGCCTGCTTCCCGCCGACAAGGTTGGCCCGGGTTCGGCTGCTGACAGCCCCGATGCCGAAGTGCTGGACAACCCGCGCGTGCGCCAGGTGCTGTTCTCGCCCGACGTGCTGCGTGAAAAGCAGAACTCCGGCGTGATCGAACTGTCACCCGCCATGATGGTGGCCGTGCGTGTCGCCAACATTGAACCCGCGCACATTCCCGCGCTGGACAAGGTCAGCGAATCCATCCGCGCCAAGCTGATGGACGAGCGTTCGGCCGAAGCCGCCAAGAAGGCCGGTGAAGCGGCGCTGGCCGCCGACAAGGCCAACCCGGCCGCAGCGCCGGAAGGCTTCTCGCCTGCCGTGGTCGTGTCGCGCCAAGATCCGAAGGACGTCCCGCAAGCCGTGGTGGACGCCGCCATGCGCCTGCCGTCGTCGCCGCTGCCTGGCTACGCCGGCGTGCAGTCGGGTGTCGACTACACGCTGGTGCGCCTGGAAAAGATCGAAGCCGGTTCGGTGGATGCGTCCGCCAAGGAACGCCTGACGCAGCAGTTGTCGGGTGGCCTGGGCCAAGCCGAAGCGGAAGCGGTCGTGAAGATGCTGCGTGAACAGTACAAGGTGCAAGTGCTGCCCAACGCCGCTGAAGTCATCCGCGGCGAAGCGCCGCAAGCGGCGGGCTGACCCGCCGGGGCCTGCTGATCGGCAGGCCCTAGTTCAGCAGAGGCCGCAACGTCGGCCACACGTTGTCCAGCAATTGCGGCTGGGCGTCCTCGTTCGGATGGATGCCGTCAGCCTGAAACATCGCCCGGTTCGTTGCGATACCTTCCATCAGGAAGGGCACGAGCCGGGCGTTTTCGTCTTTGGCGACCGTAGGAAACAGCTGGGCAAAGCGTTGCGTGTAGTCGCGGCCGTAGTTGGGCGGGATCTGCATGCCCACGATCAGCACTTGCGCGTCCGCCTTCTTGGCGGCTTGCGTCATGGCGCGCAGGTTCTGTTCGGTCATCGACAGCGACAACCCGCGCAAGGCGTCATTCGATCCTAGCTCCAACACCACCACGGCCGGCGCATGCTGGCGCAGCAGCGCGGGCAAGCGCGCCACGCCGCCGCTCGTCGTGTCACCGCTGATGCTGGCATTGACGACCTGGTACTTAGGGTATTGTTCGGAAACCCGAGCGGACAGCAACGGCACCCAACCCGTGCCGCGCTTGATGCCGTATTCGGCGGACAGGCTATCGCCCACCACCAGCACGGTGCGCGACGCGGAACCCTCGGCCGCCGCAGCGGTCTGAGCGTGGGCGGGAAACACCGTGGCGGCGATCGCCAGGGCAGACGTAAGACGCAGAAGGGAAAATAGGCGCATGGATAGCAAGAATTCGATCGAGGTGAAAGGGCTGGGCAAGCGGGTAGCCGATGCCGGCGGGACGCTGTCTATCCTGGAAGGTATTGATTTTACGGTGCAGGCGGGCAGCGCCGTGGCCATCACCGGAAGCTCCGGTTCGGGCAAGTCCACGTTGCTGGGACTGCTGGCAGGTCTTGATGTTCCCAGCATGGGCAGCGTGCACCTGGCCGGGCAGGACTTGTTTGCCCTGGACGAAGACGGCCGGGCGCGGCTGCGCGCCAATCACGTCGGGTTCGTATTTCAGTCATTTCAGCTCTTGCCCAACCTGACGGCGCTGGAAAACGTCATGCTGCCGCTGGAGCTGGCGGGGCAACCCGCGCGCGAAGCCGCGCAGGCCATGCTGGAACGTGTGGGTCTGGGCGCGCGGCTGCATCATTACCCGCGCACCTTGTCGGGTGGCGAACAGCAGCGGGTGTCGCTGGCGCGCGCCTTTGTGGTGCAACCCGATCTGCTGTTTGCCGATGAACCCACCGGCAGCCTGGATGCCGCGACCGGCGTCACGGTCATCGATCTGATGTTCGACCTGCACCGCGAGCACGGCACCACGCTGGTGCTGGTGACCCACGACCCGCAATTGGCGGCCCGTTGCGGGCGCCAACTGGTGCTGGCCGCAGGCAGGATGGTCCAGAACGACTGAGGCGTCCTGGCCAGCCCCTGATTACTTCGACTTCGCGACCGCCTGGTTCCAGGCCGCAACCACCGCTTCATAATCGGTGGCCGCCGCTTCCTGGCTGACCGGGAAGATCTTCACCTTCGCCAGGTCAGGCAGCGTGGTCAGGCTGGCCACCGCGACGTCGGTACGGGTGGGGCGGCGGAAGTTCTTCACCAACTGCGCTTCCTGCGATTCCTTGCTCAGCAGGCCGTCGTACAAGGCCTTGGCCGCGTCCAGGTTCTTGGCGCCCTTGATGATGAACATGCCTTCGGGCGCCAGGTAGCTGCCTTCGCTCGGGTAGACGAGCTTGATCTCTTTCTGGCCGCCCGCCACATATTCCTGCGCCGCATATTCCAGCGTCATGCCCACGGCGTATTCGCCTGCCGCCACGCCCTTGTAGGTGGTGCCGGACGAAGCGGTGATGACGGCGTTGGCCGCGATCTTGTCCAGGCCTTCCTGGCCGAACTGCTTATACAAGCCGTACACCAGCATGTAGGCCGTGCCGCTTTTCGACGGGTCGGTGATGGCGAACTTGTTCTTCCATTGCGGCTGCATCAGATCCGACCACGTGGCGGGCGCGGGCACGCCTTTCAGCTGGCGCTCGTTCACCATCATCACCATGACGTGCACGTTCGTGCCTACCCATAGATCGTCCGGGCCACGGAACTCGGCGGGTATCTTGTCCAGATCGGCCGGGCGATACGGTTGCAGATGCTGGCGGTACGCGCCCAGCGTGCCGAAGCCGCCGCTCCAGAACAGATCGCCACGCGGGTTCTGCGATTCGGCTTCGATACGCTTCATCATCGTGCCCGTGCCGCCGGTGACGGGCTGCACGTTGAGTTTGGGCTGCGTCTTCTTCACCGCATCCAGCGCGGTCTCGATGGTTTCCGTGTTGTTCGACGAGTACAGCACGACGTTCTGGGCGTGCGCGGCGCCGGCGGCAAGCGAGGCGGCCAGGACGCTGGTCTGAATCAGGTGCTTGAGTTGCATGATGAGCCTTTGGGTCGAGAGGGTTATTTGCCGGAAAACAGCTTGATGCGGAATGCTTTGACCGACACGATGATGGGCAGCACGATCACCGTGACCAGCGCCGCGCCATAGGCCGACGCCATGCCGAGCCGCCCGCCGTCAACCTGGCGGAAGATGGCGATGGGCATGGTTTCCAGGCCGCCGCTGTAGGCCACAATGGATGCCGACAGCTCGGAAATCGTGGTCAGCCACATCAGGATGGCGGCCGAGATGATCGACGCCTTCATGGCGGGCAGGATCACCTTGAAGAACGTCATCAGCGGCGACACGCCCAGGCTGATCGACGCTTCCTCGATGGAGTCGGGAATGTTGAACAGCACCGACGACGCGTTGCGCACCGCAAACGGCAGGCGGCGCACCGTGTAGCACAGCACCATGATTCCCGAGGTGCCTGCCAGCACCAGCCAGCCGGTGTTGAAGGTTTGCACCAGCGCAATGCCCAGCACCGTGCCGGAAATGGTCAGCGGCAGCACCACGATGTAGTCCAGCACTTGCGTAAAGGCGCTGCGCTTTTTAATGGTCAGATAGCTGACCAACACCGCGAACGCGACGCCCAGCACAGTGGCCAGCGACGCGAACTTCAGCGAGTTCAAGATCGGTTCAGGCGCGCCATGCAGCGCGCGCTGCATGCTGGCGAGCGACCATTGGCCCCATTGCATGACGGGTCCGCTGGTCTTGGTGAACGCGGCGATGAACACGATGATGAGCGGCAGCATCGACACCAGAATCACGAAGCCCACGCCGCCCGCATACAGCACGGCCGTCCACGAGCGCACGCGCACAGCGGCAGGCGCCCGGCCTTGCGTCATGGTGTAGACCTTGCGTTCCACCACGCGCTTTTGAAAGAACAGCACGATGGCGACGATGGCGATCGACACCACCGACATCGCGCTTTGCAGCGTGGGGCTGCCGCCCATTTCGCTGACGAAGGTGTTGTACGTCATGACCGACAAGAGCGGCACGCGGCTGCCCAGCAGCATCGCCAGCGCAAAGTTGCCGACCACCAGCGTGAACACCACCAGCGCATTGACCAGCACGGCGGGCAGCAGCACCGGCACCAGCACGCGCAGCTTGGTCAACAGCGGCGGCGTACCCAGGCTTAGGCCCGCTTCTTCAAGTTGCCCGTCAAAGCCGCGCAGCGCGGCCAGCACGCCCAGATAGATGTACGTGTAGTAGACGAGCGTCATGGAAAACACCATGCCCGTCCAGCCGTAGAACGACGGCAGCGAAATGCCGGCGTCGCCCAAAAGATTGGTCAACAAGCCGTTGTTACCCAAGAGCAGCAGCCACGACTGGCCCACGATGATCTCGGGGATCACGATGGTCAGCACGGGCAGAATCGCCACCAGATTCTTCAGCGGAAAGTCGTAGCGCGCCACCAGATAGGCGAACGGCACGCCCACCAGCACGGTGCAGGTGGTGACCGCCAAGCCCAGGATCAGCGTATTGCCGAAGGCCTCAAGGTATTGCGAATCGGCCAGCAGGGCGTTGAAGCCTTCCAGCGAAAAGCCGCCGTCCTGGCCGGTGATGCTGTTGCTGAACAGCACGCCCAGCGGATACAGCACGAAGAACAGCAGCAGCACTAAGCTGATTGCGGTCAGGATGCCCCAAGGCCACCATTTGATTTTCATGGCGTGCGCGTCCTCAGGCGTTGACGACGCGGCTGTCGGCGGGGATCAGCACCTGCACGGCTTCGCCCGGCTGGAACTGCGCCACCATGTTGCCCGCATGCAGCTCCACGCGAATCTCGGCGCCGTTGTCCAGCAGAATGCGGTAGGCGGTTTTAAAGCCCAGGTATTGGCGGCGCAGCACCTTGCCGGGCAGCGTGTTGGGCACGTAGGGCGCGGGCGACATCAGCGCCAGTTCTTCAGGCCGCGCGATCAGCACGCCATTGGCGTCCAGGCGCGCGCTGCCTTGCACGCCATCAAACCCCAAGCCGCACAATTCATAACGCACATGCCCATCCGGTGCGCCCTCAAGACCTGTTTGCGCCGGCACCGGAATGACGTTGGCCGAGCCAATGAAGTCGGCCACATACGCGTTGACCGGCGTGCCGTAGAGTTCTTCGGGTGTGCCCAGCTGCGCGATGTTGCCGTGGTCCATGATGGCGATTCGGTCTGACATTGCCAGCGCTTCTTCCTGGTCGTGCGTGACGAACACGGTGGTGATGCCAGCTTCGCGCACCAGGTCCAGAATGACGTCGCGCATTTGCAGGCGCATCTTCGCGTCCAGGTTGGACAGCGGCTCATCCATCAACAGTACGCGCGGCCGGATCACCAGCGCGCGTGCCAGCGCCACGCGTTGCCGCTGCCCGCCGCTCATCTGGGCGGGGTAGCGGTCTGCCAGCGCCAGCAGGCCCACGTTGTCCAGTGCTTCGTTGGTGCGGCGCGTGAGCTCGGCGCGCGCCACGCCGCGCGCCCGCAAGCCATACGCCACGTTGTCAAACGCGGTCTTGTCGGGGAATAGGGCGTAGTCCTGGAACACCATGCCGATGTCGCGGCGGTGCGCGGACACATGCGTGACGTCGTCCTGATCGAACAACAGGCGGCCGCCATCCGGCGCGTAGAAACCCGCAATGCAGCGCAGCAAGGTGGTCTTGCCGCAACCGCTGGGGCCAAGCAGCGTATAGAACGCGCCGTCGGGAATGTGCAGCGACAGATTGCGCAACACCTGCTGCCCGCCGAAAGTCTTGGCGATGCCGTCTACTGTGATCGATGCCATTTCAGTTCCTGCTTAGGTTCCCGGCATCATAGGAACGGCTGTTGCGGTCGACCAGCAGTGTTTTTTAAGACATGGCGTTAGATTTTCTAAGAGGTCGGCGCCGCCGCTATCCCCTAGAATGCGGCAGAACAGAATAGGGCAGGCGCGGACGGCACGGCCACGCTGCCCATACATAAATCACAAGGGTAAACGTGAATAAGAGCAGCACAGACTTGCGCCGCGCCAGCGCACGGGCGGACGCGCGCTGAGATGGCGGGGCCGAGTCTGCCGCCACTGAAGGCGTTGCGCGTGTTTGAAGCGGCGGCGCGTTTGCGCAGCTTCACTGCCGCCGCCGACGAGCTGAGCATTACGCATAGCGCCGTCAGCCAGCAGATCCGCATTCTTGAAGAGTATGTGGGGCAGCCGCTGTTCGCGCGCGAAGCACGTGGTGTTGCGCTGCTGCCGTGCGCGCAAGCGTACTTCCCGGAAGTGCAGGCCAGCCTGGAACGCATCGCGGCTGCCACCGCCAAGCTGAAGTCGCCCGCCTATGGCGGCGTGCTGCGCGTGTGCGCCACACCGTCGCTCACCATGAAGTGGCTGATCCCGCGCCTGTCGACGTTCCAGGCGCAGCACCCGGGTATCGACGTGCAGCTCAGCACGCAGGCGCGGCCATTTCTGGATCGCGGCGGTGACACAAGCAGCGATGTGCTGATTCGCCACGGTTTCATGGCGCATGCCGAATTGGCTTGTGTGCATTGCCTGGATGATTTTCATGTGCCGGTGGCGTCGCCGCGTTTCATCGAACGCAACCGCTTGAACGCGCCGGCCGATTGCCTGGCTCATCCGCTGTTGAAAATTTCCGGCGGCATGGACCACTGGCCGCGTTGGTTCGCCTTGGCCAAGGTGGATGTGCCGCCGCAATTGCCAGGCCCGGTCTTCGACCATCAATTTCTGTGCATGCAGGCCGCCATGAATGACTTGGGCATTGCGCTCGCGCCGTGGTGCTTGCTGGAAGACGATATCCGCGCAGACCGCCTGCGTCCGCTTTTTGCCCAGCCGCACCTGCCCAACGCCGGCATCCATGCGCTCTACCGCCAGGACGGCCCGGCGGCGGCGTCGGCGCAATTGTTCATCGCATGGCTGTGCGCGCAGCAGCAAGGCTTGGCTCATCCCTGAAAGACAAAGGACTCCCCATGTTTCCCTCAGCCATTCCCGGCGTGCAGTGGCGCGGCATCACGCCGCCGCTTGCGTTGTCCCACTACGCCGTCATCGCCTTCGACATGGACTCCACGCTGATCTCCATCGAGACGCTGGACGAAATGGCCGACCTGATGGGCAAGAAAGCCGAAGTCGCCGCGCTGACCGAAGCCGCGATGCGAGGCGACATCGTCGACTACAAGCAAAGCCTGCGAGACCGCGTGGCCTTGCTGGCTGGCATGCCGGAAGCCTTGCTGGATGAAGTCTACGAACAGCGCGTGCGCATCAACCCGGGCGCTGAAACGTTGATCGCCGCATGCAAAGCGGCCGGCTTGACGTGCCTGCTTGTGACGGGCGGCTTCACGTGTTTCACCGACCGCTTGCGGGTGCGGTTGGGGCTGGACGACGTGCGCGCCAACGTGCTTGACATTGCCGATGGACGCTTGACGGGCAAGCTCGTGCCGCAAGCCTGGGGTGACATCTGCGACGGCGAGGAAAAGCGCCGCAAGTTGTTGGAGGTGTGCGCACAACGTGGCGTTGGGCCAGAGCGCGCGATTGCCGTGGGCGATGGGGCGAACGACCTTCCCATGATGCGCGCCGCAGGCTTGTCAGTGGGTTATCACGCCAAACCTGCGGTACGCCAGGAAGTGAACGTGGCCATCGACGAAGGCGGGCTCGATCAGCTGTTGACGCTGATTCGGACAGAAGACGCAAAGTAAGCGCCGCTTTTAGATAAATTTCGGATTGATCCGAATAAAACTTGAGCGTAGTCTGATTGACATTGTTAGGCGTCGCAGGTTACGGCAGACAGCGTTCAGGGAATCGGCACGGCCATGCGCGCCGTGCATGGTTTAAGTTTTTCGCGATGCAGTCGTAATCACTAACAAGAAAGACATTTATTCGTGTCTTTTTGCCAACGACTGGGAGTGATCATGACTATTCGCGTCTCCGTTATTGCCGCCACGATGTCTGTGTCGATGTTGGTTCCGCTGGCAGCCAATGCCGCGGGGGGCACCATTCGGTTTGTGGGCGCCATTGTTGAGCAGACCCGCTGTCAGGTGGGTACGACGGGCCTCTCCGCCCAAGCGATGCCTCAGGTGAATTGCGTGGCGCCGGCAGGCCAGCCCGCCTTGGTGCGTGACAATGTCGTCAAGGTCAGCACCAGAACCTTTACCCCCGAACCCGGCCTTAATGGCGCGCCCGAGCGGCAGCGCCGCGTGGTGACGCTGGAATATCTCTGATGCGCTAACGGCGGCGGGGGGCAGAAGCCCCCCCGCGCTACGTTTGACGCCCGGCGATCAGATCAGGCCGCGAATTTCCACGGCCGGGTCCACATCCGCTTCGTAATCCACGCCGTCTATTTCAAAGCCGAACAAGCGCAGAAAGTCCTGCTTGTAGCCGGCGAAATCGGTCAGCTGATAGATGTTGTCGCTGGTGACCTGATTCCACAGCGCCTGCACCTGTTCCTGCACGCTGGGGTCCAGTTCCTTGTAGTCGGCGCGCAAGCGGCCGTCGGCATCCAGGATGGGCGTGTTGCTGCACAGGCTGTCTTTGTACAGGCCGTAGACCTGTTCAATGCAGCCTTCGTGCGTGCCTTGCGCCTTCATCACCTTGAACAGCAACGACAGGTATAGCGGCATCATCGGGATGGCCGAGCTGGCTTGCGTCACCACGGCTTTCAGCACCGATACGCGCGCATCGCCGCCGCGTGCGGCCAGCTTGGCGCGGATGTCCAGCACCTTTTCATCCAGGTCTTTCTTGGCGGCGCCGATCGAGCCATTCCAATAGATGTCGTGCGTGATCTTTTCGCCCAGGTACGTGAAAGCGGTGGTGGTGGCGCCTTCGGCCAGCACGCCCGCTTCCAGCAATGCGTCGATCCACATCTGCCAGTCTTCGCCGCCCATGACGGCAACGGTGGCGTCGATCTCAGCTTGCGTGGCCGGCTCCAGCACAGACTCTTTCACCACTTCGCGGTCGGTGTCCAGGCCGCGCAGGTTCACGGCCTGGCCGATGGGTTTCAACGTGGAGTTAAAGACCTGGCCCGTCGTCGGGTGCGTGCGGCGCGGGGCGGCCAGGCTGTAGATCACCTGGTCAACCTGGCCCAGATCCGCCTTGATGGCGGCGATGGTCTTTTGCTTGATCTCATCAGAGAAGGCGTCGCCGTTGATGCTCTTGGCATACAGGCCCGCGGCATCGGCCGCGCGATGGAACGCGGCGCTGTTGTACCAGCCGGGCGTACCCGCCTTGGTGGCTTCGGCCGGGCGTTCGAAGAACACGCCCAGCGTTTGTGCGCCACAGCCGAACGCTGCGCTGATGCGCGCCGCCAAGCCATACCCGGTCGACGCGCCCAACACCAGCACGCGCTTGGGGCCGCCGGCTATCGGACCTTGCGCCTTGACGTAGTCGATCTGGTTGTTGACATTGGCTTCGCAGCCGACGGGATGGGTGGTGACGCAGATGAAGCCGCGCACACGGGGCTTGATGACCATGAAGACCTCGCTCGGGGAATTGCCAGATGCCG
Organism: Achromobacter sp. NPDC008082; assembly: GCF_042957345.1. Classification (NCBI taxonomy): domain Bacteria; kingdom Pseudomonadati; phylum Pseudomonadota; class Betaproteobacteria; order Burkholderiales; family Alcaligenaceae; genus Achromobacter; species Achromobacter sp. NPDC008082. Next base: position 737,219 of record NZ_JBIBIB010000003.1, read on the forward strand.
GGGGCGCCCATGCGCGGATGCGCAAAAAGCGACGAGCATTGTACGGGAGGCCGCCCGAGCGCGCTGGGGCGGCCGCCTGCATCGGGATGCGGTGGATTCAGCGGGCGGCTTGCCGTGCGATGGCCGCGCCGTTCGCCAGGCTGCGGCGCCATTCCACCAGACCAATGCCGATGCCGCTGGCGCAGATGATGGCGATGCCCAGCCAGGTCAGCGGATCAGGGAAATGGCCCCAGACGAGCCAGCCCACCGACGTTGCGCTGATGATCTGCAAATAGATGAAGGGCGCCAGCGTCGAGGCCGGTGCGCGCCGGTAGGCCGCTATCTGGAACAGATGCCCGACACCGCCCGTGATGCCGGTGGAAATCAGCAGGAACCAATCGAAGGCGGACAAGGATTGCAGCACCGGCAAGGCCGCCGGCAGCACGAAGGGCAGGGTGAGCGTCAGGCAGGCCGTGCCTACCGCGCCGCTCCAGATCAGCGATGTGAACGGATCGTCGCCCGCGACACGACGGGTGGCGATGAATTGCGCGGCGAAGCAACAGGCCGTCAGCAGCCCGAAAATGGTGCCAATAGGATGCAGGCCGCCGCCCGGCCGGATGACGATGATCACGCCGATGAAAGCGATGCCGGCCGCGACGAAGCGCGACAGGCGGGCAGGTTCTTTCAGAATCCAGGGCGCCAGCGACAGCACCAGCAGCGGCGCCAGGAAGTTGATGGCGGTGGCCTCGGCCTGCGGAATGTAGCTGAGCGTGGTGAAGAACATCAGCGTGGCCAGGAACATCGAGCCGCCGCGTATCAGTTGTTCGCGCGGGCGATTGCTGCGCAGCACGCCCACGCCCTTGGCGGGCAGCACCAGCGCCAGCACCAGAATCAAATGCACCACGTATCGGAACCAGGACAGCACCAGCAGCGGCACGCCTGCGTTCATCACCCATTTCCCGCTGGCGTCCAGACACGACAGCGTCCACATCGATAGCACCAGCAGCAAAATTCCGACGAGCGGACCGCGGGTGGCGGGCGCGGCGGCTGGCGGGCGACCGGGGGACATGGACAAGCTCCTGGATGGGGGAATGGGCGGCTGCCATAATACGCCCATCGCGCAGGGGAAACAGACCAATCAATGATCGAATTACGCAACATCGAGACTTTTTTCTGGGTCGCCCGCCTGGGCAGCTTCCGCGCGGCCTCGGATAAGCTCAACACCACGCAGCCTGCGGTGTCGCAGCGCATCGCCTCGCTCGAGGCCGATCTGGGCGTGTTGCTGTTCGAACGTGAGGCGCGCGGCGTCAAGCTGACGGCCAAGGGGCACGAACTCCTGTCGCATGCCGAACGCATGCTGCAAGTGCGGCGCGATATGTTCGAAGCAGCCCGCGAACAAAACGTCATGACCGGCACCGTGCGCATCGGTGTGGCGGAAACCATCGTGCAGACGTGGCTGCCGGCGTTGATTGAATTGATCCACGCCACGTATCCGGCGCTGGTGCTGGAAATTGAAGTGGACACCACGCACGTGCTGCGCCCGCACCTGATGGCGCGTCAGATCGATCTGGCCTTCCTGATGGGGCCGGTGCTTGAAGCGCGTGTGGAAAACCTGCCCTTGTGTAGCTATCCGCTGGCCTGGGTCGCCAGCCCCGCGCTGGACCTGGGTCCTGAACCCTTGACTCTGGAACGTATCGGCAAGCTGCCCATCATCACGTACCCGTCTAACAGCGCGCCGTACCGGGTCGTGCGCGACATGCTGACGCGCGCGGGCGTGACGTCGCCGCGCATGTATGGCAGCGCGTCGATGTCGATGGTGGTGCGCATGACGCAGGACTGCATCGGCACCAGCGTCATTGCGCCGGTGTTTCTAGGCAAGGAGCTTGCACGGGGCGAACTGCGCATTCTGCACGTTCAGGCCGACCCCTTGCCCGAGCTGAATTTCACGGCGACGTGGGTGCAGGGGCCGGACAGCCATGCCGTCCGCATCATTGCGCAGATGGCGCAGAAGGTCGCGGCGCAGGCCGAAGGCGGTATTTCGCTCTAGGTGTTTTCCCCTGGATGGGGCGTGCAGCCGCTACGCGCCCATCGGGTGACGCCGCCGAACCGGCCGGGTTCAGCTGCCCGCAAACCCGCGCCAATGCTGGGTCTTGCAAAATTTCGCCGCGCCCGTGCGGCGAGACCCAAGAAAAATTTATACCCCCACATCGCAACTAACGATTGGACGCTGGACGCCCCTGACGATGCAATGGCGTCACATCAATAAGTAGCGCCTGGATACACAGTGCGGGGGAAAAACATGAATTGGCCAACGCTTGACTCCCGTCCCTGAATCCGACATTCCACCCGCGTGCGACCAGGATAACGGGAACCCGCGCGCGATAGACCATCCCGCCAGCCAGGAGTTTTGTCCATGAAGAAGTCTCTTGTTTTCGCCGCCGTCGCCGCCAGCTTGTTGGCCGGCGCCGTCCACGCACAAGATCTGCCCAAGACCCACTTGAAGGTCGTGGGTGGCTTGTCCAACTTGACCGCGTACAACGACTACGAAAAGCCGTTCTGGACCAAGACCATTCCTGAGCTGTCCAAGGGCCAGGTCACGGCCGACATCAAGGGCTTTAACGAAATGGGCCTGAAGGGTCCGGAGCTGCTGCGCCTGATGTCGCAAGGCGTGGTCGAATTCGGCACCGCCACCTTGTCGTACTTCGCCAGCGACAACCCCATCAACGAAGCCATCGACCTGGCCGGCCTGGCGCCGGACGTCAAGACGGCGCGCGCCGTCACCGACGCCTTCGAGCCCGTCTACGCCAAGCTCTACGGCGAAGGCAACAACGTCAAGCTGCTGGGTATTTCGACGTATCCCGCGCAAGTGCTGTTCTGCAATGCAGACATCAAGGGCCTGGCCGACATCAAGGGCAAGAAGGTTCGCACCAGCAGCCGCACCACCGCCGAATTCGTCGAAGCGCTGGGCGGTTCCAGCGTGACGATGGCTTTCGGTGAAGTCGTGCCGGCCTTGCAGAACAAGGTGGTGGATTGCGCCATCACGGGTTCGCTGTCGGGCTACTCGGCCAAGTGGTACGAAGTGTCCACGCACCTGGTTGCGCTGCCGATCAACTGGAACCAGCAGATCCACGCCGTCAACCAGAAGGCCTGGGACAAGCTGGACCCCGCCGTGCGCACGTTCCTGCAAGCCAACGTGAAGACGCTGGTCGACAACATCTGGGAAGCCGCCGCGCGCCAGACCCAGGAAGGCTATGACTGCAACACGGGCGCTGCCGCTTGCCCGTTCCCGGTCAAGGGCAAGATGGTTCTGGTTCAGCCGTCGGAAGCCGACAAGGCGCTGTTGAAGAAGGTTGCGCAAGAAGCCGTGCTGCCGAAGTGGGCCGCCCGTTGCTCGGCTCAGTGCGTGAAGGACTACAACGCCACCATCGGCAAGACGCTGGGCCTGACCGCCAGCAAGTAAGCATTGCAGCGCGCCGCCGCCCGATGCGGCGGCGCGGTGTCTGGCTTGTCATTAAGGGTTTACGTCCGATTAAGGGCCTATGTCCGACTAAGGGCGTATGTCCGACTCAGGGCTTATGTCCCATTAATGGCTTCTGTCCAATTGCGGACGCAGGTCCGCAGAGGTTCCACTCATGACCCAAACCGAACACTTCCGCCTGCTGGGCGGCCTGTTGCGGCGCGCCGAGAGTTTTTCGCGCGCCGCTGTATGGGCCGGCGGCGCCTTGACGGTGGCCAGCGTGCTGCTGATCTCCTTTGACGTTCTGGCCCGCAAATTCCTGGGCTTCAACACCGGCGGCGCGGACGAACTGTCCAGCTACGCCTTCGCCATCAGCACCTCATGGGCGCTGGCGTTCGCCACCTTGCAGCGCGCCAACGTGCGCGTTGACGTGCTTTACCAATATTTGCCGGTGCGCCTGTCGGCCGTGCTGGACTGGATTTCCATGGTCGCCATGGCCGTCTTCATGGTGTTCCTGACGTACTACGCCTACGACGTGGTGCAGACCTCATGGGCGCAGAAGTCCGCCGCCAACACGCCGCTTGCCACCCCGTTGTGGATTCCGCAGGGCTTGTGGATGTTGGGCCTGGCCTGGATGTGCATCACCGTGGCGTTGATGCTGGCGCGGGCGTCGGCCGCGCTGGTCACCGGTGACATCGAGCTGGTCAAGCAGATCTGCGGCGTGCGTTCCGCGCAGGAAGAAGCTGACGAAGAAGCCGCCGCGGGCGAGCGCATGGTGAAGGGAGAAGCGGCATGATTTCCACCGCATTGACGTTGTTGCTGGTGCTGATCGGCCTGTCCATTCCCGTGGGCGCGGCGCTTGGCGTATTGGGTCTGATCCTGGACCCGCTGTTTTCGATGCTGCCGCTGTCGCGCGCCATCGGTGAGATCTCCTGGAGCTCGAACAACGAGTTCCTGCTGGTGGCGATTCCGCTGTTCATCATGCTGGGCGAAGTGCTGCTGCGCGCAGGCTTTGCGGAACGCATGTATGGCGCGATGAGCCTGTGGCTGTCGTGGCTGCCGGGCGGGCTGATGCACGCCAACATCGGCGCCTCGACGCTGTTCTCGGCCACCTCCGGTTCCAGCGTGGCTACCGCGGCCACGGTGGGTACGGTCGCCATTCCGCAGATCCGCAAGTATGGCTACAACGAGCCGCTGTTCCTGGGCAGTTTGGCCGCAGGCGGCACGCTGGGCATCCTGATTCCGCCGTCGATCAACCTGGTCATCTATGGCGTGCTGACGAATTCGTCGGTGCCCAAGCTGTACCTGGCGGGCATCATCCCTGGCTTCGCCATGGCCGCGTTGTTCATGTTGACGGTGGTTATCGCTTGCGTGGCCAAGCCGTCCTGGGGCGGTAAGAAGATCCATGCTACGTGGGGCCAACGCTTCGCCAGCCTGGTGCATCTGGCGCCGCCGATGGGCATCTTCTTCCTGGTGGTGGGTTCCATCTACGCGGGTCTCGCCACGCCGACGGAAGCCGCTGCGCTGGGCGTTCTTGGCGCGTTCATCCTGGCCGCCTGGTTCCGCCGGCTGACGTGGACGATGCTGCGCGAAGTGATGGAAGGCACGATGCGTTCCACGGCGATGATCATGCTGATCGTCATCGCAGCCAGCTTCCTGAACTTTGTGATGTCGGCTACCGGCCTGACGGATGCGCTGACCACGTCCATCACCGGCCTGGGCCTGTCGCCCGGCTGGATGCTGCTGATCGTGGTGATCTTCTACCTGGTGCTGGGCTGCTTCATGGAAACGCTGTCCATGATGATCACGACGATTCCGATCGTTGCGCCCATCATGATCGCGCTGGGCTACGACCCGATCTGGCTCGGCATTGTGATCATCATCCTGGTCGAAGCCGCGTTGATCACCCCGCCCGTGGGCCTGAACCTGTTCGTGGTGCAGAGCCTGCGCAAGGCCGGTTCCATGAGCGCCGTCATCGTGGGCAGCCTGCCGTTCGTGTTGGCCATGTTTGTGATGCTGGCCCTGCTGGCGTTCTGGCCTGATCTGGCGCTGTGGCTGCCGCGCGCCTTTGGTTGAACTTCATTTGCTTGATTTGGGTGCGGCCCCCGTGCGGCCGCACCGTTTTCCACTCATAAATTCGCAGGACTGATATGAAAGCCGTATTCAATCTCAACGACGCCAATCCCCGCCAGGTGGAAGTGGACTTCAACACGCTGATCGTGGCCGGCTGGGCGGGCCGCGATATCGCCGCCATCGAGCATCACATCGAAGAACTGGCCGCCATTGGCGTGCCGCGCCCGACCAGCGTGCCGCTGTACTACCGCATCGCCGACAACCAGCTGACGCAAGCCGAACACGTGCAGGCCGTGGGCGAAGAGTCGTCGGGCGAAGTGGAAACCTTTGTGTTCGCCGTGGACGGCGAGATGTACGTCAGCATCGCTTCCGACCACACCGACCGCAAGTTGGAGACGGTCAGCGTCGCCATGTCCAAGCAGGTCTGCGTGAAGCCGGTGGCCACCGAAGCCTGGCGTTTGGCCGACGTGGCCGACTACTGGGACGAATTGGTCATCCGTTCGTACATTGTTGAAAACGGCGAAAAGGTCTTGTACCAGGAAGGCCCGCTGTCCACCCTGCGCACGCCGCAAGACCTGATCGCCGGCTACACGGGCGGCGCAGCGGTCTTGCCGCAAGGCGCGGGCATGACCTGCGGCACCGTGGGCGCCATTGGCGGCATCCGCGCCGCGGCCGACTTCACAATGGAACTGTTCGATCCGCGCCGCCAACGCACGATCAGCCACCGCTATCATGTGGAATCGCTGCCTGTCGTCGCCTGATTCCGATCGCGCACGGCATTGAACAGCCGGCGCGTTCCCAGGGGGGGCGCGCCTGTTCGCACTTTTTACGCCGCTAGTCGGCACGAGGACAATGATGGTTTCGACCTTGAATGAACTGACCTTGGCCCTGAGCGAGGGCCGCACCAGCTCCGTCGAGCTGACCGAAGCGGCGCTGGCGCGCGCGCAGGACGCCGCGGGCGAGGGCGCCCGCGTGTTCACCAAGCTGTACGCCGAGTCGGCGTTGGCCCAGGCGCGCGCCTCGGACACGCTGCGCGCGGCCGGCATCGTCCGCTCGGCGGTGGAAGGCTTGCCGATCAGCATCAAGGACTTGTTCGACATCGAAGGCGAAACCACGATGGCCGGCTCGGTCGCCCGCGAAGGCGAACCGGCGGCCGACGCCAATGCCGAAGTCGTGCAGCGTTTGATCGCGGCCGGGGCCGTCATCATCGGCCGCACCAACATGACCGAATTCGCGTATTCGGGCCTGGGCATCAACCCGCACTACGGCACGCCGCTCAATCCTTATGACCGCAAGACCGGCCGCATTCCGGGCGGCTCGTCCTCGGGCGCGGCGGTGTCTGTCGCCGACGGCATGGCCGCGGCCGGCATCGGTTCGGACACGGGCGGCTCGGTGCGCATTCCGGCCGCGCTGTGCGGCTTGACGGGCTTCAAGCCCAGCGCCTGGCGTGTCTCGATGACGGGCGTGCTGCCCTTGTCGGCCAACCTGGATTCCATCGGCCCCATCGCGGCCAGCGTGCGCTGCTGCGCCGAGCTGGACGCCATTCTGTCGGGTGACGGCGGCCCGGTGCCGGAAGCCATGCCGCTGCGCGGCCTGCGTCTGGCAGTGCCGACCACGCTGGCGCTGGACGCCATGGAAAAGCACGTTGCCGACACCTTCGCCGCCACGGTCGCGCGCCTGAAGGAAGCGGGCGCGCTGGTCGATGAAATCGCCATCCCCGAATTTGCCGAGCTGGGCAACATCAACAGCAAGGGCGGCTTTACCGCCGCGGAAGCGTGGGCCTGGCACCGCGGCCTGATCGCGCGCGCCGGCAAGCGCTACGACCCCCGCGTGGTGTCGCGCATCATGCGCGGCCAGGACATGAGCGCTGCGGACTACCTTGACCTGCTTGACGCGCGCGAAGCGTGGGTGGCGGCGGTGGACCACCGCATCGCCGGCTACGACGCCCTGATCATGCCGACGACGCCCATCGTGGCGCCCGCAGTGGCGGACCTGGCCGCATCCGATGACGCCTACTACGCCGCCAACGGCCTGATTCTGCGCAACCCCACGCTGATCAACTTCCTGGATGGCTGCGCCTTGTCGTTGCCGTGCCATGCCGAAGGCACCGCGCCGGTAGGCCTGATGATCGCCGCCAGCAATGGCGCCGACCGCCGCGTGCTGGCTATCGGCCAAGCGGTGGAAGATCTGCTGGCGGGCCGCTGACGGGCAGGGCGCGCGTCGGGCGCGGCGGCGACCCCGCGTGCGCCTGACGCGACGTGATGGCTGCATTCCGATAGCTGCATTCTGATGGCGGCAGGGGCCGCACGGCGGTGTCATGATTGATCTGCGCAACATCGAGACCTTCTTTTGGGTCGCCACGCTGGGCGGGTTCCGGGCTGCGGCGGAAAAGCTCAATGCCACGCAACCCGCCATTTCCCAACGCATTGCGTCGCTGGAATCGGATCTTGGCATCCGCCTGTTCGACCGCGACGCGCGCGGCATCAAGCTGACGGGTAAAGGGCGCGAGCTGCTATCGCACGCCGAACGCATGTTGCAATTGCGCCGTGACATGCAGGAAGCCGCGGCCGCCAAAAGCGTGATGAGCGGCACGCTCAGGCTGGGCGTCTCGGAAACCATCGTCCACACGTGGCTGCCCACGCTGATGGAATACTTGCACGACGCCTATCCCGCCTTGATGGTCGAAATTCAGGTCGACACCACGACCATGTTGAAATCGCAACTGGCGTCGCGTCAGATCGACCTGGCGTTTTTGCTGGGCCCGATGGAAGAGCCCCGCATCGAAAACCTGTATTTATGCAGCTACCCCTTGAGCTGGGTGGCCAGCCCCAAGCTGAAGGTGGGGCGCCAGCCGATCAGCCTGAAGCGGCTGGCGGAGTGGCCTGTTATCACCTATTCGTCAACGACCGACCCGCATCGCGCCGTGCGTCTGCTGCTGCAACAGGCTGGGGTAGAGTCGCCGCGCATGTACGGCAGTTCGGCGCTGAGCGTTATCGTGCGCATGGCGCAGGACGGCATCGGCACGGCGGTGATTGCTCCGGTGATTCTGCACAAGGAACTGGCCCAAGGCGAGTTGCGCATTCTGGAAGTGAAAGCGCCGGCCTTGCCCCCCTTGCACTACACGGCATGCTGGATGCAGGGGCCAGACAGCCAGATTCCGCGCGTGGTGGCCGAAGCGGCACAACAAATTGCGCGTGAAGAAGCCATGCGCCATCCGGCAAAACCCTGATAAGTAATTCTGATCGGGGTCTATCGCAACATGTGATTGGACGTCTGCTTGTACTTCCGGTGCAATGGTTTCCATACCAATCACGGCATCAGGGGAATCGGCATGGCATTGGATCGGGCGGTACGCAGCAGTGTGGAATTGGCGCGCCAGGCGCGTCTGGATGCGCGTAGCGGCGCGCTGACCGGGCCAACGGCCAATCTGGCGCCGGGTCATGTGCAGGCCAATCTGGCGATTTTGCCGCGTGCGCTGGCGGCAGACTTTCTGCATTTTTGCCAACGCAATCCCAAGCCGTGTCCCTTGCTGGCGATGTCCGAGCCCGGCAATCCGGCGCTGCCCGAATTGGGGCAAGACATCGACATTCGCAGCGACATCCCGCGTTATCGCGTCTGGAAAGGCGGCGAGCTGGTGGCGGAACCCACCGACGTGCGCGACCTGTGGCGCGACGATCTGGTGTCGTTCTTGATTGGATGCTCGTTCTCGTTCGAAGAGGCCATGCTGGATAACGGCTTGCCGGTGCGCCACATCGAGCAGGGCTGCAACGTTCCGATGTACCGCACCAACGTGCCCACGCATTCGGCGGGCGTGTTCGGCGGGCCGCTGGTGGTGTCGATGCGGCCCTTGAAAGCGGCCGACGCCATCCGCGCCATCCAGGTGACGTCCCGCTTTCCGTCTGTGCACGGCGCGCCGGTGCATATCGGCGACCCCGCGTTGATCGGGATTGCCGATATCAACCGCCCGGACTATGGTGATCCGGTGGAAATCCGCGATGGAGAATTGCCGGTGTTCTGGGCCTGCGGCGTCACGCCCCAATCCGTGGTGGCCGCCGTGCGCCCCGACTTCTGCATCACCCATGCGCCCGGCCACATGCTGGTCACCGACCTGATCAATAGCCGGATGGCCATCCTTTAAGCAGTGGGTTAGCACCCAAGTTTTTTTGCCGTACCAGTTGTGCCACCAAAACGATCCATTAAAGGACAAGGGGAAAGGCGACAACAACCATTCAGGACCTGGCGCCTTCCGGCATGCCGGAGGGACGGCGGCTGCCGCCTATACGCCCGATCCTGACCGGGGCATTTGGCCTCGGGCATTGCTTACCTAATTGGTTTATTCCAGGAGTCTAGTAATGAAGATGAAGCTCATTGCGGGTGTTGCCGCGAGTCTGGCGCTGTTGTGCGCCGTGCCCGCCCAAGCGCAGCAAAAAACGGTGCGTATCGGCGCGATCTATCCTTTGTCGGGCGCCTTGGCGTCCACCGGCGCCGAAATCAAGGCGGCGGTGGAATTGGCCGTCGATATCATCAACAATCCGCATCCCGAGCTTGAGGGCCTGCCGTTGGCCGCAGGCAGCGGCTTGCCGGCCCTGGGCGGCGCGAAGATCGAAGTGGTGTTCGGCGATTCGCAAGGCAAGCCCGAAGTGGGCCTGGCCGACGCGCAACGCCTGATCGACCAGGAAAAGGTCGTGGCCTTGACGGGGGCATATCAGTCGGCCGTGACGAAGACGGCCAGCCGTATTGCGGAACAGCGTGGCATTCCCTACGTGAACGGCGAATCCAGCAGCCCGGACCTGACCGAGCGCGGCTACAAGTGGTTCTTCCGCACCTCGCCCAACGACGACACCTTCGTTGAAAACATGATGCAGTTCCTGGACGGCATCAAGGCGGTGCCCACTGGCAAGATCGCCGTGGTGTATGAAAACACCGACTTCGGCGTGAACACCTACAAGGCCGTTGAGAAGTTCGCCAAGCAGTACAAGCGCGAGCTGGTGGCCAACATTGCGTATAGCGCGGGCTCGGCATCCGTGACGGCGGAAGTGCAAAAGCTGGCGGCCGCCAAGGCGGATGTGGCGATCTTCGCCAGCTACACGTCTGACGCCATGCTGTTTGTGCGCACCATGCGCGAAAGCAAATACGCGCCGCCCGTGCTGTTGGCCAACGACGCCGGGTTCATCGATTCGCGCTTCGTGCAGGAAGTGGGCCCGCAGGTGCAAGGCGTGCTGACGCGCGACGTGTGGGGCAACGACGTCGCCGCGGCCAAGGCCGGCTTGAAGAAGATCAACGACATGTACAAGGCCAAGACGGGCAAGGACCTGAATGGCAACAACGCGCGTTCCATGCAGGGCGTGCTGGTGTTGGCCGAAGCCATCAACCGCGCTGGCTCGACCGACCCGGAAGCGATTCGTAAGGCATTGGCCGCCACTGACCTGAGCGAAGCCCAAGTCGCCATGCCGTGGGCCGGCGTGCAGTTCGACGCCAAGGGCCAGAACACCAAGGGTTCGGGCCTGATCCTGGAACTCAAGGGCTCGTCGTATCAAACCGTCTGGCCGGAAAAGTACCGTACCGACAAGACGCTGCCCACGCTGCCGTTCTCCTGGAAATAAACCCGGTTTGACGTGGCGGCCCGCGAGAGGCCGCCACAGGAGCACTCCATGTTCGAAGCTCTCTCGGCAGGCCTGTTCAACGGCCTGATCTATGCCGCGGTGGCGGTGGGGCTGGCGCTGATATGGGGCATTACCGACGTCATCAACTTCGCTCACGGCGAGTTCCTGATGTTGGGCATGTATGCCGCCTATTGGCTCTATACCCTGGGTCATATCGACCCCACGATGTCGGCGCCACTGGTGGCCATTGTGCTGGCCTTCGTGGGTTTCCTGACCTACGCGCTGATTATCCGCCGCTTGCAAAAAGGCCCGCCCATGGCGGTGATCCTGGCCACCTTCGGCCTGGGGCTGGTGTTGCGCCAGGTGGCCTTCATTGCGTTCACGCCCGATTACCGCAGCCTGCCTAACACGCTCGTGTCTGGCAGCGTAACGGTTGCAGGTATATCCCTGGGCCGGCCGCAAGTAATTACTGGCTTGATCGCGCTGGTGGTGGTGGCGGCGTTGTTCATCCTGGTGTACCGCACACGGTGGGGGCATGCCCTGCAAGCGGTGGCGGAAGATCGCCAGGTGGCGGCGTTGGTCGGCATTTCTCCTGATCGGGTCAATGCTCAGGTCTGGATGCTGGGCAGCGCAGCGGTCGGCCTGGCCGGCGCATTGCTGACCACGTTCTTTTACGTGTTTCCTTCGGTGGGTACGGTGTTCGGTTTGCTGGCGTTTGTGGCCGTGTGCATGGGGGGCTTTGGCTCCTTGCCCGGCGCTTTCATCGCCGGCATTTTGATCGGCATCATCGAAGCCATGACGGGGTATTTCGTCGCGCCGGCTTTGAAGACGGTCAGCGTATTCATCCTGTTCATCCTGGTGCTCTGGTATCGGCCGCGCGGCCTGTTCGGGCGGTGGTGATATGACGACACAGAAAATCGATACCTCGTCCTCGGGCGTGCCAAAGTGGCCCATCGCCGTCGCGCTGGCGGCCGCCATCGTGATGGCGATGGTGCCGCTGGTAGTGACGGATTCATTCACCTTGCAGGTGCTGCTGCTGGCGATCATGTTCGGCGCGCTGGGCGCTTGCTGGAATCTGGTGGGCGGCTTCCTGGGCCGGATCTCTTTCGGCCACAGTGTGTTCGTGGGCGTGGGGGGCTACACGACCTTGTTGTTGCTGCATCATCTGAAGCTCACGCCTTTGCTTGGCATTCCGCTGGGCGGGCTGATCAGCGCGGCGTTGGCGTGGCTGGTGGGCGGGCCCACGTTGCGGCTGTCGGGCCACTACTTTGCGATGGCCACCATTGCGCTGTTGCAGATTGGCTTGCTGCTGCTGATCAATTGGGAGTGGGCGGGTGGCGCCGTTGGCCTGGAAGCGCCCATTGGGGATGCCGCCTGGATGCTGCTGTTTCGCAGCAAGGTGCCGTATTACTGGATTGCCGTGGGCTTGGCGTTCCTGACCTTCTGCGCGACCTACTTCCTGGTGCATTCCAAGACCGGCTTTTATTGGCGTGCCATCAATGGCGACGAGGCAGCTTCGCGCAGCCTGGGCGTGCCAGCCGACCGCTACAAGATGCTGGCATTCGTGCTCTCGGCCGGCATGACCGGCGTGTGGGGCGGGTTTTTCGCCATGTATGTGGGCTTTATCGACCCGGAATCCATGTTCAGCCTGACGATGTCGGTGCAGGTGGTGCTGGTGACCATTCTGGGTGGTGTGGGCTCTTTGATCGGGCCGTGGCTGGGGGCGGCGGTGCTGCTGCCGCTGTCAGAAGGCACGCGGGTGTTGTGGGGCAGTTCGGGCCTGGGCCTGGACCTGCTGATATTCGGTCTGGCGATTCTGCTGGTCACGATGTTCTTGCCGGGTGGTCTGGTGACATTAAGGAGGCGCCGTGGCTCTGCTGGACGTTAAGAATCTGACCAAGCGCTTCGGTGGACTGGTCGCGAACAAGGATATTTCGCTGTCGGTTGAGGCTGGCGAGATCGTCGCCATCATCGGCCCCAACGGGGCAGGCAAGAGCACCTTGTTCAACGGGCTGGTCGGTCACCATGAACCCACATCGGGGACGGTGGCCTTCAACGGCCAATCGATGATCGGCTTGCGGCCCGAACAAGTGGCGGCGATGGGCCTGGTGCGTACCTATCAGATCCCGCGCAGCTTCGGGCAGATGACGGTGCTGGAAAACGCCATGGTGGGGGCGCTGCTGCGTCATCCGAGCCTGGCCGAGGCGCGCCGCGAATCCGTGCGTGTGCTGGAGCTGGTGGGCCTGGCTGAACGCGCCAACGTCAAGGCGGCGGAACTCAACGTGGCGGGGCAGAAGCGGGTGGAACTGGCGCGTGCGCTGGCCACCGAGCCTCGCATGTTGCTGCTGGACGAAGTGGCGGGCGGCTTGAATCAGGCCGAAGCCATCGCGCTGGCGGAAATTCTGCGAGGCATCCATGCCGCCGGGGTGACGTTGATCATTGTGGAACACGTGCTGGAGGTGGTGATGCGGCTGGCGCATCGGGTGCTGGTGCTGAACTTCGGGCAGATGATCGCCGAGGGCACGCCGCAAGACATCGTGCGCAACCCCGCCGTGATTGAAGCCTATCTGGGGAGGAAGCATCGTGCCTGAAGTGATGCTGCAAGTGGAAAACCTGAGTGTGTCCTATGGCGGCGTGCAGGCGGTGCGAGGGGTGTCGCTGGAAGTGCGCCGGGGCGAAATCGCGGCCTTGCTGGGCGCTAACGGGGCAGGCAAGTCCAGCACCTTGTTGGCCATCATCGGCTCGGTGAAGCCCAAGGAAGGGCGCGTAGTTTTCGAAGGGCGCGACATCACCGGGACGTCGCCCGACAAGCTCGTGACGCAAGGCATTGCAATGATCCCGGAAGGGGCGCGTGTGTTCGCGCGCCAGCCGGTCGAGCAAAACTTGCGTCTGGGCGCCTACACGGTGCGAGACGAACGCGTCTACCGCGAGCGCCTGGAGCGGGTCTACACCCTGTTTCCACGGCTCAAGGAGCGGCGTGAACAGCTTGCTGGCACCATGTCGGGCGGTGAACGCCAGATGCTGGCCATCGGCCGCGCCTTGATGAGCGGTCCGCGCCTGCTGCTGATCGACGAGCCCAGCCTGGGCCTGTCGCCATTGCTGGTCGAGCAGGTGTTCGATGCGTTGGCCGCATTGAACCGGGACGACGGGCTGTCGGTGCTGTTGGTTGAGCAGAACATGGCGCAAGCGCTGGAAGTGGCGTCGCGCGCCTATGTGATGCAGAGCGCGCGGGTGGCACTGTCGGGCGAGGCCGCGGAGCTGGCGGCGTCGGACGAAGTGCGCCGGGCCTATTTAGGGATGTAATGGCGCGCGGTCCGCACGAAACAAAAAGCCCATCGCAAACGCGATGGGCTTTTTTTATGCGGCGGGGGTTCGCCGCAATGCGTGCAGGTCTTAGAAGATGTGGCGGAAGCCCACGGCTGCGCCGATCTGGTTGCTCTTGCCGGCGATTTCGCCGCTGGCGGCATCGCTGACCTTGTTCCAGTCCACGGTGCCATAGACTTGCGAACGCTTGGACAGCGAGTATTCGGCCACGGCAACCAGCGCGTAGCGCTTGCCCTTGTCGCCGTCGGTGACCACGTTCTTGCTTTGGTCGTAGTAACCGGCGCCGGTGATGGCCCAGCGCGGGGTGGCTTGCCACGTCACGCCAGCGAAGTAGCCGTTGTCCTTGCGGTCCAGGCTGGCGGTGGTGGTGCCGCCCATGACGGCGTTGACCCAACCCGTTTCGTCACGGCCGTTGAAGTAGCCGGCGAACACCTTGGCGCTATCGAACTGGTAGGACGCGTTCAAGTTCCAGACGCGCTGGCGCAGGTCGGAATTGCCGCCGTCATAGGTCTGCTGGTAGGCCGCGCCCAGGCCCAGCTTGCCGACCATGTAACGAAGGCTGGCGCCGTATTGCTGGCCAGCCTTGTGGTCTTTCCAGTCTTCGCCATTCGCCCACGACAACGCCAGCGACAGGTCGCCAATGGTGTTGGCGTACTTGGTCATGTTGTTGGTGCGCACGCGCGACATCGCGGCGGGCAGCCAGGCGTTCTGGTCGTAGTTGCCGACGGTCAGCGGGTCGAAGTAGTCAGCCAGCAGGTCGAACATCGGCGTGTTTTGCAGACCCAGGGTCAGCTGGCCGATGTTGCCGCCGTCCAGGCCAACGTAGGCCAGGCGGCCAAACGTCTTGCCGGTGGCCGACGAATTGCCGTTCTGCATGTTGAAGCCGTTTTCCAGGCGGAAGAAGGCACGGTTGCCGTTGCCCAGGTCTTCCGAGCCGCGCAGGCCCCAGCGGCTGTTAGAGATGGCGCCGTTTTCCATCGAGATGCGGCTGTTGTCCTGGCCAACGCTGCCGGCGCTGGTGCTCAGGTAGCGGATGCTGACGTCGGCAATACCGTAGAGCGTGACGCTGGTTTCAGCAGCGGCGGTGCCGGCGGCCAGGCCGAGGCCGGCTGCGGCGAGCGTAAGGGTGATGCGTTTCACTGGTGACTCCTCCTGTGTAGCTGTTTTTGGTTGCTCCAGGCTTGTGGCCTGGTCTGTTGCGCCTGGCGGATCGTCGGACGCTGGGCCTAGGCACCGACGCTTTGAATAAGCGAGGGGTCCGGAGCGTAGGCCCAATAGCTTTAATTGCAGGGTCGACTGCGCCAACGTGGTGCAACGGATTAGCGCCAGGGGATTCTAAAAAAGTTACGGGTTGTGCAGTACCAATTTGTTTTTGGCGTTTTCCCTGGTTTACAGATTGGGAAAACCGCGCCGTCAGCGGAACAATGGCGCGATTGTTCCAAAAAAAACCCCGGTGCAGGACCGGGGTTTTGGGTAGGGCAACACGCGTTACAGCGTCATGTGCAGGGGCAGCCACGTCGCGATGCCGGGCACCACATAGAGCAGCAGCACGGCAAGAATCATCAGGAAGAACATGGGCAGGGATGCGCGCGCAATGTAAGGCAGCTCGCGTCCGCTCATGCCCGAGAGCACGAACAGGTTGAAGCCCACAGGCGGCGTGATCTGTGCCATTTCCACCACGAAAACGATGAAGATGCCAAACCAGATCAGGTCGATACCGGCTGCTTGCACGGTCGGTAGCAGCACGCCCATGGTCAGCACGACAATCGAAATGCCATCCAGGAAGCAGCCCAGCACGATGAAGAACACCATCAGCGCCATGATCAGGCCGAACTGCGACAGGCCCAAACCACCGATCCATTCCGCCAGCGCGCGGGGCAGGCCGATATAGCCCATGGCCAGCGTCAGGAACTGCGCGCCCGCCAGAATCAGCGCAATCATGCAGTACAGGCGCGTCGCGCCCAACAGCGATTGCATGAAGGTGGAACGGTTCAGCGAGCCTTGCAGGCCGGACAGGATCAGCGCGCCCACCACGCCCACCGCCGCCGCTTCCGTGGCGGTAGCGATACCGGTGTAGATGGAGCCGAGCACGGCGCCAATCAGCAGCATCACGGGGATCAGGTGCCGCGATTGCGACAGCTTCTGCATGAACGACATGCCGGGGTCGGCAGCCGGCACCTGGCCGGGATTGCGAATCGCCCACCAGGCGATATAGCCCATGAACAGCAAGGCCAGCAGAATGCCTGGCACGATGCCCGCGATGAAAAGCTTGGCGATCGACACGTCCGCCGCGACGCCGTAGACGATCATGATGATCGACGGCGGAATCAGCAGGCCCAGCGTACCGGCGCCCGACAGCGTGCCCAGGATCTTGTCCTCGGGGTAGCCACGGCGCGTCAGTTCGGGGATGGTCATTTTGCCGACCGTTGCGCAGGTGGCGGCCGACGAGCCCGACACCGCCGCGAAAATGGCGCAGCCGATCACGTTCGTGTGCAGCAGCCGGCCCGGCAGGCGGTTCAGCCAGGGCGCCAAGCCCTTGAACAGATCCTCTGACAAGCGGGTGCGGAACAGGATTTCACCCATCCACAGGAACAAGGGAAGGGCGGTCAGCGTCCAGCTGGACGACGCGCCCCAGATCGTAACGGCCATGGCGTCGCCGGCCGGGCGGCTGGAGAAAATCTCCATGCCGATCCAGGCGGTGCCTGCCAGCGTCAAGCCAACCCAGACGCCGCAGCCCAGCAGCGCGAAGATCGAGACGACTAATAGGGTAATGACGAGAAGTTCATTCATGGGTTTGCTGCGAGGTAGCGGCGGACAGACCGCGCGAACGCCGGACCAGTTCGTCGATAAGAGCGATCAGGAATAACACCGTACCCACCGCCATCGTGATCTGGGGAATCCAGAGCGGAGTCGCGTCGTTAGACGTGGAGATGTCGTTGAACAGCCAGGAGTCATACGTCAGCTTGACGCTGAAGAAGGCAAAGGCGGCGGCGAGCAGGCAGCCAACCGCCAACGCGAAAATGTCCAGCCGGCGGCTGCCTGCGGGGGCCAGCGAATTCAACAGCAGCGTCACGCGGATGTGTTCGCCGTGCTTGAACGTGCTGGCCAGCGCCAGGAAGCCGGCGGCGGCCATGAAGTAACCGGCGTAGGCGTCGGTGCCAGGGATATTGAAGCTGAGCTGGCGGGCGATGATCGCCGCCAGCACCGACACCAGCACGCCTATCGTGCACAAGCCGGCCAACAGGCCGGCCGCGCCGTAAAGACCATCTAGAAAGCGGCGCATGGCGATATCACTGCTTCTTATAGGCGTCGATCATGGCTTGGCCGTCGGCGCCCGCCTTCTTCAGCCAGTCGTCCAGCATGCGCTTGCCGATAACCGACAGGCCTTCCTTCAATTCCACGGTGGGCTTGATGGTTTCCATGCCGTTCTTGGCCAGCTCTTCCTGATACCACTTGTTCTTTTCCTGCGACAGCTTCCAGCCACGTTCCTCGGCTTGCGCACCGGCCTTCTTCAAGGCGGCTTGGGTCGCGGGGTCGAGCGCGTCGAAGGCCTTCTTGTTCACGATGATGGCGTTCTTGGGCAGCCAGGCTTGAGTGTCGTAGAACTTCTTGATGTACTCGTAGGTCTTGGTGTCGTAGCCGGTAGAGGCCGACGACATGTACGAGTCGATCACACCCGTTGCCAGCGCTTGCGCCAGTTCAGCCTGCTGCACCGTCACCGGTTGCGCGCCCACCAGTTCGGCAATCTTGGCCGTGACCGGGCTGTATGCGCGCCACTTCAGGCCCTTCATGTCGCTGATCTGCTTGATGTCCTTGTTGGCGAAGATGCCTTGGGGCGGCCACGCCACGGCGTACAGCAGCGTCATGCCTTGCGAGGCCAGCTTCTTTTCCAGGAACGGCTTTTGGGCTTGGTACAGCTTGAACGACGCTTCGTAGCCGGTGGCCAGGAAGGGCAGGCCGTCCAGTTCGTAGATCGGGTCTTCGTTGGCGAAGTTGGTCAGCAGGATTTCGCCGATCTGCGCCTGGTTGCCTTGCACGGCGCGCTTGATTTCCGGCGCCTTGTACAAGGACGCGTTGTTGTGCAGCTGAATCTTCAGCTTGCCTTCAGACAGCGTGTCGACGTCCTTGATGAAGGTCGTCAGGTTTTCAACGTGGAAGTTGCTCGCCGGGTAGGCGCTGGGCAGATCCCATTTGGTTTGAGCCTGTGCGCCCGCGCTGAACGCCAGGACGATGCTGCCAGCCAGCAGCGAGATTTTCTTGTACATGGATGGGTCCTTCTTTGCGAATGATGAAGACGGGTTGTGCCCGATAGGCATTGCGAAAGAGACTGCTGCGCGCGTCACGCGCTGCCGAAAAGCCGTCACATTCTATGTTGCTGTGCGGTAACAGAGCGCGGGAATTCGCGTGTTTACGGGTAATTCCTAGGGACGCCTGTTGTTCATTGGTTGAAGGTTCAAAGTTCTTGGTAACCGTCGCGGGGACACATTCATGCGCACATTTTTCTTCTAACATTGCGAAGTCAAAAAAAGCCGTGCAGAGGCCCTTGTGAATTTCGTTTTCCGCCGTGATGAATTGCTGGTCGAAGAAGTGTCCAGCGTGTTGCCGGATACGGCGTTGTGCGAACGCATTGGCGTGGCGCCTGCGGCGTTGCAGCCCGTGTGGATGGCGCCTGATTCCCCGTATCGCACCACGCAGGTCGACCCCGGTCTTGAAGCGCCCGAGGGCTACGCGTTCAAGAAGCTGCGTTCCTTGTTTGGCGTGTTCGACGAAGAGCGCATTGCGCTGGCGGGCCGGGCGTATCAGATTTCGGAATGGGCGCGCACGCATCGTTTCTGTGGCGCTTGCGGCACGCCCACCGAACGCGTGTCGCACGAGTTCTGCCTGCGCTGCCCGTCTTGCGGCTTTTCGGCGTACCCGCGCATTTCGCCGGCAATGATGGTGCTGATCCGCAAGGGCGACAGCATCCTGCTTGCCAAGCACACCACCACCGCCACGGCGCGCTACACGGCGCTGGCCGGTTTTGTCGAACCGGGCGAAAGCATCGAGCAGACCGTGCATCGGGAAGTCTATGAAGAGGTCGGCCTGAAGGTCGGCAACCTTCAATACTTCGGCAGCCAATCGTGGCCGTTCCCGCATTCGTTGATGGTGGCGTTCACCGCCGACTATGTATCGGGCGAGATCCGCGTGCAGGAAGACGAAATTGCCGACGCGCGCTGGTTCGGCCCGGGCGACCCGATGCCCGAGATCGCGCCACGCATCTCGATTGCGGGCTGGCTCATCGGCGCCAACCTGCCCATGGGCTGGTCGGTGCCTTAGCGCATATGCCTTAAGCGCGCGCATAGGCCTTAAACGCGCGCATACGCCTCAACACGCTAGGGGTATTCCCTTGAAAGAGGGCGTTTCGGCCGTCTTCGACTAATTTTTTATGGATGAAGTATTCATAAATTATTAGTATTTCGCTCAGATAATTTTGGCGAAAGCGTGTCATGAGCCCTACGTTGATTGCCTCGTCCGCCCACTTGGCGGGCGGTAGCGCACCCGATCTGTCCGAAGTGGAATTCGGGCTGATGATCGCCAGCCATGCCTTTGACCGCTGGACCGTGCGCTGCATGGCCGCGGCCGGGCTGCCCGACCTGACGCCCACCGACGTGATGGTGTTTCACCACGTCTATCACCGGCAGCGCGCCAAGAAGCTGGCCGATATCTGCTTCACCCTTAACGTCGAAGACACCCACATCGTCAGCTACGCGCTGAAGAAACTGGAGCGTCTGGGCGTGGTCAAGGGCGAACGCAGCAGCAAGGAAGTGTTCTACAGCGTTACGCCCGACGGCGCCGCCGTGCTAAAACGCTACGGCGACATCCGCGAACAATGCCTCACCGCCGGCCTGGATGGGCCAGGCGGGGGCGGGCTGGATTTCAGCCGCCAGCTGGCGCACACCTTGCGCGCATTGTCCGGCCTGTACGACCAAGCGGCCCGGGCGGCAACCTCACTCTGATTCCCATTCGGGCACGGCCCCGTTTACCTGCAACTGACCGCGGCGCGACGCGCCGTGGCCGTTCGTTCTCAAGGACTACGCATGAAGAAGTGGCAATTCTGGATTGATCGTGGGGGTACCTTTACCGACATCGTGGCGCGCCGCCCCGATGGCACGACGACGACAGCGAAGATGCTGTCCGAGAATCCCGAGCAGTATCGTGACGCGGCGGTTGCCGGTATCCGCAAGCTGCTGGGCGTGGCCCCGGGCGAGCCCGTGCCTGCCGACTTGGTCGAATGCGTGAAGATGGGTACGACGGTCGCCACCAACGCCTTGCTCGAACGCAAGGGCGAGCGCACCTTGCTGGTGACGACGCGCGGCTTTCGCGACGGCCTGCGCATTGCGTATCAGAACCGGCCGCGCCTGTTCGACCGCAACGTCATGCTGCCCGAAATGCTTTACGAGTCGGTCGTTGAAGCCGATGAGCGTGTGGCGGCCGATGGCGAAGTCATCCGAGACCTGGACGAAGCGGGCCTGCGCGCCGGCATGCAGGCGGCCTTTGACCGCGGCATCCGCGCCGTGGCCATTGTGTTCATGCACGCCTGGCACGCCACGGCGCACGAACAGCGCGCCGCCCGCATCGCACGCGAAGTGGGCTTCACGCAGGTGTCGGCCTCGCACGAGGTCAGCCCCCTGATCAAGTTCGTGTCGCGCGGCGACACGACGGTGGTCGACGCGTATTTGTCGCCCATCCTTAAGCGCTATGTGGACCAGGTGGCGGGCGAACTCCCGGGCATCCGCCTGATGTTCATGCAGTCCAGCGGCGGCCTGACCGACGCGCATCGCTTCCGTGGCAAGGACGCCATTCTGTCCGGCCCGGCAGGCGGCATCGTGGGCATGGTGCGAACCAGCGAAATCGCAGGCTTTCCGAAGGTGATCGGCTTTGACATGGGCGGCACCTCCACCGACGTGTCGCACTACGCTGGCGAATTCGAACGCGAATTCGAAACGCAAGTCGCGGGTGTGCGCATGCGCGCTCCGATGATGAGCATACACACGGTGGCGGCAGGCGGCGGGTCGATCCTGCATTTCGACGGCGCGCGTTTGCGCGTCGGCCCCGATTCGGCGGGCGCCAACCCTGGCCCGGCCTGCTATCGCCGTGGCGGCCCGCTTGCCGTGACCGACTGCAACGTGCTGCTTGGCAAGATCCAGCCCGACTTCTTCCCGAAGGTGTTTGGCCCCGACGCCAATGAAGCGCTGGACCGCGATGCCGTGGTCGAACGCTTCTCGGCCATGGCCGACGACGTGCGCGCCGCTACCGGCCGCGAAATGACGCCGGAACAACTGGCTGAAGGCTTCTTGGAAATCGCCGTGGGCAACATGGCCGAGGCCATCAAGCGCATCTCGGTGCAGCGCGGCCACGACGTCACCGAATATGCGCTGACCGTGTTCGGCGGCGCGGGCGGGCAGCACGCCTGCCTGGTGGCCGACGCCTTGGGCATGACCACCGTCTTCGCGCATCCGCTGGGCGGCGTGCTGTCTGCCTATGGCATGGGCTTGGCCGACCAGACGGACATGCGTCAGAAGACCGTTGAAAAGGTGCTGGACGCTGACTTGATGGGCGTCCTGCAAGACGAACTGGACACGCTCGCTGGCCAAGCCGTGGGCGAATTGCGCCGTCAGCATGTGCCGGAAGCCGACATCAGCGTGCAGCGCCGTCTGCATCTGAAGTACCGCGGCACCGACACGGCGCTGGAAGTGGCGTTCACCGATCTGGACCAGGCGCGCCGCGACTTCGAATCTGCTTATCGCCAGCGGTATTCGTTTTTGATGCCCAACCGCGAACTGGTGGTGGAAACCATTTCGGTGGAAGCCACGGGCGGCGGCGAGCGCGTCACGGAAGCCAGCGTTTCGCGCACCCGCGAGGGCGCGTTGGCGCCGCGCCGCGTCGTCAGCATGTACAGCGCCGGCGAGTGGCGCGACACGCCCTTGTATGTGCGCGAAGACATGGCGGGTGGCGATGTGGTGGCGGGCCCCGCCATCATTTCCGAGCCCAATCAGACGACGGTCGTCGAACCCGGCTGGCAGGCGGAATTGACGCAGCAGGATCACTTTGTGATCCGCCGCGTGCAAGAGCGCGCCGAACGCCGTGTGGTGGGGACGCAGGCGGACCCCGTCATGCTCGAGGTGTTCAACAACCTGTTCATGTCGATCGCCGAACAAATGGGCTACCGCCTGCAGAACACGGCGTACTCGGTCAACATCAAGGAACGCCTGGATTTCTCGTGCGCCATCTTTGATGCCCAGGCCCGCCTGATCGCCAACGCGCCGCACATGCCGGTGCACTTGGGGTCGATGGGCGAATCGGTGCGCACCGTCATGAACGCCAACGCCGGCCGCATGATGCCGGGCGACGCGTACGTGGTGAACGACCCGTATCACGGCGGCACGCACTTGCCTGACGTCACCGTCATCACGCCGGTGTTCGACCATGCCGGACGCGAGATCCTGTTCTATGTGGGTTCGCGCGGCCATCACGCCGACATCGGCGGCACGACGCCAGGTTCCATGCCGCCGGATTCCAAGACGGTGGAAGACGAGGGCGTGCTGTTCACCAACTTCCAGTTGGTGAAGAACGGCGAATTCCGTGACCAGGCCGCACGCGACATTCTGGGTTCGGGCCGCTGGCCCGCGCGCAATCCGGATCAGAACATCGCTGACATGCACGCGCAGATCGCCGCCAACGAAAAGGGCGTGCAAGAGCTGTTGCGCATGTGCGACCACTTTGGTTTGGATGTGGTGCGCGCTTACATGGGCCACGTGCAAGACAACGCCGAAGAGGCCGTGCGCCGCGTGATCTCGGTGCTGAAAGACGGCAGCTATGAATACCCGCTGGACAACGGCGCGGTGATTCGTGTGGCGGTTACCGTCGATACGCAGGCGCGCAGCGCGGTGGTGGACTTCACTGGCACGTCGGCGCAACTGGACAACAACTTCAACGCACCCGGCGCTATCGCCGTGGCGGCGGTGCTGTATGTGTTCCGCACAATGGTCAATGACGACATTCCGCTGAACGATGGCTGCCTGGTGCCGCTGTCCATCATCGTGCCGGAAGGCTCGATGCTGCGCCCGAACCCGCCGGCCTCGGTGGTGGCGGGCAACGTGGAAACGTCCATGTGCATCGTCAACGCGCTGTATGGCGCGCTGGGCGTGCTGGCGGCCAGCCAGGGCACGATGAACAACTTCACGTTCGGCAACGCGCGCCACCAGTATTACGAGACCATCTCGGGCGGCACGGGCGCAGGCCCGGTACGCATTGACGCGGCAGGCCCGCATGACGAAGGTTTCGCTGGCACGTCGGTGGTGCAGGCCCACATGACGAATTCGCGTCTGACGGACCCCGAAGTGCTGGAGTTCCGTTTCCCGGTGCGCCTGGAGTCCTACGAGATCCGCAAGGGCTCGGGGGGCGCCGGCCGGTATCCGGGCGGCGAGGGCGGTGTGCGCCGCATTCGCTTCCTGGAAGACATGACGGCGGCCATCCTGTCGAACAACCGCCGCTTTGCGCCGTTCGGTTTGGCGGGGGGGCAACCCGGCGCCATGGGCCGCAACACGATCGAACGCGTTGACGGCACAATCCAGGAACTGGGTCCGCAAGACAGCGCCCAACTGCATCCGGGCGACATCTTCGTGATCGAGACCCCGGGCGGCGGCGGCTACGGCGCGGCGTAATCCGCGCAGTTGCTTGCGGTCGTGAAAGTAAGGCCCGCCTGATCAGGCGGGCCTTTTCAATCCGGGTCCGACATCACATCCAAGGCGATATCGGCCATGGTCTTGCGGTCATACACTCGCAAGGTCACTTCCTCATCCCGAATCTCGAACACGGCGGTCGCCAGCGTATTTTCGCCGTCAGGGTCTTTCTCGTCCGTACGCAAGATCGGCAACGCGCCCAGCGTATCGTGCAGCGCCGCCAGCAAATCGCTGCTACCCGTTTCGGGCGACCACCCATCCACGATGCCTTCGATGCGGTTCTGCCGTTCACGCGACGATTCGGTGATGATCTGCGCTTGCCCGCGCGTCTTGCCATGCACCATGTGGTTCGCATGCCCATAGCGCGTGCCGATGTCCAGCACCGACACACTGCCGGGCGTGACTTCGGCGCTGATCAATCGCGGGTCGGCCGCGCTGCCCAAGGTGTGATGAAAGCCGCCTGAGTGCGGCAGATCCTGCAATAGCGAAATCGCTTGATCCAGCGTCGTGCAGTCCAACACGGCGCGCGCCAAAAACATGCGCGGCACGCCGGGATGGCGTTGCCGCGTGCGCAGGTTGTTGATGGTTTGCACAAGACCGGCGCGGTTGGCGCCGAACGTATGGCCGGGCAATGACCCCGGGTAATAGAAGCTGAGATAGCCGGGCGCGTCGTCCAGCGCCACATCCACCAGGTGGCAGCGGCCATACAGATACGGGTCGCCGTCTTCGTTGTGACCAATCCAGCGGGACCCGTCCGCCGCTTTCAATGCCACGGTGGTGCAGCCATCAGTGGTGCTGTGCAGCAGGTCGCCCCGGCAATTCCACAGCAGCACGTCTTCGATCGGCATGCGTAAGCCGTCGGCCAGCCCTTCGAGTTCTTCCCAGATCTCCGGCAGCGCGGCTTGCGCCTGCCGGCCCAGCTCTGCCACATAAGGGTGGCCACGCCAGCGGCGTAGCGCATCCCAGGTGCTGCTTTGATTCAAATACACCGACATCAGCGGCCGCGCCAACTTACCCAGCGCCTGACCTGCCTGACGGCGGTTTCCGGCAATGCGTACATATTTGTAGGGCATGGGGATTCTCCGGGGTGTCATGGGGATTGTAATTTTTCTAAGCTCTGCCGGGTGGGGACGGATGCAGTAAGATCGCCAGTAAGTTGCACCGGAGACCCCGGCGCAGCCCAGGAATCATGCCCCTACAACAACCCCGGGGTGCCGGACGGTCCCCAAGAGGAGAGTTTCATGATCAAACGTAAAGTCGCCGCCGCCTTGGTCGGCCTGTCCGTGGCCATGTTTGGCGCCGTCTCCGGCGCCCAGGCCCAAGGCAAGGAATTGGTGGTGGCCACCGATACCGCTTTCGTCCCGTTCGAATTCAAGCAGGGTAATACCTATGTGGGTTTCGACATTGATCTGTGGGCGGCGGTCGCCAAGGAACTCAACCTGAAGTACAAGCTTCAGCCGATGGACTTCAACGGCATCATCCCCGGCCTGCAAACGAAGAACATCGACGCCGCGCTGGCGGGCATCACGATCCGCGACGACCGCAAGAAGGTCATCGACTTCTCTGACCCGTACTACGAAAGCGGCCTGGCCATTCTGGTTGGCGAAAAGAACACCGACATCAAAGACGCCAAGTCGCTTGCCGGCAAGACGGTCGCCGTCAAGACCGGCACCGCCACGGTCGACTTCCTGAAGGCCCAGGTGCCGGACGCCAAGCTCAAGCTGTTCCCGAACATCGACAACGCTTACCTGGAACTGGCCACCGGCCGCGTCGATGCCGCCGTGCACGACACGCCTAACGTCCAGTACTACGCCAACACGGCGGGCAAGGGCCGCGTGAAGGTGGTGGGCTCGGTCAAGAGCGGCGACTTCTACGGCATTGCTTTCCCCAAGGGCAGCGAACTCGTTCCGCAAGTGAACAAGGCGCTGGCCACCCTGAAGGCCAACGGCCAATACGACGCCATCTACGAAAAGTGGTTCGGCAAGAAGCCGTAAGCTGACGGATTCTGCGGTGCATTCGGGGCCGTCCGGCGGACGGTCCCGCCATTGCAAGGCGCAATGGCGCCAGAGGGGGAATCGTGGAGTTTGACTGGACCGTAATTGAAGGCGCGTTACCCAATCTGCTTGAGGGTACGCTGATGACCATCAAGATCACGTTCTGGGGATTGTTCGGCGGCTTTCTATTGGGGGCGCTGTCGGGCGTGACCCGGGCTTACGGGCACCCCATCTTGTCGGGCATCGCGCAAGTGTATGTGGCGGTCATCCGTGGCACGCCTATTGTCGTGCAGGTGATGTTCATCTACTTCGCCTTGCCGCTGTTGGCCAACATACGCGTGGATGCGGAATGGGCGGCCATCGTCACCCTAATCATCAATTCGGGCGCTTATATTTCCGAAATCGTGCGCGGCGCGCTGCTGTCCGTGCACAAGGGCTTGAAGGAAGCCGGGCAGGCGATGGGGCTTCCCTTTCATAAGATCCTGTTCCATATCATCGGGCCGGTGGCGTTTCGCCGCATGATCCCGCCGCTGGGCAACCAGTGCATCATCAGCCTGAAAGATTCCTCGCTGTTCATCGTGATCGGCGTGGCCGAGCTGACGCGCCAGGGTCAGGAAATCATGGCCAGCAACTTTCGCGCCGTTGAAATCTGGTCTGCGGTTGCGATCATCTACCTGATCCTGACCGGCCTGATGGCTTTGACCCTGCACTTGGTGGAAAAGAGGATGCGCATACTATGAGCATGGTTGAATTTCACAACGTCACCAAGCACTTTGGTGAGTCCATGGTGCTCAACGGCATCTCGCTGAACATCGATGCGGGCGAAGTCGTGGTGGTGGTCGGCCCCTCGGGGTCCGGCAAATCCACCTTCCTGCGTTGCATCAATGTGCTGGAAACCATCAACGACGGCGACTTGCTGGTCGATGGCCTGAGCGTCAAAGGCGATGCCGCGCAGGTGCGGGAAATCCGCCGCGAAGCGGGCATGGTGTTTCAGCAGTTCAACCTGTTTCCGCAAATGACCGCGCTGGAAAACGTCATGTTCGGCCCCGTGCACACGCGCGGCCAAGGGCGCGACGAAGCCCGCGAGCTCGCCAAGGCGCTGCTGAACAAGGTGGGTTTGGGCGAACGCATGAACCACTTTCCGGCGGAGCTTTCCGGCGGGCAGCAGCAGCGCGTGGCGATTGCCCGGGCGTTGGCCATCAAACCCAAACTGATGCTGTTCGACGAACCCACGTCGGCGCTAGACCCGGAATTGCGCCACGAAGTGCTGAAGGTGATGCGCGACCTGGCGGAAGAGGGCATGACGATGGTGGTTGTCACGCACGAAATGGAGTTTGCGCGCAAGGTGGGCAGCCGCCTGATTTTCATCGACGCGGGCAAGATTGCGCACGATGGCCCGCCGGCGGAACTGCTTAGCAATCCGCCCAGCCAGCGCTTGAAGGATTTCCTGCAACACGTGAAGTGATGCGCTTGCGCATATAAAAAGCCCTGTATCTCGCTGGATACAGGGCTTTTCCTTTAGGGCCGCGACGATCCCCGTCAGGCTGGCTGCAATGCCTTCACCGCCGTTTCGATGGCCGCCAATGCTTCGGATAACGCTTCACGGCTGGCCGCGAACGACAGGCGGAAGTAGGGCGACATGCCGAACGCCGCGCCCGGCACCACCGCCACGCCACCGCTTTCCAGCAGATACGTCGCCACGTCCACATCCGTTTGCAGCACCTTGCCGTCGGGCGTCTTCTTGCCGATCAGCGCCGAACATTCGGGATACGCATAGAACGCGCCCAGCGGCGCTTGCGCCAGCGTCAGCCCGTTGATACGGCGCAGGCCCGCCACGGTCAGTTCGCCGCGCGCCTGGTATTCGGCACGGCTGGCGGTGACGAAGTCTTGCGGGCCATCCAGCGCCTGGATGGCCGCGGCTTGCGACACGCCGCTGGCGCTGGTGGTGCTTTGCGATTCCAGCTTGTTCAACGCCGCGATCAGCCCGCGCGGGCCGGCGGCATAGCCCAAGCGCCAGCCGGTCATCGCGTAAGCTTTGGACACCCCGTTGATGATGAGCAGCCGTTCGCGCAATTGCGGACACGCTTTTCCGAACGACACGAAGGGCGCATCGCTTAACAGCACGTGCTCATAGATCTCGTCAGAGATGATCAGCACGTCCGGATGCGCATCCAGCACGCGGCCCAGCGCTTGCAGTTCGGCTTCGCTATACAACGCGCCCGTTGGGTTGCACGGCGAATTCAAAATGAACCAGCGCGTGCGCGGCGTGATGGCCGCTTCCAATTGGGCGGGCGTCAGCTTGAAGCCCTGGGACGGCGGGCAGGGCAGCACGACCGGCACGCCGCCGTGCAGGCTCACCATGTCGCTGTACGACACCCAATACGGTGCGGGAATCACGACTTCGTCGCCGGCTTCCAAGGTGGCGAGCCAGGCGTTGAACAACAGTTGCTTGGCGCCGTTGGCCACCGTGATTTCATCCGCCGCATAGTCCAGCCCGTTTTCCCGCTTGAACTTGCGGACGATGGCGGCGCGCAGTTCCGGGCTGCCGGCAGGCACGGTATAGCGCGTCCAGCCCTGGCGCATGGCCTCGGTTGCGGCGTGCTGGATGTGGTCGGGCGTATTGAAGTCGGGCTCGCCCACGCTTAAGTCGATGATCTTGCGGCCTTCAGCGCGCAAGGCGCGGGCGCGTGTCGACACCGCCATGCTGGGCGAGGTCGGCAGATCCCGGGTTCGTTGATTCTCATACTTCATTGGGTCGCCTTGGTGTTGAGCTGTTCGGGCGTCAAGCCGTAGTGCTTCAGCAGGCCCGGTTCGTCGATGTAGCCGTTGGCCAGATCATGGCGCAGCGCATCGCGGTCCCGCTTGGCAGGCGCGCCGAAGCCGCCTCCGCCAGGAAGTTCCAGCACCAGGCGCTCGCCGGGCGGCACATGCTGCGTGCCTTTGCCGCGCAGCACGGTGCCGTCGCTCAACGACACCTTGCCCGGTTCGCCCGGCATGCCGCCGGCGCGCCCGCGTGCGGGGTTGCCGATGCGGTCGAACATGGCGTTAAAGCGGAAGACATAGCCTTCGCGCGGGCCCAGTTCCATCACCTGGCCCAAGCCGCCGCGGTATTGGCCCGCGCCGCTGGAGTGTTCACGCAGTTCTTTGCGCCATACGACAATCGGGCCGGTTTGCTCGGTGGCTTCGGCCGACATGGCGTGTACGCCGCTGGGGAACGCGGTGGACGACAGGCCGTCGAGCGTCGGGCGCGCGCCGGTGCCGCCACTGTTGAACATCAGGATTTCGGCGGGCGGCAAACCGGAATCGGCTTGTGCGGGGCGCGCGCTGACGTGCAGGTTCCACAGCGCGCCCGAGCCTTCGGCGGGGATGCGTTCCGGCAGGAAGTGGTGCAGGGCGCCGAGCACCAGATCGGGCACAAAGTGGCCCAGCACGTGGCGCACGGCCACCGGGCTGGGGCGTTGCGCATTCAAGATGCAGCCTTCGGGTGCGGCCACCGAAAACGGTGCGAGCGATGCGGTGTTGTTCGGCACCTCGGGGGCGATCACGCATTTCAGGCCGTAGCATGCGTAGGCTTTGGCGTAGGCCAGCGGCACGTTGATGCCATAGGTGCTGGCGGGCGATGTGCCGGCAAAATCAGCCAGCAGGCCGTCGCTGCCCACCTCCAGTTCCACCTTCAACGTAACCGGCTGGTCGTAGCCGTCCAACGTCATTTCGTTTTTGTACTTGCCGCGCGGTAATGCCGCAATGCGTTCCAGCGTGGCGGCCAGGCTGCGCTCCAGGATGAAGCTGCCGATGCCTTCCAGATCGCTCAGCTCGAACTCGTCCATCATCTCCATCAGGCGGCGATGGCCGGTATCGTTGCACGCGGCCAGCGCGTACAGGTCGCCCACGACCTTGTCAGATTCGCGTACGTTGTTGCGCAGAATGTTGACCAGATCGCGGTTGATGTCGCCACGCACGGCGAACTTCATGATCGGCACGCAAATGCCTTCCTCGTAGACTTCGCGGGCGTCCGGGCCGAAGCCGCGTCCGCCCACGTCCACCACGTGCGCCGTGGCGGCGAAGTAGCCAATCAGCTGGCCATCCCGAAACGACGGTGTGACGACGGTAAAGTCGTGCAGGTGGCCGGTGCCTTTCCAGGGGTCGTTGGTCAGGTAGACATCGCCTTCGAAGATGTTCTCCGGGCCGATGTCCGCAATGAAGGTGGGCACGGCGTCGGCCATCGTGTTGACGTGGCCCGGCGTGCCCGTGACGGCCTGGGCCAGCATGCGCCCCTGTTGGTCGAAAATGCCCGCGGACAAGTCGCCCGCTTCGCGCACGCTGGTGCTGAATGCGGTGCGGATCAGCGCCAGGGCTTGTTCTTCCACGACCGAGATCAGGCGGTTCCACATGACTTGCATGTGGATGTTCTTCAAGTTGTCGGTGCTCATGGCCGGCTCCTTAAGCGGTGGCGGCGGCGCGCTTGCTCGACACGAGCAGGCAGCCGTCGGCTTGGACGATGGCTTCGAAAGACGAGGTGATCAGCGTGGACGTTTCACGTTCCACCACGATCGCCGGCCCCGCGATACGCGCGCCAGCCGCCAGGCCGTCGCGCTCGACGATGGCCGCATCGACCATTTCGCGCAGCTTCGCGTCAAAGATGCGGCGCTGGCCCACGGCGGGCGCGTCGGCATCGGCCTCGACCAGCGTCAGGCGCTCAACAAGCGGCAGCGGCGAGCTGGCTTTGACGGCCCAGCTGATGGCTTCGATATCCAGCCCGTCGATCGGGCGTCCGAAGTAGCGTGTGTACGCGGCTTCGAAGTCGTCGCGCAGTTGTGCGACGTCGCCGTCCGAGAACTGCGTCGTGCGCAGCATCACAGGAATTTCCCAGCCTTGGCCCACATAGCGCATATAGACCTTGGCTTCGACAACGGGCGTCTCGCGTGAATCGCCTTGCAGCGCGAAGGTCATGGCTTCATCCTGCAATTGCGCCAGCAGGTGGTTGACGGCTGCGCAATCAAAGCGGGTCAGCCGGAAGTTGGCGCTGCGCACGCTTTCATAGCCAAAGGGCGAACGCAGAAAGCCAATCGCGGAGCCCACGCCTGCGCCGGGCGGCACGAGGAAGCGGCTGATACCGGTTTTCTCGCACAAGCGCGCCGCGTGCAAGGGGCCTGCGCCGCCGAAGGTGATCATCGTGTACTTGGAGATCTCGCGGCCGCTTTCCACGGTGTGCACGC
The DNA here is from genome assembly GCF_042957345.1 of Achromobacter sp. NPDC008082. Taxonomy (NCBI): domain Bacteria; kingdom Pseudomonadati; phylum Pseudomonadota; class Betaproteobacteria; order Burkholderiales; family Alcaligenaceae; genus Achromobacter; species Achromobacter sp. NPDC008082. The sequence goes on from NZ_JBIBIB010000003.1 coordinate 768,587, forward strand.
GCGCGGCGTTGCTCATGTTCTCGTCGACGACTTCAGCGATGCCATAGGCGCCGTCTTGCGCTGAGAGTTCAAGCGGCTGGGCGACTTCATTCAGCACCGCAGTCTGGGCGAATTCGGTGGAAAGCGAGATCGACCCGCCGGCGAAATTGTCGGGGTCCAGGCGGCCGAGCAGCAAGTCAGCATCGGTGACGGTGGGCAGTTTGCCGCCGCGGCGGTAGCAAGCAGGGCCGGGTTCGGACCCTGCGCTATGTGGGCCGACGCGAATTTGCCGCATGACGTCCAGCCCGGCAATGGACCCGCCGCCCGCGCCAATCTCCACCATTTCCACAACCGGAATGGAAATCGGCATGCCGCTGCCTTTTTTGAAGCGGTAGGTGCGCGCGACTTCGAAAGTGTTGGCGGTTTTGGGCGTTTGCTCGTCGATCAGGCAGATCTTGGCGGTGGTGCCGCCCATGTCGAAGGACAGCACGGAATCCAGCGCATAGCGCGCGGCGATGTGCGCTGCGAAAATCGCGCCGCCAGCGGGGCCGGATTCCACCAGCCGCACGGGAAAGCGCGATGCGCTGTCCACCGAAATGATGCCGCCGCCAGAGTGCATGATGAAGACGGGGCAGTCGGCGCCGGCTTCATGGATCTTCTTCACCAGCCGGTCCAGGTACGACTGCATCAGCGGACGCACGTAAGCGTTGGCGCAGACGGTGTTGAAGCGTTCGAATTCGCGCAACTGGGGCGAGACTTCGGACGAGATCGAAATCGACACATGGGGCAGGCGGCGGCTGAGCACCTCGCGCATGCCCTGTTCGTGCGCGTCGTTCACGTAGGCATGGATGAAACCGATGGCCACGCTGTCGTAGCCGCCAGCTTCGATCTGCTCGGCAAGCGCCTGCATGTCGGCCTCTGACGGGGCGATCAGCACGCCGCCTGCGGCATCGATGCGTTCGCGTAGCGTCAGGCGGTCGCGCCTGTCGATCAGCGCCGGGGGCAGCTTGATGTCCAGGTCATATTGTTCGAATCGGCTTTCCGAGCGCATTTCCAGCACGTCGCGAAAGCCCTCGGTGGTGATGAAGGCGGTGTGCGCGCCACGCCGTTCAATCAGGGAGTTGGTGGCCAGCGTGGTGCCGTGGATGATGATGCCGATGTCCGACAAGGCGATGCCGGCGTCTTTGGCCACGTCGCGCAGCCCCTGGACGATGGCGCGCTCGGGCGCTTCGTAGTCGGTCAGAACTTTTGTTGAGTACAGCTTGCCGGCGAGTTCAAGGGCCACATCGGTGAAGGTGCCCCCGATATCGACCCCCACGCGTGCTTTCTGTTGCGGTGTTGACACTGCTTTCTCCTGGGAAAACAAGGAAATACGGCCATGGCGACGGGTGCGAGATTCCCGGGCTGAATGGCAAGAGCAGACACTAAAGCGGCGATACGTATGATGGGGGTTGTCATACAGGTGGTCAATCAGGGATTTTCCGGCAGCCGAAAAAAAATCGGCCGCAAGGCCGATTTTTGGGGTTCCGGGATGTTGGGTTCAGCGCTTGGCCGCCAACTGTTTCCGATAGCGCGCCACGCTTTCTCCAAGGTGCCGCGCCATGGCCGCGCGCGCGGCGCCAGGGTCGCCACGCATGATGGCGGCCATGATCACGCCGTGCTCGCGCGCGGTGCGCTTTTCATAGTCGCGCAGCTCTTGATCGGACTTGCCGCCGTGCTTGATCTTCAGATCCAGCATGACGTCTTTGACCGCGGATTCAAGCAGATGCGCAAAGTGGGGGTTGTTCGATGCGCGCGCAATCGCCAGATGAAAATTGAAGTCTGCCTGCACGGCAGCGGCGCGGTCGCTTTCGGCGGCATTGAACTCGTCGAACGCCTGGACGATATCGGCCATATTGGCCGGCGTACGGCGTTCCGCGGCCAGCCCGGCGGCTTCCACTTCTAGGCCGACCCGCACTTCCATGATGTGCAGCGCCCAGCGGCTGTCCGCCGGGGGCTGGATGTCGAAGCTGATGGGCGGGTCATGATCTTCCGTGACGAACACCCCCAGCCCAGGGCTGCTGACCACGCGGCCACCCAAGCGCAGCGACGCCATTGCTTCGCGGATAACGGTGCGGCTGACCTTGAATTCCTTGCACAGCGCCTGCTCGGAAGGCAGCCGTTGCCCGGGCCGGTAAACCTGCGTATCCAGCCGTTCGGATAGCGTCTGGATAACGACATCAGTCAAGCGTGTGCGGGGCTTCTTGGGCGTGTTGTTCAAATCGCGGATTCCGTGTTGGATCGAAGGGCGAACGTTCCGTCTGGGTAAGGCGGATGTCTCGCATTGTAGGTGGCCCAAGGTTGTCATATGGGTGCGTGTAATCCCTATGTCTGGGCAACCTGTTCAGGGTGGTGCGCCGATGCGCCATTATGTGCCTAAAACGCACTATATAAGGGATAAATACAGTGCATCAGTGTCTAAAATTGCACCATCTTGGCGGTCGTAATTTTGAGTTGTATGACGGCACCTGTATGAATACAATGAATTGCGAGTCGCGTTCAGCGCGCTAAACGGCAGCTTGGAAACAGTATCTTCGTCAGACCACTACAAGGGGATTTCCATGCAGTTCTTACGCAAGCTCTTGGTGACGGCGGCCTGCGCCTGCCCGATGGTTGCGGCCTCTGCCGCCACGACCTGGACCATGGCTTCCGGTTATCCGGAAAGCAGTTTCTTCACGCAAAACATCCGTCAGTTCATCAAGGAAGTCGAAACCGAAAGCCAAGGCCGGCTGAAGGTGGACTTGCGCTCCAACGACACGCTGGTCAAGCACGACGCCATCAAGCGCGCCGTGCAGGCCGGGCAGATCCAGGCCGGTGAAATCCGCCTGGGCGTCTATGGCAACGAAAATCCGATGTACATCCTGGATGGCTTGCCGAACATTTCCGCGAACTACGAAGAAGCCGCGTTGCTGACTGACGCGCAGAAGCCGTACTTCGACAAGCTGCTGGGCAAGAACGGCTTGCGCGCCATCACCTATGTGGCGTGGCCAGGGCAGGGCTTCTTCACCAAGACGCCCGTTTCCGCACCTGCCGATTTCAAGGGCAAGAAGCTGCGCATCTATTCGCAGCCCACGCAAAAGATGGGCCAGATGCTGGGCTTTCAGGCGACCATCCTGCCGTTCGCCGAAGTGGCGCAGGCGTTTGCGACCGGCTTGATCGATTCGCTGTTCACCAGCGCGCAAACGGGCATCGACACGCAGGTGTGGGACAACTGCAAGTACTTCATGTACACGGGCACGCTGCACAACAAGAACGTCGTCATCATCAATGAACGGGCGTTCCGTGCGCTGGAGCCGGACGTGCAGAAGATCGTTCTGGCGGCCGGCGAACGCGCCACCAAGCGCGGCTTTGAAATGAGCCGCAAGGCGGGCGAAGACACCGTCGAGACGCTGCGCAAGAACGGTATCACGGTCACGCAGGCGGGTCCGGAAGTGCAGAAGGCCTTGGCCGAAGTGGGCAAGACCATGGTCGAAGACTGGCGCAAGAGCGTCAGCCCCGATGAGCAGAAGGTGCTGGACAACTACCTGGCGGCCAAGGCCGCCCAGGCGCCAGCCAAAACTGCCGCCAACTAGCGGCCGGCGGGGCTGCGCGCCCCGCCTTTTCTGCATCTTCCGGAGCGGTACAAGATCATGTTGAGAAAATTTCTTGACGGCCTCTACACGCTTAGCGGCGTGCTGGCTGCGGCATTTCTGGCGGGTATCGCCATCAGCATCATTGCGCAGATCATCGGCCGCGCGCTGGGCTACACGGTGGACTCCACCGAAATCTCGGGGCTGTTCATGGCGGCCTCTACCTTCCTGGGCCTGGCCTACACCTTTCGCGACGGCGGCCATATTCGCGTCGGCCTGATCGTCAGCCGCCTGACCGGCGGTACGCGCAAAGGGGTTGAACTCTGGTGCTGCCTTTCTACCGCACTGTTGATGGGCTACATCGCCTGGCAGGCGGTGCTGTTCGCGTGGCAGTCATTCGAGTTCGATGACATCAGCCCCGGGCTGCTCGCCATCCCGTTCTGGATTCCGCAGTCGGCATTGGCGGCCGGGCTCGTGATTCTGACGATTGCACTGCTTGATGCGGCCCTTGCCGTGGCCCGCGGCGAAGAGCCGGGCTACGACAAGAACAGTGAGGCGGCGTTGGAATAATGCGCCGGGCGACATGGCTGGCGGCGTTGCGCCGGCTTTCACTTCCTATGCAGGAACAAGCATGGATCAATATTCGACTCTGATCGCATCCGGGGCGTTGCTGGTGGTTTTGCTGGTGCTGTTGGCCAGCGGCGTCTGGGTGGCGATTTCGTTGCTGGCGATGGGCGTGGTGGGCTTGGCGGTGTTCACCGACGCGCCCGTGGGATCGCTGATCGTCTCTTCAATGTGGGACGCGAGCTGGGGCTGGCCGATGACGGCGTTGCCGCTGTTCATCTGGATGGGAGAAATTCTGTTTCGCACGCGGCTGTCTGAAGACATGTTCAAGGGCTTGGGGCCGTGGGTCAGCTGGCTGCCGGGGCGCTTGCTGCACGTGAACATTCTGGGCTGCGGCATCATGGCGGCGGTGGCGGGGTCGTCTGCCGTAACGTGCGCAACGGTCGCGCGGATGAGCTTGCCCGAGCTGAAGAAGCGCGGGTACGACGAAGGCATGATGATCGGCACGTTGGCGGGCTCCGGCACGCTGGGGCTGATGATTCCGCCGTCAATCATCATGATCGTCTACGGCGTCACGGCCCAGCAATCGGTAGCGCGCCTGTTCATGGCGGGCATTCTGCCAGGGCTGTTGCTGATTGCGTTGTTCATGGGCTACGTCATCGCGTGGTCGCTGCTGAACCCGTCTAAAGTGCCGCCGCGCGATCCGGCGCTGAGCTTCGGCGCCAAGCTGTGGAACTCGCGCCGGCTGATCCCGGTGGGCCTGCTGATTGCGGCGGTCATCGGCGTCATCTACGGCGGTTTGGCGACGCCGACGGAAGCGGCGACGGTGGGCGTTGTGGGCGCGATGGTGCTGGCCAAGCTGGGCGGCACGCTGTCGCTGAAAAGCTTGGGCGAAAGCTTGATGTCGGCGATGAAGATCTCTTGCATGATTTCGTTCATCGTGGCGTGCGCGGCGGTCTTGTCGATTTCGGTAGGCTTCTTGAACATTCCGCAGGTGCTGGCGGCCAAGGTCGAAAGCATGGCGCTGTCGCCCTATATGTTGCTGGCGGTGCTGACGGCGTTCTTCCTGGTGCTTGGCTGCTTTCTCGAAGGCATTTCGATTCTGGTGCTGAGCAGCGCGGTGATTTTGCCGATGGTGCAGGCAGCGGGTATTGACCTGATCTGGTTCGGCATCTACATCGTCATCATCATTGAAATTGCGCAGATCACGCCGCCACTGGGGTTCAACCTGTTCGTGCTGCAATCGATGACGGGCAGGGATATTTGGCGAGTCACCAAGGCGTCGATTCCCTTTTGCGTGTTGCTGGTGATCGCAATCGGGCTCATCACGATCTTCCCTGGCATCGTGACGTACTTGCCGAATTTGATGTCACAGCGTTGACGTGATTCGCGACGCCAAGAAAAATGCCCCGCGAGTTTCCTCGCGGGGCATTTTTCTTGGCGTCGTCAGAACAAGATCAGCCTTTGACGCGGACGATCTTCTGCACTTGCGGCACGTGGCGGATGGCGCGGATGACTTGCGCCAGATGCTTGCGGCTGTCGACCTGAATGGTCAGGTGCAAGGACACTGTGGACACCGCGTCGTCGTGCATCGTGACGTGCATGATGTTGGCGTCCGCCGCGGTGACTTCCGCCGCCAGACGTCCCAGCACGCCGCGTTCGTTGCGCGTGATGATGTCCAGGCGCGTGGCCAGGTGTTTGGCGGTGTGCGCGTCCCAGCCCACGTTGATCCAGCGTTCCGGTTCGCGCAGGCGCTGGCGCAGGGCCACGGGGCAGTCGGCGGTGTGCACCACCAGCCCATGGCCCATGCGCATGCCGGCAACGATAGGGTCACCGGGCAGGGGGCCGCAGCAAGGCGCCAACTGCACGGCCTGGCCTTCATTGCCCTGGATCAGAATGGGTGCGCTGCGCGCGGATGTCAGCTCGTCCACCGCGGCCGCGGTGGTGGCGACCAGCTGATGCTCGGGCGCGAAACGCCGTGCGACCACGGCCGCCAGCCGCTTGCCCAAGCCGATATCCGCCAGGATCTCCTCGCGTGAGCTGGCGCCAGTGCTGCGCGCAAGCTTTTGCCAAGCGGGGTCGTCGGTGGCCGGCATCGGCATGTGCAGTTCCTGCAATGCCTGGCTAAGCAAGCGTTCGCCAAACGCCACCGATTCTTCGTACTTGACGGTACGCAGGTAGTGGCGAATTTCGGAGCGCGCGCGGCCGGTGCGCACATAGTTCAGCCATTGCGCGTTCGGACGCGACGCAGGCGACGTAACGATTTCAACGGTGTCGCCGCTATTGAGCTCGGTGCGCAACGGCACGAACTCGCCATTGACCTTTGCCGCCACCGCCTGGTTGCCGATGTCGGTGTGAATCGCGTAGGCGAAGTCCACGGGCGTCGCACCGCGAGGAAGCGAAATGATCTTGCCGCGCGGCGTGAACACGTAGACCGCATCCGGGAACAGATCGACCTTGACGTGCTCAAGGAATTCGCCGGAATCGCCCGTCTGGCTTTGAATGTCCAGCAGCGATTGCAGCCATTGGTGCGTGCGCTTTTGCAGGTCGTTCAACGTCAGGTCGGCGCCCTTGTACAGCCAATGCGACGCCACGCCTTCTTCGGCCACATGATGCATGTCGCGCGTGCGGAACTGGAATTCCACCGGCGTGCCGTAAGGGCCGACGAGCGTGGTGTGCAGGGACTGATAGCCGTTCACCTTGGGGATGGCGATGTAGTCCTTGAACTTGCCCGGCACCGGACGATAGAGCTGGTGCAGCGTGCCCAGCGCCAGATAGCATTCCGGCAGCGTGTGCACGATGACGCGGAAACCGTAAATATCCAGCACGTCGGAAAACGACTTCTTCTGGTCAACCATCTTGCGATAGATGCCATAAAGCGTTTTCTCGCGGCCGGTCACTTCGGCTTCGATACCGGCAGCGGGCAATGACGCCCGCACCGAATCGGCGATCTTCGTGATGACCTCGCGGCGGTTGCCGCGCGCGGCCAGCACGGCCTTGTACAGCACCTGATAGCGGTTCGGATGCATCGCCGCAAAACACAAGTCTTGCAGCTCGCGGAACAGCAGGTTCAGGCCCAGCCGATGTGCGATGGGCGCGTAGATATCCAGCGTTTCGCGGGCGATGCGCCGGCGTTTCTCTGGATTGACGGCGTCCAGCGTGCGCATATTGTGCAGGCGGTCGGCCAGCTTGATGAGGATGACGCGCACGTCGCGCGCCATCGCCAACAGCATCTTGCGGAAACTTTCGGCTTGCTGCTCGGCCTTGGTGGCGAAGTCCAGGCGGTCCAGTTTGGACAGCCCGTCGACCAGCTCGGCCACTTCGGGGCCGAAGCGTTCTGCGAGCTCGTGCTTGGCGATACCCTGATCTTCCATCACGTCATGGAGCAGGGCGGCCGACAACGCGTTGACGTCGAGCTTCCAGCCTGCGCAGATTTCAGTGACGGCGATCGGGTGCGAGATGTAGGGCGAACCGCTGGCGCGGAATTGGCCCAGATGCGCCTGATCCGCGAAGCGATAGGCTTCGCGCACGCGCTCTACATCTTTCTTGTCGAGATAGCTGCCGATGATTTCGGTCAGCGGCGCCAGCGATGCAACCGGCGAAGCGGTTGCGTCCGCCGCTTCTTGCGCGGCGACGGACGGTGGCGTAGGGAGATTTTTGTCTTTCTTGCCCGTGCGGCGCCCAAGACGGGAGCCGGCACGTAGTGCGGCAAGCAGACCAGATGAAGCGTACTTCAGCCCGGGAAAAGCCATGCTTGCCGCCCCCCGGAGACTATCAGGTGGGAACTTTACGCAGCATTTCCACGCCGGTTAGGCCGCCCGCGATTTCGCGCAGAGCAGTGACCGTGGGCTTGTCTTTGCTGTCCAGGCGCGGGGCATGGCCTTGCGCCAACTCGCGGGCGCGATACGTCGCGGCCAGCGTGAGCTTGAAACGGTTAGGGATTTGATTCAGACAGTCTTCGACGGTAATGCGAGCCATTAGGACACCTGGTGCTGATGGATGATAGGGAGAATGCGTTCGGCTCAGTGTTCGGCCGGGATACCAAGTTGTGCGAACAACTCGGCATGTCGGGCGGCCTGAGACGAAAAGCGCAGCCTTGCGGAACTGACGATTTGCATCAGTTCCGACAAGGCCACGCTAAATTCTTGATTAATAATAACATATTCGCATTCAGGCGCGTGGGCGATTTCGCCGCCCGCGGCCATGAGCCGGCGCGCGATCACTTGGGGCGCATCCTGGCCCCGCGCCTTCAACCGGCTTTCGAGTTCTTCGATCGACGGCGGCAGCACAAAAATGCCGATGGCGGCGGGAAAACGCTGCTTCACCTGACGCGCGCCTTGCCAATCGATTTCAAGCAATACGTCGCGGCCTTCGCGCGTAGCCAAGTCGATTCGGTCGCGCGGCGTGCCGTAGAAATTGCCGTGGACTTCCGCCCATTCCAGCAGGTTCTGTTCGTCGCGCATGCGCTTGAATTCGTCGACGGACACGAAGCGGTATTCACGGCCGTCTTCTTCGCCCGGACGAGGCGCGCGCGTGGTGCAGGAAATGGAGAGTTCGATGGAGGGGTCTTGCTGGAGCAAGGCCTTCACCAGGCTGGATTTGCCCGCGCCGCTGGGTGCGACGACCATGAAGACGTTTCCGGGGTTGGCGTACATGAATATGACCGGCGTGTGATGCTAAGACCGGAAGTCTAGCAAATCGCGCGGCGCGGCAGGGGGAAAACCCGCTGTCCGGCCGTGCGATTTGTCATGCTTGAACGTGCGAACCGGGTCAGCCTGCGGGTTTGGCCGCCGTTTGTAGCAGCTTGCCGCCAGGCGGCGGCGCATCGCTGCCAAGCAGGTGGCCGTTGACCTCGATGCCGTAAAGCGAGTCGTCCGAGTCGTGATATTTCTGGCGGGTGGCGGCCACTGAATCCTTGTAGCGCGGGTCTTGGGGGCGCTCATGCGCGTTCATGAAATAGGCCACGTCCCACGCTTCCTGATCGCTCAGCATGCCGGCTTGGCCCAGCGGCATATTGGCTTTGATGAAGCCGGCCGCGTTGCCAATCTGGTGCATGCCTGCGCCCCAGTTAAAGGAGTCAGCGCCCCACAGCGCGGGAAAGACCCAGTGTTTGCCGTTCTTCTGCCCCTGGCCCTCGGCGCCGTGGCACACCGCACAGTACTGCGCATAGACCTTGCTGCCGCGCACGTAGTCGGCCTTTTGGGCCGGCGCCGGCAGCTTGCGGTAGCCCTGGCCTTCCAGCACGACGCCCGTTGGCGCCTTGCTGGCCAGCCAGAACATATAGCTTTGCAGCGCCGTCAACGTCGGGTCGTCCGCAGCAGGCGCCTTGCCATTCATGCTGAACCGGAAACAGCCTTGCAACCGTTCGGCCAGCGTGTTGACGTGCTCGTTCTTGGCGCGATAGGCGGGGTACAGCACATAGGCCGCCCACATGGGTGCAGAGTCCGGCCGGCGGCCGGCGTCCAGATGGCAACTGGCGCAGGTGAGATCGTTGCCGACGAACTTGCCCGCCTTTTGCGGCGTGTGCAGGAAGATCTGCTCGCCTTCCCGGACGATCTTGCCGAATTCGGTGTCGGGCAAGGACGCGGCAGAGGGCGGGGTGAAAGCGGGCCGGGGTTCGGCGGCAAAGGCTGGCGCGGTGCAGGCAATACCGGCGGCAATGCCGGCAGCAACACCGGCTGCAATACTGGCCGTGCCCAGACGGAAGCGGGGAAGGCGGATCATGGCTTGGCTCCGTCCGAAGAAGGGGTTTGAGTGGCAAGCAGGTCGGCGGCTTTGGGCAGGCCGGCGTAGTAGGCGGAGACGGCGTCGATGTCGGCGGCGGACAGCCGGGTGGCGACGGCCGGCATCAGCCCCAATGGTCCCGGCGGCCGTTGCCCTTGCTGCCAGGCGCGCAATTGGCCCGCGATATAAGCGGCGGGTTGTCCGGCCAGGCTGGGGAAGTTTTGGCCGACGCCGATGCCGCCAGGGCCGTGGCACTGATTACAGGCCGGGACGTTTTTGTCCCAGGCGCCGCGGGTGGCCAGCCACGCGCCCGTGTCGGCGGGCTTGACGGGATGCATGGCCGTGGCGGCCAGCCGGTCAAGGTTCAGTGGCGAGGGCAAGCTGGCGTAGTAGCTCGCCACGGCCTGTTGCTGGGCGGGGTCCAGCGCTTTGGCGGTTGCCGCCATCACCGGACTGACGCGCGAACCGTTGGCCATGGCTTCCAGTTGCTCCGTCAGGTACTTGGCGCCCAGGCCGGCCAGTTGCGGGAAGCCGGCGGCAGGGTTGCCTTCGCCTTGCGCACCATGGCAGGTGATACAGGCTGGCGCGCCGTTCGCGCCTTGCGTGCTGATCTGCTTGCCATCTGGCGCGCCTTGGGCGCTTGCGCCCGTGGCGAACAAGGCGCTGAGCACCAGCGCGGGGAGGGACCGTGGGGTCATGGCTTGCCTGCTCCGATTTGTTATTGGATTTTGGGTAATAAGCTAATTTCCACAAATTATATAAAGACTTGTGACAGATCAACGCGAAATCCGCCGTTGGATGGTGCACATCCGCGTTTCTTTTGCTTGCGTACGGCTGGAACATTTGTGTCTTTGCTGGAAGGTTTGCTTGCAGCATCGCCGGAATGATTGCGGTAGCATCTCGCCGATTGATAACAAGGAGAATCCGATGCATTCGAACGAGATCGAGCCACCGCGCGTGGCATTAGTCACCGGGGCCGGTACCGGAATTGGGCGAGCCGTGGCGCTGGAGTTGCTGGCGCAGGGCTATCGCGTGGTGTTGGCGGGGCGCCGTCGCGAGCCCCTGGAAGCAACCCGGACGGCAGCCGGCGAAGATGGTGTGCGCGCCTTGGTGGTGCCCACCGATGTGTCCGACGAAAATGCCGTGCGCGATCTGTTCGATACGGCGCAGCGTGAATACGGGCGCCTGGATGTGCTGTTCAATAATGCCGGCCGTGGCGCACCCGCCATGCCGATCGAAGAACTGCCCGTGGCGGTGTGGCGCGAAGTCGTCGACACCAACCTGACCGGGATGTTCCTGTGCGCCCAAGCCGCCATCCGCGTGATGAAGGCGCAGACGCCCCAAGGCGGCCGCATCATCAATAACGGTTCGATCTCGGCGCACGCGCCGCGCCCGTTCTCCATTGCCTACACCGCCACCAAGCACGCGGTAACCGGGCTGACCAAGTCGATTTCGCTGGATTGCCGGCCCTACAACATTGCTTGCGGGCAGATCGATATCGGCAACGCCGCGACCGACATGACCGAGCGCATGGCGGCGGGCATTCTGCAAGCGGACGGCAGCACCAAGGTTGAGCCGCGCATGGATGTGGCGCACGTCGCGCAAGCGGTTGCCGCCATGGCCCGCCTGCCGCTGGAGGCCAACGTGCAGTTCATGACGATCATGGCGACGAACATGCCCTTCGTGGGCCGGGGCTGAACGCGCGAAAGCCTGCCCGGGAATATTTCCTAGGCAGGCTTCGATGCCCCCATCGCAAGGCGCCCGGCAGGCGCCTTTTTTTCGCCGCTACGACAGCCTGGGCGACGCCTTAGGGCGTTGCTTGAGCCAACATCTGGCCCGGCTGCTGCGTATCCAGGTAGCGACGCGCGCCGACATAGCGCTTCGTCCAATAGGGGTTTTTCATTTCGTCCACGCGCACCTTGGTGCCGCGGCGCGGCGCATGGACAAATTTGTTCTGGCCGATGTAGATGCCGACGTGCGACGTCACACCCCGGCCGCGCGTGGCGAAGAACACCAGGTCGCCAGGACGCAGCTGGTTTTTGTTCGATACGGATTCCCCTTCGCTGCGCTGGGCGCGCGCGGTGCGGGGCAGTTCCAAACCGGCGATTTCGCGGAACACATACAGCACCAGGCCGCTGCAATCAAAACCTTCGGCGTCGTCGCCACCCCAGCTGTATGGGGTGCCGATGGCGTCCAGGCCGGCTTGCACGACACGTTCACGCAACGTGGGAACGGTGGGCTCTTGCGCCAGGCGCAGGCCGCTTAACGACGGGCGGGCTTGCTCGGAGGGAATGGATGCCTGGGCGGCGCCGGGTATCCAGGAGAGGGTCAGGGCCAGAATGGGCGCTGATAGAAATACGGGAATGCTGAAATTGGCAATTCGGACTTTTCGCGTGGGCGGCGTCATTACGTCACTTCAAGAATCGGAGTGGGCGGCATGGCTTCGCCTTCAAGAGGCAAGCCGGCGGAAAGGGGGCGATTCCAGGACGGACTCATCCCTGGAAGCTGCCAAATTATAGTGGAATAAAGTTTCATTACATTTGTAGTGCAATGCAGCATTATTCGCCCGATTTCGTTACGCCGCCCCTAGGGAGCGACGTAACGGACGCAGCAAAAATCGTCGGAATCAGAAGCTGCCGCGCAAGCCGACCATCACCGCGCGTCCGCCTTCCGGGGCGACGTCGCGTAAGACAGAGGTGGCGTAGCGGATGTCCTGGTTCGTCAGATTGATGCCGCGCACGTAGGCTTGCCATTGCACGCCGGTCATCTTGAACCGGTAGCCGACGTTGGCGTCCAGGCTGTAGTAGCCCGCTGTGGACGTGTCATTTGCAGGATGTTCATGCTGGGCGAACGCCTTGGACACGCTGACCCCGGCGCTAAATGGCCCGTACCCGTAGTCCAGCGCCACGCGCAGGCGCAACGGCGGAATGCGCGGCAGCGACCGGCCCGTGTCGCGGTTGCGAGAGATCGTGTAGTCGCCCGACAGGCCGAGGTCCAGCGCGTGACCATCGCGTTGCAGGACGCGGGTCACGTTTTCCGCTTCCAGCCCGTAGAGCCGGGCTGAGACACCTTGATAGCGCGCTTCCGGCAGCGCGCCGCCGCTGCCGGCTGCTACCACATCGCCATCGTCATTGCGATAGCGCCCGGTGTTGGTTTCCGCCAGGTAATTGGCGAAGCTGCTGTAGAAGACGCCCACGCTGCCGTGATCGGTGTCGTTCTTGTATCGCAATGACAAGTCTCCCGACCAGGCGCGTTCCTTGCCCAGATTCTGGTCGCCGACCAGGTATTGGCCGGTCGCCGCGTGAGGGCCGTTGGCGTACAGCTCGTAGAACGTGGGCGCGCGCTCGGTGTAGGCGGCGTTGGCGGCCAGCGACCACAGCGGGGTCAGCTTGTAGATGCCTCCCAGCGAAAAGCTGCCGGCGTTGAAGCTGCGCCGACCGGAATCGTCGAAGCGGTCGTTGCCGCCTGCGGCCGGGCTCAAGCGCGTGTGGTCCATGCGGGCGCCTGCCGATAAGGTAAGCCGATCGGTCAGCGTCCATTCTTCCAACGCGAACAGGGCGGCGGAATCGGTGTCGGTGGTGGGCACCAGCGCTTCGTCGCCCAAGGCCGAAAAGCGCGTCTGGCCCAGTTGCAGCCCAACCACGCCATGCAGCGGCCCGATGTCGGCATGGCGCGCTTCGATGCGCGCCTCATAGCCTCGGTTCTTGAAGATCGTGCCCGTTTCGCCGTCTTCGATTTCCTTGTGCTGGTAGTCCGTGTAAGCGAAGTTCAGCTTGACGCTGGTGAACAGGCCATCCAGGTCTCGCAGTTCGCCCGACAGGCCAAAGCGTTCCTGGTGCATTTTGATGCGCACGTCCGATTCGGCAACCGAGCCATAGTTGGCGTCGTAGCCGCTATAAGACAAACCTCCGTAGCCATGTTCCCCCGTCCACGACATCCCGATTGCGCCGCCGCTGGCTTCGCCGTCGCTGTTGGGCAAGCGGCCTTGGGGCTGATCGGCGTCCGGGCCGTCAGCGGCGCGTTGCTGCGCGGTGCGGGCATAGCCGGGGATGCGCAGCGTGCCCGTCTTGCGGCCGAACACGTCGGCATGCAGCGCGAAGGTGCCGTCGCCGCCTTCCAGCTGCACCGCGCCGTTGCGGTCATTGTTGGCGCCGCCGTAGCTGCCGCCCACGTCGCCATGGATGCCGTCGATGGGTTCGGTGGGGATGCGGTTGTCCAAGGTGTTGACGACCCCGCCGATGGCATTGCCGCCATACAGCAACGCGGCGGGGCCTCGCAAGATTTCCACGCGGTTCGTCGACAGCGGATCTTGCGGCACGGCATGGTCAAACGATAACGACGAGGCGTCCAGCGTGCCCACGCCGTTGTTCAACAGGCGGATGCGGTCGCCGTCCAGCCCCCGGATGATGGGGCGGCCCACCATGGGGCCGTAGCTGGTGGTGGACACGCCGGGCAAGCCGTTCAACGTTTCGCCCAGATTGGAGCCGCGCCGCAAGTCCAGCGCCTGGCCTTGCAGCACGCTGGTGGGTGAGGCCAGCGCATCGCTGCCCAGCGGGTTCGCGGTAATGACGACGGGCGATAGCGTCGCCGTGTCGCTGGCGGCGGATTGCGCGTGCGCAGCCGCTGGCATGGCAAACGCAATTGCAAAGGGCAGGGCGGACAAGCACGCGGGCACCAGGGGGCGCAAGGCCGAGACGCGCAGCGGCACGCCTGCCCGGGCTGGGAAGGAGGGGAAATTCATTGTGGCAATCCAGGACACCGGCTCAAGGCCGGCAGATAGAAAACAGGGGAAGACGACGGATTTCAGCCCTGGACGGGCGGGGCGCGGGATTGGAACCAGGTGCTGCCGATGGCGACGGCGCCGGCCGGCAAAGCGGGCGCGGGGCGTGCATGGGGGACATTGCTGGCCGTCCATTCGAACGAAGACGGCAGCGTGGCGTCCAGCAAGTCCCAGAGTTGGCACAGGTCGCAATGCCTCAGCTTTTCATGGGGATGGGCATCGTCCTGACTGGCTGCGGCAGGTTCGCCCAGATGCGTCAACGCATGGTGCAGGCTGCCCGCCGGGGACAACAGCAGGCACAGGCACAGCCAAGCCAGCGCGCCCCACCGCGTCAAGCGCGGCGGGGTCTTGCGGCGGTGGCCTGGCGAAAACGGCATGGAGCAGGGCGGGCCAAAATTAGAAAAACGGAATGATATATTGTTTCCTTATTGTTGGCGACGCCGGTGTACGCGAACCGTGCCTGAATATGGCACTTCATGAAGCGCCGCCTCGGGCATAATCGGCAGACAAGAAAGCGGAGTAAAGCTCAATGATGAATGCAGTTCACCCCTTGTCTTCGATGAACCGGCCCGACGCGCTGCCCTTTGAGCCCTTCCAAGACGCCCGCGCCGCGGTCGACCGGCTGGCCGAAATCTACGCACGCAATACGGCCTTCCTGCGGGCGGCCTTCCGTGAAGTGCTGAAGGGTTCCGGCAACGGCCGTGAACGCGCCCGCGCTTACTACCCGGCCATCCGCATCGTGGTTGAAACGTACGACCCGATCGATACGCGCCTGTCCTACGGCCATGTGGCTGAACCCGGCATCTACCAGACCACCATCACCCAACCCGAACTGTTCCGCGATTACCTGATCGAGCAGGTCGGCCAGTTGTTGCAGAACCACCGCGTTGCCGTGGAAGTCGGCGAATCCGATTCCCCCATCCCCTTGCACTTTGCCTTCCCCGAAGGCGCCTATGTCGAAGGCGAGCACCTGGAAGCGCTCAAGCGCCCGTTGCGCGACCTTTTCGATGTGCCTGACTTGGCCGTCACCGACGACGCCATCGTCAACGGATCGTGGCGCGGCAAGGAAGGCGAACCCAAGCCATTGGCGCCGTTCACCGCGCAGCGCGTGGATTACTCGCTGCACCGCTTGCAGCACTACACCTCCACCGCGCCTGCGCATTTCCAGAATTTCGTCCTGTTCACGAACTACCAGTTCTATGTCGACGAGTTCTGCGCCCGGGCGCGCGCGCTGATGGCCAGCGGCAACGAAGACTACGAAATGCTGGTCGAGCCGGGCAACCGCATCACGCGCCGGGGCGAAAGCGGCCCGGGCGACGAAGCCCATGCCACGCGCCTGCCGCAGATGCCCGCCTACCACCTGGTGCGGGGCGACCATTCCGGCATCACGCTCGTCAATATCGGCGTGGGGCCGTCAAACGCCAAGACCATCACCGACCACATCGCCGTGCTGCGTCCGCATGCGTGGCTGATGCTGGGCCATTGCGCCGGCCTGCGAGATTCCCAGCGGCTGGGCGACTACGTGCTAGCGCATGGTTATGTGCGCGAAGACCACGTGCTGGATGCCGATCTGCCCACCTGGGTGCCGGTGCCGGCGCTGGCCGAAGTGCAGGTGGCGCTGGAACAGGCGGTGGAAGAAGTGGCCGGCCTGTCGGGCTGGGACTTAAAGCGCATCATGCGCACGGGCACCGTCGCCACCATCGACAACCGCAACTGGGAATTGCGCGATCACGTTGAATTGGTCGAGCGTTTCGCGCAGTCGCGCGCCATTGCGCTGGACATGGAATCCGCCACCATCGCGGCCAACGGCTTCCGCTTCCGCGTGCCGTATGGCACCTTGCTTTGCGTGTCCGACAAACCTCTGCACGGCGAACTGAAGCTGCCGGGCATGGCCAGCGTGTTTTATCGCCGGCAGGTCAACCAGCATCTGGAAATTGGTATCCGGGCGCTGGAACGGCTGCGCGACATGCCGCCTGAACGGCTGCATTCGCGCAAGCTGCGCACCTTTATGGAAACAGCGTTTCAATAAAACGGTAATCCGTCCCCCCAGCCCCGTCATTTTTCGTGACGGGGCCGTTTGCGCTATCCTCGCGCGTTGTTTGGTAATCCCAAGGCTGCGCGCGCCGGTTCGCGCGGGGCCTTTCATGACGTTAAGGAATGCATGTTGTCTCCATCGGAACACGATGACCGCCGCGCGGGCGGCGCGCCCGCGACGAAGGCGCAAGCGCCTTCCGAACTGCGCCGCACCTTGTCGGCGCGCCACCTGACGATGATCGCCGTGGGCGGGTCCATCGGGACCGGTCTGTTCGTGGCCTCCGGTGCGACGATCGCCAAAGCAGGCCCCGGCGGCGCGCTGCTGGGCTACGTGCTGATCGGCATCATGGTCTATTTCCTGATGACCAGCCTGGGCGAACTCGCCGCCGCCATGCCGGTATCGGGCTCGTTTTCGACTTATGGCGCGCGCTACGTGGAAGACGGCTTCGGCTTCGCGCTGGGCTGGAACTATTGGTACAACTGGGCCGTTACGGTCGCGGTCGATCTGGTGGCGGCGCAACTGGTCATGGCGTATTGGTTTCCGGACGTGCCGGGCTTTTACTGGAGCGCCTTGTTCCTAACCATTACCTTCGGCCTGAACGCCATGTCGGCGCGCGGTTTCGGCGAAGCCGAATTCTGGTTCGCGCTGATCAAGGTGGTGGCCGTGCTGGGGTTTGTGGCGATGGGCGTGCTGATGCTGCTGGGCATCATCCGCGGGGGCGAGGGCGGTGGTGTCGCCAACTGGACGGTGGGCGACGCGCCGTTCGCAGGCGGTTTTGCGGCCTTGATCGGCGTGGCCATGGTGGTGGGTTTTTCGTTCCAGGGCACCGAACTCATCGGCATCGCCGCGGGCGAATCCAAAGACCCGGCCCGCAACCTGCCGCGTGCAGTGCGTCAGGTGTTCTGGCGCATTCTGCTGTTCTACGTGATGGCCATCCTGGTGATCGGCCTGTTGATTCCCTATACGGACCCCCACTTGTTGCGCAACGATGTCGAGGACATCAGCGTCAGCCCGTTTGCGCTGATCTTCGAACGGGCCGGGCTGCTGGGGGCGGCGTCCGTCATGAACGCCGTGGTGCTGACATCGGTGCTGTCGGCGGGCAACTCCGGCATGTATGCCGCGACGCGGATGCTCTACAGCCTGGCTCGCGATGGCAAGGCGCCGCGCATTTTTGGCCGTATTTCGCGTAATGGCGTGCCGCTGTGGGCGCTGTTGGCGACGACGGTGGTCGCGGCGCTGTGCTTCTTCACGTTTATCTTCAGCCCCAACGCCGTGTATATCTGGCTGTTGAATACATCCGGCATGACGGGCTTTATCGCCTGGCTGGGCATTGCGATCAGCCACTACCGTTTCCGTCGTGGCTATGTGAAGCAAGGCCATAACCTGGCGGACTTGCCCTATGTGTCGCCGTTCTTCCCGTTCGGCCCCATCTTCGCGTTTGTGCTGTGCCTGATCATCACGCTGGGCCAGAACTACCAGGCGTTCCTGCAAGACCGGATCGATTGGGGCGGCGTCGTCGCCACCTATATCGGCATTCCGTTGTTCCTGCTGATCTGGCTGGGATACCGGCTGGCGCGCGGGTCACGCTTTGTCAGCTACCGCGACATGCGCTTCCCTGACGCGCGCGCCCGCAGCCAGTATCTGGACTCCGCATTGCGCGGCGAACCCGCAGCCGGGGAAGCCCGCTAAGCCAAGGTCTGCTAGCCGAGGCCTGCTAGCCAAGGCCACTAGCCAAGGCAAGGCCCGCTAGCCGAAGCCGGTTAGCAAAGACCCTGAATCGCGCGCCCGGGCGACGTCGGCGGGCGCGCGGCACTGCCCGAGTATCCAGTCCCCAAACTCGCGCACCAGCGGGGCTTGGGCGAGCGATTGCGGGTAGACGAAGTAATACGCGTCGCTGCTGTTCAGCGCCTGCGGGAACAGCTGGATCAATTCGCCACTGCCGAGCTCGCGTTCCACCAGGAAGCGGGGCAGCAGGGCAGCGCCCAAACCCGACGCGGCGGCTTGCGCAAGCATCGCCACCTGCTCGAATTGCGGGCCGCGCAGGGCCTGTGCGGTGTTCGCCCCATGTTGTTCCAGCCACGACGCCCATTGCGCCGCGCGTGACATCTGGTGCAGCAGCACGACGCCGCTCAGGTCGGCAATCTGCCGGATGCGATGCAGCCGTTGAAACGCGGGGCTGCACACCACGATCACCTCTTCATGCATCAGGTATTCGCAGACGGCGCCAGCCCAGTCGGGCGCGCCAAAGTGTATGGCCGCATCGAAGGGCTCTTTGGAAAATTCGAAAGGCAGCGTGCGCGAGGTGAAATTGATGGTGACCTGGGGCTTGAGCGCCATGAAGTCCCCCAGGCGCGGAATCAGCCAGCGCGTGCCCAAGGTGGGCAGCACGGCCAGATTGAGCTCGTCGCGCTGCGTGCATGCCATGGTGCGGCGCGTGGCGTCGGACAAGTGGTGCAGCAGGATGCGGACTTCATCGACATAGGCCCGGCCGGCTTCGCTAAGCACCACGCGTTGGCGCACGCGATGAAACAGCGTGACCCCCAACTGCGTTTCCAGCTGATGGATCTGGCGTGAGACAGCGCTTTGCGTCAAGTGCAGCTCATCCGCCGCGCGGGATACGCTGTTGTGCCGCGCTACGGCCTCGAAGGCGAGCAGGTTGGCGACGGGCGGCAGAAAGGTCTTGCGGAACATGGCGATTCCTGATTAATCGAACCCTAAAACAAACCCGCCATGACACCATGCTGCGGACCATCGCCAAATAGGAATAGTCTGAAATGCAACAAGGGCCGCAAGTGCGGCCCCTGTTGCGTGACGAAACTGTCACTGATGCCTGTGCATCACTCGATGTTTTGCGCCTGTTCACGCATCTGCTCGATCAGCAGTTTCAAGTCCATGGCGGCGCGGGTGACCTCCATGCTGCCAGCCTTGGAACCCAGGGTATTGGCTTCGCGGTTCATTTCCTGGAACAGGAAGTCCAGGCGCTTGCCCGCGCTGCCTGCGTTCTTCTTGCCCGACGCGGCCTTGCCGCCGCCGTCCGTCAGCAAGTGACGCAGTTCTTCCAGGTGCGAGCGCAGGCGCGACAACTCTTCGGCCACATCAATGCGCAGCGCAAACAAGTTGGCTTCCTGCGACAAGCGCTCGGACAACTCCGTGCCGGAAATATGCGTGAAGCCGCCGGGGAAGGCGGACTCCACGCTTTCGCGCAGCTTTGCAGCCAATTTGTCGCGATGGTCCGCCAGCAACTGCGGCAGGTGCGTTTGCACGATATCGACCACACGCGCCACGCCGTCCGCGCATTCACGCATCATTTCGGCCAGGCGTTCGCCTTCGCGCGCACGGCCTTCCTGCAATTGCGTCAGCGCTTGCTGGGCGGCTTGCAGGCAAGCGGCGCCCCAGATCTGCGGGTCGAGTGCGTCATTGCCGCGTTGGCCGGGCCAGTTGAACAATTCCACCAGACGGGGCGGGGCGATATCGGGGACGATGCGGCGCGCGGCTTGCAGTTGTTCCGCCAGGCTTTCCAGCCACGCCGGGTCCAGCTTGGACAGGTCGGTGCTGGCGTTGCGCGTGAACGAAACCCGGATCTCGACCTTGCCGCGCGCCAGATTGGCGGTCAGCAATTCGCGCAAAGGCGTTTCCACGTGCCGCAATTCATCGGGCAGGCGGAAGTACAGGTCAAGAAAGCGGCTGTTGACGCTGCGCAATTCGATGGCAAGCGTGCCTTGTTCTAGGTCTGCTCGGGCGTTGCCGAAGGCGGTCATGCTGCGAATCATGATGTGCGTTTCCTGGTGAACTATCGCGGCAGGATACTCCAAGCGGCGATTTCCTGCGGCGCCACCCCGTACAATGCCGCGAATCAATGTTCCTGACTGGAGTTTGCCTGTGACCACACTGCCCACCATCGCCCGTCCGTCTGGCCGCGCTGTTGATGAATTGCGCCCGTTCAGCCTGGAGCGCGGCTTCACGCGCTACGCCGAAGGGTCGGTGCTGGTGAAGGCCGGCAACACCCATGTGCTGTGCACGGCCAGCGTGCTGGAAAAAGTGCCGCCGTTTCTGAAGGGCAAGGGCGAAGGCTGGGTCACGGCGGAATACGGCATGCTGCCGCGCGCCACGCACACGCGCGGCGACCGCGAAGCCGCACGCGGCAAGCAAAGCGGCCGCACGCAGGAAATCCAGCGCCTGATCGGCCGCAGCCTGCGCGCCGTGTTCGACATGAAGGCGCTGGGCGAACGCACGCTGCATCTGGACTGCGACGTGTTGCAAGCCGATGGCGGCACGCGTTGCGCCAGCATCACGGGCGCGTGGGTGGCAGCGGCTGATGCGGTGGCATTGCTGATGAAGCGCGGCGACCTAGCCGTGAATCCGATCCGTGACGCCGTGGCGGCCGTGTCGGTGGGCTTGGTGCAAGGCCGTTCGGTGCTGGACCTGGATTACGCCGAAGACTCGGCCTGCGACGCCGATGTGAACGTCATCATGACGGGCAGCGGCGCTTTTGTTGAAGTGCAAGGCACGGGCGAGGGCGCGACCTTCACGCGTGCTGAATTGGACACGATGCTGGTGCTGGCCGAAGGCGGCATCGCCAGCCTGGTGCAAGCGCAGCGCGCGGCGTTGGTCTGACGCCTGGGTTGCGTCTGAGGCCTCGACGCACGGGCGCTTCGATGCGTCGATGCCTCGACGCACGGACGCCTCGACGCCTGGGCGCTCTAAGGCCCGATGACAAACCGCCGCGAAAAGCGGCGGTTTGTCATGGTGTACCCGCGACAAGGGGATGCTATGCGCGTGTGCGCGTCAGCAGCGCTCCCACCTTTTCAATCTTCTCCAGCCCCCAGATCGTGCCGATCAGGCCGCGCAGTTCCTGTTCCGTTGCCGCATCCGCGTAACGGCCCAGGCTGAGCGTCTTGTCTTCGATCTCGGGACGGCTCAGCGTGTTGCCCGGGTCGCCCTTCGGTTCGTCCACGCGGCCGTGCAGCGTGCGGCCGTCACGCGTGGTGACGGTGACCTTGCCGATCCAGCGCTGCGGATAGGCGTTGTCGACTTCCGGGTCCAGCACCATTTCCACCTTGCCGCGAAACGCCGCCACGGCCGGGTCGTCCAAGCCCGCATCGAATTCGGCAAGCCCGGCGCGGCCTTGGCGTGCAATCAGCGCCAGCACCGTACCCATCGAGAACTTGGACTGGTGCACCGTCTGCGGGTTGACGACCGGCCCCAGCACGTCGATGGCGCCCTGGTGTACATGCGCCACCACGCGTTCCACATCGGCTTCCGTCAGCTTGTTGTCGCGCAGCGCTTGTTGCAGCGCGTCGGCGGCGGGGTGCGTGTGGCGGCACGACGCATGGAACTTGAACGACGTTTCGGCCAACGCCCAGCGTTCGCCCAGGCGGTCGCACAGCTTGGACGGGTCGGCATCGGTAGACATGCCAGCCGCCATGCCCTGCGGGCCTTCCAGAATATGGCGCGCCCCGGTGAAGCCTTCGCGCGCCAGATAGGCGGCGGTGATGCCGTCGGCGGCGGCTTTCGCCGTGTGCAATTGCTTGGAGTCGGCGGCGTCGCGCAAAAATTCCCACAGGCCGGCGGCCTGCGTACCGGCGGAACCCAGCGCGTGCAGCATCTGCTCGGGCGTCAGTTTCAACAAGCGGCCCACCGTAACAGCCGCGGCCAGCGTGCCGGCCGTGCCGGTCGTATGGAAGATCTTGTAGTGCGAGCGGCCCAGGAATTCACCGACGCGGATACCCACTTCGTACCCGGCGACGGCGGCCACGAGCAAGTCGCGCCCCGAGCTGCCCAACGCCTGCGCCACGGCCAGCGCGGGCGGGAAGACGACCGCGGCGGGGTGGAACACCGAGCCGTTATGGACGTCGTCCTGCTCCACCACGTGCGCGGCGGCGGCATTGACCATCGCGGCAAACAGCGGGCTCGTGCGGCGGCGTGTGATCAGCACTTCGCTTGGGCCGTCCGTCGGCCCCATTGCGGCCGCGTAGCGGTCGATGGCTTGCACGGCGCGCGCCGAAGCGCCGGCCAAAATCGAGGCCAGGCAGTCCAACAGCAAATCTTCGGCGCGGCGCAATACCGGCGCGGGGATGTCTTCGTAGCGCAAGTTCGCGGCAAAGGCCGCAAGGCCGGCGCTAAGGTGGGGCGTATCTTGAGTAGCGGTCATGTGCGGAGGGCCAGGGGTCAGAAGGAACGGGGCAAGCCCAGGATGTGTTCGGCGACGTAGGACAGGATCAGGTTGGTGGAGATGGGCGCCACCTGATACAGCCGGGTCTCGCGGAACTTGCGTTCGACGTCGTACTCGGTGGCAAAGCCAAAGCCGCCATGGAATTGCAGGCAGGCGTTGGCCGCTTCCCACGAGGCGTCGGCGGCCAGCAGCTTGGCCATGTTGGCCTGCGCGCCGCAAGGCTCGTGCGCGTCAAACAGGCGGCATGCTTCGTAGCGCATCAGGCTCGCGGCTTCCACGTTGATGTGGGCGCGCGCAATGGGGAATTGCACGCCCTGGTTCTGGCCGATCGGGCGGCCGAACACCATGCGTTCCTTGGCGTAGGCGGTGACCTTGTCCACGAACCAGTAGCCGTCGCCGATGCATTCGGCGGCAATCAGCGTGCGTTCGGCGTTCAGGCCGTCAAGAATGTATTTGAAGCCTTTGCCTTCTTCGCCGATCAGGTTTTCGACGGGAATTTCCAGGTTGTCGAAGAACAGTTCGTTGGTCTCGTGGTTGACCATGTTGGGAATCGGGCGGATCGCCATGCCGTGCTTCACCGCATGGTGCAGGTCCACCAGGAAGATCGACATGCCTTCGGACTTGCGCGTGACCTGGTCCAGCGGCGTGGTGCGCGCCAGCAGAATCATCAGATCGGAATGCTGCACGCGCGAAATCCACACCTTTTGGCCATTGATGACGTAGCGGTCGCCGCGGCGTACGGCGGTGGTCTTGATCTTGGTGGTGTCGGTGCCGGTGGTGGGCTCGGTGACGCCCATGGATTGCAGGCGCAATTCGCCAGCCGCAATGCGCGGCAGGTATTCGCGTTTCTGCGCTTCGGAGCCATGGCGCAGCAGCGTGCCCATGTTGTACATCTGGCCGTGGCAGGCGCCCGAGTTGCCGCCGCTGCGGTTGATCTCTTCCATGATGACGGAGGCTTCCGTCAGGCCCAGGCCCGAGCCGCCGTATTCCTGCGGAATCAGGGCGGCCAGCCAGCCGGCCTCGGTCAACGCGCGGACAAAATCTTCGGGATAGCCGCGTTCTTCGTCGATCTTGCGGAAATACTCGGAGGGGAATTGGGCGCAAAGGTCGCGCACGGCTTCGCGGATGTCCTGATAAGCGTGAGAGGCGTGGGGCATAGGGCTGCTGATGTGAGGAAAGTAAGGGTTCGGTACAGCATCGAATGTGCCGCAAGGGCGTGGCCCTGCCAATTCACAATTCCTTAATACGGGGTTCCTGTTCGCAAAAGCGCAGTTTCATGACGGGCGTTCGTCATGGTTGCCGCCAGGTTGTGTCAAGAAATTGCCAAACTGCGTGTCCATAATCCGTGGCACTGCGCCCAGGCGCCAGGCTACACACGGATGGATATGCGTAAAAATCTCAGGGTCACCACGGCGGTTTCCGCCATTCTGGCGTTGTTTGTGGTGCTGTTTGCGGTGGCGGCCGCTGCCGGCATCGCTGTGTTGCGCGACAACCGCGCCGACATCGAGGCCTTGGGCCGGGGCAGCATCGAACGGGCCAGCGACTTGGCCGACATGACCAGCCGGCTGTTTCAGGCGCGCGCCGCGCTGACGGACGCCAAGACCGGCATGGAAGGCGGCCTGGAAGACGCGCGCAATCAATCGCTGGCGCAAGCGGACACGCTGTTAAAGCAAGCCGCCGCCAGTCTGGCGCGGCTGCGCGGCAACCCGGATGAAAGCGAGCAGGGCGGGCCGTTGTTTGAACAGGTGCTGAACGCTTACACCGCGTTTGCCGACCAGACGCTGGCCCCGATGCAAAAGGCCATCCAGGGCTGGAACGGGATCGAAGTGAACCGGCTGGTGGACAAGGTGCTGCCCGTGAGCGGCGCGGCGTATGTGAAGCAAGCAGACGCCTATCAGACCTATTCGCGTGACCAGGGCCAGGCGGCCGTGGCGGGCGCCAGCCAAACGCTGGAGCGCGTGATTCTCGTGGCCGCCGGCGTGCTGGGGCTGGTGCTGTTATTGGCTGTGCTGATCCGCCTGGCGTTTCGCCGCAGCATCCTGCGTCCGCTGAACGAGGCCGGCGCGCACTTTGACCGTATCGCCGATGGCGATCTGACCGGCGCCATCGCCACGCGGGGCGACAACGAAATCGGCGTGCTGTATTCCGCCATGCGCCGCATGCAGACCGGCCTGTCGGCCGCGGTGGCCTCGGTGCGCCAGGGCGTTGAAGAAATCCACACGGGCTCGGGCGAAATCGCCGCGGGCGGGGCGGACATGTCCGACCGCACCGCCCGCCAGGCCGGGTCGTTGCAAGAAGCCGCCGCCAACATGACGCAGCTGGCGCACACGGTGCAAATGACGGCGGGCAATGCGGACTTGGCCAGCCGGCAGGCCGAAAGCGCCACGCAGTTGGCGCAACGCGGCGGGCAGGCGGTGGACGAGGTGGTGCAAAGCATGCAGGGCATTGCCGACAGTGCGCGCCGCATCGGCGAGATCGTGGGCGTGGTCGACAGCATTGCCTTTCAAACCAACATCCTGGCGCTGAACGCGGCGGTGGAAGCGGCGCGCGCCGGCGAACAAGGCAAGGGCTTTGCCGTCGTGGCGGGCGAAGTGCGTTCGCTGGCGCAGCGCAGCGCGCAGGCCGCCAAAGAAATCAAGGGCTTGATCGAAGACTCGGCCTCGCGCGTCGAGGCGGGCGTGCGTCAGGTGAACCTGGCGGGCGACACCATGCGCGACATGGTGGTGTCGGTGGACCGCGTGACGCAGATCGTGGCCGAAATTTCCAGCGCCACAGCCGAGCAAGCGGCGGGCATCGCGTCGGTGAATGACGCGGTGGCCGACATTGAACGGTCTACGCAGGAAAACGCCGCGATGGTCGAGCAGACCGCCGCTGCCGCTGCCGCACTCGAAATCCAGGCGCAAGGCCTGCGCCGCGCGGTGGCGGTATTTCAGATTGCGCAGGCTGCGCAGAATGCGGCCGCCGTGCACGCGGCAGCCGGCGAGTCAGTCGCTCAATTGGGGCAGGGCGCCGCCGGTGTAGCGTTCGGCCACCAGCGACAGGTTCCTATGCTTGACCTTGTGCTTGACATGCGCGGCAGCCGACGCGATGTCCTCCGGGCGGATGCGCTCGCATAACGACGGGGTGACGGTCAGCGCGCCCACCCCCAAGGTCACGAAGGGAAAGAAGCGCGGCACGCCATAACGGTCTTCGGCTTCGATGCCGCCGTTATGGCGGCCCTGATCGTCATACAGGTCGGTGGCCTGCTCGTTGAATTCCGCAATGATGCGCTGCACGCGGTCCATCCAGTCGGGGCTGCGGAACAGCACGACGAAGTCATCGCCGCCCACATGGCCCACGAAGTCGCGCAGCGGATCGCAGTGGTGCTTGATGACTTCGGCCGTCAACATGATCATGTCGTCGCCGCGCCAGTAACCGTAGACGTCGTTGAACGGCTTGAAGTTGTTCAGGTCGCCGTAGCAGATGGTGAAGTCGGCCGCGTCTTCCAGCAGGGTGGCGATGTGCCGGCTGATGGGGATGTTGCCGGGCAAGGACGTCAGCGGGTTGGCGTAGCGCGCCGCCTCGATACGCATTTCGGTCACCGAGCGCACCAGCGTTTCGCCGGTGGCCAGGCCGTCGTAACGGCCGTCGCGCGTAATGATCAGGCCGTCCATCAGGTAGCGCTGATCTTCAGAGATCAGCACATGGCTTAACTGGTCGATGGACACGTTCAGGTCCACCAACACCGGTTCGGCGTTCATGAAGGTTGAGCAGGCGTCGCGGCCAAAGAGCTCGCGGGTATAACGCTGCGCATAGTGTTCGGAAAAATCGCGGCGGTTGATGATGCCCACCGGCCGGTTGTCAGCGTCAACGACCGCCACCGCGTGCATGGTCTTGTGTTCGATGAACAAGCGGTGCACATCGTCGTTGGTGTGTTTATTCAGCAGCGCGGCGGGCGCTTCCACGCGCAGGCTGGCCGCGGTGCCGCCGGCCGCCCGTTGCGCAAGCGGCGCGGTGCTGCGTACACGCAGTGAATCTCGCAGCGGCGGCGTCAGCTCGGTCAACATCGTTTCTTCCGGGCGGCCCAGAAACCAGCCTTGCGCGTAGCGGATGTCCAGCTCGCGCACCATGGCCAGGTCTTCGGCGGTCTCGATGCCTTCGGCGACAATCGCCGTGCCCAGGTGTTGGGCCACCTTCAGAATGGCGCGCACCATGCTTTGCTTGCGGTCATTCTTGCCGATGCCGTCAAAGAAATAGCGGTCGATTTTCACCAGGTCGGGTTGCATTTCCGACCACAGCTGCAAATTCGAATTGCCCACGCCATAGTCGTCCAGCGCGATGCGCATGCCGTGCTCGCGCAGGCAGGTGAACGCGTTGCTCAGTTCGCCCATGTGTTCGGACAGCGGATCTTGCTCGGTCAGTTCGACGATGATGCTGGACGGCTCCAGCGCGCAATCCTTGAGCAGCCGCGCGGGCATGTCGCTGCCCCATAGCGTCCAGTAATGGATCAGCGCTGAACCCGACAGATTCAGGAACAGCTTGCCGGTGGCTTCGTTATCCCGGAACCCCTGCGCGCCCGCCCGAAAGCTGGCCAGCTCCAGCTGGGGATGCAGACCGCGCCGGCGGGCTTCCGCGAACAGGGCGTCCGGGTAGTGCAGGGCGGTGTCGGCGGGGCCGCGGATCAGGCTTTCATGGCCGTAGATCCGGCTATGAGACAAATCCACCACGGGCTGATAGCGCGGCCGCAACAGCCCTTCGCGCAAAATGCCGGCCAAGCCGATGGATGCGGGCGCATCGCCCGTGGAAGAGTGGGGCGCGCGGGCCGCAGTTGGCCGGGGCATAGCGTGAAGTGAGGTCATCGCCGAGGGCGTTCAGATACGATCAGTGACAAGATTGGTCATATTGACAACAAAATATGTCTGCGTTGTTGCCGCACGCGCGACGCGCAATCTTCCGGCGGGTGTTACATAGCTGTCAACAGACTTGTGTTGACCTGCCTGTTAACAGACTTGTGGAACTGGGCCGTTCCCAAGACTTGGGGCCTTGTCCATTCCCTTCGTAAGGTCATGCCCTAAACACCCGCCGCGCGGGGGGCCACGCCCTATACAATTTGCGCTATGACTTCCCCCAAGATTCCCGAATCCCTGCGCCGCATCGTGCTGGCGTCCAACAACGCTGGCAAGTTGCGTGAGTTCTCCGCCTTGTTTGCTCCCCTGGGTATTGAGTTGGTGCCCCAAGGCGAACTCGGCGTGCCGGAAGCCGAAGAGCCGCATGTGACCTTTGTTGAAAACGCGCTGACCAAGGCGCGCCACGCCAGCCGCCTGACTGGCTTGCCCGCGCTGGCCGATGATTCCGGCCTGTGCGTGGCCGCGCTAAACGGCGCGCCCGGCGTCTATTCGGCCCGCTACGCCAAGATGCATGGTGGCGAAAAATCCGATCAGGCCAATAACGCATTGCTGGTGCAGCACCTGGCCAACGTGGCCGACCGCCGCGCCTGGTATGTGGCCGTGTTGGCGCTGGTGCGCGCTGAAAACGACCCGTGCCCGATCATTGGCGAAGGCCTGTGGCACGGCGAGATCATTGATCAGCCCGAAGGCGCCAACGGCTTTGGCTACGATCCGCATTTCTATCTGCCCGACATGGCGCTGACCGCCGCGTCGCTCGACCCCGAAGAAAAGAACCGGGTCAGCCATCGCGCCCGCGCCTTGCGCGAGCTGCTGAGCAAGCTCAGCCAGGCTTAAGGGGCGCGCCCGCCGCGTCCGCCCCAGGAAACCGCATGTCCATCATCATTCCCATCCGCAACGACATGGGCGCGACCGCCTCGCGCCTGCGCGTGCCGGCCGGCGCCACCTTGTCGAGTCTGCCGCCGCTGTCTATCTATGTGCACGTGCCGTGGTGCGTGCGCAAATGCCCCTATTGCGATTTCAATTCCCACGCCGCGCCGGGCGAGATTCCCGAACGCGCCTATCTGGATGCGCTGCGCAGCGATCTTGAGCAGGCGCTGCCGTCTATCTGGGGCCGCCAGGTTGTCTCCGTGTTCATCGGCGGCGGCACGCCCAGCCTGTTGTCGTCGGCGGGTTTGGACGAACTGCTGGCCATGCTGCGCGCCTGTCTGAACCTATGGCCCGACGCCGAAATCACCATGGAAGCCAACCCCGGCACCGCCGAGGCCAGCCGCTTCCGTGACTATGCGGCCAGCGGCGTCACGCGGTTCTCATTGGGCATCCAGAGTTTTGACGACGTTCAACTGAAAAAGCTGGGGCGCATCCACGATTCGGCGCAAGCGCGCGCGGCCATCAGCATGGCGCAACAGGCGGTGTCCCGCGTGAACCTGGACATGATGTTCGCCTTGCCGGGACAGACGCTGGACGCCTGTGTGGCGGACCTGCGCGAAGCCATCTCGTTTGGCACCGAGCATTTGTCGCTGTATCACCTGACGATGGAACCGAACACGGTCTTCGCCAAGTTTCCGCCCGAAGACTTGCCCGACGACGACACCAGCGCCGCCATGCAGGACGCCGTCGAGGCCGAGCTGGCCGCCGCCGGCCTGGCGCGCTACGAAGTGTCGGCCTACGCCAAGCCCGGCGCCCGCTGCCGCCACAACGTGAACTACTGGGAATTCGGCGACTACCTGGGCATCGGCCCCGGCGCGCACGGCAAGCTGTCATTCCATGACCGTATCGTGCGCGAGGCGCGCTTGCGCAGCCCCGACTCCTGGATGCAAGCCGCAATGGCGCGCGACGGCAGCCACGTGTCGGAGAGCCGCCAGGTCGGGCCTGACGAGTTGCCCTTTGAATTCATGCTCAATGCCTTGCGGTTAAAGGACGGGGTGCCCAGCACCGCGTTCAATGAGCGCACTGGGTTGTCGCTGGCCGCGATTGCGCACCAATTGGAGGCAGCCTCTAAACGGGGCTTGCTGGACGCCGATCCCACCCGCCTGAAGGCCACGCCATTGGGTTGGCGGTTCTTGAATGACCTTCAGGAAATGTTCCTGTAGTGGTGCAGCACCAAACTGGGGCAATCATGCCCCACTATTTGCACCAAAGTGGTGCTACATTTTTCCACGACCGTGCAGCTTTCCCCGGGGAATCCCGGGGTAAAAACCTGGCACGCTTATTGCTTCCCTCTTTTATGCCAGTCGAGCGGCAAAGCCCTCGACCCTTTTATCTAATGGAGATGACATGGCAAGCCCGAAAGACGTCCTGAAACAGATCGCCGATAACGAAGTCAAATTCGTGGATTTCCGCTTTACCGATACGGTTGGCCGTGAGCATCACGTGTCCGTGCCTACCAGCCAGATCGACGAAGACAAGCTGGAAAGCGGCCAGGCTTTCGACGGTTCGTCGATCCCGGGTTGGAAGGGTATTGAAGCTTCCGACATGCTGCTCATCCCCGATTGCGCCACCGGCAACCTGGACCCGTTCCGCGAAGAGCCGACCCTGATCCTGTCGTGCGACGTCGTCGAACCCTCGGACCTGAAGGGTTACGACCGCGACCCGCGTTCGCTGGCCAAGCGCGCCGAAGCCTACCTGAAGTCCTCCGGCCTGGGCGACACCGCCTACTTTGGTCCGGAACCCGAATTCTTTGTGTTCGACGGCGTGACCTGGAACACCGACATGTCGGGCACCTTCGTCAAGATCAAGTCCGAAGAAGCCTCGTGGTCGACCGGCCTGGAATTCGAAGGCGGCAACACCGGCCATCGTCCCGCAGTCAAGGGCGGCTACTTCCCCGTTCCCCCGGTTGATTCGTTCCAGGACATGCGCTCGGAAATGTGCCTGTTGATGGAACAAATGGGCGTGCCGGTTGAAGTGCACCACCATGAAGTCGCTGGCGCTGGCCAGCTGGAAATCGGCACCAAGTTCAGCACGCTGGTTCAGCGCGCCGACTGGACGCAGATCGTCAAGTACGTCGTGCACAACGTGGCCCACGCCTACGGCAAGACCGCCACGTTCATGCCCAAGCCCATCGTTGGCGACAACGGTTCCGGCATGCACGTGCACCAATCCATCTGGAAGGATGGCCAAAACCTGTTCGCAGGTAACGGCTACGCCGGCCTGTCGGAATTCGCGCTGTACTACATCGGCGGCATCATCAAGCACGCCCGCGCCCTGAACGCCATCACCAACCCCGGCACGAACTCGTACAAGCGTCTGGTTCCGCACTACGAAGCCCCGGTCAAGCTGGCTTACTCGGCCCGCAACCGTTCGGCCTCGATCCGCATTCCGTACGTCGGCAACCCGAAGGGCCGCCGCGTCGAAGCGCGTTTCCCGGACCCCCTGGCCAACCCGTACCTGGCTTTCTCGGCCCTGATGATGGCCGGCCTGGACGGCGTGCAGAACAAGATCCACCCGGGCGATCCGGCCGACAAGAACCTGTACGACCTGCCGCCGGAAGAAGACGCAAAGATCCCGACCGTGTGCTCCTCGCTGGAACAAGCGCTGGAAGCCCTGGACGCGGACCGCGAATTCCTGACCCGTGGCGGCGTGTTCAGCAACGACATGCTCAACGCCTACATCGACCTGAAGATGGGCGATGTGAATCGTCTGCGCATGACGACGCACCCGGTCGAATTCGACATGTACTACAGCCTCTGATCGTTTAGAGGCTGTGGCGGGGGGGAGCGCGATGATGTAGGCAGAAACCAGGGCCCACACCACGCGCACCACCAGGTCGCGGCTCGACGGTTTGTCCGCCAGGCATCGCGCCTGGCGGGCAGGGCGCCGGGTTCCGGCGCCGCCGTCGCGGGCGCGTTCCGCTTTCCCCCCTGTCATTCGGGTACGTTGAAAAATGAATGTAGAAGCTCTCGATCTGCTTGCCACGTCCGTTTTCCTGGTCAACGAGCGCGGTCACATTGAGTACGCCAACGCCGCCGCCGAAGATTTGTTCGGCCGCTCGCGCAAGCAACTCTGCGGGCACTCCGCCGCCACGCTGTTCGACACCCCAGAAAACATCCAGTCCTCCATCGACCGCGCCGCCGCCGGCAGGTACGCCGACGTCAGGCAATTAGCCTCGTTGCGCCGCGCCGCCGAGTCCGTCGAAGTCGCCGTCACCACGGTGGGGCTGACTGGCCAACGCTGGCCGGTACTGATCGAAACGCGCGAGATCGAGCAGCGCGTGCTGGCCGACCGCAACCATCGGCTGGTTGATGAAATCGAAGCGCACCGCGAGCTGTTGCGCAACCTGGCGCATGAAGTGAAGAACCCCCTGGGCGGTTTGCGCGGCGCCGCGCAATTGCTTGAAGCCGAGCTGCCGAGCGCGGCGCTGGCCGAATACACCCAGGTCATTATTTCCGAAGCCGACCGCCTGCAGGCGCTGGTGGACCGCTTGAGCGGCCCGCAACGTGTGCCGCTGAATGCGCGGCCGGTGAACATCCACGAAATTTGCGAGCGCGTTTGCGCGCTGATCCAGGCCGAGTTCCGCAACGACGTCACGATTTTGCGTGACTACGACGCGTCGGTGCCTGACTTGAAGGGCGACGCCGCCCGCTTGATGCAGGCGGTGCTGAACGTGGCGCGCAACGCGGCGCAGGAACTCGTCGCGCGGCCGCAAGGCCCGCAGACGGAACCGGGCGTCGTCACCTTGCGCACTCGCGTGGCGCGCCAGGTCATGCTGGCGCACCGCCAACACCGGCTGGCGCTGGTGCTGTCCATTATTGATAACGGTCCCGGCGTGCCGGACCACATCCGTGACCGCATTTTCCACCCGCTGGTCACGGCCAGGGCCGGCGGTACCGGGCTGGGCTTGAGCCTGGCCCAGGACTTCGTGCAGCAGCACGGCGGCATCATCGAATTTGAATCCCGACCCGGGCGTACCGAGTTTCGCCTGGTCCTACCGATGGAGCCCGCACACTGATGAAACCCGTATGGATCGTCGACGACGACCAGGCCATCCGCTGGGTCCTCGAAAAGGCCCTGGCCCGCGCTGGTGTCCCCACCCGCAGTTTCTCCCAATCGGCTGACGTGCTGGAAGCGCTGTCGCGCGAAACGCCCGTCGCATTGGTGTCCGATATCCGCATGCCTGGCGGCAATGGTTTGGAGCTGTTGCGCCAGTTGAAAGAACGGCATCCCGGCTTGCCGGTCATTGTGATGACCGCGTTCGCCGACCTGGACAGCACCGTGTCCGCCTTCCAGGGCGGCGCGTTTGATTACCTGGCCAAGCCGTTCGACGTGAACGAAGCCGTGGCGCTGATCCAGCGCGCCATGCAGGAATCCGCGCAGCCTGAAACCCCCGAAGGGCAGGGCGAGTCCGCGCAGAACAACGAACGCTGGATGATGACGCAGTCGTCCTCCACCGCGATGCAGGAAGTGTTCCGCGCCATTGGCCGCCTGGCGCAATCGAAAGTCACGGTGTTGATCACCGGGGAATCGGGCACGGGCAAGGAATTGGTGGCCCGTGCGTTGCATGGCCACGGCGTGCGCGCCAGCGGCCCCTTCGTGGCGCTGAACGCGGCCGCCATTCCGCGTGATCTGCTCGAAGCCGAATTGTTCGGCCACGAGCGGGGCGCGTTTACCGGCGCCAACAACTTGCGCCGCGGCCGCTTCGAAGAAGCCCATGGCGGCACGCTGTTCCTGGATGAAATCGGCGACATGCCGATTGAATTGCAGACGCGATTGCTGCGTGTGCTGGCCGAAGGCAGCTTCTATCGCGTGGGCGGCGCACAGCCGGTGCGCGTGGACGTGCGCATCGTGGCCGCGACCCACCAGCCGCTTGAACAACGCGTGGAACAGGGCCTGTTCCGCGAAGACTTGTTCCACCGCTTGAACGTCATCCGCCTGCGCCTGCCGCCGTTGCGCGAGCGCGTGGAAGACATTCCCGCCCTGGCCCAGCATTTCCTGACCGCCAGCGCCCGCACGCTGGGCGTGCCGGTCAAGCGTTTGACGCCGGATGCGTTGGCCGTACTGACCAAGTTCGACTTTCCCGGCAACGTGCGCCAGCTAGAGAACTTCTGCCACTGGCTGACGGTGATGGCGCCGGGCCAGACGGTAGACCGCCAGGATCTGCCGCCGGAAATCCGTGCGTTGGAGCATCAGCAGCAAGCCGGTAACGCGCCGTTGCGTCCGGCGGCGTCCGTGCCCAGCATCGGCACGGTCGTGCAGGCATCATCGGCTGCGGACGACGGCGCGCCACGCAACTGGCAAGACTCGTTGCTGCGCGATGCGCAGTACCGGCTGGAACGCGGTGAGCCGGCCGTCATGGCTACGCTGACCCGCCAGTTTGAAAAGATCCTGCTGCAAAGCGCGCTGGACGCCAGCCGCGGCCGCCGCGTGGAAGCCGCGTCGCGCTTAGGGATTGGGCGCAATACCATCACGCGCAAGCTGCGCGAATTGGGGATCGAGGACGAGTAAAACTGAAGGGCAGCGCGCCATGTCATCCAATGCCTATTGGATGACATGGCGCGGTGCAACCCATCCGCCTGATCTTGCTTCCCCCTTCAGCCCATCCCCAACAAGCTTTCGCACAAGCGCGGCGATTTCAGCTTCTGCAGCCACCACTTCAGCGCTTCCCCCGGCGCTTCGGCCCGCCAGGCATACGCTACGTGCTCCGTCAGCGCCATGCCCTCATCCGTTTCGCACACCACCAACAGGCCCTGCGATAAATACGGCGCGGCCATCGTCAGCGGCAGATAGCCGCAGCCCAGCCCGCGCACCTGCGCTTCGATCTTTGCCTGCATCGACGGCATCACCAGCGTGGGCTGATCCGCCAGAATCCCGCGCGATTGCGGCGGCAAATTTCGTGACGTGTCGGCCACCACCACCGCGCAGTACTTTGTGATGTCGGCGCGGCTAAGCGGCTGCGGCAGCGACGCCAAGGGATGATGCGCCGCCACGCAGAAACCGAATTGCGTGGTGCCAATCGCCTGCGAACGATACGGCCCGGTCGGCTCTGCATGCGCGCCCGCGCCAATGACCAGATCCGCCCGGTTAGATGTCAGCGCATCCCAATTGCCGCTTAGCACCTCGCTGGAAAACCGCAGCGTGGTTGCGCTTTCCAGCGTTTGGAATTCGTCGATCAGGTCATAGAGCGGCCGCCAGGGCAGCACGGCGCTAACTGCGATGCGCAGTTCCACTTCCCAGCCCGTTGCGATACGTTTGACGCGGCAAGCCAGGTCGTCTAACGATTGCAAGACATGCCGCCCATCTTTGAGCAACGCTTCACCCGCAGGTGTGAGCAGCGCGCGGTGGCCCGAGCGGTCAAACAGCAAGACGTCCAGCCCGTCTTCCAGCTTGCGGATGGAATAGGTGACGGCCGAAGGCACTTTGCCCAGTTCGCGGGCGGCCTTGGCGAAACTGCCGTGGCGGGCGATGGCGTCTACAAGAATCAGCAGTTCGGGGGTAATGGGTTGCATGGAACAGGGGTGTTCAAAAAAGTTGAATGAACTCGTCAAAATATAGCGCCAAACGGCAGGGTCGGCACGCGCAGAATATCACTCATGCCAGGGATGCAGCGAAACAAGCAGGACAAAAGCCTGAAGCGCTGCACCCGACAATCATTCATATTATTGAAACAGGAGTCCACAATGCTTACGATTCGCCGCGCTGCCGAACGAGGTCACGCCAACCATGGGTGGCTGGATTCGTTTCACACCTTTTCGTTTGCCAACTACTACGACCCGGCTCACATGGGCTTCGGCGCGCTGCGCGTGATCAATGACGACCGCATCGCCGCCGGCCGCGGTTTCGGCACCCACGGCCACCGGGATATGGAGATCATCACCTATGTGCTGGACGGCGCGATTGCGCACAAGGACAGCATGGGCAGCGGCTCGACCATCCAGCCCGGCAACGTGCAGCGGATGAGCGCCGGACGCGGGGTGATGCACTCCGAGTTCAACCCGCTGCCGGACACCGAAACGCACATGCTGCAAATCTGGATCGAGCCCGACGTGACCGGCATTGCCCCGGAATACGAAGAGCGCAGCTTCAGCGATGCGCAAAAGCGTGGCCGCCTGCAAGCGCTGGTGTCGCCGGACGGTGAAGATGGCTCGATGAAGATTCATCAAGATGCACGGCTGTATGGCGGTCTGTTCGATGGCGACGAATCCGCCACGCTGAACCTGGCGGCCGGCCGCCGCTCCTGGGTCCATGTGGCCCGGGGCAGTGTGACCGTCAATGGCGCCCAGCTGTCGGCCGGCGACGCCGTGGCCATCACGGATGAAAGCCGTGTCGAGCTGTCGGGCGGCAAGCAGGCCGAAGTGCTGGTGTTTGACCTGGCGTAAGCCCACGTGCCGGGCGGATACGATCTGCCCGGCACGATTGCGTTTTGGCCATCTGGCCGTGACTGAGATTTAAGATGGCCGTTGGCCTAACCATGCGGAGCGCTACAACATGTCTACCTTGTCCGAAGCAGGCGAAAACCAGATTGAAACCATTGTGGTGCCGCGCACCAGCGACCTGGGCGGTTTCTCCGTCCGGCGCGCCATTCCGTCGGCGCAGCGCCGCACCGTCGGGCCGTTCGTCTTCCTGGACCACATGGGGCCGGCGGATTTTGATATCGGTTCGGGCATCGATGTGCGTCCGCACCCGCATATCGGGCTGTCCACTGTCACGTATCTGTATGAAGGCTCGATGGTGCACCGCGACGGCGCGGGCCATACGCAGACCATTTTGCCGGGCGAAGTGAACTGGATGACGGCGGGCCGTGGCATCGTCCACTCGGAACGTTCGTCGCCGGAAAGCCGGCTTGCGCCGCAGCGCCTCTGTGGCCTGCAGATTTGGGTGGGCCTGCCCAAGCAGCACGAAGAAACGGACCCCGGCTTCACGCATTACGGTTTGGATGCGCAACCGGTGATTGAAGGCGAGGGCGTGCGCGCGCAGGTCGTGGCGGGTTCGTTGTTTGGCAAGACGTCGTCGGTGAAGACGTTGTCACCGCTGTTCTACGGCGACTTGCAATTGCAAGCGGGCGCCACCACCGTTTTGCCAGCCGAATTCGAAGAACGCGCCGCGTATCTGGCGCAAGGCACGGTCGAGATCGATGGGCAAGCGTTTGAAAGCGGCCGCCTGGTTGTCTTCGCGCCGGGCCGCCCGGTGCAGATCCGCGCCAAGACGGCAGCGCGCTTTGCGCTGATCGGCGGCGAACCCTTGGACGGCCCGCGCTTTGTCTGGTGGAACTTCGTGTCCAGCAGCAAGGACCGCATCGAGCAGGCCAAGCAAGACTGGCAACGCACCCGCTTCGATCAGGTGGTGCCGGGCGATGAAACCGAGTTCATTCCGCTGCCTGAAGCCCGGGCCTGATGCGGTTGCGTTAATCCACTGCCGCGCGCGCTCGCGCGGCAGTATCATGCGCCTCCAAACCTTGATAACAACAGGATGGAGACTCATGCATCGCAACCCGTTCAACCTGGTGCGCGGCCTGGCCGCGCTTGCGCTTATTCACGGCGCATCCTCCGCGCTTGCCGCCGGTTACCCGGCCAAGCCCATCACCTTTATCGTGCCCTACACGGCGGGCGGCACCACCGATCTGGTGGCGCGCACGGCCGGGCAGAAAGTGGCCGAAAAACTGGGCCAGCCCGTCATCGTTGAAAACCGCCCCGGTGCGGGCGGCAACATCGGCATGGACGCCGTGGCCAAGGCCGCGCCGGACGGGTACACGATCGGCTTTGGCGCAATCTCGACCAATGCGCTCAATCCCTTCGTCTACCCGAAGATGCCGTTCGACCCAACGAAGGATTTCACGGGCGTCAGCATGTTGGGGGCGTCGTCGGTCGTGCTGGAAACCGGCCCCGCGCTGAAGGTGGACAGCGTCAAGGAGCTGGTCGCCTACGCCAAGCAGCATCCCGGCACCTCGTTCGGCACGCCTGGCACGGGCACGTCCATGCATTTGGCGGGCGTCATGTTCGACCAGCTGACGGGCGCCGGCATGCAGCACATTCCGTACAAAGGCAGCGCGCAGGCGCTGAACGATTTGTTGGGCGGGCACTTGCCGGTGATGTTCGACAACCTGCCTGCCTCGTTGCCGCACATCAAGTCGGGCAAGGTGCATGCGCTGGCGGTCACGGGTACTAAGCGCGCACCGGCCTTGCCGGATGTGCCGACGCTGGCTGAGCTGGGTTATTCGGGCGCGGTCGTAGACCCGTGGTTTGCGGTGTATGGCCCGGCCAATATGTCGCCCGACGCCACGCGCGCGTTGAGCGAGGCCTTCCAATGGGCGCTGGCGCTGCCCGAAGTGAAAGACAAGCTGGAGCAGGCGGGCTTCATGCCCTACGGGTCCAGCCCGGAAGAGGTTCAGCGCTTGACCGCCAGCCAGTACGAGTCGTTCAAGGCCTTGTCGCAGAAGGTGAAGCTGTCGGCGGACTGATGCCGCCGCGGCCCGCCCCGAATTGCTGACGCTTTACCGGCCGCGGGCAAACGCTTGTTCGCGCCGTTCCTCCAACGCTTCGCGGCGGATGAAGTCACGCACGAAATCGTTGCGGGGATGATGGTGCAGGTTGTAAGGCGTATCCCATTGCGCGATGCAACCCTTGCTCATCACCCCGATGCGGTCGGCAATGGCGAACGCTTCGGCCTGGTTGTGCGTGACCAGGATGGCGGTGTGGCCGGTGGTCTTGAGGATGTCGCGCACTTCGAACGCCAAACGTTCGCGCGTGTCCACGTCCAGATTCGAAAACGGTTCGTCCAGCAGCAAGAGATCGGGCGAGGGCGCCAAGGCCCGCGCCAGCGCCACGCGCTGTTGCTGCCCGCCCGAAATCTCGTGCGGATAACTGTTGGCCGCATGGGCCAAGCCCACCAGCGTCAGCATTTCCTCGACGCGGCGAGCGCGCTCGGGGCGCGCAAGCTTACGCAGCCCGAAGGCCACGTTCAGCGCCACCGTCAGGTGGGGAAACAGCGCGTAGTCCTGAAACATCATGCCCACGCGGCGCAACTCGGGCGCAACTTGTTCGGTGGGTGACGAGATGACCGTGCCATCCAGCAAGATGCGCCCGGCGCGCACCGGTTCAAAACCGGCGATAGCGCGCAGCACGGTGGTCTTGCCGCAGCCGGATTCGCCCAGCAGGCAGCCGATGTGGCCGGCCGGCAAGCCCAGTGACAAATCCTGCACCACGGGTTTCAACCCCGCAGGCGTTTCGTAGGCGAGGGAAAGGCGGTCGATTTCTAACAGATCGGGCACGATGATCAATGTCCCATTTTCAGATTGGTGCGCGCCAGCAAGATGACGGGCAAGAGGCCGGCCAGCACGATCGCCAGCGCCGCGACGGCGCCTTCCTCGTACGTGCCGCGCGCGGCTTCGGCGTAAAGCCACGTCGCCAGCGTGTCGAAATTCATAGGGCGCAGCAACAGCGTCGCGGGCAATTCCTTCATGGCGTCCACGAACACCAGTAGCGCACTGGCGGCCAGCGCGGGCCGCAACAGCGGCAGGTGAACGCGGCGCAAAGTGCCGGCAGAGCTTTCGCCCAACAGCCGCGAGGCCTGTTCAAGCGACGGCGGAATGCGCGCCAGCCCGGCTTCCAGCGCGCCCGTGGAAATGGCCAGAAAGCGAATCACATACGCGCAGACCAGCGCAGCCATCGAGCCCATCAGGAACAGGCCCGTGCCGCCGAAGACTTTGGCCACAGCGGTGTCGATCCACACGAATGGAGTCAACAGCCCAATGGCCAGCACGGTGCCAGGCACCGCGTAGCCCAAGCTGGCGATACGCGCGCAGGCACGCGCCGGGTTGAAGCTGGCGCTTTCGCGCAAGGTGCGCCCGGCCCACGCCACAATCAACCCGCAAATCAAGGTGACGAGGGTGGCGCTGAACGCCACGATCAGCGTGTTGCTCAAACCGTTGATCAACTGGTCCGACACGCCGCCCACCAGGTGCAGGCGCTTGTAGGTTTCATAGATCAGGTACGCGGCCGGCGCCACGAAACCGATCACGACGGGAATCCAGCCCAGCAAGGCGGCAATGCCTGCCGCGACACCGTGCAGCCGGCGCGGCTGCATCGGGCGCATGCGCTGCGTGTTGGCATAGCGTTGGCGTTTGCGGCCATGGCGTTCCAGCATGATCAGGCCGATCACAATCGCCAGCATCGTCAGCGCAATCTGCGCCGCACCCGCCAGGTCCGATCGCGTGACCCACGTGGTGTAGACCGACACCGTCAACGTCTGCACGCCCAGGAATTCAGATGCGCCGATATCGTTCAGCGTTTCCAGCAACGCCAGGCTGACGCCCACGACAATGGCGGGCCGCGCTAAGGGCAGGGCGACGCGGAAGAAGACGGCCACCCGGCCAGCGCCCAAAGTGCGCGCGGCTTCCAGCAGGCTGGCCGCTTGCGTCATGAACATGACGCGGGTGCTCAGGTAAACGTACGGATACAGCACAAAGCCCAGCACGAAGATCGCGCCGTAGATGGAACGCAGATCAGGCAAGCGGAACTGGCGCGGGCTGTCGTAGCCCAGCAGCGCGCGGATGGCGGTCTGGATCGGGCCAATGGGGTGCAGCAGGTCCAGGTAGGCAAACGCGATGATGTAAGTAGGCACCGCCAGCGGCAGCAGCAGCGCCCAGGTCAGGATGCGGCGGGTCGGGAAATCGTAAGCGGTGACCAGCCAGGCGGCCCCCGTGCCCAGCAACGTCACCATCACGCCCACGCCGGCCAGCAGCATCGCGGTGTTGGCCAACGCCTGGGGCAACACGTAGGTCGCCAGATGCTGCCAGTGGGCCAACTCGCCGCCCAGCGCCCACCAGGCCAGCGTCAGCACCGGGGCCAGGACGGCCAGCGCAATCAGGCCAGCGCCTGTCAGCCAGCCAGCGCCGCGTTCAGTCCAGCGCAAACGCAGCGGCCGGGGCAAAGATTCAGTGTGCATGCTTCAAGGTCGATTGCATCAATGGCAAGGCCTGTTCCCTTCAAAGGAAGGGAACAGGCCCAATACTGCCTCATGGTTGCGTCACGCCAAGGGGCGTAACGCGCCACGGGTCGATCAGTTGTCGAAGCCGACCTTGTCCACCAATTCGCTAGCTTGCTTGCGATGCTTGGCGATCTCGGTCAGGGGCAGCGGATCAACCTTCAATTCGCCAAAGCTGGCGATGACGGGGTCCAGCTTCACGCCCTTGCGGACGGGGTATTCGTAGTTGGCTTGGGCGTACAGCGCCTGCGCGGGTTCGGACACCAGGAAGTCCAGCAGCTTGATGGCGTTGGCCTTGTGCGGGGCGTGGGCGGCAACGGCGGCGCCGCTGACGTTCACGTGCGTGCCGCCGCTTTTCTCATTGGCGAACGTCGGGCGGATGACCTTGATGGCGTCGCCCCACTTGCGGGCGTCGGTGCCAGCTTCGGCGTTCTTCATGTGGCCGACATAATAGGCATTGGCCAGGCCGATATCGCAGATGCCGCCCAGGATGTCGCGGGCCACGTCGCGGTCGCCGCCAGCGGCCTTGCGGGCCAGGTTGGCTTTCACGCCGCGCAGCCACTTTTCCGTGGCTTCGGCGCCGTCATGCGCGATCATCGACGCGACCATGGCGGTGTTGTAGGGGTGTTGGCCCGAACGGATGCAAACCTTGCCCTTCCACTTCGGGTCGGCCAAGTCTTCGTAGCGGAAGGATTCCAGCTTCAAGTCCTTTTCCACATACAGCACGCGGTCGCGCAGCGACAGCGCAAACCACTTGCCATCAGCGCCGCGCAGGTTGGCGGGGATCACGGATTCCAGGGTTTCGGACTTGATCGGCTGGGTCACGCCGCCATCGACCAGGTCCAGCAGGTTACCGATGTCCACGGTCATCAGCACGTCGGCAGGCGACTTCGAACCTTCAGCCTTGACGCGTTCCAGCAGACCGTCCTTGACGAAGACGGTATTGACCTTGATGCCGCTTTCCTTCGTGAACGCATCCAGCAGCGGCTGGATCAGCTTGGGTTCCCGGGTGGTGTACAGGCTGACTTCTTCGGCGGCGTTGGCCGAAACGGTGAAGGCGGCGGCGCCAGCCAGCGCCAGGGCGCGCAGCAGCGAATTCAATTGGGGACGCTTGGTCATGTCGGAAACTCCGGCTAGGGCTGCAAGGGGCGCGCCCCTTGCCAATGCTGAAAGTGCTTGAAAAGCGGTCTGCTAACGAAAACGATTATCAACTGAGACCGCGACAATAACAGGAAGCATTGCGCTGTTCAACTCTTAGTCAGCATGACTGCGGGAAGGGGTTCAGAAGCTTGATCCCTATCAATTCGGCATAAGCGTATTACGGAATAATGAGAGCAATTCCCATCGAGACCCTGTAGAATAGGGCTTACCCTAATGCCGGCCGCGTCTTTTGTGCGGCGCGGAACGACCACGCGGCGCCCTCGGGCTCACACCCGGAAGCCGCCCTAACTGAATTCGACATGGCTGCTTTCAACACTGAGCGCGTACTTAGCGTGCACCACTGGAACGACACCCTGTTTTCCTTTACCACGACGCGTGACGCGGCCTTGCGGTTCCACAACGGCCACTTCGTCATGATCGGCCTGGAAGTTGAAGGCAAGCCCTTGTTGCGCGCCTACAGCATCGCCAGCGCCAACTATGAAGAGAACCTCGAGTTCCTCAGCATCAAGGTCCAGAACGGCCCGCTGACGTCGCGTCTGCAGCATCTGAAAGAAGGCGACACCATCCTCGTCAGCCGCAAGCCGGTTGGCACGCTGGTCGTCGACGACCTGAAGCCCGGCAAGCATCTGTTCCTGTTTGGCACGGGCACGGGCCTGGCGCCGTTCATGAGCATCATCAAAGACCCGGACATCTACGAACGTTTCGACAAGGTCATTCTGGTGCACGGCGTGCGTTGGGTCAGCGAACTGGCCTACGCCGACTTCATCGAAAAAGAACTGCCGAACAACGAATTCTTTGGCGACGTGGTGCGCGACAAGCTCGTGTACTACCCCACCGTTACGCGCGAACCGTTCCGCAACCAGGGCCGCATTACGGAACTGATGGAAAACGGCAAGCTGTGCGACGACATCGGCATCCCGCAAATCAACCCCGAAACCGACCGCGCCATGATCTGCGGC
Organism: Achromobacter sp. NPDC008082; assembly: GCF_042957345.1. NCBI lineage: Bacteria > Pseudomonadati > Pseudomonadota > Betaproteobacteria > Burkholderiales > Alcaligenaceae > Achromobacter > Achromobacter sp. NPDC008082. The sequence goes on from NZ_JBIBIB010000003.1 coordinate 811,367, forward strand.
AGCCCGCATATGCTGGCTGACATCAGCGCCATGCTGGACAAGCGCGGCTTCACGGTGTCGCCGGGCGTGGGTCAGCCGGGTGACTACGTGGTTGAACGCGCGTTCGTGGACAAATAAGCCACCGTCTTGCGCCAGTAAAAACCCCGTCGCATGCGATGGGGTTTTTTATGTGCTTCTTTATATTCGTCGGCGAGAAACGATGGCGATCATTCCGGCTGGATGCCGGCCTTCTTGATGATGTCGCCCCACTTCTTCGATTCGGCCTGCTGGAACGCGGCCAGCTCGTCCGGGGTGGACGTGGCTGCGTCCGTGCCGGTCTGCGCGTAGAACTGCTGCGCAGGCTTGGTCTTGGTCGCGTTCACCAGCAGCTCGTTCAAGCGCTTGACCACATCAGGCGGCGTGCCGGCCGGCGCGTAGGCCGCAAACCAATAGCCCATCTCGTATCCCGGCACCCCGGCTTCTGCAATGGTCGGCACGTCCGGCGCCAGCGGCGAGCGGGCTAAACCCGTCACGCCCAACGCGCGCAGCTTGCCGGATTTGACTTGCGGCAGGCCGGTGGCGGTGTCGGTGATCATCATGTCGATCTGCCCGCCCAGCAGGTCCGTGACCGCCAGCGGATTGCTCTTGTACGGCACATGCAGCAGTTGCACGCCTGCCATTTGCTGCAACAGTTCGCCCGCGATGCGGCTGCTGGAGCTGCCGCTGCCAAAGCTCAGCTTGCCGGGCGACTGCTTGGCCTGGGCCAGAATCTCGCCCACGGTCTTGGCCTGCGAGTTGGGGTTCACGACCATGATCTGGCCACCTTTGCCCAGCAACGAGATCGGCGCAAAGTCCTTCACGGGCTGATACGTCAGCGTCTTGTACAGATGTTCGTTGGCGGCGTGCGTGGTGTTGGTCGTGATCAGCACGGTATAGCCGTCGGGCGCGGCGCGTGCACCGGCAGCCGCGCCGATCATGGCGCTGGCGCCCGGCTTGTTTTCGATCACCACGGCCTGGCCGGTCTGCTCGGTGACGCCCTGGCCAATGGCGCGGCCGATCTGGTCGGTAGCGCTGCCCGCCGCAAACGGCACGATAAACGTGATGGGCTTGGCCGGAAAGTTCTGCGCCATGGCGGTCAGGGGCAGGGCGGCGGCCAGCAGCAGGGCCAGGCGGCCCTTGGAGGAAATGCGCATGTTGTGTGTCTCCTGTGGTGTTTTTTTATGGTCGGGCGGGGGGGTATCAGGCGGCCGCGGGGCGGTCGCCGGGTATGTCTGGCAGGCGGGCGGCCAGTTCTGCGCTGACCTCCACCGTCAGGTCCAGCAATCGGAACGACAAGCTCTTGCCGTGCGTGTCGAGATTCAACGCATCGTTCACGCCGCCGTCCAGCACGCCTTCCAGCACGAAGTTCATGGCGTGCAGCGTGGGCAACAGGTAGCGCGTCACGCGCGTGGGGTGGCGGTACGCGAACCAATCGGCGACGCGGGCTTCGGTGAGTTGTGCGGTCAGCACGTCGTAGCACTCGGGGTCCCAGGCGATCAGGCTCAGGTTCGAGATGTTGCCTTTGTCGCCGGAACGGCTATGGCCCAGGCGATACAGCGGTACTTTTTGCAGATGGGGGGCGCGGGTCATGACGCGATTTCCTCCAGGAATTTCCAGCCGCTTTGCACGGCGTCGCGAGGGATGGTGCAAGACAGCATGTTCAGGCGCGGCCGCAACGCGGTGCGCACGCCGCCGCCGCCTGCTGGGCCGCAGGTATACAGCGCATTCACTTCGCGCAAAATGCGTTCGGCCTGCGCGCGATCCGCATGTTCGCCGGCCAGGCGCAGGCGCACATCGCGGGCGTGGGAGTCGGGCAGGGCGCGGCGCATTTCACCGGCGTCATCGCCCAGGATGCTGATCGCGCCGATCAAATCCGCGCGCAGTGTGAAGGCCGAACCCAGCCGCTTCTGGACAATGTCCGCAGCCAGGCGCGCCCGGGCTTCGGCTTGCACCCCTGCGTAGGAAATTTCCGCTTCGGCCAGCCAGCCGCCGCGATAGCAAACGTTGACCTTCAATTCAGCGGGCCGCGCGTGGCCAGTGACGCCATGCACCGCCACCCGGTTGCCGCCCAGCTCGACCACGCGCGCCTGGCTCAAGTCGGCCACGACGTCGGGCGTCAGATAGCGCGCGGGGTCGTGGACTTCATATAGCAGCTGTTCCTTCACCGTGCGGGCATCCACCACGCCGCCCGTGTTGGCCGCTTTGCCGATGACGAATTCGCCGTCGGCATCGATTTCGGCAATGGGAAAACCGGCCGCGTGGACGTCAGGCACATCCTTCAGCCCCGGCACGCAGAAGTAGCCGCCGGTGACTTGCAGGCCGCATTCCAGCATATGGCCCGCCATGGTTGCGCGGCCCAGACGCGGCCAGTCGGCGGCGTCCCAGCCAAAGTGCGCCATTGCCGGGCCGAGCGTCAGGGAAGGGTCCGCCACGCGTCCCGCCACCACGATTTGCGCCCCGGCCGACAAGGCTTCAGCGATTTCGGCTGCGCCCAGATACGCCGTGGCGCTGACGACATCTTGCCCCGCCAGCCCCGCGCCCAAACGGTCTTGCAACAGGGCGCGTTGCTCGGGCGTGTTCAAGGCATCGCCATGCACGACGGCGATGCGTGGCGCGGGCAGGCCTTGTTCGCGGGCAATCGCGGCAATGCGCCGGGCCGCCGCTTCGGGGTTGGCCGCGCCAAAATTGCTGACGATGCTGATGCCATGGCGCAGGCAATCTGCCAGCACGGGCGAGACCAATTCGTCCAGCAGCGGCTCGTAGCCCCGATTGGGGTCGTCGTTGCGCGCCAGTTGCGCCAGCGCCAGCGTGCGTTCGGCCAGCGTTTCGAAGATCAGCGTGCCGCCGCCCTGGGCAGCCAGGGTGCGCACCACGTCGGCAGCGCCGTCGGTCCGGTCGCCAGAGAATCCTGACGCGCAGCCAATCAGCAGAGGGGTTTGAGGCATAGAGGAGTCCAGTCGGGCCTTGCAGGTATCGAGGCCACTATAGGCACGTGATGATCATCAGTAAAATAGAAAAATCGGATCAATTGATAGAAGAAAGCCATGAATCTATCTGCACGCCAACTCCGCGCTTTTGTGGCGCTGGCTGAAGAACGGCATTTCACGCGTGCCGCGCAGCGCTGTCACCTGACGCAGCCCGCCTTCAGCGCGCTGATCCGGTCGCTGGAAGACACCGCCGGGCTGCGTCTCTTCGACCGAAGTACGCGTCATGTGGAGCTGACGGCCGAAGGCCGTGTGCTGGACGCGTCCGCGCGCAGGCTTTTAGCAGACATGGATCTCGTCATGGAAGACCTGCGCGACCACGCCGCCCGGCGCCGTGGCCGCGTGGCGCTGGCGGCGCTACCGTCATTGGCGGCCGGCTGGCTGCCCAATCTGCTGGCGCGCTTCAGCCAAGCGCACCCGGGTATCGTGCTGGACCTGCGCGATGCTTTGCTGGAACCTTGCCTGAATATGGTGCAAAGCGGCCAGGTCGATTTTGCGGTGGCGTCGCGGCGGGCGGACATGACAGACCTGGATAGCGAATTTCTGCATGCCGACCGCTACTTCCTGGTGTGCCGCGCCGATCACCCGCTGGCCGCGCAAAAGTCAGTGCGCTTGCGCGATATCGTCCGGCACCCCGTCATTCAGCTTGCGCGCGGCAGCAGTGTGCGCAAACATCTGGACGAGGCTTTTGGCGCCGATGCGCCATTGCCGGTCTTCGAAGTTGAACACCTGGCCACCGTGACCGGGCTGGTGCGAGCCGGCTTGGGCGTGAGTGTCGTGCCGGCCATGACGCTTTTTCATTTCGCCAGCGACGATCTGCGCGTGGTGCCATTGGCCGGCCGTGCGCTGACGCGGCCGCTCTATCTGGTGCAGCGCAAGGGCCGCAGCTTGTCGGTCGCAGCCCAAGCGCTGGTGGATTTGCTGATCGCCCATCGCGGCGATATTGGCGGCGCCGGCCATCAGGCAGAGGCATGAAACCGGGATTCATTCGTCCCTGCGTCATCCGGCCACTTTCGCAAACGTCTATTGCTAGATAAACTTCGATAGTTGTAGCTTCTATCCGTCACCTGAAGGATTCCGCCCATGAGCAAGCAAATCATCCATACCGACGCCGCACCCGCCGCCGTTGGCCCTTACTCGCAAGCGGTTGCCGTAACCGGCACCAAGACTGTCTACCTTTCGGGCCAGATCGGCCTGGAGCCCGGCACTGGCGATCTGGTCTCTGAAAACTTCGACGCGCAAGTGCGTCAGGCATTTGCCAACATGCAGGCCGTTATCACCGAAGCCGGCGGCACGCTGGACAACGTCGTCAAGCTGACTTTGTTCCTGACCGACCTGGGCAAGTTCACCGCCGCCAACTCGATCATGGCCGAGATCATTCCGCAGCCGTTCCCGGCCCGCTCCACCATCGGTGTGGCCAGCCTGCCCAAGGGCGCGCAGTTCGAAGTCGAAGCGATTCTGGTCCTGTAAGGCGCACCCGGACGGTCAAGCCCAGAGGTTCGTTTCTTCATGCCGGCCGCGGCAGTGGCTTCCAAGCGACCCGGCGCCGATACCAAAGGCGCCGGCAAACCGATGACGGATACCGAGCGCAAGCTTCGGAATCTGGGCTTGGTGCTGCCCGAGGACTTCGTGCTGCACCTGCCGCTGCGCTACGAAGACGAAACCCGCATCATCCCGATCAGTTCGCTGCGCCCTGGCTTTGCTGGCCAGGTCGAAGGCGAGATCACGAAATCCGAGGTGCAGTATCGGCCTCGGCGTCAGCTCACCGCCACCTTGGCCGACGAAACCGGCGAGCTCCAATTGCGCTGGCTGAATTTCTATCCCAGCCAACAAAAGCAGGTTGCGGTCGGCAAGCGGTTGCGCGCTCGCGGTGAAGTCCGCGGCGGTCTGTTTGGCCGCCAGATGGTGCACCCCCGCATGACCAATGCGGACGCGCCACTGCCCACGGCGCTGACGCCTGTTTACCCCACTACCGAAGGGCTGCCGCAGCTGACGCTGCGCCGCGCCATCGCGCAAGCGCTGGATCGCGCAGACCTGTCCGATACGCTGCCGGACGAAGCGCGCGCCCGCTACGATTTGCCCCCCTTCGAACCCGCCATTCGCGCGCTGCACACGCCGGCGCAGGGCGAGTCCGAACAAGCACTGCTGGACCGCGTCCATCCCGCCTGGCGCCGCATCAAATTCGATGAGCTGCTGGCGCAGCAGTTGTCGCTAGCCGCCGCGCGCGCGGCCCGCCGCAGCAAGGAAGCCGAATCGCTGCCGATACGCAACGAGGCCGGCGGCCTGGTCGCCAAGCTATACGCCAACTTGCCATTCAAATTAACGGCCGCGCAAGAACGCGTGGTGCAGGAAATTTCCGCCGACCTGGCCAAGCCGTATCCCATGCATCGCTTGCTGCAAGGCGATGTGGGCAGCGGCAAAACGGTCGTCGCCGCCATCGCCGCCGCACAGGCGATTGCCGGCGGTGCGCAGGTTGCGTTGATGGCACCCACCGAAATTCTGGCCGAGCAGCACTTCCGCAAGCTTGTGTCGTGGTTACAGCCGCTGGGCATCAACGTCGCGTGGTTGAGCGGCAGCCTTACCGCCAAAGCGCGGCGTGAAGCCGCCGCCGCCGCGGCAGATGGCAGCGTGCAGCTCGTCGTCGGCACGCAGGCCATCATTCAAGACCATGTTGAATTCCATCGGCTGGGCCTGTCCATCGTCGACGAGCAACATCGTTTTGGCGTCGGCCAACGGCTGGCGCTGACCAAGAAAGGCGAGACCGTGCGCGGGCGCATCGTGCCGCATCAGCTGAACATGAGCGCCACGCCCATTCCGCGCACCTTGGCGATGACGTTCTTTGCCGACCTGGACGTTTCCGTCATCGACGAACTGCCCCCGGGCCGCACGCCCGTGCTGACCAAGCTGGTGTCTGACGCGCGGCGCGAAGAAGTCATCGCCCACGTCGCGCAGGCGGCGCGTGGCGGGCAGCAGGTGTATTGGGTCTGTCCTCTGGTTGAAGAAAGCGAGGCGCTGGAACTGCAAACCGCCGTCGACACCTATGAAGGCATGCGGACTGACTTGCCCGACCTGCGCATCGGCTTGGTCCACGGCCGGCTGCCCCAAGCGGAAAAAGCCGCCGTCATGCAGGCGTTTCGCGAAGGTGAGGTCGATTTGCTGGTGGCCACCACCGTCATCGAAGTGGGCGTGGACGTGCCCAATGCATCGCTGATGGTCATCGAGCACGCTGAACGCTTCGGCCTTGCGCAGTTGCACCAGTTGCGTGGGCGGGTAGGGCGCGGCACCGCCGAGTCCGTCTGTGTGTTGCTTTACCAAACGCCGCTGTCGCAAGTCGCACGCGAACGGCTGCGCGCCATGTTCGAAACCTCGGACGGCTTCGAGATTGCGCGGCGCGACCTGGAACAGCGCGGTCCGGGCGAATTCCTGGGCACCCGTCAATCCGGCATGGCGCTGTTGCGCTTCGCCGACCTGGAAACAGATGCCGCCATTGCCGAAGACGCCCGCGATGCCGCCGTCTGGCTGCGCGCAGAACACCCGGCCGCCGTCGAAGCGCACCTGGCGCGCTGGATGCGCGGCCGCGAAGACTTCTTACGGACCTGACGCCATGCGCCCCGTCCATCACCTGAATCTTTTAAGCGCAGGCCAAAACGCCCGCGCACAACTCCCGGGGGCGTAGTCCACCATGACTCTCACCGAACTCAAGTACATCGTCGCGGTCGCACGCGAACGGCATTTCGGCCGGGCTGCCGAGGCCTGTTTCGTCAGCCAGCCCACGCTGTCTGTGGCGATACGCAAGCTGGAAGACGAACTGGGCGTAACGCTGTTTGAGCGCGGCGGCGCCGAGGTGGGCGTTACCCCCATCGGCCAGCGCATCGTCGCGCAGGCGCAAAAAGTGCTGGAAGAAAGCGCCAGCATCAAAGAGATCGCGCGGCAGGGCCACGACCCGCTGGCCGGCCCCTTGCGCGTCGGCGTCATCCACACCATCGGGCCGTACCTGTTGCCCAAACTGGTGCCGGTGCAAATCGGCCGCACCCCGCAAATGCCGCTGCTGCTGCAAGAAAACTTCACCGTCCGCTTGGTGGAGCTGCTGCGGCAGGGTGAAATCGACTGCGCCATCATGGCCTTGCCGCTGCCCGAAGCCGGCCTGGTCATGCAGCCGCTATACGACGAACCCTTCATCGTCGCCGTGCCCAACGACCACGAACTGGCGCAGCGCAAGTCCATCGACGCCCAAGACCTGAAGCAACAGACCATGCTGCTCTTGGGCAGCGGCCATTGCTTTCGCGATCAAGTACTGGAAGTGTGCCCGGAACTGTCACGCTTCTCGGCCGCCAGCGATGGCATCCAACGCACCTTCGAAGGCTCGTCGCTGGAAACCATCCGCCACATGGTTGCTGCCGGCATTGGCGTCACGGTCTTGCCGGTGACGGCAGTGCCCGAGCATCCGCCCAGCAACAGCCTGCTGCGCTACCTGCCGTTTGAAGGCCACGTGCCCGAACGCCGCGTGGTGCTTGCATGGCGCCGCAGCTTCCCCCGCCTGGCCGCCATCGAAGCACTGGCGCAAGCCGTTTATGAATGCGAATTGCCCGGCGTGAAGATGTTGGCGGATGAAGTCGCGGCCGTGCAAGATTGATGCAGTAGTATCTTCACTCGTACTTTTACTAAGGAGCTAGCAATGGCCAAGTCCACCAAGAAGACCCCGAGCGTTCCGCGCATCAACATCGGCATTTCGGACAAGGACCGCGCCGCCGTCGCCGGCGAATTGTCCAAGCTGCTTGCCGACTCGTACACGCTGTACCTGATGACGCACAACTTCCACTGGAACGTCACGGGGCCCATGTTCAACACGCTGCACCTGATGTTCATGACGCAGTACACGGAAGAGTGGAACGCGCTGGACAGCATCGCCGAACGCATCCGCGCGCTGGGTCACTACGCGCCGGGTACGTATCGTGAGTACTCGAAGCTGTCGTCGATTGCGGAACCGGAGTCGGTGCCGGAAGCGCTGGAAATGGTGCGCCTGCTGGTCAGCGCGAACGAGTCTGTCGCGAAGACCGCGCGCTCGGCTTTTGAGAAGGCCGACGCGGCCAATGACCAGCCGACGGCGGATCTGCTGACGCAGCGTTTGGATGTGCATGAGAAGAATGCGTGGATGTTGCGTAGCTTATTGCAATAAATCGATCGATTGATCGCTTACAATGGCCGGCCATCTACCCATCCGGGGAGATGGCCGTAACTTTGTGAACACCCCGATAATGGCCGCCGCAAGGCGGCCATGTCCATGTAACCGTGCCACAGATCACGCCCGAACTCGATCGTATTTCTGCTTTCTCTCCTCTTGCCGCGCTACTCAAGCGCCGGCTCTGCGCGCCGTGTGCTGACGCCGCGCGCTTCTTGGCGACACCGCCCACTCATTCCCTTAAGCATGCACAACACCGATAGCCTGGAACCCGGCTTTCCCCGCTGCGTTCTCATCACCGGCGCAACCGGAGGCATCGGGGGCGCACTTGCGCTGGAATACGCCAGCGCTGGCGCCAAGACGTTGATCTTGCAAGGACGCAACGCGGCCCGCTTGCAAGAATTGGCGGCGGCCTGCTCGGCGCTGGGGGCGCGTGTCATCACGCATGAGCTGGATGTACGCGACCACGACGCCCTGATGTCATGGTTAAGCGCCGTGTGTGAAGCAGAGATGCCCTCCTTGGTCATCGCAAACGCGGGCGTGAACATCAACACCGGCCCCGAAGGGCAGGGCGAAGCCTGGCAGGACGTTCATCGTCTGTTGGACGTGAACGTGAAAGGGGTGTTTGCCACGGTGCATGGCGCGCTGCCCGCCATGCGACGGCGCGGGCATGGGCAAATTGCATTAATCAGTTCGTTGGCCGCGTGGCGCGGCCTGCCCGAAACGCCAAGCTATAGCGCCAGCAAGGCCGCAGTGAAAGTCTATGGCGAAGCCATGCGCGACGCGCTGGCCGGTGAAGGCATCAAGTTCAATGTGGTCATGCCGGGGTATGTGGAATCACAAATGTGCTTCGACATGCCGGGCCCGAAGCCGTTCTTGTGGAAAGCGGACAAAGCGGCTCGGGTAATACGCCGCGGCTTGCAGCGTAACCGCGCTCGGATCAGTTTTCCGTTCCCATTGAATCTGGGGTGCTTTCTGCTGTCCGTGATTCATCCTGCGGTGTCAGGGTGGATCCTGAAGAGGATGGGCTACGGTGATTGAAGCGTTCTGGATCCCGCTGCTGCCACCGTATTTGATTGGGCTGGTGCTGTCGTTTGCGGTGGAGGCGTTGCTGACGCCCAGGCCGGTCGCGCCATGGCGTAGGCCGGTGGCGGCAGTGGGCGTGCATGTGGGGGTGTGGACGCTGGCGTTTGCGTTGGAGCTGATGCTGTTTCGACGGCCGTATTTTGCAGTAGCGAATGTGCTGGCGATTGAGTTGTTGATTGTGCTGGTGAGCAATGCGAAATATCAGGCGTTGCGGGAGCCGTTTGTTTATCCGGATTTTGAGTATTTTTTAGATGCGGTGAAGCATCCTAGGTTGTATTTGCCGTTTTTCGGGGTATGGCGCGCCATGCTGTCCGGCGGGGGCTATGGCGTCGCGCTGTGGGTCGGGCTATCGTTGGAAGACTCAGTCACCGCCGGCGCGGGCGTGTGGTTCGTGTCCTTCGCCGACTTACCGCAAGAACACATGTTCGATCCAATAGCGCCAGCCGGGCTGTTTTTCCTTCACTCGGTAGGGCTGGCATTATTGGGTTTAGCTCTGACAAAAGTCGCGGTAGTTTGCCCCGATGCTCCCGTTGACGCCAGTGCCGACTTGCGCCGGATGGGTTTGTTTGCGGCATTGTGGAATTACTTCCAGCTAGAACGTCGGCCCACTGCCGGGCTGAAACAGCTAGCGCCTTTCAATATAGTCAGCAAACCTTTGCAACGCTTGAGCGTCATTCCCGACCTAGTCGTGGTGCAAAGCGAGTCATTTTTTGACGTTCGGCGCGCCTATCCACAAGTGGGGCGCGGATTGTTGGCCAATTTTGACCAGCTCAAATCAGAGTCCGTAATGCACGGCCAATTGAGCGTTGCAGCTTGGGGCGCTAACACGGTCCGGACGGAATTTTCTTTTCTCTCTGGTATGTCCGCGGCGGCCTTGGGAGTTCATCAATACAATCCGTACAGACGCCTCGCGACGGGCGGGTTCCCCACGGTGGCGTCATACCTGAAATCGCTGGGCTATCGAACGGTGTGCATCCATCCATATTACGGCGGCTTTTATCGTCGCGATAAGATCCTGCCACTGCTGGGATTCGAGGAATTCCTGGATATTTCGCATTTCGCGGGCGATCTTTTGGATGGCCAATATATTGGCGATCGTGCGTTGACGGACCGTGTGGTGGCGCTACTGGGCAAGTCGGGGAACCGACCGTTATATCTGCACGTAATCACGATGGAAAACCACGGACCTTTGCACTGGGAAAGCGTTGATAAGGGCGACGAGCGAGAGCTGATGACGCAACCGCTGCCAGGGGGGTGCGATGAATTGCTGGCCTACTGCCGCCATTTGGGTAACGCCGACGCGATGTTCGGCGCGCTGCGTCGTTACCTTCTGGATCGGTCTCGGCCAGCCGGCCTGTGTATCTTTGGTGATCACGTACCTATTATGCCCGGTGTCTACAAGCAGCTTGGCGCCGTGGATGGCACCACTGACTACCTGATATGGCATTCGCGAGGCGGGCAAGAGGCGAACGAAGTCCCCTTAAGCAGCGCTGCCTTGTCTGGCGCCTTTTTAGAGGCCCTAGAACTATGGTCGCCGATGCCGATAGCGGCGAAGGGAAAATTAAAGTAAGTTCAGCCAAAAGTTACTTGTTGTTGTAATTAAAAATAAGTAGTCGTGATATTGCTTCTCCAAGAAACAGATTGTGTGCCATCTTCCTTTACAATTGGTTCGCCTTGAAAAAGGGACTGTTTGAGCACTCGAAAATTGTCGCATTTGTTCGATATTCTTGAACATAGCGTACAGTTCGAAAGAATTAACAAATCAACGAACTACAAATGAATGCTTGTTTAGTTAGTTGGTTTGTTTCTATATGTTAGTAAACCCAGATTGTTTCATCCACCGGCAGGACGCCCGCCGAGGAGTTCGTCCCAGTGGGAACAACATTGCAGCAATCGCTGCCCGTAATTAGTTTGTCAGTGCGGAAAATCGCGGCAGGGCTCCACGGCACCTCAAAGCGTTTGTTTTGCATATTTATTCATCTTCGCTCTAATAGTCGCAATGATCAAGTTGGATTTCTTTAAAGGCCGCAGTCTGATTCTGTTGATGATAGCGTTGCCCATGGCTGTAGCTATTTTCTATTACGGCTTCTTTGCGCAAGATCGTTATCTCAGCACCGCACAGGTCGCCGTCAGGCAAGTGGGGAATAATGACGCGCCTGCTGTGCCTGGCCTCGCGATAATGCTTAGCGGCTTAAACCCGACATCCCGGGAAGAAACGCTTTATTTGCGGGAGTTCCTGGGCTCGCAGGATATGCTTAATGTGCTCGAGGGGCAGCTGGATTGGTCAAAGCATTATTCGACGCAACTCCGCGACCCCATTTATTGGCTGGAAAAGGATGCTGCGCAGGAAGACAGGCTGGAATACTTCAGGCGAGTAGTGCGGACCCACTTTGATGAACAGACGGGTCTGCTCAGTGTGAGTGTCCAGGCATTCGATCCAAAGTTTGCCAATGCCACGCTCAAGATCATGCTTGGCGAAAGCGAACGGTTCGTTAATGAGCTATCGCATCGCATGGCACGTGAACAGATGGCGTTTGCGCAAGGCGAGTTGTCGAAGGCGCGTGAAAACTATGAGAAGAGCCGAGAGGCGATGCTCGAGTTCCAGGGTAAGAATAGTGTGTTAGATGCGGAAGCTACCGCGAAAGCGCGAGGCGACATTATTGTTGAACTAGAAGGGAATCTGACCAAAGAACGTACGACGCTTAAGAATTTGCAGAGTCGCCTCGCTAACGACACGCCCCAGATTCGTCAGCAACGCAATCGAATTCGTGCGCTTGAGCAGCAACTTGAGTCCGAAACGCGCCGCCTGGTATCGCAGAATACTGGCAGTCAGTTCAATGTGGTGGCTTCCCACTATCGCAGCTTGACCATTGATGCTGCTATTGCCGAAGAAACCTATAAGTTCGCGGTCAGTTCGGTGGAGTCAGCTCGGATTGAGGCCAGCAAAAAATTGCGCAGTTTGATTATGGTGGTGTCTCCGAATATGGCTGAACGCCCAAGCTACCCCGAGCGGCTGTATGACTTGCTGACGATCTTCATCGGGTTGATTTTGCTCTTCGGCATTGTTCGATTTGCTGTTGCTACTATTGAAGACCATCGCGACTAGGCCATAAATCATGATATTCAGTTTTGATGGGCGTATGTCGCTCCGTACCTTTGCTTTATCCATTCCCTTGTTGCTCACTGGGTGCGGAAGTTTGCTGTCTGGCGCTGGGCCATCGCGTACTGCAATTTCGGCAGAGGAAGGGCCGCAGAATTATGAGTTGGTCGACATTTCGGCTGAGACGATCGGTCAATACATGCGACCTACAGACAGACCGCTGGCAACGCATGTCGCCATGCCCGACCTACCTGAAGTGCGTCTTAAGCCTGGTGACGTCCTGCGCGTCTTAATCGCCGACAGCGTCACGGAAGGGGCTATTTTTGCACCATTGGCATTGGGGGGGACGACCTTCGAAAGTGTCAGGGTTGATAACAAGGGCAATATCTCGCTTCCTTATGTTGGCGCAGTGAACGTCGATGGCGCAACTCTGAGCGAAATTGAAAAGACCATACGCAAGCGGTTGAAGGGTATTACTAGCGATGTGCAGGTCCGCGTTTCCGTCACCGGCGACTTGTCCGGATCGGTCTTGGTCGCGGGTGCCGTCAAGACCCCGGGACGCTTTTCGGCCTTGGAGGGTCCATTGACGTTGCTTGACGCAATCAACCGCGCTGGTGGACCGTTACTTGAACCGCATCTGATACGTGTGCTGGTGCGTACGGGCACGCGTTCGTTTGCCTATAACTACGAAGATCTTCTGACTGGCGCTAACCATGTGGTTGCACCTGGCGCAGAAATCATTCTTGAACGTGCTCGTAAGCGTTTCGTTGCCATGGGATCTGTGGGCGATCCTGGCTTGCATGATTTGCCGTCGAACAATCCGAGCCTGCTTGAGGTGCTGGGAAAGATTAAGGGGCTTGATGAATCCAAGGCCGATCCCAGTGGCGTATTTGTTTTCCGCATGCCAGAGCAACCGGATCCTACGGATGGGCTGGACGATAAGCCGGCAGCTGAACTGGCTGTTGTCGCGAACCGTCCAATCGTTTTTCGACTGAATATGAAGGATCCAGCGGCAATTTTCTTGGCGCGCCAATTCCTTGTTAGGCCTGAAGACGCCGTATATGTCACGTCTGCAATGGTGTATGAATGGCAAAAAATTATTACGCCAATCGTTCAAGTAATGTTGCTTGGGCGCACTATCAGTAAATATTAGATTATCGGCAGTTCCTAATGTTTCAAAAGAGAACTTCATTTCGAATATTTCGTGATGTCTTGTTTTCGCTCGTCTTACGTGAACTCAAGGCGCGCGTTGGACTGGATCGCCTGGGCTTCCTGGGAATGTTCATCTCCCCGGCAATCCAGATGATCGGCACCATGGTAATTTTCACGTTCCTACGGGCACGGACGATTCCAGGGGTGGATTTTCCGGTATTTCTGTTGAATGGTATCGTTCCTTACATCCTTTTCAAGAATATTGCTTTGAAGGGTATGGAAGCGGTTAATGCCAATAGAGCTTTGTTTGCCTATAAGCAGATTCAGCCGCTGGATTGTATTTTGGCGCGAGCGGTCGTTGAATCATTTTTGATGGTCGTCATTTACGCCATTTTTCTGTTTGCGCTGGGTTTTTGGATGGATTTTGATGTTGCGATTCATCATCCGCTCCAGTGGGCCTATTACATGATATGCGGGGCTGTATTCTGCGTCGGTCTGGCCATGTTGCTGTCCGTTCTGGTTCAGAAAGTTCCAGAGTCAAAGCTTGTTGTACGTATTACATTTTTACCGTTGTATTTCATGACGGGCATTCTTACCCCCATCTGGCATTTGCCGCAGTCCGTCCAACAGTTCATGGCGTACAACCCGTTCTATCACATTATTGATATGTTGCGGCGTTCTGTGTTTGAATTTTATCCGCATACCGATACGGTAAATCCCGGAGTGCCCCCTACAGTTGCACTGGTCACGCTTGCCGCCGGATTGTTGATTTATCGATACGATCGCAGGAGCCTGGCACAAGCATGATCCGGTTTGTGAACGTACAGAAGACCTATGTCTCGGCTGCAGGTAGGTATACCGTATTCAAGGATCTATCTTTCGAGATACCGTCGAACCGTAACGTGGCCCTAATTGGTCGCAATGGTTCAGGAAAGTCGACGTTGCTTCGCCTGATTGCTGGACTGGATAAGCCGGATCGCGGCAGTATCGTTACGAGTAGCAGAATCTCTTGGCCCATTGGGTTAAGCGGGGGGTTTCAGGGGTCGCTAACAGGTCAGGATAATGTGAAGTTTGTGGCGCGCGTGATGGGTGCCGGCGGAGATCAGATGCGAAAGATCGTTGAGTACGTTCGAGACTTCGCGGAAATCGGCGAGCATTTTGATTTACCGGTGAAGACTTATTCGTCAGGGATGCGTTCGCGCGTTGCTTTTGGGCTTAGCCTAGCTTTTGATTTTGATTATTACTTGGTTGATGAGGCTATGTCGGTCGGGGATGCACATTTTCGCGAGAAAGCCGCCGCTGCATTTAAAGAGCGGGTACAGAAATCACGATTGTTGCTGGTGACTCATGGTATGGGGCAGGTCAGGAAAATGTGCGATATGGTATTTTTCATGAAGAATGGAAATATTGAAGTTTATGAAGATGTGGAAGAGGGCATAAAGCGATATGAAACTGATGGTCGCTCTAAGCAATAAAATCTTCCAACTCTATATTACGGATTCAAAATGATTTCCAAGATTGAAACACTGCGCCAACAGCTGCGGACCAAGAAAATCGATGCCGATAAGCATTGGAAAATTCTATTCCTGGGCCGCTCGGTAAATGGTAGCACCGACATTGTTTCTTGCTTGATACGTGCGCTTCAGAACCTTGGTCATCAGGTCCTTAATATCGATATCGGCAAACACAAGGATATGACCGAAAACCCTACGCGCGCCCAGGGGGGGAATGGTCCTATTTATGTGAAACTGTCCAAGATTGAAACAGCAGTGACTGAATTCAACCCGCACATCATCATTTTCGGTGCCGGCGGGCTGTGCTTCACAGAAGAGGATGCCAAGGTTGTTCAATCCATGGGTATTCTTTCACTTGGCATTACGTTGAGTGATCCGGACGTATTCCCTACGGTATCCACGTACGCGAATTCGTTCGATTTTCATACAACTAATGCCATGCGTGCAATGGATATGTACAAGGAAATCGGCGTCAAGAACACGCTGTATTTCCCTTTCGCGATCGATCGGGGATATGTGACACAGGAAGTGGCACACGTGCCGGGTATGGATGCGGATGTCATCTGCTTGGGCCATGCAACGTCTCGCCCTGAACGCAATGACGTCATGTTGGCTTTGGCACAACGCTTCAATGTGAAGACATATGGCCGAGGCTGGTTGCTGCCGGGCAGTGAAGTGGTGGAAGGCACGCGCCAATTGCAGGCGTCGCGCCAAGGCAAGTGTCACGTCAACTTCGCCGCCACCCGGGCCGGTTTTATCAATATAAAGTGCGGCGTTTTTGAAACGATTGCCAGTGGTCGTTTGCTTTGCACTGCGCGCTTTGACGAGATGTCGAACTTCTTCGACTACGACACTCAGATCCTGGGCTGGGACAGCGAGGCGGAGCTTGAGTCAGAGCTGTCGCGTGTGCTGTCGAATCCAGCCGTCTATCAGGCGGCCGTGGAGAGCGCGTTTGAGCGGCTTGTGAACGAGCACCTGTACGAACACCGTTGGCTGCAGCTGTTTAAGGATATCGAGGCGTCGCTGGTTTCGGATAACTGCCCTATTGCCGAGCCTGCGCGCACTATTTTCCGTCAACGTCTGTCCGAAGATCTTGGACGGACCAAGCGGGTCATCTTGTCCGGCTTTTATGGCGCGAACAACGCAGGCGACGAGATGATACTGCGCTCGATCTCGAAGCGCATCGCCGCGGCCGACAAATCCACGCAGGTTGTCATCGCTGCGGAGAATCCGTTGTTTGTGGAACTGACGCACGGTTTGCCAGCGTTTCGGCGCAGCCTGCATCACGTGGCAGACAGTTACAGCCGCAATGCGTCGGCTATAGTCGTAGGCGGCGGTGGTCTTTGGCACGACTACACATTCAGCAGAGCTGGCGGTATTCGCAGCTTGTTCACCGGGGCCAAGATATCGATCGCGGGCTTTTCGATCTTGCCAATGATCGGCATGGTCCGGCAAGTGCCGTTCTTCGGCGTTGGGCTCGGCGTGGGGCCGCTTCACGATCCTGAGGCGAAGCAATTGCTGAAGTGGGTGGCGAATCACGCAACTTCCATACAAGTGCGCGATCAGGAGTCTTTAGATGCCCTGCAAGAACTCGAACTGAAGACGCAATGCTCGTTGGAGCCGGACGTTGTGTATGCAGTGGACCTGGGTGATGTTACGCCGGATTCTGCCCTGCGCGAGCGGGCAGCTGGTCGGGCCATTGTCGGCGTCAACGTCCGGCATTGGCAAAAGGAAACGGGGCAGCCGAACTTGGTCGCCCTGGCCGCCGCTCTGGATGCTATTGCCGCGAGGGGCAATGTCTATTTTGTTGGCATCCCCATGCAGGAAGGTGGGGGCCATGATCGGGATGCCTTGGAATTCGTGTTCGCAAGGATGCAGGATCGTTCTTCTAGCGAGATCTATGCAGAAATTATTGGTGTTCACAATATTGCCAATGTACTGAATAGCTTTGATTATTTGATAGCAATGCGTCTGCATGCTGCATTGATCGCGCATCGGTTGCATAAGAGGGTGCTTGGGCTATCGTACGATCCAAAAGTTCGGAAGCACTTTGCGGAAGTCAGCCGTTCGGATTTTGTGTTAGATATCTCTGCCCGCGATACACAGATTGTCGAGAAATTCGACGCATTAGTGGCCGAGTTCGGTGCTTTGTCTTCGCAAACTGTAGCTGATCTTGCCAGGTTGGAATTTGATGCTTCGAACGCATTGGATCGGGTTGCGGCAGATATCGCGCGAGTTCCTGTAGTGGACAAAGCGTTCGAGTTGCCCCTGGCAGAAGCTATCCATGAGGCGACGCCCCGTGCGACTGCCAACGCACAAGCGTTTACCACGGACAAAGTGTGGCAACGCAAAACGAGTCGGCCGGCGCTGCGTTCCTTCGAACGTCGGAGTGCGGACGCTTCGAATACCGGAGAGGATTGGCTCTCCGGAAGACTTCAAATGCGCTCCTTTGACCTGGCGTTGGCAAGTCCTGCCTCCGACGACGAATTCGCTTCTGACTATGTTAATCACTTCGGAGATTTGGCAACGAACACGGCAATGCGCAACGGGAGCGCAGGCGGCGAGTATGTCTCGAATGCCTTTGTGTCAAATGCAAGCGAAGGGGCATTGGACTCCGACGCACGGCAATTTCGCGCTGACCTGGGCGGGAGTGGGCGTATGGCCGGCAACCCCTTCGAACAATCCCAAGAAGTGGATGACCGGCGTTATGTTCTGCGATTGGACGAAGGCGTGACTAGCCATGTAAAGGCGCATGTTTCAGTCGAAGGGGCGGTCGTGACTTCAGCTGCGGCGATTTCGCTCCGATTGCCGATTTCGGCACCGCGGCGCAAGGACTCGACGCAGGCAATTATAGAAGTACCACTGATTGCCGGTCGGGGGCACGAACTATCATTCCAACTAAACAAGCACTATGAACGACCGCGGAACAAGGGCTATATTTATTGCCTGCTCAAAGTCGACGGCACGCCTGTGTGGATGGAAGATATCGCATTGCGCCGGGGCGATATTAATCTATCTATTTTGATCGGCAAGAAACAGGCGGAGGTAGGCGTGTCGCGGCTGACGTTTGAGTTGGTCGCCGCTCGTAATTGCAAGAACTGGAATTGGGAAAAAGCTGCAAAGGTGAAGATCAGCAACGCATGCATTCGCCAAACAGACTACGAAGGCGTTGCACGTGCGGTGGCATCGAGTCCTTACTCGCTGATCAACCAAAACGCAAAGCGTGAATACAAGTGGCTGGGGAAGGCCTGGGCGGCATATCTGCCTCGCTGGTTTTAAAGATGCATATTGCTATATTTGATTCTTTACTCGAAGAGCATCTGGCGCGCAGTCTCGCAGATGCCCTGAGGGGTTTAGGTCACAAGATCATCGCGACGGGTCTACTGGGAAGAACAGTATTCCCGCTGCAATCCTGGCAATCGCGGGTGAAGATTGAGCGGGAGTTCGAAGCCATTATCGCGGCAAAACCGGATGTGCTTGTGAACTTCAGACCGGGGTCGCTCTCGCCCGAGATGTTGGTGCGCCTAAATCAGGCCGGAATTAGATCAGTCGTGTGGTTGGCGGACGATCCTGTGCTTTATAAGTCACTGTATCAGCATGTTGTCGATCTCTATGATGTTGTGTTGCATGCGGGCGGTGCTGATGTTTTGGCTTTCTATCAGAAATTAGGCCACAAGCCTGGCGTGAATTTCCCGTTCTGGTGTGAGCCTTCCAAGGGCGACGACGTGTACGACGTCAAACGGACGTCTTCGGAATTTGTTTTTCTTGGAAATGCAATAGGGCCTGTGAAAACGAGGCGCAATGACATACTTGCGCGGTTCGGAACGGGGATTTCCTGCTATGGAAAGACAGATAGACCTGAGCTTGGAATATTCAAGTCCTATCTTAGTGACCCGCAGTCGATTACTCGAGCCTTGCTCTCCGGGCGCATGGCAATAAATATTCCGCAGTTTTTCAGTGACTATGTTAACTCTGAAAACTACTTTCCCGGGATAGAAAGCTTCGGCAGTTTCTATCTCCCCAGTCGAGTGGTTCAGTACGCGGCGTTAGGGCTTCCTTATATTTCAATTGGAGTTGAGGAGGTAAATAAACATCTGCCGGAATTTCGAATTATTGACACTTTAAGCTTGGGAAATATCAAGGCTGAGTTGGGTGGAATAGATACAGCTCAGCTTCAGGCCTTCTCGACGGCATTACTATTGCAGCATCGAGAGCACTTCTCTCCATCTGCTCGAGCAGATTTTCTGCTTTATCTTATTAATAGAGAAAACGTATCTGCGGGTTCGAATCTTAAACAAGCCGAGTTTTTATACAGGGACTACAAATGACTACCGAAACTACTCAAGAGCCCACCATTTTGGAACTTGAAGAACGAGTTAGGCTTTTGGAACAGCGGGTGAAACGCATCGCTAATGAGCGAAATGAAGCTCGGGCAAAGCTGGCAAGGCTGTGCCGGGTGGCTGAACCCTTCGCAGATCACACTGCGACCAGCCTGAAAGAACTAATCGAAAGCGAGACCCCACAGTCTATCCGAGCTTGGTCGAAGGCCTTGGCGGTCGCTATTGAGGATCAAGATGCACATAAGGTCGTCTATCGCGCTCTGCGTGCTGCCGAAGCGCTGGCGACCAACGTATTAGAAGAAAGCCCTCGCGATATTCGCGCAAATCGTGTAAGCAAGATTCTTGACGAAGTCTTTGTGTTGGACTGATTGCTCAAATGACGCAGCAGCATACAGCGACAGATAGCACAGTTGGTGTTAGGAGGACGCACAATACGTCCCCTGGTGTGCCCGTAGATTTGATGCCATCTTTTCAAGGGCTGTCTTCCCCTCTCTCTGACGACAAAGAGACGTCTGGATCGGCAATTTCGACTAAAGAGGCGGGGGCCTACGGGGTGTCGGAAGGCGATAGATCGTATCGTCGAAAGCTGGCTGCGCTTTCCGAGCGCATCTATGAGCTTGAATCAGCCTTGGTTCGCAAGGAAGGCACGATTTCCTTCCAACTCGGCAAGACATTGCTGGATGGCCTGAAGAGCTTGAGTTCAGCGGTGAGACTGCCTGTCGCCTTGTGGCGGATTCACAAATATGCCGAAGAACGAAAGAACCTCTCTAAGCAGTCGAAGGGATTGCTAGGGCAAGCGAAGCAGTTTGAGTTGGCTGTTCAGTTCGCCGTGATCAATGAGGATGTCAGTGGCTTGCCGTCGCTTGGCGCCGAAAAGCTGGCCCCCGAGATCGTCGTCGAGATCTGTTTTCGGATTGCTCGATGCTATTTCGCTGGATTTCCTGAAGCTTCGACGGCATTGATTGATTATGCGATGAGCATCGGAAACCCCGATGTACGTTCTGGCTTTTGGACGGCTTCGACGTTGGATGCTGCAGGCAATGTAACGACCGCCTGCCAAATCATCAATGCCATCCAGGCGGACCTTCATGAATTGAACGACGTACAGCGCTTACGTGCGCGTAGGATCCTGGCGTTGCAACAGACCCAACAGTTGATTGCGTCCTTGCCTCCACCAACACACGACGTTTTGGCCGAAGCCGCTGAGGCTAATCAGCGTTGGAAAGTGGGTTACTTCCTCCATTGTTCGTACCCGTTTCACGCTAACGGCTACAGTCGGCGTTCCGAGGCGCTATGCAGATCGTTGATCGCGCTAGGAGTGGATGTGCTTTGTTACACCCGCTTGGGATACCCGGAGGACCGAGATGATGCGATCAAGGACGGAAATCCCCCTTTGCCGCACGAGTTCAATGGCTATCGGCGCATGCCCCTGCGGGACAGCCGTAGGTTGACCGCCGCCGACTACATCACTCGATCACGCGATGAAATTCTCGCTGTGATCCGGCAAGAAAATTTAAATCTTGTCCAGGCGCCTTCGAATTACGTCAACGCCTTGCCGGCGCTATTGGCTGCCAGAGAGGCCAGGGTTCCATTTGTGTACGAAGTCCGAGGCTTGTGGGAGTTGACTGCGGTTTCGAGAATTCCAAGTTTTGAAACTACCGAGAAATTTAGCTGTATGAAAGACCTGGAGCTTTCCATTGCGCAATCCGCAGATCTGGTGTTGGCTATCTCAGCAACTCTGCGCGACGAGCTGGTTTCCAGAGGTTGTGATGGCGCCAAAATTCGAGTTGTGGAAAATGGCGTGTTTCTTCAAGACTTTCCGGTATTGAACGAAGAGTCGACCAATCGTAAAAAACTGGGAATATCCGAAAATACGTTTGTCGTTGGGTTTCTTGGATCGGTAGTGGGCTATGAAGGTTTGAACCTGCTGGTGGCTGCGATTCGGAAGCTGGTGATCCGCGGACTAGACGTGGCCTTGATCGTAGTCGGCGATGGCAATGACCGGGCGGCGGTGCAGCACGCGATAGCTCAGTTTCCGGCTGATGTTGCCAATGCCTTTAGATTAGTTGGCCGTGTACCGCCTGACCGGGTTCGCGAATACTATTCGCTGTTTGATCTTGCCGCGTATCCCCGTTTGCCCGAAATGGTGTGTCGCATTGTGCCTGCTTTGAAGCCATTGGAAGCGATGAGCATGGGTATTCCCGTGCTGATCTCCAATGTACCTGCATTGAAGGAGCTATGTGGTGATAGTGTTTACTCTTTCATTGCTGGCGACGTTGAAGATTTGGCCGAGAAGATAGCCCACGTGTCCATGAATAGTGCGGACGCCAAAGCTCGGGCGATTACAGGCCGCGAATTTGTCGCTTTAAGGCGTGATTGGCCCATTATTGCAAGCCAAATGATCAAGGCTTGGGGTACGCTACGAGCGCGGAACTCGAATTGTGAAGATTATCCGTAAATAACTTCGGATATTTGTGCTAAACGGTGGGACCATGTGTGATTTCGGGCAACATATTCAGCTCCTGACATGGCGCGTTCTATGTCCAATGACGAAGGACCATCGATCAGAAATCGAGAGAACAATTCCCTGGCTTGGTCGGCGCTGTCGATAACGTGACAATAATCCTTAAATAGTGCTTGGACCGAGGCTGCAGGATTGCTGACTGCAATTCCACCACAAGCTAGAATCTCGACAAGTCTGCGCGAATACATGGTTTTCGAGTCGGTTACCGTGTTCACGTTCAAGGAAATGGCATTGTTTCGATAAATATTTGCTGTTTCACTGTAGGGAACGCGTTGAGAAACAGTTATGTTGGAAAGGGAGGGGTAACGGTAAGTGTCGTTTTTTCTATCGGAATTCCTATCGACGACTAGTATTGGATATTGGACGTCGGTTGCCGCTTGAAAAACCATGTCCTGCCATGCGCGCCGTGCGTCGTGTATATGTTTTCCGTAGCTTCCAATAAATGTTGCTCGGTTTGCAGGCCGACCGCGTGGAATAGGGTAATGAATAGATGGTTGCACGGCGAACATTAATGTGTTTATGGTTGTCGCGGTTGGCACTATTCGGCGGTAATCGTCAATGCAGTTTTCATCAACAGTGAAAATATGATCGAAAAGCTTGGCGCTATCGATGAATCTTGAAAAGTGAGCGCCATCCTCTTTGTTCCAGAACACCGTGGGAATCCCGCAGTTCTTTGCAAAATCCACTAGGTTGCGAAGGATTTTATTATTTCTTTTTGGATGATCTGGATAGTTTGCGATCTTGTACTTCCACTGATTGTTTTGACCTTGCCAGGCTGATTCGACAAGCAAATAGTCGGCGCGTTTGAAGTATGCCTTCAGCCGATAATTAAGGGGTGACAGGTGTATTAAGTCGACGTCATGCTTAAGTGCATCCGCAGTGAGGTCGTCGCTGACGAGATAAATACGCCCGGTGGTGAGAGGAGACCATTCCTCAGATTGCGATTGCGCTGGGTATACCATTGATAAAATTTTTTGACAATTTAAATTAAGTGGATCATAGAATGCAAGTAGCCGTATACGGTTTGGGGTATATCGGGTTGCCGACTGCGGCAGTTTTTGCTGCGGAGGGAAATCGCGTACACGGTGTAGATATTAATAAAAATCTAGTTGATGCAATCAATTCTGGGACGCTTTCACATCCTGAACCTGGACTTGACGAGCTGGTCAATGCCAGTGTGAAGTCAGATAGGCTGCGTGCTAGCGTAACGCCGGCTGCAGCGGATGTGCATTTGGTATCTGTGCCAACGCCGCTCGATGAAGAATTCAGCACCGATCTAGCCTTCGTGTTCTCCGCTATTGATAGCATCTGCTCGGTTCTTGAAGCAGGCAATATTATCATTCTTGAGTCGACCTGCCCGGTCGGAACGAGCGAGCGTGTGCTGGACTACATTCGTGAAGCCCGCCCAGAACTTTGGGCTGGGGGTAAGCCCTTAATCTCGATCGCGTATTGTCCCGAGCGGGTCATTCCCGGCAACATTTTGTCTGAATTGACGCAAAATGTCCGGATTGTTGGGGGCGTCGACGAAGCTTCCGGGCATAGGGCGGCAGCGGTACTACGGCAGGCCCTAGGTGTCGAAGTAGTTATTACCAGCAGCCGAGTCGCGGAACTTGCGAAGGTTACTGAAAATACTTATCGCGACGTTAATATTGCCTTTGCCAACGAACTAGCGATGGTTTGTGAAGATGTTGGTATCAATGCGAAAGAATTGATATCAGTCGCCAATCTGCATCCCCGCGTAAATATCCTTAATCCTAGTTGTGGCGTCGGTGGGCACTGTATCCCGGTATCGCCGTGGATCCTGATGGGCTCGACCAATCATGAAACTAAATTGATTCGCGCGGCGCGTTCCGTCGATAACCAGCGCCGCAACTTTGTCGCGGATAAGGTGCTGAGTATCGTAACTCCAGCATTGGAAATGGATGCGGATGTTCGGGTGGCCATTTTAGGTGTCACGTACAAGGCCGATAGCAGCGACTGCAGGAACAGCGCGGCGATGGCACTGGCAAGTGCAGTTTCTGATCGCTGGAATAACAGAGTAGATATTTATGACCATTTGGCCATAGATCATTCTGCCCAGCTGAAAATACTTCGGGAAGAGCTAACTGTCGCTACGCTCTTGAAGCGGAATATAGGGATTGTTATCTTGCTTGTGCCACATCAGGGCTATAGGCAGATCGCGAAGGATGCGGAAAAATCTGGTGCGGTATACGTTGATTTTTCGTGAGTCTATACGGCAATATGATACGGGTGATTGAATGAAGGTTCTAAGTGTTTTTGGCACGCGTCCCGAGGCGATAAAGATGGCGCCTCTGGTCAGAGCGCTGCAAGTGGCGGAAGACATAGACGCGAGGGTGTGCGTAACTGCGCAGCATCGCGAGATGCTTGACGTAGTTCTGGAACTGTTTGAGATCAGGCCGGATTTCGATTTGAACATTATGAGGCCAGGACAAGACCTCACGGATATTAGCTGCGGCATTCTTACCGGACTTCGTTCGGTTTTTAAGGATTTTCGTCCAGATTATGTCCTCGTGCACGGTGACACGGCCACGACGTTTGCTGCCAGCCTGGCCGCTTACTATGAAGGCATAGCAGTCGGCCACGTCGAGGCGGGCCTGCGGACCGGGAATATTTATTCTCCTTGGCCAGAAGAAGGTAACCGGAAGTTGACCGGCGCAATCGCGTCCATCCATTTTGCGCCGACGGACTCTTCGCGGAACAATCTACGTCAGGAAGGGGTCCCAGGGGAGTCGATTCTGGTAACGGGGAATACCGTCATTGACGCGTTGCAGTGGGTTAGCAAGAAGGTCGAAACAGATGTTGAGCTCTCTCGGAAGATGGGCCGTCAATTTGACTTCTTAGCGGATGACCGACGTTTGGTGTTGATTACCGGCCACCGGCGCGAGAGCTTTGGTTCAGGATTTGAGAGAATTTGCGAGGCAATCGCCGGTTGCGCGGATCAGTATCCTGATGTGGACTTCGTTTACCCCGTACATATGAATCCAAACGTGCGCGCCCCGGTTAACCGGCTGCTACACGGACGTACCAATGTGCATCTCATCGAGCCGCAGGACTATCTGCCGTTCGTCTATCTGATGTCGCGGTCTTATCTGATCCTGACCGACTCGGGCGGGATCCAAGAGGAAGCGCCATCTTTGGGTAAGCCGGTCCTGGTAATGCGAGATACGACTGAACGTCCTGAGGCGGTGGAGGCGGGCACAGTGCGCCTAGTCGGTACGGACGTGGCAAGGATCCGCGAGGAACTGTCGCTGCTACTTGACGATGCGGAGGAGTACCGCCGCATGAGTTTCGCACACAATCCGTATGGTGATGGGACCGCGAGCCAGCGCATCATTGCCGGTCTACGCGACGCCAAAAAGGTTTAGGGTTGAGTGGGTACCGGCGCCAAGTACACTGGTACCCAACTTGCGAACATGTTTACGCCTGAAGGCGTGGCAGGGCAGCGGCAATGGCCAGGTCAATACCGCGGGCGCAATAAAAGCCGCCGTTCAGTTGGCAGGTATGGATCACCACATTGCGAAACGCCTTGAACAGTTTCAAATCCGGACGTTCATCGGCAGACCAAAAGTGATCCAGCTCGCCTTGGTAGGTCAGCCCTGCCATGTCATAAATTGCTCTGCCCAACGCAATGGTCCGTTTGCCGTGTAGGATAGCTGAAGCGCCTACGGTACTGTTGACCGTAATGACTCCCGCTGTGTGGGTCAGCAGGGGTGGTAAGTTGCCGGATTCCAGAAAAAAAACGCGATCCGGAATCTGCAATTGCCGGGCCCATGCCTTGGTTAATCTGCGATAGTTGACCAGACCAGGGTCCAGAGGATGGATCTTGATGGCTAGGCGGGTGTGGCTTGGGGCATGTAAGGCAAACGACTGCATCACATAGTGCGCGGCTTCAGCCATGCTGGCAAACTGCGAGTGGTGCACGATTTGCGCGTCGGTAGCCAACTGTAGCGGTAGCAGGAAAAAAGGCTTTAAGTCTTTTTCTGCCAACAACGCCAATTCGGATTTTTTGGCATCCTTCGCATAATATTTCAGCCGGAGGCCACGACGGGCGTAGCCGAGATATTCAGTCAATGGGCTATATGGGATGTGGCTCCGTACCCCGTAATGAAGGATGGGATTAAGGCCGGCCCAGAAGTTATAGCCAACGTCGTAAGCAGCACGTTTCCAGAACGCGGTATTGAATGGCTGGCCATTGTCATAATGAGGAAGTTGATTTGCCTGCTCCCGATACCATGCCGGGTCTCGGGGCATGGTCGAATTGCCATTTACGCCCTCGCGTTCAAGGGTAATCCAGTGCGGGCGGAAATAGCCCTCTTCAAAAACGTGAATTCGCATACCAACCGAGCGCGCCAGCGATATGGCGGGCCGGTGTATGGGCCTGCAGTCGCCGAACAAGACGATGTCAGTTATACCTAGGCTTGAATAAGTCTGCTGATAGAAATGCGGCAGATTCTCCATTGACCCCCGATAATTCAAGGCTTGGCCTTGCTGCCAATACACCCGATCTCCAACGGTGAAGTTCGCTTTGGTGACGGCATGACCTTGACGGCGGAGCGCAGTCGCAAGTCGTGGGAAGAACGGTGAGCAGACCCCTTGCAAGAATAGAAAATGCTGGGTCATGCTTTGCGAGTTGGTCGTTGGTCGCTGGCTTGCGCGATTAAAAAGTGGACGAGCGGTGTGTCCGTGGGTTGTTTGAGCATTTTGCAAGTTCAACGTTTTTGTACAAAGCCAGCCCGGGCCCAGAGTTTGAGCTTGTGCCATTGCCTTGCGCTGTATCCAAGATTTGTCGATAGCGACCCTCGGGTCTTGACGATGTGATCCCGGCGGTTGACCAGTTGGGTGAGAACCGCCTCGCAGCGCGTATAGCCTCGAAGTGTCCAATCCCAGTAAATTGGATAGTGCAGCAAGGACCCAGCCACAAGTTCATCCAGCGTCAGTTGACGACAGCGTCTGGCAATGACCAATAAATCTCGTGTTAGTCCCCACCCTGCATAGAAGGGACGCCCGTACACAGTTACGTTTTTTCCGCGCAACAGTGCATCAAATCCCGTCAACGATGTCATGGTATGCACGTCGTCACAAGCGTCCAGGCAGCTAACCACCGAGATTTCCTTCTCCACGACATCCGCGTAACGCAATGCTGAGGACAGGCCCACGTCGCCGCTACGATTGCGAGCCAAAACATCGGGGTGGGGTTTGTAGACAATTAACGAATCGGGGTGGGCGAGCCTGGCCGAACGCAGCAGGTCCAGATTGGTTTTGACGCCATCACAACCCAGCCGGATGGAGGCGTCATCCTCGACTTGTCCGGGCACCAGAACGACATGCTGGCTGTTCGATGCCCAAGCGGGCCTGCGCCGCGGCTCAACGTTATATTTCGTCAGTCCGTTCTGCAGGATTTGCGCCCGGACTCGCTGCGCGCGGTGCCTGTCCTCATCGGAAAATTCGTAGCGATTCAGAATATTTTCAAGGTCGCTCGGGCGCGATGGGTCGAAATATATGCCGCCGGAATCCATGACCAATGACGAGGGTGGGACAAAGTCCGATCCTAGGCCGACAGACCGCAGGAAACCGTCTTCCATGCGCAGTAGTGATGCCCCGCTCCGCATTGCCAGTTGCACGGTTTCGGTGTTCGAATTACCGCCCCAGACGACGAGGCGGTCTTCTGCCGTCGGTTTCAGGCGTGCAGCACTGTTCGCCGAAGGGACAAAATGCACCTGCGTAGCGTCGAAGTGCAGAAAGGGCAGGACATTCGTCGCTTTCCATCGCTTAAAGCCGACAACAATGCACCTGCCGGTGTGGCGTATGGCATTGGAGCGTTGTGTTTGCAGCCAATCAGTCGCGTCGAAGATGGTTCCGCGTTGATGCGTTACCGGATTTAAATACCGCGTGTAGTGCATGTATGCCGCGGAGAACAGTTCGATGGGGCTTCGCTGGCGCTGGCGTCGGTGGCAACGCTGACGGTCATCCGTCGCGCCCCAGCCCGCATACCACGGCATTCCAAAGCATGTGACGGACTTTCCCGACATGACGGCTTCGAAACCAAGTTGGGACGTCACGACGTAGACGCGGTCCATGTGAGAGACCAAGCTCAGCGGATTAACGGACTCGCGGATTAGGACAGTCTGCGCATCTTCCTTGACATGGGTTAAATACCCGCGTTTCGCGCCGTTGTTGACCTCGGGATGGGTCTTCACATAAATCGTCGCATCGGGATTCTCGCGTCGCGCGGCTTCCAACATCTGCATGAAGCTGTTTGGAGTGGCCAAGCCATGGAAAATGGACGCATCGCCTTGTGTTTGGTCTACAACCAGCACAGATTTCGAACCGTGCTTTGCTTGATCAGGTTGGAAGTCCTTCGCGAAGTTGTACTTGCTCAGGCGCAGGCGCAGGACGGTCTCGAAAGCGGCTTGGGCGTTTGCGCCTTCGCCCGTGAGCAGATTAGCATCAGACTCCAACAGAGCTTCAAGCCGGGAAGGGCGTGTAGCGCAGTAGTAAATGCCCAGGTCATCGACAACTAGCGACACGGATGGGTTTTTCCGCCCCGTACCGAAGGAACGCAAAAAGCCATCTTCCAATGCAATGAATGGCAGCCCTCTCGCAGCCGCCCACTGTCGCGCGCGATAGCTCGTTGGTCGCAACCCCCATCCCAAGACGGCAGACAGTCTTCTGGATGATGTCATGTGGGGCCATTTGACATGCCGAACGTGCGCGCCCAGCAGTGCCTCAATCCCAGGAACTTCTGCGATCTCTCGATAGAACGTGCCGAATAATCGGGGGTCTTGCATGCGCGTCAAGCCTTATCCCGTTGCAATGCTCTGAGAATTTCTTGAATCGTCTCCCGAATCTGCTCTTCCGTATGCATACAAGAAATAAAAAACCTCAACCTAGCTGATTTCTCCGGCACCGCCGGATACAGAATCGGCTGCACATTAATACCGTGCTTAAACAGCGCCGCTGACACCCGGGTCGCCTTCAACGAACTCCCCGTAATCGCCGGCACCACTGCCAAGCCGGTGCTCGTCCCGGTATCAATCCCCGCCGCCTTCGCCTGTTCCAGAAAGAACTTCCCGCGCGCCTGCAACGTTGACACGCGCTCTGGCAATTCCTTCATCCGCCGCAGCGCTGCCAGCGCCGACGCTGCCACACTAGGCGGCATCCCGACGCTATACAAAAAGCTCGGCGCCAGAAACTTCAAATGCTCCACCAGTGCGGTTTCCCCGGCGATATACCCGCCGCATCCCGCCAGCGTTTTGCTCAGCGTGCCCATCCAGATATCGACATCCTTACCGTCGACGCCGAAGTGCTCACGGATGCCATATCCGCGCGCGCCCATCACGCCCAACGAATGCGCTTCGTCAACCATCAGGAACGCACGATGGCGCTGCTTGATTTCGATGAAGCGGGGCAGTGCGGGAAAGTCGCCGTCCATGCTGTAGATGCCTTCCAGCACGATCAGCACGCGTTCGAATTGATGGCGTTGCTCGTTCAGGATGGCGTCCAGTGCTTCCCAGTCGTTGTGCGGGAAGGGCAGGCGGCGCGCGCCTGACAGCTGGATGCCTTGCAGGACGCTGTTGTGGATCAGTTCGTCGTGCAGCACCAAGTCGCGCGGGCCGAACAGGTAGCCGATGGTGGATACGTTCGTGGCGTGGCCGCTCACGAAGGTGATGGCGTCGTCGACGCCGTACAGGGCGGCGATTTCTTGTTCCAGTTCGCGGTGTATCGGGCGTTCGCCTGACACCAGGCGGCTGGCGGATACGGACGTGCCATATTGGTCGATGGCTGCCTTCGCGGCTGCGGCCACGACCGGGTCGCCGGACATGTTCAGGTAGTTGTAGCTGGCGTAGTTGACGAACTCGCGGCCGCTGATCTGCGTATCGGCGCCGGCGGTGCCTTCGTGCAGTTTGAAGAACGGGTTCTTCACGCCCAGGCGCTTGGCGCCGTCGTTGATGATGCGCAATTGTTGGTAGCCCGGATGCAGATGGAAGCGGTAATGCTCCTCAGGAATCTCGGGCTTCTTTTCAGCGGGGCGCGCGGGCGTCTGGCCGGCCGGCGTGGACGCCTGGCGCAGCTTGCGCTCCAGCGCTTGCTGGATGAGTTTGTCCTTGATGCCGGCCGCCAGGCCGGGCAACTTCTTCATGGTGCTCAATTAATTCTGGCCTACTGGATCATGCGTTGCATGGGGAGACTGCCGTTCATCTTGATTTCGTCGACGAACTCGGACACGGAGCTGGACCCGACTTCGGCGGCGTGGCTGGCCACCACCTGTTGCACGCTGGCCGTGACCGCATCGCTAGTCGCGTCGTCATGCTCATCGCGCAGCAATAACACCAGGCGCTCGGCCAGCTTGGCGGGCGTGGGGCTTTCGTTCAGCGCCATGACGGGCAGCCGGATACCAAAGCGGTTCTCCAATGCAACCACCAGTTCGACGCCCATCAGCGAGTCCAGGCCCATGTCGTAGACAGAGCGAGTGGATTCAATCTTGTCGGGCGACACGCGCAGAATCTCGCCGATTTCGGCTTTGAGCATGTCAGTAAATCGCTCATGCAGCGTGTCGTCGTCCAAGGTGGCGATCATCTGGGCGATGTCGTCGGCGCCGCCGTCGTCATCGCCGTTGTCGCCAGCGCGCCGTGCGATGTCCGAGAACTTGGGCAGGCCCGCGGAGGGCAGGAAGCGGCTGAGGGCGCGCCAGTCCAGTTCCAGTACGCCCAGGCCCGAGGCGTTCGTGACGAGCATGTCTTCCAGCGCATCCAGGGCGACTTGGGATGCCAATGCGCCGCCACCCATGCGGCCTTGCAGGGCGTCCTTGATCTTTTGGTTGCGAGCCAGGAAACCGACGTCGTCGATGGCTCCCCATCGCACGCAGGTTGCGGCCAGGCCATCGGCGCGGCGTTGGGCGGCCAGGCGTTCCAGCCAGGTGTTGGCGGCGACGTAGTTGCTTTGTCCGGGGTTACCGAACAGCGTAGTGGCCGACGAGTAGAACACGAACAAGTCCAGCGGCAAGTCGCGGGTCAGCTCGTGCAGGTACTGCGCGCCAAGCACCTTGGCGGCGAGCGTGCGTTGAATTTGAGCGGGGGTGGCGCTGCGCGCCAAGCCATCATCGATGACGACCGCCGCGTGCACCACGCCTTTCAGCGGGGGCAGGGTGGCGGAGGTTTCGTTAAGCAGGCGGGCGAGGGCGTCGCGGTTGGTGACGTCGCAGGCTGCGGCGTGGACTTGCACGCCTTGGCTGGCGAAGGCGGCCAGCGCGGATTGTGCGTCCTGGCTGGAGGGGCCGCTGCGGCTGATCAGGATCAGGTTGCGAGCGCCTTTGTCGACAAGCCATTGCGCGGTACGCAGCCCGAAGCCGCCCAGCCCGCCGGTGACCAGGTATGTGGCGTCGGCGGGCAGCGTCAAGCCTGAGACCGCATGGATGGCTGGCGCGTGGACGCCGCTGATGCCGTTACGGTACGTGATGACGATCTTGCCGATCTGGCGTGCCTGCTGCATGTAGCGGAAGGCGTCGACGATGTCGTTGGCGTCGAAGACGGAATAGGGCAGCGGATGCAGCGCGCCCTGGCGGAACAGCGCCATCATCTCGCCGAACAGGCGTTGCGTCAGGTCGGGGCGTTCGTTCATCAGCTGATCGGCGTCGATGCCGAAGTAGCTGATGTTGTTGCGGAACGGACGCAGACCGATGCGGGTGTTCTCGTAGAAGTCGCGCTTGCCCAGCTCCAGGAAGCGGCCGAACGGTTTCAGCACCCGCAGGTTGCGGTTGATGGCTTCGCCGGCCAGCGAGTTCAGCACGACGTCGACGCCACGGCCATCGGTGTCGGCCAGGATTTCATCGGCGTACGACAGGGAACGCGAGTCATAGATATGACGCACACCCAACAGGCGCAGCAGGTCGCGTTTTTCGTCGGAGCCGGCGGTGGCGTAGATGTCTGCGCCCAGCCATTGCGCGAACTGGATGGCGGCGATGCCGACGCCGCCCGCGGCGCCGTGGATCAGGATCTTCTCGCCTTCTTCCAGACGCGCCAGGTGGTGCAGCGCGTAGTAGACCGTGAAGAAGGTGCTGGGAATGGTGGCGGCCGCTTCGAACGAGAAGCCGTCGGGGATATGGGAAATGGCGCTGGGCTTGGTCAGCACGCGGTCGCCGAAGCTGGCGGGGCCGAAGCCCACGACGGCGTCGCCGACGGCATAGCCGTCCACGTCGGCGCCCACGCGAATAACGGTGCCCGAAAACTCAAGACCCAAGGTGGGGCCGGCGAAACCGTTTTCGATGGCTTCGTCGGACAGCAGGCCCAAGGCGTACATGACGTCTCGGAAGTTCAGGCCGGTGGCTTCGATGCGGACTTCAAGTTCGTCATCCGCGGGTGCGGGCGCGGGGCAGGATTCCCAGCGCAGGTTGCGCAGCTGGCCTGGGAATTCAAAGCCCAGGCGGATGGCCTGCGACGCACGGGATGCGTCGGATGCCTGCGCAGGGCGCGCAGCCTGCTGCAAGCGCGGGGCGTAGCGCGCACCGGCCGTGTCGAGGATGATTTCGTCCTCGTTGTCCGGTTGGGTCAGCTCACGCGCCAGGCTGTCCGTCAGTTGCCCGGCTTGCGCCAGCGGCAGATCAACCAGACGGATGCGGTAGTTAGAAGCTTCGTTGGCCAGTGTGCGGCCGTAGCCCCACAGCGAGGCATCGTTCAACGCGTGCATGCCGGCGCTGGTAGCGGCCTTGCCGCACAAGTACTGGGCGGCGTCAGCCGTGATCAGCCAGACCGTTGCGCTGGTCTGGCTACGTTCACATGCCTGGATGACGGCGGCGGCCAGGCCGCAGCGGCGCGTCTGCTTAGCAAGCAGTTCTTCGGGCGTTTCGTGAGCGTCGGCCCAGGCCAGGCCGGCCAAGTGAACGACATGGTTCACCGGGCCGGTGGCGCCGTTGCGCAGCAGTTCGTCCAGCGCGTCGGCGTCAACCTCAGTGGCGATGCGCACGTGGTGGCCAAGAGCGGCAAGTTTGTCGTTCAGGGATTGCGCCAGACCCGCGCCATGCTCAGAGTTGCGATCCGCCAGGATCAGCCAGTTGGCGGGTTCGATGGCCGTGGCCGTGTGGGACGCCGCATCCGCTTGCTCACCCAAGCGAGACGTCAGCAGATAGGCGCCACTGGCGAATGAGTCCGCGAAGGCCATCGGGATGCCGCAATCCAGGCCCATCGCTTGCAGTTCTTCCCGCCAGAATTCGGCGGGCTGTTGTGTGGACAGCTGTGCGCCGTCTTCGCTGGTTTGCCACCAACTGGGGCGGCCGCCGAAGACGAAGTCACCCCAGGCAGCGGGATGGGCGCCGCAGAGCAACAGGACGCCACCGGGCCGCAGGCTGGCGCGTGCGTGGCGCAGGGCGGCGCGGGCGGCTTCCAGCGTGTCGAATTCGCAGTGGAATAGGGCAAGGTCGCAACGGGCGGTGGCGCTGGCGCCGCCTTCGCCGATGAATTCGGTCTGCGCGTTTGGATAGCGTTCGGACTGCTGGTGGACGACATGGTCCAGCACGTCGCGGTTATTCGACGCGTAGCAGTAGTCAGAGACGTTGAAGTCCAAGGCGTCGCAGCAGCTTGATGCAAACAGCGGCGCGGCTTGCCCGACTTCGATCACGGCAAGGCGTTGGCCGGGCAGCCGATGGGCTTGTGCCTGCACCAGGGCCGCGTTCAAAGCGGAACCCAGGCGCTGGCCGCTGGCGGCGCCGAGCGCGCTGCGGCTGATCGAGGCGGGCGTGCTGGCCCGCGGGCAGACGTCATCCAGCGAGGCTTCACCGCGCAGCAAGGCAGGCAGGTGCAGGCCAACGCGGCCGACCGCATGAACGATCTGGGCGTAGTCGGGATACTCGCGCAGCAGCGTGTTCCAGATATCACCCGTGCCGCTTTCGTTTTCGTCCTTGGGAGGCAGGTGGACGCCTGCGGCAGAGGCCTCGGCGTAGCCAGCGGCCGTCAGACGGGCGATGGTGTGTTGCAGCAGCAAGGCGGAATCTGGCGCGTGGCGGCTTAGCTCCGTGATCAGGGCTTGCGGCAGAAGCAGGCCGTCAGGCGCGATCTGGCGCAAGGCGTCCAGCGAGAAGCCATCGCACAGGCTTTCCAGCAGCGGGTCCACTTCTTCTGCGTAGCGGGCGTGAGCGCCGTGCTCGGCGCAATCGGCGATTGCGTCGCGCAGCGCCGCGCGCAGGACGTCGTGGTCCAGCGGGTTCGGGCCGAACGGCGCATGCGGGCGCGGCGTGGCGACGACGTCCAGAAAACTCAGGTGATCGGCGGCGGGCTTGCGCAGGCGGATGCTGCGAAAGCGTGCTTGCTCGACGGCCGCAATCTGTTCGCCTGCTGCATTGAAGAGTTCAAAGCTGGCGGTCAATGAATGCGGCGCGCGGCGTTCCAGGCGGACACGGGCAGCGGCGGGCTGGCCAGCATTGGCCCGCAGGCTCAGACGGCCGATCTTCGATGGAACGAAGGCAATGCCCTGGCCCATGGCCGGGTCATTGCGCAGCAGCTGGATGATCAGTTGGAAGGCGCAATCCAGCAGGGCGGGATGCAGGTGAGTGACGCCGAGTTCGGCTTGCAGGCTGCTGGGAGCTTGCAGCACCGCCAACACGCTGGTGTCAGATTCTTGCCAGCCGTGCGACACCGCGCGGAAGGCGGGACCGTAGTCCAGGCCCACGGCACGGGTCAGCGCATTGTGCGTGTCGCCAGTGAAGTCGGGCGCGCGGGTGGGCAGGTTCAGCAGATCTTGGTTCAAACGCGCCAAGCCGGGTTCGCGCAACAGGCGGCCGCTGGCGTGCTTCACCCAGGGCTCCGAGCTATTGGTGTCCTTGGCGGTGATGCGGAAGCGGCCATCGGAATCGTCCAGCAGCAGGCGCGTCAGTTTGCTGGGTGACGCGTTCAGCAGCAGCGGGGCGTGGATTTCCAGTTCTTCCAGTTCGGCGCAATCGCCGGTCTGCCATTGCAGCGCCGCAGCCAGCGCGATTTCGGCAAAGCCCGTGCCGGGGAACACGACGGCGTCGCCGACGATGTGGTCCTCCAACGCCGGATGCGACTGCGTATCCAGCTGGTTTTCCCAGGTGTGGTCGTGCTGCTGCATGGGGTAACCCAGCAGGGGATGCACCAGGCGGCGTGACAGCAGGCCCAGTGATTCCGGCGTGGTGGGATGCCAATGGCGTTCGCGCTGCCACGGATACGACGGCAGTTCCACCGCCGGCCCTTCCCACGGGAAAAGCGATTGCAGATCGATTTGCGCGCCGCTGATGATGACCTGGCCAGCTGCGTTCCAGATTTTTTCGGGGTCATCACCACCCCGCGTGGACGTGCTGAGTGCGCGGCCTTGGATGTCGGCGGTCTTGAACGTGTCGTTCAGGTAAGAGCGCAGCACCGGGTGCGGGCCGACCTCGACAAAAACGTTATTACCCTCGGATGCCAGCTGATTGGCGGCCTGTTCGAAGCGAACCGGCTCACGCACGTTGCGCCACCAGTAATCCGCCGTGAGCTCCGCGCCGTCGAGAGGGGCTCCGGTGACCGTGGAGTAGAACGGGATATCGCTTGAGCGGGGCTGGATGTGCGCCAGGGCGTCACGGATGCCGGCCTCGATGGGATTCATCGCGGGGCTGTGGAAGGCGTAGTCCAGGTCCAGGCGGCGGAAGAACAGCGCCTGCTCGGCCAACGCGGCTTCCAGGATGGTCAGGGCATCAGGGGAACCGGCCACCGTCGCCCCGCGGCTGCTGTTGAAGCCCGCCACGCACAACTGGTCGCCCAAGTTGTGCAGGGCGATCAACGCTTGTGCCTCTTCGCCGCTGATGCCCAGCGCCGTCATGCGGCCGTGGCCCTTCGTCTGGCCTTGCAGCCGGCTGCGCTGGAAAATGACGCAGACCGCGTCGGGCAATGTCAGCGCGCCGCAGGCCCAGGCCGCAGCCACTTCGCCGACGCTGTGGCCGATAACGGCCGAAGGCACGACGCCGCGCTGGGCCAACATGCGCGTGATGCCGACTTGCAGCGCGAACAGCGCGGGTTGGGCAATTTCAGTGCGGGCGTAGCGGTCGTCGCCATTTTCGCCGGCCAATTCCTTGTGCAACGAGAAATCGGCGTATTGCGAGAACAGGGCGTCAACTTCGTCGATCGCCGTGGCGAAGACGGGGTCGGCCAGCAGGCGGCGGCCCATGTTCGCCCATTGGGAGCCGTTGCCGGAATAGACCATCACCGGGCCATGGGCGCGGTTAAGCGCCGTGCCGGCCACGACGCCGTGATGCGTGTCGGCGTCGCTGGCGAATTGTTCCAGCAGGTCGGCGACGGTATTGCATTGGGTGCCGAAGACGACGGCCCGTTCACCGTGCCAGTCTCGCCGCATGGCGGCATGGTAGGCGGCGTTGTAGAGGAACCGGGCGGGCTGCCCACGCAACACGTCTGCCATTTGCCGCGCGGAAGCCTTCAGCGCCTGCGACGACTTGCCCGTAACAATGACGGGTATAGGCGCGGTCTTGGCCATCTTGCCTTCGGTGGCGGGGCTGCGCGGGGGGGCGCTTTCCAGGATGACGTGGGCGTTGGCGCCGCCGAAACCAAATGAGTTGACGCCCACCACAAGCTTGCCGGTTTGGCGCAGCTTGCGGTTCTGCGTCACGACGTCCAGATTCCAGTTCTGGAATTCGATCTTCGGGTTCAGCGTCTTGATGCCGATCGTGGCGGGCACGACGCGGTGGCGCAGCACATACATCGCCTTGACCAGACCGGCCACGCCCGAAGCGGCTTCCAGGTGGCCCAGGTTGCTCTTGACCGACCCGATAGGCAGCGGCGCGTCTTTGCTGCGTTGCTGCGCAAGGGCCGCGCCGATGGCGCGCGTTTCGATCGGATCGCCAACGGCGGTGCCGGTGCCGTGAGCTTCCAGGTAGTCGATGTCAGCAGGCGAGATGCCCGCTTGTTCGTAGGCCTGGCGCATCAGCGTGGCTTGTGCATCGGCGCTGGGGACGGTCAGACCCGACTTGCGGCCATCGGTGTTGACGGCGGAGCCGGCCACGACGGCCAGGATGTTGTCGCCATCGGCGACTGCCTGATCGTAGTCCTTCAGCAGGAAGACGCCGCCGCCTTCCGACCGGACATAGCCGTCGCCCGCCGCGTCGAACACGTTGCAGCGCCCACGGGGCGACAGCATCGATGCCTTGGAAAAT
Source organism: Achromobacter sp. NPDC008082 (assembly GCF_042957345.1). Lineage (NCBI taxonomy): Bacteria > Pseudomonadati > Pseudomonadota > Betaproteobacteria > Burkholderiales > Alcaligenaceae > Achromobacter > Achromobacter sp. NPDC008082. Next base: position 848,433 of record NZ_JBIBIB010000003.1, read on the forward strand.
GTAATAAAGCCGTAAGGGTGCAGGTGCAGACTCACGCCTCCAGCAAGGGCCTGGCTGCATTCGCCGGAGACGATGGCGCGGCAGGCTTGGTGGAAGGCCACCAGCGATGACGAGCAGGCAGTGTCCATGGCGATGCTTGGGCCGCGCAGGTCGAAGAAGTACGACAGGCGGTTGGCGGCGATGCTGGCGGTGTTGCCGGTTGCCATGGAGGCGTCGACAGCGTTCAGATCTTCAGCCAGGCGGTAGGCGTAATCGGAACTGGCGATACCTATATAGACGCCGCAATTGGTGCCGCGCAGCGTCGACGGGCGCACACCTGCCTGTTCGATGGCTTCCCAGCTCATTTCCAGCAGCAGGCGCTGTTGCGGGTCCATGAGGGCAGCTTCGCGCGGGGAAATACCAAAAAAGCCGGCATCGAACCCAGAAACATCGCCAATGGAGCCGGCGGCAAACGTATATGCCGTGCCAGGATGCTCTTTGCCCGGGTGCAGGTAGGCGTCTGCCGACCACCGGTCCTCCGCGACGCGGGTGACGAGATTGCGGCCGTCGAGCAGGGCCGGCCAGTAGCTGTCCGTGGTGGTGCTGGGGAATCGGAACGAGAGTCCGATGACGGCAACGCGCTTAGCCATGCAGTGTCCTTCTACCCCAACGGGAAGCCGACAGGGAATTTGAGATTGCGGTCACGCCGCAGGGGGAAAGAGAGCCGGTAAGGGCCTGGGTACCGAAGTGGAGGCCGATCGCCTGCCGCGTCAGATCAAGTGCTGATCTGGACGCGGACGTCAGGCGTGGCCGTCGGTATGGCCCGAGCTGCTGGTTCTCCGTTGCGCCGCCATCACGAGGATGGCCCCCTTGCGTTGGACACTGCTTTGGCGCTGCTGCCGGCGCGCCATCTGAATGCTCGTTATGGTCATTACTTAGTTCTTGTGCTTCGCCGCTCGGCACATGCCTTCTCTTCCGCTCGCTTGGGCAAGGGCGGGGCATGATTGCGGGCGAGCCGCGGAAACAAATTGATTTAAACGGAATGATTTTACTGTATGCCAAAGATACGGCTGACCTTGGCCTAGGTATGTAACCCCGAGCCCCCCACAGGAAACATTCGAGGTTCAGCTGTCATTTCGCTGTCTCTATGCTTCTGGGCGGGTAGGATATCAATCATTTGTAACTTTTTTCAGGCAAGATTAATCAAAACGATTCAGGCGTAGACAAAGCTGACGCCAATTTCGTCATCTGCCGCAAAAATTGCAATATTTGCCAAAATATCGTTCTACCAGCGGTCAAATGGTCGCAATTGTACGAAGTTGTGGGGTCAGAAAAGACGACGCGCGCCAGAAGGCGCGCGTGAAGATGCAACAAAACGCATTTGTTTCAAGACAACCCGCAGACCGGCACCGGTGGAATTCGTTTAGCCGGCGTCGGAATGCGCCACGACGCCCGGCGGCGCAACGCGCCAAATATCTTCAGCCCTTGCGGCCAATCGTCCAGGCCGCTTTCCGCGTTGATGTGCCCGGCGCCAGGCAGGATGACAACGCGGCTGCCCCAGTCTTGGGCGAAACCGCGGGCGCGCTCCAGCCGGCAGTAGGGGTCGTTGTCGCTGGCGACAACCACGCTTTGGAACGGCAGGGGCTGGCGGGCGATGGGGGCGAAGCCGCGCAGGCAGTCGGGCGCGTCGGGGCGTTCGACATCGGCGGGCGCCACCAGCAGCGCACCGGCCACTTTGACGCGTAAAGGAACAGGCAAGGCGGCGCTGATCAGACAGCCCAGGCTGTGGGCGATCAGCAGCACCGGGCTGCGCGCGTGGTCAACTTCTGCCGCCAGCGTGGAAATCCATTCCGCCGGCGACGGGTTTTCCCAGTCGCGTTGCTCGATGCGCACGGCGTGGGGCAGCAGGGCTGCCCAGCGCGATTGCCAGTGGTCGGGTCCGGAGTTTTTCCAGCCCGGGACGATGATCGGTTGGAGTCTCATGGCGGCCATCATGCCGCGCCACGTTAGTAACTCAAACGAATAAATCGTCTTTTGCATATACGGTGACGGGTATAAGCCGATGCCGCGCCGCGATGCGGCACTCAGGCGTTGGCAATGCGCGCAAAGCCGTGCCGGATCGGCTCTAAATAGGGCGTTTTTTCGGTGTATGCTTGCCGTGCAAATGCACCGTAACGGGGCGTGACCATATCGATATCCGGCGTCCGCCCGGTTAAAAAACCAACGATTACAAGCGATTAAGGGAGTCCACTCATGAAGCCAGTATTTCGTCTGACCCCGGTCATCGCGGCGCTGGGAGTCGCCGCTGGCCTGACGTTTGCCGCGGGAGCGCACGCGCAAACCATCAAGATCGGCGTGGTTGGCCCGACCACCGGCGCCGTCACTCAGTATGGCGACATGGTCCGTGAGGGCGTCGACACCGCAATCGAACGCATCAATGCCGCGGGCGGCGTCAACGGCAAGAAGCTGGAAGCCGTGGTCATCGACGACGGCTGCGAACCCAAGCAAGGCCCGGTTGCCGCCAACCGTGTCGTGAACAGCAAGATCGGCTTCGTCGTAGGCCACGTGTGCTCGGGCGCCACCATCGCCGCCGCTGACATCTACAACAACGAAGGCGTCGTCATGGTCACGCCTTCGGCCACGGCGCCTGCCGTGACGGACGGCAAGAACTACGAGTTCATCTTCCGCACCATCGGCCGCGATGACCAGCAAGGCCCGGCGGCTGCGAAGTTTGTGCTGGAAAAGATCAAGCCGAAAAAGGCCGCCGTGCTGCACGACAAGCAGTCGTACGGGCAAGGCATCGCCACGGCGGTCAAGAACGACCTGGAAAAGGGCGGCGTGCCTGTCGCCATCTTCGAAGGCATCAACGCTGGCGATAGCGACTACTCGGCCGTCATCACCAAGCTGAAAAGCCAGGGCGTGGACTTCGTCTACTACGGCGGCTACCACCCCGAAATGGGTCTGCTGCTGCGCCAGGCCGCCGAGCAAGGCGTGAAGGCCAAGTGGATGGGTCCGGAAGGCGCGGGCAACCCCGACATCAACGCCATTGCGGGCGATTCGGTTGAAGGCATGTTGCTGACGCTGCCGGCCGACTTTACGCAGAACGCCGCCAATGCGGACATCGTCAAGGCTTTCGAAGCCAAGAAGCGCAACGCCGGCGGCGCCTTCCAGATGACGGCCTACACGGCCACCCAAGTCATTGCGGACGGCATCAAGGGCGCAGGTTCCGACGACCCGACCAAGGTCGCCAAGTACCTGCACGCCAATTCGTTCGATACGCCGATCGGCAAAGTGTCGTGGAACAAGCAGGGTGACCTGAACAACTTCGAGTTCGACGTGTTCACCTGGCACAAGGATGGTTCCAAGACCGTCTATAAGTGATGCCACGCGGGCCGAGCGCCCGCGGCATCGGATGCGCTAGCCAGCGTATAACAACCGGGCCGGAAGCCTTAGTCTTCCGGTCCGGTTTTTTTGACCTTCTTTTGTCTGGACACCATGACCAAGGCCCTGTTAGTCGAAGACGATCCGAAACTTTCACGCCTGATTGCGCAGTTTTTGGAGCAGCACGGTTTTAATGTCGCCCAGGCCTATCGCGGTGATCATGCCGTGGAGGCGTTTCGCCGGCACGAGCCCGCCATCACCATCCTGGACTTGATGCTGCCCGGGCGTGACGGGCTGCAAGTCTGCCGCGATCTGCGCGCGTTTTCGTCCGCGCCCATCCTGATGCTGACCGCCCGCGAAGACGATCTGGACCAGATTCTGGGCCTGGAATCCGGCGCGGACGATTACGTCATCAAGCCGGTTGAGCCGCGCGTGCTGCTTGCGCGCATCCGCGCCTTGATGCGCCGTCACAACCAGTTGGACGAACCGCCGGAGCATCTGGAGTTTGGGCCGCTCTCGATCGACCGCCGTACGCGCGCCGTGGTGCACGCCGGGGTTGAGGTGGATCTGACGACGATGGAATTTGAAATGCTCTGGGCGTTGGCCAGCCAGGCCGGGCAGGTGCTGACGCGCGACGATCTGCTCAACGCGGTGCGCGGCATCGAGTTCAATGGGCTGGACCGCAGCGTGGATGTTTGCGTCAGCAAGCTGCGCCGCAAACTGGATGACGACCCGCGCGACCCGGCGCGCATCAAGACCGTGTGGGGCAAGGGCTATCTGTTCTCGCCCAAGGCGCACGAGGGCAGTGATGCTTAAGTTCGTGCTGCGGCTCTTCGTGGTGCTGGCGATTGGGTTTGTGCTGTCAAACGAAGTGGTGGACCGGACTGCGAATTATTTCTTCGAACCGGTCAATGCGAACTACACGCGTGAAGCGGTACGCGGCCAGTTGCACAGCCTGAAGCAGGAGTTGGCTAACGTTGCGCCCGAGGCGCGGCGCGACTATGTGCGCGATACCTTGGCGCCGCACTACGGCCTGGTCTTGCAGGTGCTGGACCCCGCCGACTACAACGCGCCCGATTTTGCGCTGACTGACGACGAACGGCGCACCATCGACGCGGGCGGCTTCTTCCTGCGCGACAAGCTGATGAGCTTTATTTCCGCCATTCCCGGGCCTGGGGCGCAATGGCTGCTGGTCAAGATGCCGCCTGAGCCGGCGGTGGGTACGTGGGTGATTGTCATCATCTACTCCGCATTGGGCTTGCTGTTGTGCGCGTTCATGCTGGTGTGGGCCTTGCCGATCTGGCGCGATCTGGAAGCGCTGAAGACCGCCGCGCACCGTATGGGGCAGGGCGACTTGCAAGCGCGGGCCCGGCTGTCGCGCTATTCCAGCATCCGGGCGCTGGGCGACACCTTCAACCACATGTCTGACCGCATCAGCGCGCTGATCAGCAATCAGCGCGATCTGACCAACGCGGTCTCGCACGAACTGCGCACGCCCATCGCGCGGCTGTCGTTCGAGCTGGACATGATTGACCGCGAGACCGACCCGGCAGCCCGCAAGCGCCTGGTCGAGGAAATGAAGAACGATGTCGCCGAGCTGGACGGCATGGCGTCGGAATTGCTGATGTATGCGCGCCTGGAACACAAGAGCGACGACGTGCCGTTACAGGCGCAGGATGCGCGCGGCTGGCTGGATTCGGTGGTGCAGCACGCGGCGTTTGAAGCCGGCTTGTCGGGCGTGCAATGCGTGGTGGCGCAATGCGACACGGCTGAAGTGCGGCTGCATCAGCGCTACATGACGCGCGCCTTGCTTAACCTGCTGCAAAATGCGATCCGGCATGCCGGCAGGCGAGTGCAGGTTGCCCTGACCAGCCCGGCGCCGCAGGAATACGTGCTGACGGTTGACGACGATGGCCCGGGCGTGCCGCCTGCGGATCGCGAGCGCATTTTCGAACCCTTCATCCGCCTGGATGAAAGCCGCGACCGTGGCACCGGTGGCACCGGCCTGGGGCTGGCGATCGTCAGCCGTGTGGCGCGCTGGCATAACGGGTCGGCGCAAGCGTCCGATAGCCCGTTGGGCGGCGCCCGTTTTGTGATCAGCTGGAAAGCCGCCTGAGCACGCGTCAACGGGCGGCGGCGCAGGCGTAAAGAAACTTCACAAACCGCGCGCCGAATCTTCACAAACTCCATACAAAGCGGGAAAGATCGCGCGCAGGCGCATGGATAGCATCACGGCATTCACCTTTTGCAGGGTTTGCCGCTAGCCATGTTTTCCCTAAGCCGCCTGGTTGCCATCGGATCGTTGCTGCTTGCCGCCGGCGGTTGCCAGAGCCTGCCGCCCGCCGCACCCGCGACGATTGCCCAGGGAGACTACGCGGCGGTGGTCGATTACCTGTCGCAACGCATTCCCTACGACATGGGCGTGTCCAAGGTGCCGGGCGTGTCGATCGCTATCGTGGACGATCAGCGCGTCGTGTGGAGCACGGGTTTTGGCTACGCGGACACGCTGCGGCATCGCAGCGCCACCAGCGACACGCTGTATCGCGTGGGCGCCATCAGCAAGATCGTTACCGCCGCGGGCGTGCTGCACGCCGCCGACGACAACCGGTTGCGGCTGGATGCGCCGGCCAGTGACGCCTTGCCCGACTGGCATGTGGCCCCGCGCCGCAACGCCATGCAGTGGATGGGCGCAGCCCCCTACACCGCGCGCAATCTGCTGAGCCTGCATCCTGGCACGCTGGAAGACACGATGGGCCGCGCCCGTGCAGACATGGCGTATGCCTTGCTGGGCGACATGGTGGCGCACGTGGCGCAGGAACCCTTCGATGGCTATGTACGCCGCACGATTTTCCAACCGTTGAATATGCCGCGTGCGGGGTTTCAGCCGCACGAACGCATGCTGGAGCAGCGCGCTGCGGGGTACCGGCGCGGCCAGCCATGGACGGAGGCCCCGCAGCCCAACGAGGCGGCGGATGGATTATGGGTCAGCGCGTCCGAGATGGCGCGCTTTACCAGCATGCTGTTCGCGGATGGCAGCTATGGCGGCAAACAGGACGGCAAGCGCGTGCTGAAAGAGGAATCCGCGCAGACGCTGCTGGGCCTGGAGACCGTGGCGGGCAGCGGCCTGGATCTGGGCTGCCGCTTCGCCTTGTCGTGGCTGGCCGCGCCCTGTGACGACAACGTCGTCAGCGCGGTGAGCGTGCGTGAGCACAGCGGCGCGACCGAAGCATTCCATTCCCGGTGGGTGCTTGCCCCGCAGGACAAGCTTGCCGTGCTGGTCATGAGCAACTCCGATTCCGGCGAGCCGCTGGTGGCAGCGGTGTCGACGATGGCCATGCGCATGATGCGCCAGGCCAAGCAAGGTTCCGGCACGCCCTAGATGCCGCCCGCGCAGACGCGTGGTGCGCCGGCGCGGGTGCTTCGATGCCGCGATTCAACGTCGCTTTTCAACTTCGTTTTGTGGACTTCCAATGCAGCGATTCTTCCGTTCGTGCCTGTGTTCGCCTGTTTCCCGCCGCCTGCTTGCGGCAAGCTTAGTGGCCTGTGCGCCAGGCCTGTCGTTCGCGGCGGGTGAGGTCGTCGTGGCGGAAGCCAGCTCCGTCTATGGGCAGCGGGGGGCAAGCTCCAGAGGCTTGACGGTGGCGACAGGCGACGAGCGTCCGGAAGGGCAGTGGACGTTCTATGGCACGCTGGGGGTGGGGGTAGCGCCGCGCTATAGCGGCAGTGATGAAAGCTCCGCCGTTCCCATCTTCGGCGCGGGCGTGCGCAGCCCCAACGGCTTCTTTCTTGGCACCGACCACGGTTTGGGCTGGGAAACGCAGGCGCTGGACAGCACGTTTCGCTTCTATGTCTTGCCCAGCGCGTCGCGCAAGGATCACAAGAAGGGCTACCAGGGGTCAGACAAACTGCGTGGCATGGGAGACATCAAAAGCCGGGCGCAGATCGGGATGGATGCCGAGACAATGCTGGGCCCGGTAATGTTGTCGGCCACCTTGGCCCATGCATTCAAGAAGGGCGACGACCGCGATGTAGGCAGCGCCTATACGTTGTTGAATCTGGGCGCGAGCACGACGGTGTATGAGGGGTCTGCGGGCGCATTGTCGCTGGCGTTGAGCGGCACCTTGGGCGACGGCAACTACATGCGCACCTGGTACGGCGTCAGCAGCCAGCAGTCGGCAACGTCCGGCTACCGCCGTTATGACCCGAAAGGGGGGCTGGAAAGCATGAGCCTGGGGGCGACATGGGCGTTGCCGCTTGGCAAGGCCTGGTCATGGTCCGTGGTAGCCGAGGCGCGCCGGCTGTTTGGCGACGCGGCTGATAGCCCGATCGTGAAGGAACGCAATCAATACACGATCGGCACGATGGTGACGTACACGTACTGATTATTGATAGCAGGGGCGGGCGTCCGGTCTGTGCTGAAATCGGGCAGGAGCCAGAATGCAAAACCCGGGCAGAAGCCCGGGTTTTTCGCTTTACAGGTCTTTGACGCGGCGGCCGGTGTCGGCCTCGAACCAGTGCAGCGGGTGGCGGCCGTCCGGGCCGACGTTGACGCGGTCACCCACCTTGGCGGACGATTCCGACAACTGGCGCGTCGTGCAGCGCACGACCAGCGTGGTCTTGCCGCAGCGGCAGTGCACCAGCTGTTCCGAACCCAGCGTTTCAACCATCTCTACTTCAGCCGGCACGCCTTGCGTGTTCAGCAGCATGTGCTCCGGACGCATGCCCATGATGATCTTGCGGCCGCGCACTTGCGCCGGCACTTGCAGCGGAGAAATCTCCAGCGCCAGGCCGTCGGCGGTTTGCACGGTGCCGTCGCCGGCCACTTGCACTTCCATCAGGTTCATCGGGGGCGAACCGATGAAGCCGGCCACGAACGTCGAGGCGGGTTTTTCGAACACTTCCATCGGGGTGCCGATCTGCTCAGGCACGCCCTGGTACATGACGATCATGCGGTGGGCCAGGGTCATGGCTTCGACTTGATCGTGCGTCACGTACAGGCTCGTCGTGCCCAGGCGGCGATGCAGCTTCATGATTTCCAGGCGCATCGCCACACGCAGCTTGGCGTCCAGGTTCGACAGCGGTTCGTCGAACAGGAACACCTTGGGTTCACGCACGATGGCGCGGCCCATGGCGACACGCTGGCGCTGGCCGCCGGATAGCGCGCGCGGGCGGCGGTCCAGCAGGTGGCCAAGTTCCAGGATCTGCGCGGCGATGTCCACGCGCTTTTTGATTTCTTCCTTGGAGAACTTGCGGATCTTCAAGCCATAAGCCATGTTTTCAAACACGGTCATGTGCGGGTAGAGCGCGTAGTTCTGGAACACCATCGCGATGTCGCGCTCGGCGGGTTCCAAGGTGTTGACGACCTTGTCGTCGATGACGATGTCGCCGCTGGTCACGGTTTCCAGGCCGGCGACCATGCGCATCAGCGTGGACTTGCCGCAGCCGGACGGGCCGACGATGACGATGAACTCACCGTCTTTGACATCCATGTCGATGCCATGGATGACCGGCACGTTGCCGGCATAGGTTTTCTTGACGTTACGGAAGCTGAGAGTAGCCATGTTTATTCGTGTTCGGAGTCGTGTTCGGGTGGGTGCGGATGGGCAAGCGTCACTTTTCAGTGTCGACCAGACCCTTGACGAACCATTTCTGCATCAGGATGACGACGAGCGCCGGCGGAATCATGGCCAGCATGGCGGTGGCCATGGTGATGTTCCATTCGGTCACGCTGTCGCCGCCGCTGATCATCCGCTTGATGCCGATGACGACGGGGTACATGTCTTCCTGCGTGGTGACGAGCAGCGGCCACAGGTATTGGTTCCAGCCATAGATGAACTGGATCACGAACAGGGCGGCGATGCTGGTCTTGGACAGGGGCAGCAGCACATCGAAGAAGAAGCGCACGGGGCCTGCGCCGTCGATACGCGCGGCTTCGATGAGCTCGTCCGGCACCGTCAGGAAGAACTGGCGGAACAGGAACGTGGCCGTGGCCGATGCGATCAGCGGCAGCGTCAGGCCGGCGTAGCTGTTGAGCATGCCCAGGTCAGCCACCACCTTGTAGGTGGGCGCAATCCGCACTTCAACGGGCAGCATCAGCGTGACGAAGATCATCCAGAAGAAGAACATGCGGCCGGGGAAGCGGAAGTACACCACCGCAAACGCCGACAGCAGCGAGATCGCGATCTTGCCGATGGAAATCGACAGCGCCATGATCAGGCTGACGTACATCATGCGGCCCACGGGCGCGCCCGACGAACCGCCGGACGAGCCGCCGAACAGCGCCTGCATGTAGTTATCGACAAAGTGCGGACCGGGAATCAGCGACATCGGCGCTTGCGCCACTTCCTGAGCAGTCTGGGTAGACGCGACGAAAGTGACGTAAAGCGGAAATGCCACCATCGCCACGCCGCAGAGCAGAATGACGTGGGCCAGAATATCCAGCCAGGGACGGCGTTCAACCATTGTTATTAGCCTCGAACAAAATCAGTACTGCACTTTGCGGTCGACGTAGCGGAACTGTACGACCGTCAAGGCAACCACAATGAACATCAGGACAACGGACTGGGCCGCGGACGAACCCAGATCCAAGCCGCGGAAACCATCGCTATACACCTTGTAGACCAGGATCGAGGTCGACGTGCCGGGACCGCCCTGCGTAGTGGTGTCCACCACGGCGAAGGTGTCGAAGAACGCGTAGATGATGTTGACGACCAGCAGGAAGAACGTGGTGGGCGACAGCAGCGGGAATACGATGCTCCAGAAGCGGCGTGCCGGGCTTGCGCCGTCGATGGCGGCGGCTTCGATGAGCGAACGCGGAATCGATTGCAGGCCTGCCAGGAAAAACAGGAAGTTGTACGAGATCTGCTTCCACACCGCCGCAATCAGCACCAGCATCATGGCCTGGTTGCCATCCAGACGCGGGTTCCAGTCCACGCCAGACTTGCGCAGCGCAACCGCCAGAATGCCCACGGAAGGCGAAAACATGAACAGCCACAGCACGCCGACGACAGCGGGCGCAACGGCGTAAGGCCAGATCAGAAGCGTCTTGTAGAGCCCGGCGCCGCGGATCACGCGGTCAGCCATGACGGCCAGCAGCAAGGACACGCCCAGACCGACAACCGCCACCAGCACCGAGAACACGGCGGTGACGCGGAAGGAATCAAGGTAGGCCTGTTGCGAGAACAGTTCCATGAAGTTGTCCAGCCCGACGAACTCGGACGACAACCCGAAGGCGTCTTCCAACCGCATGGATTGCCACATGGCTTGTCCGGCAGGCAGGAAGAAGAAGACCACAGTAATGATCAGCTGCGGCAAAAGCAGCAGATAGGGCAAGGTCTTATGCCCAAATACAACGCGTTTTTCCATAGGGGGAACCCAAGGTACAGAAAAGCGGCGGTTGGATTAACCGCCGCTTGAAACCGCTTTCATAAAAATACGATAGGCTTAAAGCCCTAAAAAAACCAGGGCTTTAAGCCTTGCGCTCGTATCCGGATTGGCCGTTAAGTCCTTGTCATGCTTGAAGATTCACGCTTGACTTGGCCCCATCGGAATCCCGGAAAGGGCGTTACTTTACACTCTTCTCGAACTTTTCCAGCAGCTCGTTACCGCGCTTGACGATGTTCTCGGCGCCGTCCTTGGCTGCAACCTTGCCGGACACGATGCGTTCGATTTCAGCGTCTTCGATTTCACGGATCTGCGGCAGGAAGCCCAGGCGCAGGCCACGCGATTGTGCGGTCGTTTCCACGTTCAGCTGCTTCACACCGACTTCGGTGCCCGGGTTCTTGTCATAGAAGCCGTCTTTCTTCGTCAGCTCGTAGGCAGCCTTGGTGACCGGCACATAGCCCGTCTGCTGGTGCCAGCGTGCGGCGATTTCCGGGCTGGCCAGGAACTTGAAGAACGCGGTCACGCCCTTGTAGGTTTCCGGCTTCTTGTTGGCGAAGACCCACAGCGAAGCGCCGCCGATGATGGTGTTCTGCGGCGCGCCTTGCACGTCAGCGTAGTAGGGCACGGTGGAGGTGCCGAATTCGAACTTGGCGTTCTTGGCGATGTTGGCGCGCAGGCCGGACGAACCGGTGATCATGGCGCACTTGCCGCTGATGAACAGCGAGTTCGGCTCGTCGCCGCGGCCGCCGTACATGAAGATGCCTTCCTTGCCCAGCTTGGCCAGGTTTTCCAGATGGCGCACGTGCAGCGGGGTGTTGATGGCGATGCGCGCGTCCAGGCCGCCGAAGCCGTTGTCCTTGGTGGCGTACGGCACGTTATGCCAGGCCGAGAACGTTTCCAGCTGGACCCACGACGGCCACGACGTCGTGTAGCCGCATTCCTGGCCAGCGGCCTTCAGCTTCTGGCCGGCGGCAGCCAGCTCTTCCCAGGTCTTGGGGGGATTGTCGGCGTCCAGGCCAGCCTTCTTGAAGGCGTCCTTGTTGTAGTAGAAGACAACGGTCGAGCTGTTGAAGGGCATCGACACCAGCTTGCCGTCGGCCGACGAGTAGTAGCCGGCCACGGCGCCAATGAATTCCTTCGGATCGATCGGGTTGCCAACCTCTTCGGACATCTGCTGCACCGGCTTGATGGCGCCCTTGGCGTACATCATGGTGGCGGTGCCCACTTCAAACACCTGGAGGATGTCCGGGGCGTTGCCGGCGCGGAACGCGGCGATGCCGGCGTTCATGGACTCACCGTAGTTGCCCTTGTAGATAGCCTTGACCTGGTAGTCAGGGTTCTTCTTGTTGAACTCGTCGACCAGACCGTTGACGCGGTCGCCCAATGCGCCTTCCATCGAGTGCCAGAACTGGATCTCGGTGGCGGCATGCGCGGAGGCGCCTGCGAAAGCCGTCATGATGGCGGCAAAGGTGATAGCAATACGATGGGATCGCATGGTGAGGTTTCCTCCAGTTGGGCGTGTTGCGACCGGGTTGTCCGGGCACAGAAAACACGACACCTTATGAATTGTTTGTGACAAAACCGTGACTTTCACATCACTCCAAACGCCTGTCAAATTGCGCGTTTTAGGCGCGAACGAACATTTTCTTTTTTTTCCCCAACGAAGCTGACCGTTTACAATGCCCGGCTATGAAAAACGAACTTTCGATTGCGTTCATTGGCGGCGGCAATATGGCGGCCGCCCTGGCCTCCGGTCTGGCTGGCAAAGTATGCCCCGCCGGGAACATCCATGTCATTGACATTAATGAGGATAGCCACGCTGCCTGGCAGGCCCGTGGCATGACCACGGCGGTGGCCCCCGGCGAGGCCCTCGCGCGATGCCGCGTTTGGGTGTTCGCGGTCAAGCCACAGAACATGAAAGATGTTGTGGCTTCTACGCGTCAGTGGTTGCAAGACGACACCTTGGTGGTAAGCGTTGCCGCGGGAATCCGCGCGGACACGCTGGCGGCCTGGCTCGGCACGCCCGAGGCGCCGTTCAACCGTCTGGTGCGCTGCATGCCGAATACGCCGGCATTGGTGGGCGCAGGCATCACCGGCCTTGCCGCGCTGGATGGCGTGGGCGAAGCCGACCGCGAACTGGCCGCGCAATTGCTCGCCAGCGTGGGGCAGGTGGTGTGGGTGGCGGACGACGCCGCGCTGGATGGCGTGACCGCGTTGTCAGGCAGCGGCCCCGCGTACGTGTTCCTGTTCCTGGAAGCGTTGGTGTCGGGCGGCTTGAAGGTGGGGCTGACCGAAGCGCAAGCCAAACAATTGGCGCTGGGCACGCTGGCTGGCGCCACCAAGCTTGCGGCGGAATCGGCCGAACCCTTGTCCGTGCTGCGCGAACGCGTCACGTCCAAGGGCGGCACCACGGCCGCTGCGTTGGCCGCATTTGGCGCCGCCGGGTTTAGCGGCATCGTCGAAGACGCCATGGCCGCCGCGGCCCGGCGTTCGGGCGAGCTGGCAGAGGAATTCGGGAAATGAGCCAGGCAAGCCGGGGCTTTCCGGCCATGAGCCGCACGCAGTTCGGTATTGCCGTGCTGTGCATGCTGCTGGTGGTGGTGGGCTCCAATATTCTGGTGCAGGTGCCGCTGAACGATTGGCTGACCTGGGGCGGGCTGTCGTATCCGGTGGCCTTCCTGGTTACCGACGTGCTGAACCGCCGCTTTGGCCCAGGCGCCGCGCGCCGCGTGGTCTGGTTCGGGTTTGCGGCGGCGCTGGTCGTGTCGTTCTGGGTGGCGTCGCCGCGCATTGCGCTGGCCTCGGGGCTGGCGTATATCTGCGCGCAACTGGTCGATATCCAGGTGTTTGACCGCCTGCGCGACCAGCGCTGGTGGCGCGCGCCGCTGGTGTCGGGTGTGTTGGGCGCCATTCTGGATACGGCGGTGTTCTTCAGCGTGGCCTTTGCCGCAACGGGCGCGCCATGGACAACCTGGCTCCTGGGCGATCTGGCCATCAAGCTTGCGGTCAATATCAGCATGCTGGCGCCATTCCGCGCACTGATGTGGAACCTGGCCAAGCCAGCCAACGCCTGATGGGCTGATCCCACCCCTTCAGCGCGGCATAAAAAGGCGCGTATCGCGGCGGTTCAACCCGCCGGATACGCGCCTTTTTATTAACCCGATAATCATTATTCGTAAGTCCGGCGTAAGCACTGTATTTAAATGCGTATTCGAACGCTGTATTAATGATTTTTCATATATCGCGGCAAGCACAAGTTCTTGGTGGGCGCCAGTTGTTAAATAAGGAGAATTTGCGATTTCTCCAGTGAATTCATGGGCTTGTCGTGGCTATCCGTCACGATTAAAGGTTGGATTGAAAATATTGGGGATTACACGCAGTGACAGTATGGCGGCTTGCTTCCAGAATACCGCCCACACCGTGTTTTTGCCCAAGAAGCCGGCGACGCGCGATACGGATTGCGGGGTACCCACCCGATAAACTGTTTCGATCAGAGCCGCTCAAAACCTCGCTGGAGAACTCCGCATGAAGTTTCTGAATCGCCTTACCCCGGTAGCCATGGCGCTTGGGGCACTTGCCTTGGCTGGCGCCGCGCACGCCGCCGACACGATCAAGATCGGCATTCCCCAGCCCATGACCGGTCCCAACACGCAATACGGTGACCAGATCCAGGCCGGCGCCTTGACTGCCATTGAAACCATCAACGCCAAGGGCGGCGTCAAGGGCAAGAAGCTTGAGCCGATCCTGATCGACGACGGCTGCGAACCCAAGCAGGCCGTGCCGGCCGCCAACCGCGTGGTCAACTCCGGCGCCAAGTTCGCCGTGGCCCATGCGTGCTCGGGCGTGACGGTTGCCGCCGTGAAGGTCTACGAGGAAGAGGGCATTGTTGGCATCACGCCGGGCGCGACGTCGCCGCTGGTGACCGACACGATCAAGCCGCATTACTTCTTCCGTACGATCGGCCGCGATGACCAGCAAGGCCCGTACGCCGCCAACTACATCGCCAAGACGCTGAAGCCGCAAAAGGTTGCCGTGCTGCACGACAAGCAGACCTACGGTTCGGGCGTGGCCACGCAAGTCAAGGACGCGCTGGCCAAGCAGAACGTCAATGTGGCGCTGTTTGAAGGCATCAACGTTGGCGACAGCGACTACTCGGCCATCATTACCAAGCTGAAGTCGGCAGGCGTCGACCTGGTTTATTTCGGTGGCTACCACCCCGAACTCGGCCTGCTGCTGCGCCAGTCGCGTGAACAGGGCCTGAAGGTTCAGTTCATGGGTCCGGAAGGCACGGCCAACCAGGATCTGGTGGCGATTGCCGGCCCGGCCATCGACGGCCTGCTGGTCACGCTGCCGGCTGACTTCACCAAGCTGCCCGGCAACGAAAGCATCGTGAAGGCCTTCAAGGACGCCAAGCGCGATCCGGACGGCGCCTTCCAGATGCCGGCTTACGCCGCAGTGCAAATCCTGGCCGACAGCATCAACGCCGTGGGCGAAGATCCTGCCAAGGTTGCGGACTACATGCACAAGACCACCTTCAACACCGGCATTGGCAAGGTTGAATACGATGCCAAGGGCGATCTGAAGAACTTCGAATTCGCCGTTTACAAATGGGACAAGGACGGCAAGAAGACCCAGCTGTAAACTCGCGATCCCGCCGGCTGGTGCCGGCGTGTAGGGCCTGCTGTCTTCGTTGTGCCGTAATCCGCGTAGCGATGCGCCAAAAGCGCTGTGCGGCCGGCAAGCGGTGATAACAGGCCCTTATAAAATACGCCCAGGTTTCCGGCTCCGGGTCTTACTACCGGGGCCGGAACCATTTGGAGCAAGAGAAATATGTCCGACCTCATACCCCAACTTACCCAGCAATTCTTCAACGGATTGTCCCTGGGCGCGATCTATGCGTTGATTGCCATCGGCTACACAATGGTCTACGGCATCATCGGTATGATCAACTTCGCCCACGGCGAAATCTATATGATCGGCGCCTATGTAGGCCTGGTCACCTTGACGTCCATCGGCACCAATAGCGGTCTGCCGGTGCCGTTCATCATTGCCGCCATGCTGCTTGTGGCCATTACCGTGACCGGCATCTACGGCTTCTCGGTTGAACGCGTGGCGTACCGGCCCGTGCGAGGCAGCCCCCGTCTGGTGGCGCTGATCTCGGCCATTGGGATGTCGATCTTCCTGCAAAACTGGGTGGCCCTGGGCCAAGGCGCGCGCGACATGGCCGTGCCTTCGCTGGTATCTGGCGCCGTGCAGTTCCATATGGGTTCCGACTTCGACGTGACGGTGCCGTATTCGCGCATCATGATCATCGTGGTGACGGTGGTGCTGATGATCGCGCTGACGCTGTTCATCAAGTATTCCCGCATGGGCCGCGCCTCGCGCGCCTGCTCGCAGGACATGCACATGGCCAACCTGCTGGGCATCGACACCAACCGCGTGATCTCGTTCACGTTCGTGATGGGCGCGATTCTGGCGGCGGTGGGCGGCGTGCTGATCGCCATCACCATCGGCAAGCTCAATCCCTTCATCGGCTTTTTGGCCGGCATCAAGGCCTTTACCGCGGCGGTGCTGGGCGGCATCGGCAGCATTCCCGGCGCGATGCTGGGCGGTGTGCTGCTGGGCCTGGCCGAGACCTTCGCGGCCGCCTATATCTCGTCACAGTACAAGGACATCGTGGCGTTCTCGCTGCTGGTCCTGATTCTGCTGTTCCGTCCCACCGGGCTGCTGGGCAAACCTGAGGTGGAAAAAGTCTGATGTCGAAAAACAATATCAAAAACGCCACGATGGCGGCCGTGCTGACGGCAGTCATCGTTACGCCGGTCTTTGGCCTGCAACTGATCCGTCAGGGGGCTCGCACCTCGATGGAATCGCACTGGGGCCTGGTGGCGCTTGCCGCCGCCGTGGTGTTCGTGTTCCAGATGCTGCGCCCCTGGATCGCCATCCCGTTCAAGAAGCTGAAGACGTCGCTTCCGACCTTGCCGTCGGCGCCCGCCAAGAGCCACAAGGGGCTTGCGCTATTGCTGTTGGCGATTGCCGTGGTCTGGCCGTTCTTTGCCGGCCGCAGCTCGGTCGACATCGCGACCCTGGTGCTGATCTACGTGATGCTGGGCCTGGGCCTGAACATCGTGGTGGGTTTCGCGGGTCTGCTGGACTTGGGGTTCGTGGGCTTTTACGCCGTGGGCGCTTACACCTACGCCTTGCTGTATCACTGGGGCGGCTGGAGCTTCTGGGAAGCGTTGCCGTTCTCGGGCGCAATGGCGGCGTTGTTCGGCTTCGTGCTGGGCTTTCCGGTGTTGCGGCTGCGCGGTGACTATCTGGCCATTGTCACGCTGGGTTTCGGTGAAATGATCCGCTTGCTGCTGATCAACCTGAACACGCTGACGGGCGGCCCGGACGGTATTTCCGGCATTCCGAAGCCCACGGTCTTCGGCCTGGAAATGACGCGCCGCGCCAGCACGGAAGGCGGCACGACTTTCCATGAATTCTTCGGCCTGACGTTTCAGAACCAGGACATGGTCATCTATCTGTACATGATGGCGTTGCTGCTGGCGCTGATTACGTTGTTTGTCTCCACGCGCTTGATCCGCATGCCGGTCGGCCGCGCCTGGGAAGCGTTGCGCGAAGATGAAATCGCGTGCCGTTCGCTGGGGTTGAACCCCACGCGCATCAAGCTGTCCGCGTTCACGCTGGGTGCCACGTTCGCCGGTTTCGGCGGCGCGTTCTTCGCGGCCCGTCAAGGCATGGTGAACCCGGAATCCTTCACCTTCATTGAATCCGCGCTGATCCTGGCCATTGTGGTCTTGGGCGGCATGGGCTCGCAGGTGGGCGTGATTCTGGCGGCCATTCTGTTGACGGTGCTGCCTGAGCTGGCGCGCGAGTTCGCCGAGTACCGGATGCTGATGTTCGGTCTGGTGATGGTGTTGATGATGATGTGGCGTCCGCAGGGGTTGTTGCCCATGAAGCGTCCCCACGTGGAGCTGTCTAAATGAGCGAGGCATTGCTGAAAGTATCCGGGCTCACCATGCGGTTCGGCGGCCTGTTGGCCGTGGACAGCGTGGGGTTCGAAGTGAAGTCCGACGAGGTGTTCGCCATCATCGGCCCCAACGGCGCCGGCAAGACCACGGTGTTCAACTGCGTCGGCGGCTTTTACGCGCCGACGGCGGGCGAGATCATCATGGACGGCAAGCCGATCACCGGTTTGCCCAGCCACAAGGTGGCGCGCCATGGGCTGGTGCGCACGTTCCAGAACGTGCGCCTGTTCAAGCAGCTGACCGTGCTGGAAAACCTGTTGGTGGCGCAGCACACGCAAGTGGAATCGCGCTTGCTGCCGGGCTTGTTGAAGTTGAAGGGCTATCGGCAGTCGGAGTCGGAAGCGCTGTCGCGTGCGGCGCAATGGCTGGACTTCATGGGCCTGCGCGAATTCGCCAACCGTGAAGCGGGCAACCTGGCCTACGGCCACCAGCGCCGCCTGGAGATCGCGCGTTGCATGATCACCAAGCCGCGCCTGCTGATGCTGGACGAACCGGCCGCAGGCCTGAACCCCCAGGAAAAGCGCGATCTGCAATCGCTGATTGATCAGCTGCGGCGTGAGTTCGGCGTTGCCGTGCTGCTGATCGAGCACGACATGAGCCTGATCATGGGCATTTCAGATCGTATCCTCGTCATGGAGCACGGCAAGCCCATCACGACCGGCACCCCCGATGCGGTGCGCAACGACGAGCGCGTCATCAAGGCGTACCTGGGGGAGGAATGATGCTTAAGCTGGAAAACATACACACCTATTACGGCGCCATCCAGGCGTTGAACGGCGTGTCGGTGGACGTCAACAAGGGCGAAATCGTCACGCTGATCGGCGCCAACGGCGCGGGCAAGACGACGCTGCTGATGACGGTTTGCGGCAACCCCCGCGCGCGTGAAGGCAAGATCACGTTCGAAGGCGAGGACATCACCAACAAAGACACGCACCACATCATGCGTAATGGCATCGCCATTTCGCCGGAAGGGCGCCGCGTCTTCAAGGACCTGACCGTTGCCGAAAACCTGATGATGGGCGGCTTCTTTTCGAAGCGCTCGGAAATCGAGGCGGGTATCGAACACGTCTACGGATTATTCCCGCGCCTGAAGGAACGCTCCGCGCAACGCGCAGGGCTGATGTCGGGGGGCGAACAACAGATGCTGGCCATCGGCCGCGCGCTGATGACGCGCCCGCGTCTGTTGCTGCTGGATGAACCGACGCTGGGCCTGGCCCCGCTGGTGATTGCGCAGATCTTCGACATCATCCGCGAAATCCGCGAGCAGGGCGTGACGGTGTTCCTGGTAGAGCAGAACGCAAACAAGGCGCTGGGCGTGGCCGACCGCGGGTACGTGCTGGAAAATGGCCGCGTCGTGCTGCAAGACACGGGTGCAAATCTCCTGGTCAACGACCAGGTTCGCAAGGCTTACCTGGGCGGTTGATCCGGGCGGCCAGGCAGCATGCTGGCTACTTCCCCGCGAAGGGAAACTGGGGCGCATCGAAAGATGCGCCTTTTTTTTCGGAAAAGAGGAAGGAAGGAGGGTTGCGCGCGAAGGAGGGCGGGGGGCTTGCCAACCGCGACGCGCGCGTCACGCATTACGCTGCAATCTGCTGCTTCGCGAGATCCGCTTCGTAATGCGCAATAGCGGCACGCGCCAGCGCATCGATAGAGTCCGTCAGCGTCACGCCCAAGCTGGCGCGCAGCGCGTGCGGCACGGCCAGCGGCAGTTCGGTGCAGCCTAGCACCACGGCATCGGCGCCGCGCGCCTTCAGGCGGGCGATGCATTCAGCGGCGGGCGCGAAGGCTTCCTCAAGACGGTTGCCCTTGACGGCGCGGATCGAGCCCATGCAGTAGCGCTCGACTTCATCATCATCGGGCACGATGCACTCGTAGCCTTGCGCTTCCAGATGCTTTTGATACAGGCCCAGTTTCAGCGTCGCCGCCGTGCCCATCAGCCCGATGCGGCCACGGGGCAGGCCCAGGCGGCGCAGGTCGTCGATGACGGCTTGGATGATGTGCAGCACCGGCACGCCGGTGGACGCGGCAATCTCGTCGTACCAAAGATGCGCCGTGTTGCACGGGATGGCGATCAGCTGGGCGCCCGCGTCTTCCAGAAAGCGCACGCCGCCCACCATATACGGCAGCGGGTTTTCGCCGCCGGCCATATAGGCGCTGGACCGGTCGGGAATGCGCGGATCGTTGCGCAGCAGAGTGGGTATGTGTTGCTGGTCAATCGCGGCGGGGGTCAGCGCCGCCAGGCGAAGGGCAAAGGCCGCGCCGGCCATGGGGCCCATTCCGCCCAATACACCCAGGTAGCAGCCCTGGGAAAACGTCTTCACTTTATGAACTCCGAGGTAATGCATCACCGGGCGTCAGAACCTGGCCCGGGCGCTGCGTACTGGTTCGTTCCCCATCCCACACCGGCTTGCCGTTGACCCACACCGCGTGGATGCCTTGGCTTGCCTGAACGGGAGCTGAAAAAGTGGCCACATCTGTCACCGTGGCGGGATCGAACAGCACCAGGTCAGCATGATAACCCTCGCGCAGCAGTCCGCGCTGGGCGATGCCATATTGGTCAGCCGCCAAACCCGTCATCTTGTGGATGGCGGCTTCTAGCGACAACAGCTGTTGTTCCCGCACCATCGTGCGCAGCACGTTGGGGAAGGTGCCCCATTGGCGGGGGTGCGGATGCGGGTCAAAGGGCAGGCCGTCCGAGCCGACCATCGTCAGCGGATGCGCAAAGATCCGGTTGACGTCGGCGGGGTCCATCAGAAAGTAGATGGCGCCAGCGGGGGCCAGACGCGCCACGGCGGCCTCGTCATCCAGGCCCAGCTCCTGCATGACGTCGCTGAATTCCCGGCCCGTCGCTTCGGGGTAGCCCTTGGACCACGTGATCATCGTGCGGCTGGCAAGACGTGCGCGGTCCAGCCGCAGCATGGTGGAGGTGGCCGGGTAGGGGTGGCAGTCCAGGCAGACGGGTTGATTGGCGGCGGCGCGGGTGATCATGTCCAGCGTTTCACGCGTGCGGCCATGATTGCGTTCCCCCGCCAGCTTGTGGTGCGAGAACACGACGCGGCAATTCAGCTCGCGCCCGATCAGCAATGCTTCTTCCATGGCGGGCACGATGTGGTCGGCCTCATCACGCAAGTGCGTGGCGTAGATGGCGCGGCGGTCGACACCGCGGCGGTCGATACCGCGGCGGTCGACACCGCGGCGGTCGGTACCTGGGCGTTCAGCATCGCCCGACGGCTTCAACGGCTGGCACACGTCGATGATTTCATCGGTGGGCGCGGCGCTGGCCGGCGGATAGAACGTGCCGGTGGATACACCGAAGGCGCCGGCGTCCATCGCCTCTTCCAACAGCGCGCGCATGGCGGCGCGTTCGGATGCGCTGGCGGCGCGCGAGGTGTCATCCATGACGGCGACCCGCAGCGTGGTGTGGCCCACCAGCGGAATCACGTTCACCGCGGCGGGCGTTTCGCGCAGCGCGTCCATCCAGGCGCGGAAGGTGCTGAAACGGAACAACTCGGCGGGGCCAAGCAGGTCCAACGGCTGCGGGATGTCGGCGCGTTGCAGCGGCGCCAGGCTGATCCCGCAATTGCCGGTGACCACCGTGGTGATGCCTTGCGACACCTTGGGCAGCATGTCCGGATGCGCCAGCAGGTAGCCGTCATCGTGCGTGTGCGAATCGATGAAGCCCGGCGCCAGCACCTGGCCCCGGCCGTCAATCACCGGCACGCCCGCAGGGTGGGCGAAGCTGCCCACCGCCACGATGCGTTCGCCCAGCACGGCCAGGTCGCCCTGAACGGCCGGCCCGCCCGAACCATCGATAAGCGTGGCGCCCGCCACGATGAAGTCTGCCTGCAAGGTGCGATCCGTCATGAGGCTGCTTAGTCCAGTTTTTCGATGCCGGCGGTTTCGATGATCTTCTGCCACTTGGCGGTTTCACGATCGATCAGCTGCTTGAATTCCTCCGGCGAGCCGGTGGCGGGTTCGGCGCCCAGCGTGGCCAGGCCCGTGCGCACTTCCGGCGCTTGCAAGGCTTTCTGAATAGCCGCGTTCAGCTTGGCCACCACATCGGCCGGCGTGCCCTTGGGGGCGACGACGCCACCCCAAGCCACCGTTTCGTAGCCCTTCAGGCCGGACTCGTCTAGCGTCGGCACGTCAGGCATCAGCGCCAAGCGCTTCAGGCTGCTGACGCCAATGGCGCGCACCTTGCCGCTCTTGACCAAAGGCGTGGCTTCGGACGTGTTAACGAACAGGTAGTCCAGGCGGCCGCCAAGCAAATCCTGGATAGCGGCGGGGCCACCGTTATAGGGGATGAACATGACGTCCACTTTCGCCATGCTCTTGAAGAGCTCGCCGCCCATGTGGCCGGTGGTGCCGACGCCGGATGCGCCGTACGACAGGCGGCCGGGCTGCTGGCGGGCGCGGTCGATCAGGTCTTGCACGCTCTTGACGGGCGAGTCTGCGGGCACGATCAGCGCGTTGTACAGGTCGAACATGTGCGCGACCGGCGTCAGGTCCTGGTCCACGTCGTAAGGCAGGCGCTTGAACAGCGAACGGTTCACGGCCAGCGTGTTGATGTTGCCGTAGCCCACGGTGTAGCCATCGGGGGCGGCGCGCTTGACCAGCGCGATACCGATGTTGCCGGCTGCGCCCGGACGGTTTTCAACCACCATCGTGGCGCCGGTATCCTTGGCCAGTTGCGTGGTGATCAGGCGCGACAGCACGTCGGGCGAACCGCCGGCCGCCGACGGCACCACGAAGGTGATGGGCTTGTCCGGGTAGGCGCCCGCGGCCGAGGCGGCGCCGATCAGCGCGGCGCTGACGGCCAGCGCGGAAAGCGTGCGGAACAATGTGCGTTGCATGGTGGTATTCCCCTTGTTTTGTTGTGTTAAGGGGCGCAGATTACACCCGCCATGCCGCGCTGCATCATCGAAAAATGTGGCACTCCTATAATCCGGCGTTATCGATACAAGGGGAAAAAAATGGATGCGGACGCCTATGCGGACGAGGTGGCGCCAAGCGCGGGGCGGCCGTTGAACCTGCGCCAGATTGAAGTGTTCCGGGCCATCATGATGTCCGGCTCGATCAGTGGCGCCGGGCGCATGTTGCACGTCTCGCAGCCCGCGGTCAGCCGCGTGCTGGCGCTGACGGAAAGCCGCTTGGGCTATCGGCTGTTTGAACGCGTGAAGAGCCGCTTGTCACCCACGGCGGAGGCGCGGCGGCTGTATGCGGAAGTGGAGCAGGTGTATGGCGGCATCCAGCGCGTGAACGATCTGGCGGCAAGCCTGGGGCAATCGGGCGCGGGCATGCTGAAGGTTGTGGCCAGCGCCAGTTATGGGCAGCGGCTGATTCCGATGGCGCTTGAGCGCTTCCGAGGCCGCAATGCGGATGCGCGTGTCGATTACCGCAGCGTCACGTTCGATGAACTGGCGGCGTATTTTTTGTCGGGCCAGGCGGATATCGGCATATCGATGCAGCCGCCCGATCATCCCAACCTGACGTCGGTCCGGCTGGCGCGGGTGCCGGTGGTCTGTGTGCTGCCGGTGACCCATCCGCTGGCGAGCCACGACGTGGTGCATCCCGAGGATTTCTCATCGGCGGCGTGGATCGGCTATCCGCGCGATACGCCATTGGGCCGGGCGCTGACGACGTTCTTTGGCGGCGGCCCGCTGTGTGCGGCGGCCATCGAAGTGCATTCGCCCGTGACGGCGTGCGCGTTTGTGCAGCAGGGCTTGGGCCCGGCGCTGGTGGACGCGTGGTGCGTCACGCCCGATCAGGCCGCGCACATGGTGCTGCGGCCCATCGCGCCTCACGCCAGCGTCGAAGTCTGGGCCACGCATTCCAACCTGAGCGCGCCGCCTTTGCTAGCACGGCGGTTTTTGGCGGCGGTGAAGAAGACGCTGGAAGGGGCGGGGTGGGGGGTGTCAGACGACGTGCCCGAAGACCATTGAGGCTTGCGAGAGCGCCGGCAACATAAGGCCGGCGCGGTCCCGCGTTGGGGTTAAAGCAGGTGGGGCTTAAAGCGCCTGGGGCTTAAGCAACTGGGGCTTTAGCACCGGGGGCATAAAAGCGCGTGCAGGCGCGCTTACAGCCCTTCCGCCTTCAACGCCGCCTGCACCGCCTTGTCGGCTTCCATGCGCTTGAAGAATGCGGCCAGGTTCTCTTGGCCCGACAGATCCACTTCCTTGGCGTGCGCCCAGCGCAGCACCACGTACAGGTAAGCGTCCGCGATCGACGGCGCATCACCCGCCAGATACGGCTTGCCGGCCAGTTGGGCGTCCAGTTGCGAGAACAGCTTGGTCAGCAGCTTGGAGGCCGAACCGGCCAGTTCCTTCTGCGCGCCTTCGTCAGTCACGAATCGGCCAGCGCCGAAGATCATCGAGAAGGTTTTGTGGATGTCGGAATTGATGAAGCCCAGCCAGCGGCGCACTTCCGCGCGCGAGCGGGCGGAGCCGTCGCCCAGCAGTTTGCTCTGCGGCGCTTGTTCGGCGATGTATTCCAGGATGGCGGCGTTTTGCGTGACGGTCCAGCCGTCGTCGGTGAGTGCCGGCACGGCGCCCAGCGGATTCACCTTCAAAAATTCAGGACCCTTGAGGGCTTCGCGGCTAAGCTGATGCGTCTCGTAGGGCTTGCCAACCCACTCCAGAACGATGTGGGAAGCGAGCGAGCACGCGCCGGGCATGTAGTACAGTTTCATCTGATGGAGTCTCCTGAAAGGAAGAACGGGAGGCACCCGTCCTTGGGCGTTATGGTACGCCACCGACGGTGCGTTTCGCGTCACGGACGCGTCACATCTTGCGCCATTTGTTCTGCCGTCCCTGCCCGCATTCAACCCCGTTGCCGCCGGAGATGTCCATGCAGTCACGCACCGCCGCGAGCCCGCGCGCGATTCCCCTTTTTGTTTCCTCGATGCTGATGGTGGCGGGTGCGTTATATGCCGCCGCGCCTGCGCGCGCCGCGCAGGAACCGCCGTCGGTCGCCGCGCGCGTCACGGCCGTGGTGGGCGGATTGGATCATCCTTGGGCGATGGCGTTTCTGCCCGATGGTGGCGTATTGATCACTGAACGGCCCGGTAAGTTGCGCTTGCTGCGCACGCCAGGCGGCTTGTCCAAGCCGCTGACGGGCGTGCCCAAGGTGGCGGCGTCGGGGCAGGGCGGATTGCTGGACGTGGCGCTGTCGCCCGACTTCGCGACGGATCGCTACGTTTATCTGTCTTACGCGGAATCGGATGGTGATAAAAGCGGCACGGTGGTCGGCCGGGGACGCTTGTCGGATGACGCGACCGGCCTGCAAGACTTCAAGGTGTTGTTCCGCCAGGAACCCAAGCTGTCTTCCGGGCTGCACTTCGGATCGCGCCTGGTGTTCGACGGCAAGGGCTATCTGTTCATCTCGCTGGGCGAAAACAACCAGCGTCCCACGGCGCAAGACCTGGACAAGCTGCAAGGCAAGGTGGTGCGGCTGAAGGTAGATGGCTCGGTGCCGCCGGACAATCCTTTCGTGGGCAAGGCAGGCGCCCGGCCCGAGATCTGGTCGTATGGGCACCGCAATCCGCAAGGCATGGCGCTGAACCCGTGGTCGGGCGACTTGTGGGAAAACGAGCACGGCCCGCGCGGCGGCGATGAGATCAATCTGATCCAGCCGGGCAAGAACTATGGCTGGCCGCTGGCCACCTACGGCATCAACTATTCCGGCCAGCCCATTCCTGAAGCCAAGGGCGAAACCGCGCCTGGCACCGAGCAACCGCTGTTCTGGTGGGCGAAGTCGCCCGCCATCAGCGGCATGGCTTTCTACAACGCGGATCGGTTTCCGGCCTGGCAGAAATCGGTGTTCATTGGCGCACTGGCCAATCAGAACCTGATCCGCCTGACGCTGGACGGCAACCGTGTGGTGGGGCAGGAGTGGTTGCTGGTGGACCGCAAGAGCCGGATACGCGACGTGCGGCAAGGGCCGGACGGGTACGTGTATGTGTTGACCGACGCATCGCCTGGACAATTGCTGCGGGTGGCGCCGGCCGAATCAGGGGGGTAAGCGATGAAGACCTATGAGCTGATCGGATCTCTGGGCTGCGGCTCGGCCATCGTTGAAATGGCGCTGGTGCTGGCCAATGTGCCGCATACGCTGACGGACGTGCCGTATTTAAAGCCCGGCCCTGAGCGCGACCGCTTGCTGCATCTGAATCCGCTGGGGCAGGTGCCCACGCTGATTACGCCGGATGGCGAAGTCATGACTGAAAGCGCGGCCATGATTCTGCATTTACATGACGTGGCCCCGCAGGCGGGCTTGGCGCCCGCGGCGGACAAGCCTGAGCGCGCGCATTTCTTGAACCTGCTGCTGCGGCTGGTGGGGGCGATCTACCCGACGTTCACGTATGGCGATAACCCGCCGCAATGGACGACGGAAGGCGCGGCGGCCGAGTTACTGCGCGAGCGCGTGCATTCCAGGCGAGCCGACTTATGGCAGGAACTGGAACGGCAGGCGGGCACGCCGCACATGCTGGGTAAGCGCTTTTCGGCGTTGGACCTGTATGTGACGGTGATGACGCACTGGCGCCCCGGCCAGGCGTGGTTTGCCGCGGAATGCCCGGCCTTGACGGCGGTGGCGCGCGAGGCTGCGCTGGAGCCCAACGTGGCGCGGGTACTGCGAAGGAATTTTCCGCCGCCTACTGAATAGCGGCGACGACTAGCGGCAACCTGCCGCCATTGCATGCGCCGCCAGCGCGTTTACGCCTTGACGCGGCGCTTGCCTTTGCCTCGCGCTTCACGCACCGCGATGTACACGCCGCTGCCCGCGATGAACAACGCGCCCAGGTACGCAAAGGCATCTGGCGCTTCACGCCAGAAGATCCAGCCCAGAATCGTGGCCCAGATCAGCCCGGTGTAATCGAAGGGCGCGACGACGGACGCCGGGCCAATCCGAAAACCCTGCGTGATCAGCGCCAGGCCCAATGTGCTGAACAGCGCAATGCCGAAGAAGTAGGGCAGATGCGCCATGGCGGGCGTTTGCCATACCCACGGCAAGGCGACCGCGCTGCACACCAACTGCCCCAGCACGATATAGAACGTGGTCGTCAGCATGCCTTCGCCGCGGTTGATGCCGCGCGCGGTGATCATCATCACGGCATACAGCAGCGCGGTTGTCAGCGGGTACAGGGTGGCCGCCTGGAACGTGGCGGACCCGGGCCGCACCACAATCAGCACGCCCGCAAAGCCGGCCAGCACGGCCAGCCAGCGCTTGCCGTCCACGCGCTCTTTCAGGATCAGCACAGACAGCGCCGTCACGAACAGCGGCGCGGCAAAGGCGATGGCGGTGGCTTCGGCCAGCGGCAGCGCACGCAAGCCCAGATAGAAGCAACAGGCTGACACGACGTTGATGGCGCCGCGCGTCAGATGCAGGCCCGGGTGCGTTGTGCGCAGCACGCGCCGGCCACCCAGCCACAAGGCCAGCGCGGTCACGAAGGGCATTGCGATCAAGGCGCGCAGAAACAGGATCTGGAGCGGGTTGTAATGTTCACCCAGCCACTTGGCGTTGGCGTCGCTGAGCGTCAGAAAGAAGATGCCGCCCACCACGCAGGCAATGCCTGCGGCGGCGGAATGGTCCCGGGCGGCGGGTAATACAGTCGAGGAAGACATCGGAAACCTGCAAAGGCGGCGGTTCCTGCCGCCGTGGGGAAAGAGAAGGGCGCAGCCAGCGTGTGCAAGGGGGGCTTGCGGTGGCCGCGCGGATCAGCCCAGAGGGTTAGCCCTGCGCGCGGTAGGCGGCCAGGGCCACCATCGCCCACGCAGCCAGGAACGCCGTTCCGCCAATGGGCGTAACCGCACCCAGCCAATGGATGCCGGTCAGTGACAGCACATACAGGCTGCCCGAGAACAGCACGATGCCCATGAACATGACGAAGCCGGCGGCGGATAGCAGCGGCGAGCCGAAACGGGCGCCCAGCAGCGCAATCACGAACAAGCCTAGCGCGTGGATCAGGTGATACAAGACGCCGGTTTGCCAGACGGACAACAATTCGGGAGTCAGCATGCGCTTCAAGCCGTGCGCGCCAAAGGCGCCAGCGCCGACCGCCACCATAAGATTCAACGCTGCGAGTATCGTGAGCTGCCGGTCTGTCATTGCCAGTCCTTAAAAGTGATCGTGTGTAACGCCGCCTATGATATGCCCAAATTCGGTGCATGCCCGGCAGACCGCGCCTTGTTTAGCGCATTCCAAATGGGATATCATAAATTCTGTTTGGAAAATACGCGCCTCTGGCTACAGGCCGGAAGTGACGCTACGGGAGCACGCCATGAGCATCGCCATCACCGGCAAAACCGCCGAAAAACGTGACGCATCGTCCAAGCGGCCGCCGCGCCGTGTGACTGCGGCCCGGGCCAAGCAACTCTTTCAGGAGCTGGTGGACAGCCCGCTGAGCGACATGGCCCGCGATGTGCGGCGAGGGCTGCCCGCGCAAATGGTGGACGACGCGGCTGACTTCCTGCAAGTGCCCAAATCCGAAATCATGGCGATCACCGAAGTCAAGGCGGCCTCGTTGTCGCGTTGGACGCGTGAAGGCCAGATGCTGCCGTTGGGCGAATCCGACCGCCTGGCGCGCGTCGCCCGTGTGGCGCGGGTGGCGCGGCAAGTGTTGGGCAGCGACGAAGAGGCCGTGCTGTGGCTGAACACGCCCGTGCCGGCATTGGGCAACGTCAAGCCCTTGTCATTGCTGACCTCCGATGCCAGCAGCCGCATCGTTGAAGACACCCTGGCCCGCGCGGCGGCCGGCGTCTACGCGTGATCGCGCCGCGATCAGATCCGATGCAGGAGCCACGACGCATGCGTGCCGCCCGATGAACGACTACGTTTCCTTATGGCGTATCGGCACCACCGCCGGCACCTACCGCGCCGATGACTTGAGCGGCGCGGGCGCGGCGGCGGTGGGCGGGCGCTACAACAGCCCCGGCACGGCGGTGGTGTACACGTCGTCAAGCGTGGCGCTGGCGGTATTGGAAACCGTGGTGCATTTCGCCGTGCGCGCCTCCGAACAGGCCAACCGCTATCTGATCGAAGTGGCCGTGCCGCGCCCGGTGTATGAGGCCCGGCAGGTGCTGACTGTCGACCAGTTGCAGCGAGACTTTCCGTTCTGGGAGGCGGTGCCGTTTGCCGAGGCGTCGCAGGCGGTAGGCGACAACTGGGTGGAATCCGGGGTGTCGGCGTTGTTGGAGTTGCCCAGCGCCATCGTCGGCTACCGGGGAGTGCCCGATTGCAATGTGCTGATCAATCCGGGTCATCCCGATGCTGAGCAGATTGTGGTCGTGCGTCGCGAACGTTTTATTTACGATCCCAGGCTGCGGCCGGGATAAAAACAGCGCGATAACAAGCAAAAAGGGGAGCGCCTGGCTCCCCTTTGTTGCGTTTCGGCCCGTTGTTCCGACGTCGGATTTGAGCATGCCGCCCGGGACGGCAATCCGGGCAGCCGTCCTGGCAGCCGTTTGGGCAGCCGTTTGGGCAGCCGTCTGGGCAGCCGTCCGGGCAGCCGTCCGGCCCCGCTTCGCCACCGACCGAATAGGCGATGCCGCCGCTTAGTCCGTCGTCAGCACCGCGCGTCCCACCACTTTGCCTGCGCGCAACGACGCCAGCACGCTGTCGGCCTCTGCCAGCGCGTGACGGTGCACCGGCATCGGCGGCACTTTTCCTGCGCGCACCAGCTCCATCAGCTCTTGCAGTTCGGTCAGGTTGCCGACATAGCTGCCGATGATGGACATGGCCTTCATCGGGATCAACGCGATCGGCCACGACGACGCGCCGCCGAACAAGCCCACAATAATCAGCTTGCCGCCCTTGGTCAGGAAGTCGAACGCAAGCGACGTGGTGGCGGGCGCGCCGACGAGATCGATCGCGGCTTGCAGCGGTTTGCCGCCCGCCGCCTTGATGATCTGCTGCGCGGCATCGGGCGCGGCGCCGTCAATCGCGGCCAGCGCACCGGCTTCCAGGGCGGCCTGCCGCTTGGCGGGGTCGATGTCGACCACGATGGCGCCTGCGCCGCCCAGCGCCTTGATCAGCGTCAGGCTCATCAGGCCCAGGCCGCCGGCGCCGAAGATCACCACCGGGTGTTCGCGGTAGACGTCCGCGCCGATCTTCTTCAGTGCGGAGTAGGTCGTCAGGCCCGAACACGCGTACGGCGCAATCTGCGCGGGTTCCAGGTCGCCGATGTCGATCAGGTATTTCGGGTGCGGCACGACGATGTGGTCGGCGTAGCCGCCCGCGCGGTGCACGCCCAGGCAGGCGGGGGCGCTGCAATGGTTTTCCATGCCAGCCAGACACGGCGCGCATTTGCCGCAGCCAATCCACGGGTAGACCAGGTAGTTACGGTCGTTCGACAGCCCTTGCGCGTCGGGCCCGGCCGCCACCACGCTGCCGACGGTTTCATGGCCCATCGTCAAGGGCAGCGACACGCCGCGATCTTTCAGGGCCAGGGTGCGGCCCTGGCCCAGGTCGTAGCCGCCTTCCCACAAGTGGATATCGCTGTGGCACACGCCCGCCGCGCGAACCTTGAGCAGCACCTGCGTGCCCTGCGGCGTAGGCGTAGGCTGCTCCATTTCCTGCAAGGGTTCGCGGAAGTTGACGACGCAATAACACTTCATGGGAAAGTCTCCTTGGGTTTTTTTATGTCCGGGGCCTCAGCCTACACCTGGGGCGAAGCGCTGACGATTCACTTTTTGATGAGGGGGCATTCGCTGTCAGCCAGCGACACGAACACCTGGTCGCCCGGCACCGTGGACAGGATGCGATAGAAGTCACCCGGGTATTTCGATTCGGCGGTTTTTTTCACTTCGACCAGATACAAGTCCATGATGACGCGCCCGTCTTCAGGACGGATACGGGCATTCTTGATGAGTTTGGTGGTGATGGGCAACTCGCGCATCTTCTGATTGACGGCGGCGGCCTCGAAGGTGCCGGCCGCCTGCGCGGCTTGCAGATAATGCGTGGTGGCCACGTAGCTCAGCGCCTGCACGATTGACGGCGGACGCGTCACGCCCATCTTCTTCTGCCAGCGCTGCGTCCAGGCGCGGGTGTCTTCATCGGCGTCCCAGTAAAAACCGGTGGGAAACGTCAGGCCTTGCGCCACGGGCAGGCCCATCGCCTGCACATCGTTGATGAAGGTCAGGAAAGTCAGCATGCGCTGCTTGCCGCCCGTCAGCCCGAATTCCTGCGCCTGCTTGATCAGGTTGACCAGGTCGCCGCCGGCGCTGGCCAGCCCCACGACGTCGGCCTTGGACGATTGCGCCTGCACCAGGAACGACGCGAAATCCATCGCGCCCAGCGGATGGCGGGTGCTGCCCACGACCTTGCCGCCCGCGTTCTGCACAAAGCGGGTGGCATTGCTTTCCAGGGATTTTCCGAAGACGTAGTCGGTGGTGATGAAGTACCAGGACTTGCCGCCGCTTTCCACCACGCTTTTCACCACTGCGTTGGCCAGCGCATAGGTGTCAGGCGCCCATTGCGTGCTGAGATTGCTGCATTGCTTGCCGCTGAAGTCGCCGGCAAAGCCGCCGCTGATCAGCGCCGTGCCGCCTTTTTCCTTGGCCACGCCCTGGGCCGCCAGGCCGGCCGAGCTGGCCCCGCCGTCCACCACCGCCACCAAGCCCTGCGTGTCGAACCAGCGCCGCACCAAGGCCGAAGCCACGTCGGCCTTGTTCTGGTTATCGGCGCCAATGACTTCCACCGTCTTGCCCGCCACCTTGCCGCCGAAATCTTCGACGGCCATGCGTACCGACATTTCTGAACCCAAGCCACCCAGGTCCGAATAAATGCCCGAGCGGTCATTGGACACGCCCAGGCGGACAACGTCCGATTGGGCATGGGCCGGCGTGATGGCGAGCGGGCCGCACGCAGCCGTCGCGGCGGCCAACGCCGCCAACAGGGGTTTGATACGCATCTTTCTGTCTCCTCAGCCCCATCCGGGCCGAATGTTTGAGTTTTTTGGTGATGACGCGAGACTGCTGGCGGGGGCGCCGGTTCTCCAGCCGGCTGAAATTTATTTCTTATTGGTGAATAAAAATTCCTGTGCAAGAATTTAGGTTCGCCCATATGAAAAGTCAACATAGTGGATTACCTAGCAGATTCAGGCATTTCGCTCAGGTAAATCCGAACAGGGGTCGCCACCATGGAAGTGAAACTTGTTGCCCGCACGCTGGATGTGATCGAGCTGTTTGCGCAGGCCCGCCGGCCGCTGCCGCTGACCGAATTGGCCCAAGGCTTGGGCGCGCCGATGTCCAGC
Source organism: Achromobacter sp. NPDC008082 (assembly GCF_042957345.1). Taxonomy (NCBI): domain Bacteria; kingdom Pseudomonadati; phylum Pseudomonadota; class Betaproteobacteria; order Burkholderiales; family Alcaligenaceae; genus Achromobacter; species Achromobacter sp. NPDC008082. Next base: position 880,458 of record NZ_JBIBIB010000003.1, read on the forward strand.
TGCCTGGCGCTGGTGCGCACGCTGGTCGCGCGCGGGTATCTGTATGAAGTGCGCCGCCGCGGGGGCTACTACCCCACGGCGCGATTGCACGCGCTGAGCGCGTTGATACAAACGGGTGACCCCTGGCTGGAACAGGTCCGGCCGCATCTGCTGGCCTTGCGCGACGCCGCCAATGAAACCGTCATGCTGGGCAAGATCCAGGATGGCGCGGTGGTGTTTCTGGACGTCGTGGAATCCACGCAGCCTGTGCATTACGCGGCGCGCCCGGGTGAACGGCGGCCTTTGCATACGAGCGCGGTGGCCAAAGCAATCTTGGCGCGCATGAACCCAACGGAGCGCGATGGCGTTTTGGCAGCCGCCGATTTCCGGCGCTATACGGAACGCACGCTCGTCACGCGCGACGCCCTTTGTGCGGAGGTGGAGCGGGTGCAGGCGCAGGGCTGGGCCGCGAACGTGGGCGAGAGCGTGGAAGATTTGACCGGCTTGGCCGTTGCGCTGGATCTGGGGGGTGAGTGGTATGCGCTCTGCATGGCCGGCCCGACACCGCGCGTCTGGGCGCAGCGCGAACCGAACCTGCAACATTTACAGGCGGCGGCAGAGGCCGTCCGGCGCACGCGGGAAGGGTAGCGAATCAGGCCGGCGCATGCGCCGGCCTAAGGGGGGATCAACGGCGCATCAACTGCCGCGCCGCATCAGCGTGGACTTGCCGAACAGGCTTTCGATCAAATCCACCGCCAGCTCGGCCGTCTTGTTGCGCACATCGAAGGCGGGGTTCAGCTCCACCACATCCAATGAACGCATCAGGCCCGTGTCGGCAATCATCTCCATGCAGAGCTGCGCCTCGCGGTAGGTCGGGCCGCCCGGCACGGTGGTGCCCACGCCCGGCGCGATGTCGGGGTCCAGGAAATCCACGTCAAAACTCACGTGCAGATGCGTGTCGGCGTCCAGGCCGGCCAGTGCCGATTCCATGGTGGCGCGCATGCCCATTTCATCCAGATAGCGCATGTCGAACACTTCCAGCCCCGCTTCATGCACCAGCCGCTTTTCGCCCTGGTCCACGCTGCGGATGCCGATCTGGCGCACCCAGCCGGGCTCGATGTCGGGCGTGTGGCCCGACATGCCGGTGATCTGTGCCGGCCCATAGCCGCACAGGCACGCCACCGGCATGCCATGGATATTGCCGGTGGGCGTGAGCGCGTTGGTATTGAAGTCGGCGTGCGCGTCCAGCCACAGCACGCGCAGTTTTTTGCCTGCCTCGCGGCAATGGCGCGCGACGGCGCTGATGGAGCCGATGCCCAGGCAGTGGTCGCCGCCCAGCAGAATGGGCATGCGGCCCTGGCTCAGTTCGGCGTAGACGGCGTCGTGCACGGCCTGGTTCCAGGCGGTGACTTCTTCCAGATGGCGATAGCCGTCCACGGGAGGCAACCACGGGTTGGCGGGGCCGTACAGGTTGCCGCGGTCAGTCACCTCAAAACCCTGGGCTTCGATCACCGCGGCCAGGTCGGCCACGCGCAAGGCTTCCGGGCCCATCGAAGCGCCACGCGCGCCCGCGCCGATATCCGTAGGCGCGCCGATCAGGGTGATGTGGGTGGGCAGGGTGGCGGTGTTCTGCAAAGGGCGGACTCCGGTTGGGTTCATCAAGAGGCGGATAGTACCGCGGTCAATTGGTCGCACGCCCAGTCGATCTGTTCGCGCGTCACGATCAGCGGCGGCGACAGGCGCAGCGTGTGCCCGTGCGTGTCTTTGACCAGCATGCCGCGTGCCTGCAAGCGTTCGCACCAGCGGCGCGCGCCGCCCGCGTCGGGCTCCAGTTCCACGGCCAGCATCAGCCCGCGTCCGCGCACGTCGCGCACCGGGCCGGGCAGGGTGCGCAAGCGCTCCAGGAAATATGCGCCCATGGCCGCGGCGTTGTCGATCATGCCTTCGTCGGTCAGCACCTGTAGCGCGGCGCGGGCCACCGCGCACGCCAAGGGGTTGCCGCCAAACGTGCTGCCATGCTGGCCCGGCTGGAACACGCCCAGCACGTCCGCATTGGACAGCACCGCCGACACCGGATAGAAGCCGCCCGACAGCGCCTTGCCGATCAAGGTAACGTCGGCTTCGATGCCTTCGTGTTCTTCGGCCAGCAGCTTGCCCGTGCGGCCCAGGCCGGTCTGGATTTCATCCAGGATCAGCGTGATGCCTTGCTCGGTGCAGCGCTGCCGCACGCGATTGAAATACCCTGGCGGCGGCAATACCACGCCCGCTTCGCCCTGAATCGGTTCCACCAGAAAGGCGACCGTGTTGGGCGTGATGGCGGCGTTGAAGGCGTCGTAATCACCAAAAGGCACCACCTTGAATCCCGGAGCGAAGGGGCCATAGTGGCCGTAGGCGTCGGGGTCGGTCGAGAAGCCGACGATGCCCAGCGTGCGCCCATGGAAGTTGTTGGCGCACACGATGATTTCGGCCTGGTTTTCCGGCACGCCGCGCACTTCGTAGCCCCATTTGCGTACGGCCTTGATGGCGGTTTCGACGGCTTCCGCGCCGCTATTCATCGGCAGGATCTTGTGCGCGCCGGTCAAGCGCGCCAGGTCTTCGTAGAACGGCGCCATCTGGTCATGGCGAAACGCGCGCGAGGTCAACGTGAGCTTTTGCGCCTGCTCGACCATGGCCGCCAGAATGCGCGGATGGCAGTGCCCCTGGTTGACGGCGGAATACGCTGACAGGCAATCCAGGTATTTGCGGCCTGCTACGTCGTAAACCCAGACGCCATTGCCGCGCGCGATGACGACATCAAGGGGATGGTAGTTGTGCGCGCCCAGCTGGTCTTCGATCTGGTCGCGGCGGCGAGCAGCGGAGCGCAAGCTGGGCAGGGTGGTCAGAACGTCGTTCATGGGGCCTCCCGAGGCGAATGACAGCCAACATCGGTGCGGTCATCTTAGCGCTGTCGCTTGCGCCATGGCATTGCCATTGCGTGACAAAGGCTATTGGCCAGGGGGCGGCCAAGCTGCTGCACAATAGCGCCTATGCCGGGCGGCGCCCGGTTTCCCTATTTTCCGGAAAGGCTTTCATGTTTTTGCACCCCTTGCTGTTGAAACTCACGCGCGGTGCCGCCGTGGCGGCTTTGAGCGTGGCCGCGTGCGCGCCCGCGCTGGCGCAAGACAAGCCCCTGCGCATCGGCGTGATTCCCAGCGTGGCGAACGAAGCCACCGAGCTGGCCATCGCCCAGGCCAAAAAAGAAGGCTTGGACGTGAAGCTCGTGGAATTCAATGATTGGGTGCTGCCCAACATTGCGGTGGCCGATGGCTCGGTGGATGCCAACTTCTTTCAGCACGAGCCGTTCTTGCAGTTGTTCAACCAGCGCCGCAACGCCAACCTGACGCCGATTGCCTATGGGTACTCCACCACGATCGGCCTGTTTTCCAAGAAGCTGAAAAAGGGCGATACGGTGCCCGACGGCGCCACCATCGCCGTGCCGAATGACCCGGTCAATACGGGCCGCGCCTTGCTGCTGCTGGAATCTGTCGGGCTGATCAAGTTAAAGCCCGGAGTGGCGCATCAAGCCACCTTGCAGGACGTGGTGTCCAACCCCAAGCAGCTGAAGTTTGTGCAGATCGAAGGGTCCCAATCCGCGCGCACGTTTGACGACGTGACCGCATCGGTGACCTACACCACCTTTGCCAAACAGGCCGGCTTGAATGAAAAAGATGGTCTGGCGTTCGACAACACCGACCCGGAAAGCATTCGCCGCTACGCCATCCGCTGGGTGACCACGCCCGACAAGGCGCAAGACCCGCGTCTCTTGAAGTTCATTGCCATCTACCAGAACTCGCCGGAAGTGAAGAGCACGCTCAAGCGTTTGTACGGCGACCTGATTTCATTTCCCTGGTAACGCCAGATCAGGCGCCGAATCGGGCACACGATCAGGCGCCCGATTTGGCACAAGATCAGGCACACAATCAGGCACACAATCAGGCGCGCGGCCAAGCGCCACGTCAGGCGGCCGCTTCGCTGCGTGCGGCGCGGCGGCCGTTCAAGCGCCAGTGCAGGCTTAGCGCCGCAATACCGACGGCGGCCGACGCGCACAATCCCAGCGTTTCAAACCCGGCATGGGTGTAGAGCGTGCCCGCCACTGCCGTGCCGATGCTGGCGCCCAGATAAGTCGTGCAGGTGTTCAGGCCCAGCACCGCGCCGCGTTCTTCGGGGCGTGCGCGCGAGAGCAGCAGCACCAACAAGTTCAGGCTCAGTTGCGACGCCGCGCCCCAGAGCGTGGCGATAGCAAGCACCGCCGCCAGCGAATGCGCGGCAGGCAACAAGCCCAGATAGACCAGCGCAATCGCCGCCAACGCTAACGGCAAGGCGCGGCGCGGCCCCAGGCGTTCGATCAAGGGCGCGCCCGCGATACCGGCCAGCAAGAAGCCCGCGCCATAGGCGAAAGCGATAAACCCCACTTGGCCGGCCGACAGCGCCAGCAGCGTGCGCACGTGATCCGCCAGAAAGGCATACACGCCGTAGAACGCCGACGAGAACGCCAGGCAGGCCAGCAGCAGAATCGGCACATCGCGATACGACAAGGGTGCGAGCAGGCGCGACAAGCGCAACGGCGCGGGGTTTTCGGCGCGGCGCTCAGGCAGCGTGCGCAGGCCCAGCAAGGCAATCGTGGCGCACAAGGCCAGCACGCCGTAGGTAGCGCGCCAGCCCACGGCGTCGGAAATCAGCGCAGATAGCGGCACGCCCACCACCAGCGACACCGACCAGCCCGCGATCACGCGCCCCAGCGTGCGCGCTTCTAGTCCAGGCGGCGCCACCAGCGACGCAGACCCATAGGCCGCAGGAAGAATGACGCCCGCTGCCGCGCCCGCCAGCGCTTGCGCCAGCGTCAGCACGATCCAGTGCGGCGCGGCGGCGGACAGGAGCAGGGCGGCAATCAGCGCCACCATCGCGCCCAGCAGCGACCGGCGGATGCCGATGCGATCGATACGCCCGGCCAGGAAGAACGCGCTGGCCGCGGTGGCCGCGCCATAGGCGGAGATCGCCGTGCTGATCGTCAGCGGGGACGTCGAGAAGGAACGCGCAACATCGCCCAGGATCGGGCTGAGCGCCAAGCCATTGGAGCCGACGACGCTGACGGCGAACATCAGGGCGGGTACGGACGAGGCCGCCCGGGTATTTTGCTTGCTACGATTCTGCATGGCCCGGATTTTATTGGAATAAAATAAGGGTTAACTCCAATAAATCCTTATTCCATAAAAGTTCGAATGCCGTAAGGCAGAACCTGATTCCGATGGCAGACCTAGACGATCGCGACCGAAAACTATTAACGCTGCTGGCGGACGACGCGACGCCCAGCTACGCCGAATTGGGCAAATTACTGAACTTGTCCGCCCCGGCCGTGCACGAACGGGTCAAGCGATTGAAGCGTGACGGCCTGATCAAAGGCATTGCCGCCAAGCTCGACGGCGCACGCATTGGCCGGCCTTTGCTGGCGTTTGTGCATGTGGACACCAATAACTGGAGCATCACGCAACAAGTGCTGGGCCTGGCCGAGCTGACCGAGGTGGAAGAGATCCACACCATCACCGGCAAAAGCGCCATGCTGCTGAAGGTGCGCGTGCGCGACACCCAGGCGTTGGAACTGCTGCTGGCGCGCATTCATAAGATCGACGGCATCACCAACACCACCAGCGATATCGCCCTGACCAGTTACCTGGAACGCGGCCCGCTGCCGGATACCGCCAGCTGATCTGTGGGGGGTATAGCGGCTATAGCGGCTATAGCGGGTGTAGCGGGTGTAGCGGGTGTAGCGGGGGTATGCCGGGTATAGCGGGTTTTGGGCAAGCGTAGGGCCGCGTCCTCAGGCGCGGCCTTTTGCCGTGCGCAGGCGCAAGCGCGTGATTTCGGACGGCGCGCCCAGCCGCTTGGGCGGGCCCCAATAGCCGGTGCCGCGGCTGGTGTAGACCCACATCTTGCCCAGGCGATGCAGGCCGGCCGTGAACGGTTGCTGGAATCGCACAAAGAACCCCCACGGAAAGAACTGACCGCCGTGCGTGTGGCCAGACAGCTGCAAGGTATAGCCCACGGGCTCCGCGGCGGCGGCGCTGCGCGGCTGATGCGCCAGCAGGATCTTCGCGCAGGCGTCGGCGGGCGCGCCGGCCAGTGCTGCTTTGGGGTTGCTGCGTTGCTGCGGGTCGAACGCGCCGGCGCTGTAATCCGTAACGCCGGCCACCACCACCGGCAAGCCCGACGGATGAATCACCGCGTGTTCATTCATCAGCACGCGCAGGCCCATCCGGCGGAACTCGGCGACCCAGGCCGCCGCGCCTGAATAATATTCATGGTTTCCGGTGACCAGGTACACGCCGTAAGGCGCGCGCAGGGCGCCCAACGGACTGGCCTGCTCGGACAGATGCTCGACGCTGCCATCGACCACATCGCCCGTGATGGCGATCACGTCGGGCAACTGTGCGTTCACGGCATCGACAATGGCCTGCACATAGCGCTTCTTGATGGTGGGGCCAACGTGAATATCGCTGATCTGCACGATGGTGAAGCCGTCCAGGTCTTGCGGCAGGCCGGCCACAGGCACATCCACATCCACCACCCGCGCCAGCCGGCGCGCGTTATAGAAGCCGATCAGCGTGCTGGCCAGCGCCAGCGCGGCAACCGTCCAGGCGCTGATGCTGCGAATCTGCATCCAGGGCAGGTCCGAGCGTATCAGCAGATTCGCCAGCCACGTCAATAGCAGCACGGCATCGCGCACCACCGTCAATACGAAGAACGACGAGAACAGGCCCATCGCAATCAGCCCGACCCACGCAATGCGGTCACCCCAGGGCGGGTTCACCGATGAGCGCGCCAGCATGCCCAGCGGAATCAGAATGCACGACAGCAGCAAGGCCAGGATGGCGGCGGCAGCGCCTGCGCCGCTGAGGAGCGCGTCGGGAATCAAGCGGGCGCCCACATAGACGTGGGCCAAGGCCCCAAGCGTCAGAAAGCGCAGAAAAAACGAGGATTGGCGTAGGGACACGGCGCGGGCGGAAGGCGCGCCGGCCTTGTGAACCGGCGCGCACGTAGCAAAGGAAACGCCATTCTATGCCGGGCTAGCGTCCCCGGTTCAAGGCAATGGGCCGGATGCGCCAGGCAAGCCGTCGCGCCATAGGAGGCTGGCGTCCATCTCCCGGACGCTGTTGATGCCCAGCATCGCCATGTTGCGGTCCACTTCGGCCCGCAGCAGATTGATGGCGTGCGCAACGCCCGCCTGTCCGCCCACCGCCGACGCGTAGTTGAAGGGCCGGCCCACGAACACAAAGCGGGCGCCCAAGGCCAGCGCCTTGAGCACGTCGCCGCCCCGGCGCACGCCGCTATCCATCATCACTGTCATGCCGCCTGCCGCGTCCACCACCGCAGGCAGCGCGCGCAGCGGCGATATCGCGCCATCCAGCTGGCGCCCGCCGTGGTTGGACACGATGATGCCGTCCGCGCCATGCTGGCGAGCCAGCGCCGCATCGTGGGGATGCAGGATGCCCTTGATGACAAGCGTGCCGGGCCATTGGCGGCGGATGCGCGCCACGTGTTCCCAGCTGAGATGGTCGCGTGCAGTGAAGTCGCGCAGCACCGACGCCGACACGATGGGCGCGCCGCGTGTCGCGAACGAGTTCTCGAAGTGCGGCATGCCATGCGCCAGCAGCGTGCGCAGAAAGGTGCCGGCCAGCCAGCGCGGCCGCGTCAGGCCATCCCACGCGAGCCGCAGGCTGGGTTTGAGCGGCGTGGAAAAGCCCGTGCGCACATTGTTTTCGCGATTGGCCGACACGGGGATGTCCACCGTCAGCACCAGCGTTTCGTAGCCGGCGCGGCGGACGCGTTCGACAAGCGCGTCGATCTTCGCCGGGTCGCCCGGCAGATAGGCCTGGAACCAGGTGCCGGGCGCTTCCTGAATCACGTCTTCCAGCGCGATGAGCGAGGTGCCGCTAAGGATGGCCGGGATGTTCGCTTCGCGGGCGGCTCGGGCCTGAACCACGTCGCCGCGATAGGCCGACAAGGCGCTGATGCCCATTGGCGCTATGCCGAAGGGCGCGGCGTAGGTCCGGCCGAACAATTCCGTTTGCGTCGTGCGGCGCGACACATCGACCAGCACCCGGGGCGCAAAGCCGTACTGTGTGAATGCGCGGCGGTTGTCTTGCAGCGACTGATTGTCTTCCGCGGCGCCTGCGACGTAGCCGAAGATGGGCCGCGGCAAGCGCTTGCGCGCGGCCGCTTCGAAATCGTCCAGGGACAACATGCGGGCAAGTGCGCGCGGCAAGGGCCGGGCAGCGGTGGCGCCAAGGGGCGCGGTGGCGGGCAGGGCGTTGGATGTCATGGCGGGCCGGTAAAAGCCCGTAATCTAGCAACGCCGCTTTATCGCTGAAAGCGAATTAATAAGGAAAACCTTGTTCGCTTTTTGGCACATAGATGCGCCGCGCGTTTCACTCCGCAAACTTCGGCAAGGCCAGCAGTTCGCCCATGCGCACGGGGCCCGTCACCGATGGGGTATCCGCCCAGCGGATTTTGTCAGGCCCGAACAGCACGATGGCGGTCGAGCCCAGCTTGAAGCGGCCCATTTCCGCACCCTTGGCCAGATGGATCGGCGCACGCGCGGCGGCGTCATAGCGCACGGATTTCACACGGCGCTTGAACGGCGTCACCAAGCCCGCCCAGACGGTTTCGATGGACGCGACGATCATCGCGCCGACGAGCACAACGGCCATGGGACCATGTTCCGTGTCGAAGATGCAGACCACGCGTTCGTTGCGCGCGAACAGGCGCGGCACGTTACGGGCGGTCAGCGGGTTCACCGAGAACAGGCGGCCCGGCACATGCACCATCTCGCGCAGCGTGCCGGCTACCGGCATGTGGACGCGGTGATAGTCCTTGGGCGATAGATAGATGGTGGCGAATTCGCCACCCTGGAAGGGCGCAGCGCGTTCGGCGTCGCCGCCCAGCAAGTCCACCAGGCCGTAGCTGTGGCCCTTGGCCTGGAAGATGCGGCCTTGTTCGATGGCGCCCATCTGGCTGATGGCGCCGTCTGCCGGACAGAGCACCGAACCGGGTTCGTCGTCCAGCGGGCGCGCGTCGTCTTTGAGCGCGCGCGTGAAGAAGTCATTGAAGCACTCGTAGGCCAACGGGTCTTCTTGCAAGGCCTGGCTCATGTCCACGCCGTACTTGCGGACAAAGCGCGAGATCATCCAATTCTTGACCGCGGGTTCCCGGCAGTCTGAGGCGTATCCGAAGAAGCGCGACACCAGGTGATGGGGCGCAAGATACTGGCTGGCGAGAAATAGTTGGTCTTTGATCGTCATCTACGAGCGCTGAAAAAACTCGTCCCGCGTACAGCGGGACGGGGTTGAAGGTTGCGTGGCAAGACGTCTAGTGAAGACGGCTGCGTGCAATTCGCGGGATTGTAACGCGATCAGGCGGCTTTGGCGGCCAGCTTGGTTTTGTAGAGCCAGTCCTTGTAGTCGTCAAGGTCGCCATCGAACGGTTTGACGACGCCGTCGGCCACGATGATGAACTCATCGGTAGTGGCGCGCAGCAGATGGCGATCGTGCGAGACCAGCATCAACGTGCCTTCGAACTGCGCTAGCGCCGTGGTCAAGGCTTCGCGCGTTTCCAGGTCCAAGTGGTTGGTGGGCTCGTCCAGCAGCAGCAGGTTGGGGCGCTGCCACACGATCAGCGCAAGCGCCAGGCGCGCCTTTTCGCCGCCAGAGAACGGCGCGATGGAGCTCGTGGCCATGTTGCCGTTGAAGTTGAAACTGCCCAGAAAATTGCGCAGCTCTTGTTCGCGCACGGTCGGCGCGATCTTCATCATGTGCCACAACGGCGATTCGTCGTGGCGCAGCATTTCAACCTGGTGCTGGGCGAAGTAGCCAATCGACAGGCCCTTGTTGAATTGCGTGTCGCCCGCCAACGATTCCAGATCGCCCGCGATGGTCTTGATGAACGTGGACTTGCCCGCGCCGTTGATGCCCAGCAGCCCGATGCGCTGGCCCGCTTGCAACGAGAAGTTGATGCCCGACACGATGATCTTGTCGGACACGGCTTGCGTGTCTTCGTCTTCCACGCGGTAACCCGCGCTGACCTTGTCCATCGTCAGCAGCGGGTTGGGCGCGCGCAGCGGTTCGCGGAATTCGAACGAGAATTCGGCGGCGGCGCGCAACGGGGCCACTTCTTCCATGCGGGCCAGGGCCTTGATGCGGCTTTGCGCCTGACGCGCCTTGCTGGCCTGGGCCTTGAAGCGGTCAATGAACGATTGCAGGTGCGAACGTTGGCGCATCTGCTTTTCCATCATGCCTGCCGCCAATTCCAGCTGGGCGGCGCGTTGGCGTTCGAACGACGAGTAGTTGCCCGAGTAGCGCTTGAGCTTGCGTTCGTCGATGTGGACGATAACGTTGACCACGCCGTCCAGGAAATCGCGATCGTGCGAGATGACGATGAGCGTGCCCGGGTAGCGCTTGAGCCAGTCTTCCAGCCAGATGATGGCGTCCAGGTCCAAGTGGTTGGTGGGCTCGTCCAGCAGCAGCAGGTCGGACGGGCACATCAGCGCTTGCGCCAGGTTCAGGCGCATGCGCCAGCCGCCGGAAAAGCTCGTCAGCGGCAAATGCATTTGCGCCTGCGTGAAGCCCAGGCCGGTCAGCAGCTGTTCGGCGCGCGAGTGCACCGTGTAGGCGTCGGCGTCGGCCAGCGCGGCGTAGATGTCGCCCATGCGCAGGCCGTTCTCGGCGCTTTCGGGTTCGGCTTCCAGCGCGGCGAGTTCCGCTTCCAGCTTGCGCAACGTGACGTCGCCGTCAATCGCGTATTCGATGGCGGGGCGGTCAAGCGCGGGCGTTTCCTGCGCAACGTAGGCCATGCGCCAGCTGGACGGGTAGTCGAGATCGCCTTGGTCGGCGTGCAGCGTGCCGCGCAAAAGGCCGAACAGGCTGGACTTGCCAGCGCCGTTGGCGCCGATCAGGCCGATCTTGTCACCGGGGTTCAAGAGCAGGTCGACCTTGTCGAGCAAGGGCTTGACGCCGCGCATGAGTGAAACTTGTTGGAAGCGGATCATGAATCTTGGGGCAGGGGGTGGCGCGGCAACCGCGCGGCAAGGCTCCCGCCACAAAGGCGCGGCGCAAAAAAGGGAACCGGAGAGGGTTCGCGCCATGCCGGGAACGTGCTTGGGGCTATCGGGCGCGAAAGGCGAAGGGACGGGACGCCGGATAAGCGCGTCGTCGGATCGTGGGCGGTATTGTACCGGGCCGCGCGCATCGGCGCTATTGCGCCGCGATGGCGGCGGCCAGCGCCAGCACCCGTTCGGCGTCTTGCGCGTGCAGGTTTTCCACCAAGGCGCCATCGACGACGGCAACGCCCAAGCCCGCGGCTTGCGCGGCGCGCCAGGCGTCCAGCCGTTTGCGCGCCGTGGCCAGTTCGTCTTCCGTGGGTGCGAATGCCGCATTGGCTGCGGCGATCTGCTTCGGATGGATCAGCGTCTTGCCGTCAAAGCCCTGGTCGCGCCCTTGGCGGCACGCGGCTTCCAGGCCCGGGTCGTCCTGCAAGTCCAGATGCACGCCATCCAACACGGCCAATCCATGCGCGCGCGCGGCCATCACGGCCAGTGAACGCGCCAGCAGCGTTTCTTCGCGGCCCGGCGTGTGGCGCGCGTGCAGATCTTTCACCAGGTCTGACGTGCCGACGACAATGGCGGCCAGACGCGCGTGGCCGCCCGCAATCGCGTCCAGGCGCAGAAAGCCCAACGGCGTTTCGGCCATGGCCCAGAGCGGCAAGTCCGGCGGCGCGCCGGCGGCGTTCAGCGCATCAGCCAAGGCCGCCAGTTGCGCTGCGGATTGCACCTTGGGCAGCAACACCGCGTGCGCGCCGGCCTGGGCGATGGCGTTGATGTCGTCGTGGCCCCAGGGTGTGTCCAGCGCGTTGATGCGCACGATGCATTCGCGGCGTCCATAACCGCCTGCGCGCAGGGCAGCGGCTACTTGTTCGCGGGCCTGCGACTTGGCGTCGGGCGCAACAGCGTCTTCCAGGTCAAGAATCAGCGCATCGGCATCCAGGCTGCGGGCTTTGTCCAGCGCCCGTGCATTGGCGCCGGGCATGTAAAGGACGGATCGGCGGGGGCGGATGGGAAGCGTCATGGAATGCGGATCAGGGTTTGAGGTTGCCAACAATCTGCACCGGCGTTGTGCAGACATAGCCCACGCCATACACCGTGCGGATGCCGATGTCGCCGCCCGCCAGCGCGCGCAGCTTGCGGCGCAGCCGGTGCATGTGCGCGTCCAGGCGGTGCGTGTCGTAGGCGTCGGCGCTGGCGCCCAGCGCTTCCACAAGACGCGCGCGGGTCAAGGGCAGCGGTGCGGCCTGGATCAGCGCGCCGATCAGGCGGCTTTCGGTATCGGTGATATCCACGCACACTTGGCCCGGCGACGTCAGCATGCGCCGTGCGGGGTCAAAGCGCCAGGTGTCTGATTGCGCATCGTCAGTCGCAGGCACGACGCGCAAGCGGCGCGACAAAGACACCAGCGTTGCGCCCAATTCATTCAGGTTGACGGGCTTGGTCAGGTAGTGGTCGGCCCCCAGGCTCAGGCCCGACACCTTGTCTTCGCTGAGCAAGCGGCCAGTGAGCATGATGATGCCCATGGCCGGATACGTCGTGCGCAAGTGCGACACGCGCGTCAGCGCATCGCCGTCGGGCAGCATGGCGTCAAGCACCAGGATGCCGGGCGTGACGCTCAACAGCAGCTGATCCAGTTCCGCCAGCGAACCCGCGGTAAGAATGACTTTGTCCAGACCCAGATCGTGGATGTATTCGGCGATGGTGTCGCGCCAGTCTCCGTGGTCGTCAACGACGATGATCGTCACGGCGTCGCCGCTTGCGTGTGCACGCAAAGCGCTCCAAGTGCAAACACGCTTTTCGCTCCTGACATGCTGGGTTTCTTGGTGGGAGGATGGTCCGCTTGGGCGGGTGCAACGCCGAATGTGTCCTCCGGGGGGAAGACGGGGTTGATACGTTTCGTATCGTTATGCTTGCGGAGAATATCATCATCGGCACTGCGGCGGCGCGGCAATCCAGACGGATGTGATCCAAGGCGCGCACAAACAGCGACTGATCAAAAATTGCGCAGCCCGTTGCGCATCGCCTGAACGGCCTCTTACCGCGCTGGCGTACGCGTTTTATCCACAGAAGTTGTGGATAAAACTCAGCCCTCTGGTTCCATCCGATTTATGTAGGCAGGTATTCCACTGGCACCCCTTGCGGCACCTTGCGCATGCGGTCACGTTCAATACGCGCCGAGGCGAAGCGGGTCTTGCGCGCCGCTGCGTTCTGCAGCAGCACGGACAGCACGGCGCCCTTGTCCTGAATCCACTGCGTTTTGCCCCGCAGCAATTTCATGGCGTTGTCCGCCGAGCCCAATCGGTACGACATGGCGTTGATCTGCACCGAGGTTTTACCGTTGAATGACTCCGGCTCTTGCTCGGTGATCGCGGCGGCGTCCAGGTTGCTGCTTTCGTGGTCGACGCGATAAATGAACTTCAAGCCGCTATGCGGGTCTTGCGCCACGATAAGTTTGTCGGAACCCGATATGTCCGACAGCATGCCGATGACCAGGGATTCGACCAGCTGGTTGCCCCGCTGTTCTTCCGTGTAGATAAAAATGCTGTGCCGGGACTTGGCGCCCGCGGCCGGGAGGAGGGGAGAACTATCCATACCTGACTTGAAAAAGGCGGGGCGGACAAGGGCGTCCGTTGACCTGCCGGTGCTGCGGTACTGCATCGACGGCTCCGCTTGCAGAAATGCGGAGCTGCCTGTGAAAAGAACAATGCGCGCGGTTTACGCGGCGCGGTGCATCCGCGCCAACAGACGCGCTTTGACGGACGGCCAGTCGTCATCAAGGATGGCGAAATAGACCATGTCGCGGGTGCGTCCCGATTGCGCGATCAGATGCTTGCGGAACACGCCTTCCTCAATGCCGCCGATGCGCAGGATGGCTTGCCGCGACTGCGTATTGCTCAATTCCGTTTTAAAGACCACGCGCATGATACCAATTGTTTCAAAGGCGTGCTGCAACAATAGGAATTTTGCTTCCGTGTTAGCGCCGGAACGGTGGCTGGCGGGCGTGAGCCAGGTCGCGCCGATCTCCAGCCGCTTGTGCGCCAGCGCAATGTCCATATAGCGCGTGGCGCCAATGATCTGTCCGGTGCTTTGCTGCACGATGACAAAGGGCAGACACGCCCCGTCGCGCCAACCGGCCAGCGCCCGTTCCACATAACGCCGCATGTCGTCGGGCGTGGCCACCGGTTCCGGCTGCAAGCGCCATAGTTCAGGATGCAGGCCTGCCTCCGCCAGCGCATCGGCATGGTGCAGGGCCATGGGTTCCAGGCGCACGATGTCGCCGTGCAGGGTGACGGGCTGCAAAGGGGGTAGGGGCATGGGGGGGTCCTGATTCGGTTCCTGATTCGGGTCCGGGGGGCGGTCGTCGAATTCTACGCGCGCAATGTCTTGCCGAACATGTGGGGCTGGCGCAGAATTCGGCGCATGAAAACAGACGTTGTGGTTCTTGGCGCGGGCATCGTGGGCGTGAGTACGGCGTTGCATTTGCAGGCGCGCGGGCGTTCCGTGGTGCTGCTGGACCGGCGCGGCCCCGGTGAAGAAACCAGCTACGGCAACGCGGGCCTGATCGAACGGGCCAGCGTCATTCCGTACGCTTTTCCGCGCGACTGGCGCAGCCTGTGGCGCTATGCGCGCAACAACACGCCGGACGTGAGCTATCACCCGCGCTTTCTGCCCCGCATCGCGCCGTGGCTGCTGCGCTACTGGTGGCATTCATCGCCTGCGCGGCTGGCGCGCGCGGCGGACGCCATGCTGCCGCTGATCGAACGCAGCGTGGCCGAACATGACGCGCTGAAAGACGACGCCAACCTCACCCACCTGTTTCGCCGCAATGGCTGGATCGATGGCGCCCGCACCGAGGCCGGCATGACGCGCGCCATTGCCGAAGCCGAGGCCCTGTCGCCCTACGGCCTGAACTATCGCGTGCTGGATCGCCAGGCCTTGACCGCGCTGGAGCCGTCGCTGTCATCGCGCATGGTCGGCGCGGTGCATTGGCTGGACCCGGTGAATGTGTCTGATCCTGGCGCGGTCACGCGGGGCTATGCCGCCTTGTTCCAGAAGCGCGGCGGCCAACTGGTGCGGGGCGACGCCCGCAGTTTGAAGGCGGCGGGCAAGGGCTGGCAGGTGCAGAGCGTGCAGGGGATGGTCGACGCCGGCGATGCCGTCGTGGCGTTGGGGCCGTGGTCGGCTGACCTGTTGCGCCCGCTGGGCTACCGCATTCCGATGGCGGTCAAGCGTGGCTATCACCAGCACTACGCGCTGGAAGACGGCGCGACGTTGTCGCACCCCGTGGCGGATATCGATAGTGGTTTCGTCGTGACGCCGATGACCTTGGGTGTGCGCTTGACGACGGGCGCCGAGTTCGCGTCCCGCGATGCGCCGCCGTCACCGATCCAGATCCAGCGCACGCGCGCGTTGGCGGGGCAATTGCTGCCGCTGGGGGCCGCCGTGGAAAAAGAACCGTGGTTGGGGTGCCGGCCTTGCATGCCCGACATGCGCCCCGTGATTGGGCCTGCGCCCAAGCATCCGGGCTTGTGGATGGCGTTCGGCCACGCGCACCATGGCTTCACGCTGGGGCCGGTGACCGGCAAGCTGATGGCCAGCCTGATTACCGGGCAGGCGCCGGATATGGACCCGGCGCCTTACGCGCTACGCCGCTAGGAAAGCAAAGGCGGCGGCGACCCCCGGCCGAAACCCGGGGCCGAAACTCGGGTCCTGAACTTGGGTCCTGAACTTGGGGACTGAACTTGGGGCCTGAACTCTGGGCCTGAACCCGGGGCCTGAACCCCGGGGCCTGAACCCCGGGCCCGCAGCGTCATTAACGCGCCGCCGCCTTTTTTTCGCGGCGTTGGCGCACGGCCAGCGCCAGCGTGTCCAGCACGGGTTCGGTCTGCGACCAGCCCAGGCAGGCGTCGGTAATCGATACGCCACGGCGCAGCGGCTGGCCCGGCTTCAAGTCCTGGCGGCCTTCTTCAAGATGGCTTTCGATCATGACGCCGGTGATGCGGGCGTCGCCCTGCGCGAGCTGCGCGGCGATATCGTTGGCCACATCAATCTGGCGCAAGTGGGACTTGTTGGAGTTGGCGTGCGAGCAGTCAATCATGACCTGTTCGCGCTGGCCGGCGGCCCGCAAGGCGGCGCAACAGGCGTCCACGCTAGCGGCGTCGTAGTTCGGGCCTTGCTTGCCGCCGCGCAGGATCACGTGGGTGTCCTGGTTGCCGCGCGTTTCGAAAATGGCGGCCATGCCCATCTTGGTCATGCCCATGAACGCATGCTTGGCGCTGGCGGCGACCATGGCGTCGGCTGCAATCTGCACGCCGCCGTCGGTGCCGTTCTTGAAGCCCAGCGGGCAGCTCAGGCCAGAGCTCAGTTGGCGGTGGCTGGGGCTTTCGGTGGTGCGCGCGCCGATGGCGCCCCAGGCGATCAGGTCAGCGATGTATTGCGGGCTGAGCAAGTCCAGGAACTCGGTGGCGATCGGCAGACCCAGGCCGCTGATGTCCAGCAGCAGTTCACGGGCGCGGCGCAGGCCTTCGTTGATGCGGAAGCTGCCATCCAGGCGCGGGTCGTTGATGTAGCCCTTCCAGCCCACGGTGGTGCGGGGCTTTTCGAAATACACGCGCATGACGATCAGCAGGTCTTTCTTGTGCTGGTCCACGGCGGCGCGCAATTGGCGGGCGTAGTCCATCGCTTGACCATGGTCGTGAATGGAGCAGGGGCCCACCACGATCAGCAGGCGGTCGTCACGGCCATGCAGCACGTCGGCGATTTCGGCGCGGCTCTGCTCAACAAGCGTCTGGATGGCGGGGGATACGGGCAGCTCGTCCTGCAGCAACGCGGGCGAAATCAGCGGACGCACGGCGCTGATGCGGGTGTCGTCGGTGCGCGTGTTGTCCTGGGTCGAGTCGGCCGTGCCGACCTCGCGGTCGTGCTGGGGGTCGTCAATGCGGGTCAAGGGATGCTCCGTGCCGTAGATGCGAAAAGACCAACATTATCGCACTGGCCGGCGGCGCGGGCGCCAGAAGGCGGCATCCGTCGGGAGGAAGCCGGCTGGTGGCCGCCGGACAACGGGCGGCGCCGGCGGCGGGACGTTGATCCCAAACCTACGCCTATCGGCCCGGAAATTGCATTAACCCTTTTCCAATCGCCACAGAATGGACGCGGATGCCGTAGGATTGAGTCCGGAAAGTTCAAGCGGCTGCCTGCAGAGGCCCGGCCCTATAAGTTAGGACGGAACGTAATGCCTAAAACCGAAGCCGAAGGCACTCGACGGATTCTTCTGGTCGAAGATCATCCCGTCGAACGCGCCTATCTGCAGAACATGCTGCTGGCGTTGGGCTATCGGCGCGTGGCGGGCGTGGGCAGCAGCACGGAGGCCGTCAGCGCGCTGGGCCGGCAATTCTATGATCTGGTGATCAGCGACATCGTCATGAGTGATGGCGATGGCACGCATCTGCCCAACGAATTGCGCCGGCTGGTGGATGTGGGCCGCTTGAAAAGCATGCCGCCAATAATCTGGATCAGCAGCTTGGCCGACGAATTGCTGGAGTCGCACGTCAGGCTGGCGCTACAGGCCGGCTGCCCGTCGGCGCAGGCGCTGTCCAAACCCGTTTCGCGCACCGCCATGCAGCAGGCCATCAAGGCCGCGCTGGCTGCGGTAGATGTGGCCTTGCCGCGCCAGCAGTCGGTTCGGCGCGAAGTGATCGAGGCCGAGTTAGGGCGGGCGCTGATCACCGGCGAGGGCATGAGCGTGGTGCTGCAACCGCAGATGAGCCTGTCAACGGGCGAAGTTCTGGCGGCCGAGGCGCTGTCGCGTTGGGACCATCCCACGCTCGGCCCCATTTCTGCGGCCGACTTCGTGCCGGCCGCGCATCGTCTGGGCATGGACCGGATGCTGTTCCTGCGGGTGACGGATCGCGTGCTGGAAGTGTTGCAGCGCATGCACGCCGAGGACATCGCCGTGCCGATCGCCATCAACGCGTCGTCCTCCACGCTGTGCTCGCGCGACATGGCGGCGCTGCTTGAAAAGCGGGTCGCGCAAGCCGGCCTGCCCGCAAGGCTGGTGAAAATTGAGTTGACCGAAGATGAACCGGTCAACGACTGGCTGGCGCTGTCGTCCGTGCTGAATCTGTTGCGGGTGCGGGGCTTCGAGCTGGCCATGGATGACTTCGGCGCCGGCATCGCGTCGATGCGCCTGTTTTCAGCCATGCCGTTCACCGAACTGAAGATCGACCGGGATTTCATCGTGCACATGCATCGCGAAGCGGCGTCGCGCGCAGTGGTGGCGGCCGCCATCGAAATGGGCCGGGTGCTGGGGCGGCGCGTGGTTGCCGAAGGCGTCGAACAAGAACGCGATCTGCAACTGCTGCGCGAGCTGGGTTGCGACGTGGCGCAGGGTTACGGGCTGTGCCTGCCGCTTGAAGCCGACGCCTTCATCGATTTCTGCCGCAGCCACTGAAACCCAACAAGGCGGCCAGTGTGTGGCCGCCTTGTTGCGTTTCAGCCTTTAAGCGCCGGGAATCAAATGCCCGACACGTCAATATCGCCCGGGTAGTCGATCGAGAACTTCAGGACGGTTTCGCGAGACTTGCCCGGCTCCATTTCCCATTGCCAGACGAGCTTGCCGTCTTCTTCGCGCTTGACGTCGCGGCCGGCGGGCGACAACAGCTTCACCACGATCTTCTCGTTGCGCGACACGGGCAGGCGGTCCTTGAACGACACCTGTTCCTTCGTCGCCTTGTTGTTTTTCACGGTGATCTTGTATTCGTAAGTCACGCGCTTTCCGCTACCCGAAAAACCCGTGCTTTCCGTATAGCGGTTGACCAATTGCCGCTTGATCGAAATGCCGTCGTCCGCACCCAGCGCCAGCTCAACCTTTTCGCCCGGCATCACCGCTTTCATGGCGCTTGAGGCCACGAACGCGTCGTCCAGGAACGTGTTCAAGGGGCCGGGCAGGAAGGGGAAGTCGGTGTTGTTGCTGGCTTGAGCGGTCAGGAAAACCGCTTCACGCAAGCCCGGCGAGGCCTGGTACTGCAACGTGGCCGGCAGCTTGGCGCTGGCGATGGCGACGCGTTGCGAAGTGTTGTCCGAGGGCAGAGTCGCCGGGTTGCGGATCTGGAACGACGCGCTGGTGGCGTCGTTCTGCAATTGGGATGTCGCGACCTCGATGGCCTCGGCCGCGGGTTCAGCCAGGGCGACGTCCGCATAGGCTTGTGGGGCAGGGCGCATGCGCTTTTGCATCATTTCGCCCGCCACGGACGGCGCGGGAGCGGCGGGCCGGGGGGGCGACGGCGGCGCGGGCGGGGGCGCCACGTCAATGATCCACGGTTGCAGCGCCGGTGCGCCGCCGCCCAGCGCGGGCCGCGCGGTGGACAGCGTGAGCTTCACGTTGTTCCAGTCTTCGCCGGTGTTCTGGCGGATCACACCGAAATAGCCCAGATCGACATTGCGGTCGGCAGGGCGCAAGCGGGCATCGTAGGCTGGCGTCCAACGCGCGCCGCCCACGGCGTACGACACGGCCAGGTCGACCTTGCCCGCGCGCGCCAGGTTCACGCGCAGCGTGACCGTTTTGGTGCGGCGGCTTAACTGCCCCTGCACGGCACTCAGCTGGCTCTGCAAGGCGTTCAGTTCGCGTTCCATCACGGCCCTGCGTTCGGCGACTTGGCGCAGGCTGGCCAACGTCTTGCTCAGGGTGTCTGCGCTAAGCGTCTGGATGGCTTTAAGTTCGTCCAGCGTCAGGCGCGCAGCGTCTTTCGACGGCTCGGTGGCGCCACGCTGCATCATCAGAACCAGTTCACGCTGGTTCTCCAGCACAGTGGCTTCGTCGTCCAGCTCGGCCAACTGGCCTTCCAGCTTGCGCACCTGTTCTTGCAGCGTCCGCACGCGCTCGTTGGGGGTATCGGCTAGATATGCGTCGCGCACCTTGACGTCAAGCAGCGCCGCCTGGCCGGTGCTCTTGGCCGAGACCTGCAAGGAATTCTCTTGCAGCGTGGCGGGCAGATTCTCCAGCACCAGTTCATGTTCACCGGCAGCAAGCTCACTGGTGGCGTTGCGCGTCACCACGGCCCGGTCCTGATAGACCGTGACCGCGCCAATGGAAGAGGCCAGCCCGGCCGCCGCGCCCAGGCCAGGAATCGTTGCGAGGGCCAAGGCCAGGAGGGTACGTCGCACTAGGTCACCTTTAGGAAGGGTGGTTCGTTAAGTGGGTTTCGCGACACCCGTGCCGGTTGTCAGGGACGGATCGCCAATAGCGCGCCAATTTACTCCGCTGTGCGTTCAGCGGGTTTACAGGACGTGACAAACGCGACAGGGCAATACCGCCCCATTTTGCTTGCCGTCAATCGCGCTCCGGATGAGCCAGCCGGCGCAGCATATCGACGGCATTGACGGCCGCAATTGAGCGGTCGTGCCGCCGATACGCCATGTCCAGCAAGGCATGCGGCGCGTCGCCCTTGATGGGCCGGTATTCAATACCTTCGGCACCCATGTGCCGCATCGCGGCCGGCACCACCGAAATCCCCACGCCAGCGGCCACCAAACTGACGATGGACGCCATTTGGGGCGCCTCTTGTATGACGCGCGGCGCAAAGCCCGCCCGCTGGCAGGCGGATTGGATGGCGTCGTACAGCCCCGCACCAATGGGGCGCGGGTACAACACGAAATCCTCGTCCGCCAGCGCCGCGATCGGAACGCTGCGGCGCCGGCTCAAGGGGTGGTCCGGAGGCAAGGCGACAAGCATGGGTTCGTCCAGCACGCGTTCGGATTCAAACTCCGCGTCCAGCAGATAGGGGGGCCGCACAAACGCCACATCCACTTCGCCCAGCCGCAGGCCGCGCAGCAACGAAATGGTGTTGCTTTCGGTGAGGGTGACGCGGACGTCGGGGTAGCGGTCGCGATAGGCGCGAATGGCGCGCGGCAGGTACGGGTGGAACACGGCCGATGCGGTAAAGCCGACGGTGATGGCGCCGCGCTCGCCACGCCCCAGGCGGCGGGCGGTGTCGATGGCCCGATCCGCGCTGGCCAGAATGGCGCGCGCGTCTTCCAGAAACTGCGCGCCGGCTTCCGTCAACGCGATGCCGCGCGGCAGGCGCAGAAACAGCGGCGTGCCGATCTCGCGTTCCAGCTGCTGAATCTGCTGGCTAAGCGGCGGTTGCCCGATCCCCAGCCGCGCCGCCGCCCGCGTGAAGTGCAGTTCTTCGGCAACGGCCGTGAAATAGCGCAGGTGGCGAAGTTCCATCGTTTTAAAATATAGGCAAGGTGGGTTTCATATATTGGACATATGCAGGGCAAAAGTCTACTTTTACTGCACGGGCTGCATGCCCGTTGTCATTCGAGAACCCTGATGTCTACCCCCTCTGCCAGTTCCTCCACCGCCGCATCGCCTGAATATCTGGCGCGCGGCACGCCTGGGCTGCGCCGCGCCCAATGGGCCTTGTTCGCCGCCGGCTTTTCCACCTTTTCCTTGTTGTATTGCGTGCAGCCGCTGATGCCGATGTTCACCGGCGCGTTCGGCGTATCGCCCGCACAAAGCAGCCTGGTCTTGTCGCTATGCACGGGCCTCTTGGCCATTGCGATCTTTTTTGTCGGCCTGTTCTCGCAGGCCTTGCCGCGTAAACGCATCATGGCGCTGTCACTCTTCGCCTCGGCTGTGCTTGGCTCCATCGCCGCCGTGGCGCCGGACTGGCACAGCCTGCTGGCGCTGCGCGCCTTGCAGGGCGTAGCGATGGGCGGCGTACCCGCCGTCGCCATGGCGTACCTGGCCGAAGAAGTCGAGCCGGACACGCTGGGCTTTGTCATGGGTCTGTATATCAGCGGCAGCGCGTTCGGAGGCTTGTCCGGCCGCGTCATCACCGGTTTGGTCTCTGACCACTTTGGCTGGCGCGCGGCAATGGGCACCTTGGGCGTGCTGGGTATCGTGGCGGCGCTGCTGTTCGTGTGGCTGCTGCCCGCATCGCGCCGCTTCACGCCGCAACGCGGCAGAGGCTGGGCAGGCGTGTTGGGCGACATGCGCGCCGGCGTCGGCGCTCACATGAAGAATGGCCCGCTGTGCGCGTTGTTCGCCATGGGCGGCCTGTTGATGGGCGCCTTCGTCACGGTCTACAACTACGTCGGCTTTCGCCTGCTGTTGCCGCCGTTCTCGCTCAGCCAAACATTCATCGGCTTCATCTTCGTCGTGTACCTGGTGGGCATCTTCGCGTCCACGTTCTTCGGCCGACTGGCCGACCGCCACGGCCGCGGCCCCATGCTGTCCGCCGCCACCGGCTTGGCGCTGGCGGGCTTGCTGCTGACGTTGTCCGATTCTCTCGGGATTCTGATCGCCGGCATCGTGCTATTCACGTTCGGCTTCTTCGCCGCGCACGCCGTGGCCAGCGGCTGGGTCGGCCAGATGGCACGCGGCTACAAAGCGCTGGGCGCATCGCTGTACCTGCTGGTGTACTACGTGGGCTCCAGCGTGCTGGGCGCCTGGGGCGGCCACTTCTGGGCGGCAAACCAATGGCCAGGCGTCGCGGCGATGGCGGGCGGGCTGCTGACGCTGGCGCTGATCATTAGCGCGGGGTTGGTGTGGCGCACGGGTGGCGTGCGCGGCGCGAATTCCACTCATCCCGCGGTACTGCGCGGCTGAACCTGCCTGCCGCGATGGTCGACAAAGATCACGCCTTTGTCCATGCCGACGTAGCGGTAGAAATAGCGGGTGCTGGATTTGACAGGGCGGGTGTCATAGCCGGAAAGATCAGCGCCGGGCGCGCACAGACGCTCGACTTCTTCGGGCCAGCGGAAGGAGTTGGCTTTGTGCTTGATCCAGCGGTCCAGCAGGGGTTTGAGGCTCAAGAGGTTGAAGCAGACATCCCAGATCAGGAAGATGTCGCTGAGCCTGCCTGTCCGCACGACTGGATTGTCTCCGGTGGGCTTGCCGACTAATCCTTCTTTGACCATCTTTGGGTTTGGCTGGATCGCGTCCAGGCCGTGTTCCATATAGCGGCGGATGAATTCCAGGCGGGTAAGGTTGCCGTCCAGGGAGTTGTCGTGCGCGTCAAAATCTCCTTCAACGATGAACGGCACTTTCCTTTTTCTTACGCGCTCCGGGTCCAATTCCGGCTGGCTCATGATGTCGGCGTACGGAACAGGAAAGTACAGCCGCAAGCGATAGTCATGACCGAGCTCGGTGTAGGGTCTGACGTCACGCCATGGAACATGCACGACCGAATTCCCGTAGGTGACATGGACCAACTGTGCTTGGCGGTTGAACCGAATGCGGCTTTGCGCCATGCCGCCTCCCATCCAAAGGAAGAACCACGCGATTAGAGAAAATGGAACGCAAATAAACACGCCGCTTAGGTGAAATTCATTAAACAACGGCGCCATGACAAATACGATCAGCAGAGACATCGGTACTCCCAACGTGGACACTTGCATCAGGAACGTGATCTGACCTTCCACTCTGGGTTCGATGTAGCGGTCATTGAACTGTTCTGAGTCCGATACATCGTCGAAAAAGCAGACTTTGTCTGGTTCCATGGCGTAGGTGATATCCGGCAAAGCGGCGTGATCAGTACGCGCGTCCAGCGCCGCGCATTGGCGGATGAATTCGACTTTGGCGTCAGGAACCGTAGCAGGATCAATGACGCGAAGTTGCTTCACCATAGCTGGCTCTCTTGCATCACGAAGTCGGCGTCCGTGAAACCGTTGGGTCGGTACTCCACGTTGGTTTTCCCGAGCACGGTATTGGTGGTGATGCTGATGATGCCCACACCATTTTCAACAGAGACCAGCTTCGGATCTTCATAGCGTCTGGTTGGCCCGATGAAGTTCTCCACGCTCGCGGCGTGCTGTTGAGTGATCGTGTAGTGGCTGATTTGCGGCTGCCATCCCGGTAGGCGAACCGTGATCGTGCGTGCATCTTCGGGAAGGCCGACTCCGTTGGAGATCATTTCGATTGGCTCCAGGCTGCGAGCGATCTTAAGGACAGCGACGTCCGTTTCGATGGTCGGTTCTTGGAACAGTCGGTGGAATTCGTGAAGTTCCTGTTCGTCGCTGGCGAACGGGGCGTGTTTACCCTGGATGCCCCAGATGCTGCGTGCGATCCAGGTTGTGACCTTTGCTTCGTCGGCCGCAGATTGATGAGCATGACGAAGCACAAAGTAAAGGGCCTCCACCGCCAGAAGTATCCAACCGATGGGGCCGGCACCTAAACGGGCGACTGTAGCGCCCGCACGAAATGCGGAGAAGCCCGATTCAGCCCATCCAACGAGAAATCGGGCATTTAGCTTTCCTGATAAATGCAGAAAACCGACTGTTCCCGCCATCATTTGCACAGAACCGCTAGCAAAGCTGATTCCAGCTGCCGATCCCGTGTCTTTGTATGCAGCTTCCCACCAATCCTTCGTACCAATTGCTAACGCTGCTGCTGCCGCGGCGCCAATGGCGCGCAGCTCCCAGCGCTTGGCAACCTTGTCAAACGCCTCCGCCAAGTCCGACTCCCCCCTCAGCTTCGCCAAATCCCGCTGCTTCTCAAAGTGCATTCGCGTCATCGACACCCCGGCCGCGCTGACGCCCAGCACCCGGCCGGTTGCATTCAGTGCGTTCCCTAGCGTCAGCCCGTCCTCTTTTCCCAGCGCCCGGAACGCTTCGCCCGCGCTGTACACCGTGGCGAACGCGGCGACGCCGCCCAGCGACAGCTGGACGTTGTGCCAGAAGCGAATACGTTGAGGCAGCGTTCTGACCTGGGCGAGTTTTTCCTGTACGTCCTGCGTGTCGTAAAGCGTGACAAGCGTATGGGCCGCCCGGTCCACGGTTTTCGGGCGGAAGCCGTTGACGCCTTTCAGGCCCATCTGGTCGCGCACCCAGTTGCCAACGTCGGACAAGGGGACCTCGTGTGCACGGGCGATGGCGCCGTCCAGCACCTCCATGATGGGCCGGTACACGCTGGTCCAGAACGCGCCGGGGGATTTGAGTTGGCCCTGGGCAACGAGTGCCCCCAGCATGACGCTCAACTGATGAGACGCGCCGTCGGCGGGCAGCGCTTCCAGGACTTTTTGCAGGGCGGCCAGCGCGGCGCTGGAGGCTTGTCGGATAGGGCCCGCGCTGAGCTCGGCGTAGCTGATCACTTCCTGAGCGCCGAAGACGGCTTTTTCCAGCAGTCCGGTGGGGCCGGCGGGGCCAACCTGTTCAAGCAGGTAGGCGTTGCCGGCTTGGCAATGGATGAGCGCGGGAAGGGTGTGCCCGACCAGGCAACGCAGATCAAGATGGCCGATCGTGTCGGGCGCGTGGGTCGCGATGATCACGTCGAACAGCTCACGTTGGTCGTTGAACACTGTCCAGAGGTCAGTGGCGGCGCGCCTGACGGCTTCGGTGTAGTGTTTGAGTTTTTCTGGATGCGCTTCTTCAAACCGCTTGCGCTCGGTATTGCGAGCGTAGGCAAGACGCTTGCGTTGGGCGGCCAAGCCGGCCTGGTAGGACCGCTCGCGCCCAGCCTTGTTGCTGCCTCCGGGGATATGCGGCGGTATCGCGCTGCGAATGACGTCGTTCTTTTCCGCGTAAAGCTCGGCCTCGCGTCGTTTCAGGCTACCGAGTTCGTCGATCATTTCCGACACGCGGAGTTTGCGTGCGGCGTCGGCGCTGTAGGTTTGAAGTTGATCCAGACGGCTGCCCACCAGAACGTTGAGCTCGCTGAGCATGCCCGCCAAGTCATGAACGGCCACGGCTTTGGGAACCAGGTCAGTGCGGGGCCGGGCGGCGGCGCTCATCGCGTTCAGGATGGATTGAAAGCCATCGGTGTCCGGCTGGCTTTCGCTCCAGGGATACGGCTTGGGCGCGTCTGGGAGCGCCGGCGCCAACTCTGGCACCTGGCTTAGCAACGATGCCGGGAAGACGTTGGCTTGCGCCACTTGCTCCACATTCACCTGCGTGGACAGCAGGCTGCGCCATCCTGCGCTGTCGTTCTCGATGCGCCATAGCGCGGCGTGGCTGAGGATCGTATCGGTGATCCGCACATGAACGGTGTCGTCTTCGACGCCGGGTGGCACCAGCAGAAAGCGCGCCGCGCCAGCTTCGTCGGGGGCTTGTGCGCGCCCGGGTACGTCGGCGGCGTAGTCGGCGTCGGTCCACCAGATGGGCGCGAAGCGGATGTTGTCGGTGACCTGGTATTGACGCGTCCACATGCGTCCGTGCTGGCGAAAGAACAGATAGACGTAGCTGCGCGGGCGCAGCACGCGCAAGCCAACAGACTTGCCATCGATCAGCTTGGGGTAAAGCCCAACGGTCAACGTGTGGAAGACGTTGGCGTCGAGCGACTTGTCCGTGATGCCATACCGCAAGGGATACAGCGGGATGCCCCGTTCGCAGGGCGGCGGGGAAATGGCTTTGCCCAGTTGTTTGGCGCTGGGGTGGGGCGGTTGCAGCGCCTTGGGGCTGGCTGGTAAAGCGTGGCTCATGTCGCCAGTCCTGATGCGGAGGCGGGCTGAATCTGATTCAGGCGTTGTTCCGCGTGATGCAAGCGTTGCAGGCCGGGCACCGCTTGCTGGGTCAAGAGCTTGCGCAATACGGCGTCCTTCTCGAAAGGCTGTTGGGGAAAGCGCAGCCGCAGCCCGATGTAGTGGCGCACGTCGCGCTCGATGACCAGGCCAATTTCACTGGCCTCGTTGGTGAAGATGTCCAACTGACGCAGCAGCTTGGCTTGCGCAGCGGGATCGGTGGCCGCGAGATCTGGGGGAAGGGTGCGCCGGGCTGTCTCGCGCATGAACCATTCAAAGCTCGCCTGGTTGATCGCGTTTTCGTCGGCTTCATGCAGGGTGTAGATGTCTTCATAAGCGGACGCCGGCGCAGCATCAAAGGCGCGAAGGTCGACGCGCAGCCATTGCGCGCCGTCTACGTCAGCCGTGCGCCAGGTCACCCCGCGAATTGGACCTATCAGTTCAGATAGCCGATGGGGCGCCAGCCCCTCGCACAGCTCTTCCAGCTGGCGCGTCGCGGTAAGACTGAAGCGCAGCGGCAAACCGTCGGGCGCGTTCATACGGTGCAAGCTTTGCAGGCGGGTGCTGGCGTGAGCATCATCGGGCGCAATAATCAGTACTCCCAATTGCCTAGGCGCCCAGTCCTCAACGAAGCGTTGCAGCAGATCCGCGTTGACCCGCGTCAGCAGCGGACCGTGGCGGTAACCCGGCGACGTATAGGCCCACGCGGTGTCGCGCCACAGCCAGTGGTGATCGAAGGCGGGCGTCAACGCCACGACCTGTTCTTCGAGTTCGGCGTCTTGTGCGCCATCCAGCCACAGCCACCCTTGGCCGGCCTCAGCCAGCGTCTCGATGCCGGGCGCTTGCGCGGGCTGCACGATGCGGCGCGGCCATCCGGGATGCGAGGTCATGGGGGGATGCGACGTAATGGGGGGATATAACGTCATGGGCGGCATCACGCGGCTCCCATGCCGCAAGGGCAGGGCACCCGTGGGCAACTGCCATCCGGCTGCATGGCGCAGAGCCGGTCCATGGCCAGCCCCGGATTGGGCGCGCCAGCCATGGATGGTGCGCTGGCTCCGCCAGATTGCTGGCTGATCGGCCCCTTGATTTTGATGGCGACGGCGTCAATCGTGATGCCGCCGCCATCAATCGTGATTGTCCCGCCCGGCCCTTTAATGACGGCGCGCTGGGCGGACTGCAATTCATACACTGCCGTCTTGCGCGCTATGCGCTGACCCGCATGCAGCTGATGATGCCCCTGCACCGTGTGTTCCACATTCCCGCTGGTGTCAATCCAGTGGTTGGCCGCGGTCTTGTCACGCCGGTTGTTGCCGACGTGTTCGGTGCGGTCTTTGCCCGTCATCACCGTGTGATTGCGCCCGATCGTCAGAAAGTCATCCTGGCCGATGTCGTGACGCCGGTCGTGTCCGATGTGCACGTGTTCGTCATTGCCCACCGTTTCCTTGCGGTCGTGGCCGATGACGATGGTTTCGTCATGCTCCACCTGTTCGCTGCGGTCATGGCCGACGAAGGTGGTTTCGTTGTGGTTCACATGAATGTTCTGGTCTTTTTGCGCATGGACGTAGATCTCTTCCTGGTCCCGTTCGTCTTC